>NZ_JBVING010000002.1:0-290218 GCF_055579465.1 Streptomyces sp. NPDC032745 | reverse complement strand
CTCGGTGCCGGCTAGCGGGGCGGGGGCGGGCGTTGGGGGACTCGCGCGCTCGGAGTGGATCAGCTGGGCGGGGGCGGGCGTCGGCGGGACCCGCATGCTCGGTGCCGACTAGCCGGGCGGGGGCGGGCGTTGGGGGACTCGCGCGCTCGGAGTGGATCAGCTGGGCGGGGACGGGCGTCGGGGGGACCCGCGTGCTCGGTGCCGGCTAGCGGGGCGGGGGCGGGCGTTGGGGGACTCGCGCGCTCGGAGTGGATCAGCTGGGCGGGGGCGGGCGTCGGCGGGACCCGCACACTGGGAGCCGACTAGCGGGGCGGGGGCGAGGCGTCGGTGGGACCGACACACACGGGGTGGTCAGCCGGGCGGGGCAGGCGCTGGCAGGACCCACGCACTCGAGGTCGACTAGCCGAGCAGGGGCGGGCTTTGGCGGGGTCTGTGGACGCGGGGTCGGGAGGGGTCCGGGGGCTTCCCGGCAGTCCACTGTCCTTCCGTGTCGTGCCGGTCCCTCAAGGGCGCTCCCTGCGGTCGCGTCGCTTCGCGATGTCGCTGCGCTCCACCCTTGACCGACCGGCCCGCCCCGGAATGCCAACAGACTGCCGGGAAGCCCCCGGAGGATGGCCGGGGGGTTCAGGGTTCCGATCAGCCCCGATCACAGATGCCGGGCAGGGGCCCCTGTCCATCCGCACCCAGCCCACCAGGAGCATCGAGAGAGGTCGGCGACGGGCGCGCGGGGAGGGGAACGGCTCCCTGAAGGGCCCATAGGCACCCTTTCCGGACCCAGGTGGGGTCAACCTGCACCAGACAGCGATGAGATGACCCTGCGGTGCCGGTTGGCCCGTATCGCGTCAGATCGCTACGCGCTTCTCATCTCTCGGCGTCCTCGCCCCGCCTATGGCTGGACATAGGCCGCCGGACGCCTCCCGTGGGCGGGTTTCCGGGCGTCTGCACGCCATTTGGGGCGAAAGGCGGGTGAGAGGGAGTCTGATGCCGGTTTTCTCCACCTCTCACTCCGACAAGGTGTCTCTTGGCTCTCGACTGGCGAATAAAAGGGGCAGACAACCCGCTGTCGCATGCCGGGCCGTCCCTGTGCCGGTCGTGGGCGGCCTATGTCCAGCCAGAGGCGGGGCGAGGACGCCAAGCAGAGAGGAGCGCGTAGCGATTTGGGGCGTCCACGGCCCAACCGGCACCGCAGCGTCATCTCATCGCTGTCTGGTGCAGGTTGACCCTGCATGGGCCCGGAAAGGGTGCCTATGGGCCCTTGAGGGAGGCATGGCCCTCCCGCGCACCCTCCACCGACCCCTCTCGATGCTCCTGGTGGGCTGGGTGCGGATGGACAGGGGCTGCCGGTCAGGATCTCTGATGGGCCCTCATCGGAACATGAACCCCCCGGCCATCCTTCGGGGGCTTCCCGGCAGTCTTATGGCATTCCGGGGCGGGCCGGTCGGTCAAGGGTGGAGCGCAGCGACATCGCGAAGCGACGCGACCGCAGGGAGCGCCCTTGAGGGACCGGCACGACACGGAAGGACAGTGGACTGACGGGACGCCCCCGGACCCCTCCCGACGCCGAGTCGACAGACCCCGCCCCCTGGCCTCCCGACCAACCCCTGCGTTGCCGAGTGCATGGGCCCGGCGCGCACGTCCCGACTGGCCTCTCCGGTGCGGAGTACACGGTCTCCGTCCGTGACGTTCCGCCCGGTGTCTCCGACACCGAGCACACAGTCCCCGCCCCTGACCTCCCGCCCGGTGTCTCCGACACCGCGCACGCCGATCCCGACCCCGTGCTTCCCACCTGCACTTCCGGCGCCGAGTGCATGACCCCGGGCCCTTGACCTCCCGGTCGATGCTTCCGACGCGGAGTGCGGCGACTCTGCCCCCGATGTCCCGGTGGCCCCTTCCGGCGCCGAGTCGACAGGCCGCCACCCGCCCCACCCCGTCGGACAGGCCGGCCTGAGTCCGTGGGCCCCGCCGCCCACGCCCCCGCCGCCCACGCCCCCGCCGCATCCGTGTACCCCGGCCGCCCCGCCCCCGCCCCCGGCCGCCCCGCCCCCGCCCCCAGCCGCCCCGCTCCCGCCCCCGGCCGCCCCGCCCCTAGACCCTCCGTACCTCCACGCCCGACGCTTCGAACTCCGCCGTCACTGCATCCGACAGGCCCGTGTCCGTGACCAGGACGTCCACCGACTGCGTCGGGCAGATGCGGGCGAAGGCGCGGACCGCGAGTTTGCTGGAGTCCGCCGCGATGACCACCCGGCGGGCCCGTTCGCACAGCAGGCGGTTCATCGCGGCCTCGTCCTCATGGCGGGTCGCCGCGCCGTCGGTCGGGTCGAAGGCGTCCACGCCGACGACCGCCGTGTCCATCGTGAGCTGGCCCAGGACCTGCTGGGCCAGCGGGCCGGTCAGCTCGTACGACTGCGGGCGGGCGACCCCGCCCGTCAGGACGATCTTGAACTGCGGCCTGATGACGAGCTCGCCCGCGATGTTGAGCGCGTTGGTCACCACCGTCAGCGCCGGCGAGCCCGACGCCAGGTCCGGGCGGCCGGCCAGGGCGCGGGCCACTTCCGTGGTCGTCGTGCCGCCGGTCAGGCCGATCACCTCGCCCGGCGTGATCAGCTCCGCCACCGCCTCGCTGATGCGCTGCTTCTCCGCGGCGCGGCGGGACGTCCGGTAGCGCAGGGGAAGTTCGTACGAGACGCCGTGGACCACCGCCCCGCCGCGCGTGCGGACCAGCAGCTGCTGCTCGGCCAGCTGGTCTAGATCGCGGCGGATGGTCGCGGCGGACACGCCGAGGGTCTCCGCCGCCGGCTCGACCTCCAGCTCACCCCGCTCCACCAGCAGATCCAGCAGCGTCTGCCAGCGCTCCTTGCGGGTCATGGAACCCACGGCGATCGACCCCCTCGGGTGTGCTCCATCGGCCTACACGTCGACATTAACTCAGGAGATCAACCCCCAAGGTGCTTGAAGTTGCGTGAAATGGGCCGCTACCTTGCAGGAAACTGCACCCACCACGCCAGGGAGCCGCCATGAGCCACGTCGCGTACGAGTTGGGCACGCAGCCCGAGTGCTGGGAGCGGGCCGCCGAACTGGCTCCGTCCCAACGGGCGTTGCTGCCGCAGCCGGGGGAGCGTACCGCGATCGTCGGGTGCGGGACCTCGTACTACATGGCCCAGGCGGCCGCCGCCCTGCGCGAGGAGGTGGGCCAGGGGGAGACCGACGCCTTCCCCGCCTCGGAGTTCCCCCTGCACCGCCGCTACGACCGGGTCGTCGCGCTCACCCGGTCCGGCACCACCACGGAGGTGCTGCACCTGCTGGCCGGGCTACGGGACGCCGGTGTGCGTACGACCGCCGTCATCGGGGACCCGGCGACGCCGGTGATGACCCTCGCCGACGAGCTCGTCGTCCTCGACTTCGCCGACGAGCAGTCCGTCGTGCAGACCCGATTCGCCACGACCGCGCTGACCCTGCTGCGCGCCCACGTCGGCCGGCACAGCGCCGCGGTCGTCGCCGACGCGCGCACCGCCCTCACCGAACCGCTGCCCGAACAGGCCGCGAGCCGCGGGCAGTTCACCTTCCTCGGCCGCGGCTGGAGTGTGGGCCTCGCCCACGAGGCCGCGCTGAAGATGCGCGAGGCGTCCCTGTCCTGGTCCGAGTCGTATCCGGCGATGGAGTACCGGCACGGGCCGATCAGCGTGACCGGGCCCGGCACCCTCACCTGGTCGATGGGCGAGGCGCCCGACGGGCTCGACGAGCAGGTGCGGGCCACCGGCGGCCAGTGGGTGGCAGGGCGGCTCGACCCGCTCGCCGAGCTGGTACGCGTCCACCGGCTGGCGATCGCCGTCGCGGCCCACCAGGACCTGGATCCGGACCAGCCGCGGAACCTGACCCGCTCGGTGATCCTCACCGCCGGCGAGGAGGCGGTCCGATGAGCCTCGTCTCCGCCGGGACGCTCGTCCTCGAGGCGGCGGCCGCCGGCCGCGCCGTCGCCGCGTTCAACATCATCACCCTGGAGCACGCCGAGGCCGTCGTCGCCGGGGCGGAACGGGCGGGCCTGCCGGTCATCCTGCAGCTGAGCGAGAACGCCGTGAAGTTCCGCGACGGCCGGCTGCTGCCCATCTCGCGCGCCGCCGCCGCATGCGCGGAGGCCGCAGGGATCCCGGTCGGCCTGCACCTGGACCACGTCAAGAGCGCCGACCTGCTCCGGCAGGCCGTGGATGCCGGGTTCAGCTCGGTGATGTACGACGCCGCGCAGCTCCCGTACGCGGAGAACCTGGAGGCCACCCGCTCCGCGGCCGACTGGGCGCACGCCAACGGGCTGTGGGTCGAGGCCGAGCTGGGGGAGGTGGGCGGGAAGAACGGCGCCGCCCCGCTCGACCCGCACGCACCCGGTGCCCGTACCGACCCGGACGAGGCCCGGCGGTTCGTGGCCGACTCCGGTGTCGATGCGCTGGCCGTGGCGGTCGGCAGCAGCCACGCGATGACCAGCCGCACCGCCGCGCTGGACCACGTGCTGCTCGCCCGCCTGGCGAAGACGGTGGACGTGCCGCTGGTGCTGCACGGCTCCTCGGGCCTGCCGGACGCGGAGCTCGCGGCGGCGGTCGCGGGCGGCATCCGCAAGGTCAACATCGGTACCGCGCTGAACCTGGCCATGACCGAGGCCATCCGCACCCACCTGACCCCGGCGGACCCGCGCCCGTACCTGACGGCGGCCCGTACGGCGATGGCGGCGACGGCCGCGGCGATGATCACGGCGCTGAACTGACCGCGAGGTGGGTGAAGGGAGGTGAATGCCCTGGACAATAGGGCGGGAAACCATCCTTTCCGGTGGCACGGAAGAACCGTTTGATCATGCTCGGAGCCCCCTAGCGTGATCACCGTCGCGTTCGGCGACGTCTTCCGCACCCCATCCGAAAGGGAAGCCCCCCATGCGCCTCCGTACCGCCGTGGTCGCCGCAGCCAGCGCCCTCACCCTCCTCGTCGCCGTCCCCGGCTCGGCCAGTGCCGCCACGGGCGAGTTCGAGTACTCGTACGCCGGCCTGGACGGGCAGCCGCGGCAGGAGCGGTTCTCCGGCCCGGAGGACTACACGTGCATCGTCATCCCGGAGGTCGCCGACCCGAACTCCTCCGAGCCGGCCTTCTCCCCGCGCAACCGGACCGACGCCCACGCGCGGGTTTTCACCGGGGCCGACTGCACGGGCGACCACTTCGACCTGCGCCCGTTCACCGGCTACGGCTCGGCGCGCCTCAAGCTGCGCTCGGTGGTGTTCCTTCCCTGATCGGCCCTGATCGGGCCCTGATCGGGCCCGCGAGGGTCAGCGGGGGGTGAGCCGGGCCTGGTGGCACGTGAGGGAGTGCCACCGGGCCCGGTCCGGTGTCGCGCCCCGGTCCAGGGTGCGGCGCGCCTCGATCGCGGTGACGTGCCGGTCGGTGGACAGGCACAGGAGGACGAACAGGCCGGTGTGCGTGGGCTCGACGGTCTCCTCGTAGTACCACTCGGCCGTGACGGTCCGCCGGCCGGCCAGGAAGGGGCGCTGCAGGAAGTCCTGCACGTCGAGGGGGAAGTGCCCGAGCACCCCCTGCGCGTCCGGCGGGTCCAGGACCAGCCGCTCGACCGGTGCGCCGGGCCGGCCGGGCGCGGCCGCGCCGCCGGCCGCCTGCGCAGGCCGCCCGTCGAAGGAGCGGCTCCGCAGCGACCCGGGCTCCACCCGGACCCGCTCGCCCCGGTGCTCCTCCGTGCGGCCGTTGCGGTACACCGGCCGGACCCGGCACAGCCCCCGGTCTCCGAACACCACCGCGAACGGGGCGCCGTCGTCGTAGACCCGGGCCCACCACACCAGGGACCGGCCCGCCTTCTCGAGCGTCTTGGCGCGCACGTCGCCCGGCAGCAGCTCCCAGCACCCCTCGCGGTCGGGGACCCCGGGGTCGACGGGCAGCGCTCCCGGCTCGTGGATCTGGGTCAAGCCCCCGGAGTCCGCCGACCGGGCGGCGGGCAGCCGGTCCGCGCGTACGGGGTCGGCGGGCGTCCGGTCCCGGCGCTCCGGCATCCGGTCCCGGCCGGCGAATTCCTGCTCCCAGGCCTCGTCCATGCGTCTCCCCGGCTCCTTGAACTCCCGTACCGCGCGCGTCCATTGTCGGGTACGGGTCCGCGCCCTGCGGGTGGTCGGCGGAATCGGCGGCCCGCGAGTCCTTCCCCCTTCTTGGAACACGTTCTACTCTGTGCGCCGCCACCACAGCGACCGGCTGGACCGCGAGACACCCGGAGGGGCCGTGCACCTCGAATACACGCCTGAGCAGCAGCAGTTGCGCACCGAGCTGCGCACCTACTTCGCCGAGCTGGTGCCGGAGGACGTCTACGGCCGCTACGAGGACCCCGCCGCGCAGAAGCGTTTCTACCGGGAGACCATCCGCCGGCTCGGCGCCGACGGCTGGCTCGGGGTCGGCTGGCCCAAGGAGTACGGCGGCCGCGGGATGTCCCCGATGGACCAGTTCATCTTCTTCGACGAGGCCGCGCAGGCCGTCGTGCCGCTGCCGCTGATGGCGCTCAACACCGTCGGGCCGACCATCATGCAGTTCGGCACCGACGAGCAGAAGGCGTACTTCCTGCCGAAGATCCTGGCCGGTGAGATCGACTTCGCCATCGGCTACAGCGAGCCGGACGCCGGCACCGACCTCGCGGCGCTCAAGTGCAAGGCCGTCCGCGAGGGCGACGAGGAGACCGGCACGTACGTGGTCAACGGGCAGAAGATCTGGACCACCAACGGCGACACGGCCGACTGGGTCTGGCTCGCCGTCCGGACCGACCCGGACGCCCCCGCACACAAGGGCATCACCATGCTCCTCGTGCCGACCTCCGACCCCGGCTACTCCTGCACCCTGATCAACACCCTCGCCTCGCACGACACCACCGCCAGCTACTACGAGAACATCCGGGTCCCCGCGAGCCGCCGCGTCGGGCAGGAGAACAAGGGCTGGCGCCTGATCACCAACCAGCTCAACCACGAGCGCGTCACGCTGGCCGCCCACGGCACCATGGCCATCCGGGCCCTGCACGACGTACAGCGCTGGGCCGCCGGGACCAAACTCGCGGACGGCCGCCGGGTCATCGACCTCTCCTGGGTCCGCGGCCGCCTGGCCCGCACCCACGCCCGGCTCGACGCGATGAAACTGCTCAACTGGCAGATGGTCAACGCCGTCCAGGACGGCACACTGACCCCGCAGGACGCCTCCGCCGTCAAGGTGTACGGCTCCGAGGCCCGCAGGGACGCGTACGCCTGGCTGATGGAGGTGGTCGGCGCGGCCGGCTCCCTCAAGGACGGCTCCGCGGGCGCGGTCCTGCACGGCGAGCTCGAACGCGGCTACCGCAGCGCCGTGATCTTCACCTTCGGCGGCGGCAACAACGAGATCCAGCGCGAGATCATCTCCTGGATCGGCCTGGGAATGCCCCGCGTCCGCCGCTGAGAGGCGGTGCAGTCGGCGATAATAATCAGGTGCCAATTCCGAATAATTGGACTCCAGTTCCGGCGCCTGCGGAATTGCTGCTGATTTCGGCTCAATGAGTGGCTTTCCCGGGACCGAACCGGCGTGCTGCGGCAGCGTTCCGAACCCGCCTTGTATCCCTTGAGCGTTACGCGAGTCGAGGGAAGGGTGGAGACGGATGGTTGGGCGAAGGAATTTCCTCATGGCCGGTGCCATGGGGGGTGCGGCCATGCTTCCGCGGGGTGTTCTGGGAACGCCGGCGCATGCATCGGACGGACACGGGTCACGGTCAGCGGACACCGCGGTGCCGAAGACCCCTCCGCTGACGAAGTACGTCGACGCGCTGCCCACGCCGATGACGGCCATCCCGGATCCGTCCGTCTACCCGGGCGCCGACTACTACGAGTACACGATGCGGCAGGGCTCCTGGCGCTTCCACCGGGATCTCGGGCCGGCAACCGTGTGGGGTTACTGGGCCAAGAACCCGCACAGCCCCCGCAAGGCGATCGGCATGGGCTATCTCGGGCCGACCATCAGCGTCAACAAGGACCACCCGACAGTCGTCAAGTACCGCAACCACCTGCCGACCATCCACCTGTTCCAATCCGTGATCGACGGAATTCGCACCGGGGACCCCCAGCTCACCCCGATCCCGCCGCCGCCCTATGAGCCCATGCAGCCTTTTCCCCCGAACGTCAACGTGTGGAACGTCGTACACCAGCACGGCGGTTTCACGGCGCCGCAGTCCGACGGCATGCCGCTGCATTCGTTCAGCCCGGACGGCATCCATGCCGAGTCCTACACCACCCTTGACCCGAGCCGGGTCAAACCCAACGAGGCGATCTGCGCCTACACCAACCACGAACGTTCGTCCCTGCTCTGGTACCACGATCACGGCATGGGGATGACCAGCCTCAACGTCTATGCGGGCCTGGCCGGTCTCTACGTCATTCGCGACCCGGACGACGAGCGGCTCGGGCTGCCGCAAGGCGAATTCGAGGTCCCCCTGATCCTGCAGGACCGGACCTTCTACCCGGACGGCTCGCTCGCCTACACCATGACGCTGCAGGAAGGCGAGGACACCCCGGTCGTCAACGGAAAGGCCTACCCTTTCCTGGCCGTCGAGCCGCGACGCTACCGGCTGCGCATTCTCAACGCTTCGAACGAACGCTTCTGGCGGCTGAGGTTCGACGTTCCCAGCGACGTACTGCTCCAGCCCAACCTGCCGTTCTGGCTCATCGGCACCGACGGCGGCTTCCGTGCTCCGTTGCAGATGCTGAACTTCCTGATCGGGCCGGCCGAGCGGTACGACCTGATCGTCGACTTCAGCCAGATGCCCATGGGCACGAACATCACGATGACGAACTACCACGCGCCGGTCCACTACCCCGGCATGCCGGGCCAAGGGCCGCAAATCTCGGAAATCATGCAATTCCGGGTCACCAAACGACTGTCCGGAGGCCCGGACAGGACCACTCCGCCCAAGGAACTCAGACTGCCGACGGCCGAACCCATCACGGCGAAACCGGACACCCGCCGACGGCAATGGGTCGTATACCAGCACAAGCTCTTCAGCACCATGACGTTCAACGCGGTGCCCTTCATGGAGCCGTCCGAGGACTTCATCAAGGCGGGCTCGACCGAGATCTGGGAGTACATCAATCCCAACCACGACGCCCACCCGATGCACGTCCACCTCGTCAACTTCCAGGTGTTGAACAGGCAGCCGATCGACGCAGCCGCCTACCAGGCGGATTACGAAAAGTGGATCGACGGTGGCCGCAAACCGGAGGACAGGCCGGTGTTGGAGAAGTACTTCACCGGTCCGGCGATTCCGCCGGACCCGGACGAAGCGCTGTCCGACAAGGACACGGTCAAATCCTATCCGGAGACGGTGACCAGAATCATCTGCCGGGAATTCAGCCCGCCGACGGAAACGATCGCGTCGATTCCGGACAGTGGAACCGAATTCCCTGCGACATACGTCCACCACTGCCACCTTCTCGAACACGAAGACGACGACCTGATGCGTCCCTGGACAATCGTCCAGGACTGACGGGACCCGGCGTCGCCCGCCACCGGCGCGATGTAGTCGCGGGACGAGGTGCTGCAGGGTCAGCCGCGGGGGACGGCGCGGGTCTCTCCGCCTCGCGGGCTTCACCGCCGACCGGACGGGCAGGCCGCGCACCGAATCGGTGCGCGGCCCTCGGCGCCGTCGGCGTGGTCAGGCCCGACCGCAGCGTGCGTTCGTCGTCACGGGGCGGGCTGCTGCTGGGTGACGCAGTGGATCCCGCCGCCGCCCGCGCCCAGGTTGTCGATGTTGAGCTGTTCGACCGTGCGGCCCGGGAAGAGGCGCTGGAGGGTGGACTTGGCTCCGGCGTCGGCGCGGGTGTCGCCGAACTGGGGCGCTATGACCGCGCCGTTGCACACGTAGTAGTTGGCGTACGCGGCGACGAAGTCGGGGTTCGTGGAACGGATCAGGTTGTAGTCGGGGCCCTGGAGCTTGGTGACCGAGATGGGGTTGCCCTGGGCGCCGGTGGAGGTGGAGAGGATCTGGTACTGCTGGCGCGCGTCGTTCGACCAGGGGTCGGTGTCGCTCGCCGGCGGCATCTGGACCAGTCCCCGGCCTGGCTCGAGGAAACGGGACGTCGCGTCGACGTGGTCGTCGGTGATGTCCCGGCCGAGGACGCCCTTGAACCAGATCACCTTGGAGGCCCCGAAGGCACTGCACATCGCGGCCTCGATCTGTGACTGCGTCAGGGCGGGGTTGCGGTCGGGGTTGATGATGCTGCTGCGGGTGGCCATGAGGGTGCCGGCGCCGTCCGTCTCCACCGCGCCGCCCTCGCCGACGAAGCCGGCGGTGGTGAACGGAACGCCGACGTGGGCCGCGATCCGCCCGGCGACCAGGGAGTCCTTGGCGTGGGTCTGCTGGTTGCCCCAGCCGTTGAAGTTCAGGCCGACCGTGTCGAGGCCGCCCGCGCCGTTGGTACGGAACACCGGGCCGCTGTCGCGCATCCAGCAGTCGTCGACCGGGATCGAGCCGATCACCGTGACGGCCGGTCCGCAGGCGCTCCTCGCCTTCGGGACGCTTGCGGAGTTGGCGCACATGACGACCGGCTCGTACTTGGCGATGATCCTCGCGATGAGCGCGATGTCGGCCTGGACGCCCGCCAGTTTGCGGCCCCAGATCGCCGAGCTGTCGGGCCACGCCATCCACGTACGGGTGTGCCGGACGGTGTCGAGCGGGACGGTGAAGCCGCCGGCCGCGGCTGCCGTCCCTGCCGGGGGCCGGGCGGCCGCGAAGGCCTCGCCGCCCGCCGCCGCCAGTGCCGCGCCGACGGCCGTGAGGCCTGCCGCGGTCAGGAAGCCTCGCCTGTCCAGGGTCCGGCGCGGCGCTCTGCCGGCCGGGTCCTTGGGTGCAGCGTGATCGTTCATCACTGTTCTCCGATCAGCCAGGGGTGGATCGCTCCACCGACTGGCCCGGAACGTATTACTGACCGAGCGCTCGGTCAATAATCTGGAGGCATCAACATCCCTGAATTGAAAGGGAGTTGAGAACTCGCGATCCCTTTCGCCGGTGCTACGGACACCGGGTCGTTAGAGTGGCGCCGTGGCAGCAGACCTGGCAGCAGAAGCCGCGGACGGACGGCCGTCCCCTCCGGCCCGCACCGCCCGCACCTCGGCGAAGGGTGAACAGACCCGCGCCCGGCTGATCGCCGCCGCCCGCACGCTGCTGGCCGGCGAGGGCTTCGCCCGCTTCAGCACCCGCAACGTCGCCGCACTCTGCGGGATCTCACACGGGATGTGCCACTACCACTTCCGGGACCGGACCGACCTGATCGTGGCCGTCGCCCGGGACATAGGGCCCGAATGGATCGGTCCCATGGAAGCCGCCGTCGACCACCCCGGGTCCTTCTCCGAGCGTGCCGAGCGCGTGATCGGACTGCTGGCACAGCCCGAGGGGCCGGACCTCTCACGCCTGCACTCCGCCCTCCACTGGTTCGCGTTGAACGACGACCGGGTCCGGGACGCGGTGGACGCGGAGTACCGGCGCTGGCGGGATTGCTTCGTCCGGCTGTTCCAGGTGCTCGCGGACGAGCACGAAGGCGCCTTCGACCCCGTTCCGCCGGGCACGGCGCTCGCGGCCGCCGCAGACGGGCTCGCGGCCCTCCAGTCCCTGGACTCCCGCGTCGATCCCGAGGTGACCGTACGCGTCCTCGTCGCCGGCCTCGCCACGGCGGCCGTACGCCCCTGAGCGGCCTCCTCAGAGGGCGCGGCGGGCCGCCGCGATGCCCCGCGGGTCCCACCCCGGCCGGGGCACGGACTCCAGCAGCAGCCGGGTGTAGGGATGCCGGGGTTCGGCAAGGACCTGCGCGGTCACACCCGCTTCGACGATCCGGCCGTGCCGCATCACGAGGACGTCGTCGGTGACGCACCGCACCACACCGAGGTCGTGCGTGATGAACAGGTAGCCGATGCCCGTCTGTTCGCGGATATCGGCGAGCAGGTTCAGGATCTGCGCCTGTACGGACACGTCCAGCGCGGCCACCGCCTCGTCGAGCACGAGGACGGCCGGCTCCACCGCCAGCGCGCGGGCGATCGCCACGCGCTGGCGCTGCCCGCCCGACAGCTGCCGGGGCAGGGCGTCCGCCTCCCGGGCCCCCAGTCCCACCTGGTCGAGCAGTTCGGCGATGCGCCGGCCGTGATCGGCATCGGGGAAGTGCAGAGCAAGGCTCTCCCGCAGCGCTGCGCCCACGGTGGTGCGCGGATCGAGGGACAGGAACGGGTCCTGGAAGACCATCTGCACCTCCCGTGCCCGTGCGAGGCGCTGCGCCTTCCCGCGCACGCGATCGCCCCGGTCCCGGCCGTGGACCAGGATCCGGCCGGCGTCCGCGTGCTCGAGGCCCACGACCATGCGCGCGGTGGTCGTCTTGCCCGAGCCCGATTCGCCGACGATGCCGAGTGACCCGCCCTCGGCCAGCCGGAACGAGACGTCGTCCACTGCCCGGACGTGTCCGTACGACCGGTTCAAGCCGACGGCCTCCAGGACGGTCTTGCTCATGGGTGGCATTCCTTTCAGGCGGGGGACTGGGACTGCGGCCGGCCCACTGCCCCGACCCGGTCGCTGTGGTGGCACGAGGCGAGGTGGGCGGCCGGCCCCGGGGTCTGCGCGAGCGGCTGCAGGGCTGGTGCCTGCCGTGCGCACAGGTCGGTTGCGTACGAACAGCGCGCGGCGAACGGGCATCCCGCCAACTCCTCGCGCAGGCTCGGCGGCCGGCCCCCGATGGCGGCGAGCCGGCCCCGCGGCGCGTCCAGGCGCGGGGCCGAGTCGAGGAGCGCGACCGTGTACGGATGGCGCGGCCGGGCGAACAACTCCTCGGCGGGGCCCGTTTCGACGATCCGGCCCGCGTACATCACGTACACGCGGTCGCTGATGGCGGCGGCGAGTCCGAGGTCGTGGGTGACGAAGAGCAGGCCGGTGCCGAAGCGCTCGCGCAGTTCACCGAGGAGCGCCAGCACCTCCGCCTGCGTCGTGACGTCCAGGGCTGTGGTCGGTTCGTCGGCGAGGAGCAGCGCGGGGTCGCCCATGAGCGCGGCCGCGATCATGGCCCGTTGCAGCATGCCGCCGGAGAGCTGCCCCGGGTACTTCCGCAGCGCCGCGCCCGTGAGGCCGACGGCCTCCAGCATCTGCACCGCCCGCGCTTCGGCGGCGTCCTTGCCCATACGGGCGTTCAGGCGCAGGCTCTCGGTGAGGAAGTCGCCGACGCGGCGCATCGGGTTGATGGCGGCCCGCGGATCCTGGAAGATCATGGCCGCCGTGCTCGTACGCAGGACCCGCAACTGCCCGGTGGTCATCGTCAGGACGTCGTCGCCGGCGACGCGCACCGACCCCTGCGCGGCGGCGCCCGCCGGCAGCAGGCCGAGCACGCTGCGGGAGGTGAGCGTCTTGCCCGAGCCGGATTCGCCGACGAGGGCCACGGTCTCCCGCGCGGCGATCGTGAGGTCGACGCCGTCGAGGACGGGCCTGGCGGTATGGGGCAGCTGCAACCGCAGCGCCTGGATGTCGAGGGTGTTCAACGGTCCCTCCCGGCGACCTTGTCGGCCCGGCGTTCACCGACGACGTTGAAGGCGACCACGGTCAGGACGATGGCCGCGCACGGCACGATCGCCGAGAGCGGGTAGCCGGACTGGATGGCGGTCTTGCCGTCGAAGACCATGCGGCCCCAGTCGGGCGTCAGGGCGGGTACGCCCAGGCCGAGGAAGGAAAGGCCGGCCAGGTCGATGAGGGCGTAGCCGAAGTTGACCGTGGACTGGGCGAGGACGACGGGGGCGACCCCGGGGACGACGTGGCGCAGGCAGATCTGCAGCCCGGAGTGGCCCTGCACGCGGTACGCCTCCACGTACGGGCGTGTCCGTTCGGCGAGGACGAGGGAGCGGGTGAGCCGGCTGACGTAAGGGAGGTACGCGATGGCCAGGGCGATGACCGGCGCGAGCAGCCCTTCGCCGTGGACCGAGACGATCAGGATGGCCAGCAGCATGCCGGGGAAGGCGAAGACGAGCTCGGTGCTGCGGGACAGTACGGAGTCCAGCCAGCCGCCCCGCCAGGCGGCGGCGGTGCCGATGGCGACGCCGGCCAGGGTGGAGAAGACGACCACGCCGAGCGGGCCGAGCAGGGAGGTCCGGGCGCCCAGCACCAGGCGGGAGAGCGTGTCGCGCCCGGAGGCGTCGACCCCGAGGAGGTGCTCGGCGGACGGCCCGGCCAGGGCGTTGCCCAGGTCGACGGCGTTCGGGTCGTACGGGGCGATCCAGGGGGCGAGCAGGGCGACGAGGACGACCAGGGCGACGAAGCCCAGGCAGAGCGCGGACAGGGGTGCGCGGGAGGTCCGGATCCGGGCGAGGCCGGGCCGGCGCAGCAGGGTGGCGGTCATGCGGCCTGCTTCCTTTGGCCGAGGGCGACCCGGGGATCGACCAGCGGATGGAGCAGGTCGACGACGAGGTTCACCGTCATGAACAGCGCGACCATGATCAGGGAGATGGCCTGCACGGTGGGGAAGTCCTTGGTGGTGGTGGACAGTTCGAGCAGCTGGCCGATGCCGCCGACGCTGAACGCCGATTCCACCAGGACGGTGGTGACCAGCAGGGTGGAGACGATCAGCCCGCCGGTGGTGAGCACGGTGCCCAGCGCGTTACGGAACACGTGCCGCCGGATCACCAGGTGCCCGGCGACCCCGCGGCTGCGGGCGACGGTGACGTGTTCCTGCCCGAGGACTTCGAGCATCGAGGCCCGGGTGACGCGGGCGAGCATCCCGATCAGGTAGAGCGCCAACGCGACGGCGGGCAGCGTCAGATGCCACAGCATCGAGCCGAGGCCCTCGCCGGTGCCCCCGGTGGGGAACCAGTGCAGTTTCACCGCGAACAGCCCCTGCAGCAGGACCGCGGCCACGAACGACGGGGTGCCGATGGCGAAGGTGGTCGTGACGAGGATCGCCGAGTCGGCGCCGCCGCCGCGGACCGCGCCGATCCAGCCCAGCAGCAGACCGGCGGTGGCGACCAGCACGAGCGCCATCGAGATCAGCAGCAGGGTGCTGGGCAGGCGGTCCGCCAGCAGCCGGGACACGTCGGTGCGGTACGTGATCGAGCGCCCGAAGTCGCCGTGCAGCACCTGGCCGAGCCAGCGCAGGTACTGCACCGCGAACGGCTCGTCCAGGTGGTACTGCGCGTTGATCGCCCGCAGTGCCTCGGGGGAGGCCGACCGCCCGGCGAGCAGGAAGCTCGCCGGATTGCCGGGCGCCAGGTACATCGCGCCGAAGATGACGAACGAGGCTCCGAGCAGGGTGGCCGCCATCTCGGCCAGCCGCCGTGCGGCGAATCTCAGGAAACTCATCGCCCGGCCGCCCCGACGTCGGCTGCCCACGGGTAGTACAGGTACGAGATGGTGGTGGGTGCGCCGGTGATGCGCTTGCCCAGGAAGACGGCCGTGGGCCACTCGGCCACGGGGATCCACAGGACCTCTTCGGCGGCCTTCTTCTGGAGCTGGGCGGCCGCCGCCATCCGCCGGGCCGGGTCGTACTCCGCCCGGGCCTTGGTGACGAGGTCGTCGTAGGCCGGGTCGCTGTAGCCGGCGTAGTTCTGGAAGGCCCCGGTCTGGAAGTTGCTCAGCAGGTCCATCGGGTCGGTGATGGAGTCGTAGTACGTCTCGGGGAACATGTCCAGCCCTTCGCGGGCCTGGGGGTCGGTGAACAGCGCGGTGAAGGCGTTCGGGGCGATGGTCTTGAGCTGGACGTCCAGCCCGATCCTGCTGCCGGCGGCCTGGACCGCGGTGGCCAGCAGCGATACGTCCTGGCCGATCGCACTGGTGGCGATGGTGACCGTCTTGCCGGTGGCGCCCGCCTCCTTGATGAGCGCCTTGGCCTCCTCGATGTTCTGCTCGGGCGACGGCAGCCCGTCGAAGGCGGCTTTGCGGACGTCTTCGGGGGCCGTTGCCCAGACGGCCCTGGTGGTGAGGGAGTTGGTGGCGGTGCCTGCGCCGCCCAGGCCCGCCTTGACGAATCCGCGGCGGTCCAGCGCCAAGGACAGCGCCCGGCGCACCCGTACGTCGCCGAGCGCTCCCTTCATGCTGGTGACGTTGACGTTGACCGTGCTGAGTCCCTCGCCGAAGTAGAGCGTGCCCGCCCCGCTCTTGCCCAGCCGTTCGTAGCTCTCGGTGGGGATCAGGTATCCGCCGTCGGCCTCGCCGTTGAGCAGGGCGTTGGTGCGGGCGGAGGGGTCGGTGAGGAAGCTGAACACCACCTTCGCCGACTTCGCCTTGGCGCCCCAGTAGCCGTCGAAGCGCTGGAGCTCGATCGACTGGCCCTTGTTCCAGGTTCCCAGCCTGAACGGGCCGGTGCAGTCCAGGCTGCCCGAGGTGCCGTAGTCCTGGCCCGCCTTCTCCACACCGGCCTTCGAGGCCACGACGCCGGCGGCGGTGGCCATGTACTGCGGGAACTGCGAGTCGGGCTGCTTCAGCTTGACCGTGACCTGGAGCGGGCCGGTCTTGGTGATCGATTCGACGTTGGCGAAGTTGCTGTTCCAGGCCGATCCGCCGTCGGGGTCCGACTGCCGGCCGAGGCTGAACACCACGTCGTCGGCGCTCAGCACGCCTCCGTCGTGGAAGTGCACACCCGGGCGGAGGTCGTAGACCCAGGTCGTGGGGTCGGGGTTGGTGGCCTTCTCCGCCAGGCCCGGAGCCACGGTGAGCTGCGGGGTCCACCGCATCAGGCTCTCGCAGACATTGGAGACGATCGTGTTCTGCGGGTAGTCGAAGGCGGAGATGTAGTCCAGGGTGGGCGGTTCCGCGTACAGCGCCCAGGTGAAGGAGTCCAGTTCACCGGTGGCGGCAGGGGTACCCGCCGACAGCTTGAACGCGGCGCTCCCGGGGGCGGGCCCGTCCTTGGGCGGGCCGGAACAGGCGGCGACCAGGGAGGCCGCGGCCAGAGCGGCGGCCGGCAGCGCGTACCGCCGGATCGCGGACGGCCGGTGAGCAGCCCGCCGGGGCGCGGACCTGCGGGTTCCGGACCAGGGAAGGGATCTCGGCATCGGGGCTCTCTCTTCCATGCTCAACGGGAGGTGGTGACGGGCACCGCGGACGGGACCTGCTGGGTGATGCAGTGGACGCCGCCACCGCCGTACGCGATCACGCGGGAGCGGACGCCGACGACCTTGCGGCCGGGCAGCGCGGCGGCGATGACGGCGAGCGCCCCCTCGTCCTCGGCAACGCCCGCAACCGGGACGACGACCCCGCCGTTGGCGACGTAGAAGTTCAGGTAGCCGACCTCGGTCTCCCGGCCGGCCACCTCGACGAAGGCGCTCTGCGGGAGGTCGATGATCTCCAGGCGGCGCCCGGCGGCGTCGGTGGCCTCCTCCAGGACGGCGCGGTTCACGCGCATCCGCTCGTGGTCGGGGTGCTCCGGGTCGCTCGGCAGCTGTACGACCACCTTGCCGGGGGCGACGAACGCGCAGACCCCGTCCACGTGCCCGTCCGTCTCGGTGTCCAGCAGACCGCCGTACGGCAGCCAGATCACCTTGGTGACGCCGAGGCGGGCCATCAGCTCCGCCTCGATCTCCTCCTTGCTCATCCCCGGGTTGCGGTTGGGGTGCAGGAGGCACTGCTCCGTGGTGATCAGCGTGCCCTCGCCGTCGACGGTGATCGCGCCGCCCTCGAGGATCATCCGGGAGGCGATGCGCTGCACGCCGAGGTGCTCCAGCAGGGCGGCCGCGATCTTGTCGTCGGTGTCGTACGGGTGGTGCTTGCCGCCCCAGGCGTTGAAGCGGAAGTCCACGCCCGCGCGTTGTCCGTCGGGCCCGAGCACGAAGATCGGGCCGGAGTCCCGGAACCAGGAGTCGTCCAGCGGCAGTTCCACCACGGTGACGCCCTCCCCGCACCGCTCGCGGGCCTCGGCTCCGCTTCCGGGCAGCGCCACCATGGTCACCGGCTCGAACTGCGCGATCGCGCTCGCGACCTGTGCGTACTCCGTCTTCACCTCGTCGAAGACCTCGCCCCACAGCTCCTGCCGCGTGGGCCAGGCCATCAGGCAGCCCTCGTGCTCGGTCCACTCGGCCGGCATCCGGAAATCCGTCATGATCACTCCTGTGTGAATATTCAGTCAGCATGGAGGAAAGGGAGGTGGGGCTGCGTGCCCCGCATCCTCCTCCGTACTGAAAATTCAGTCAATGGTTCTGGCCAATGAGTTGCCGAATCAGCCAGCAGTGCGTGCTGTGAGGGGTGCGCGCACGGTCATGCTGATCGGCGGTTCTGCTGTGATCTACCTCTGACCAGGGAAGACAGTGGCGGCGACGCGCGGGAAGCGTGCCTGACGCTCTGGTCAGGAAATAGCCCCAGGTGACCGGCGCGGCGGGTAGAGTGACCCCTCGTGTCAGACCGTCGAACGGAAATACTCAGGGCCGCCACGCGAGTGATCGCGCGCCGCGGGGTGCGCGGACTGCGCGTGGGAGAGCTCGCCGCCGAGGCGGGGGTGTCCACCTCGCTGATCTACTACCACTTCACCGATCGCGCCGGGATCCTGCGCCGGACCCTGGAGTTCATCAGCGACCGCGCCGACCGCTACACCGCCGAGCGCGATCCCGGACTGGATCCCGCAGACCCGCGGACCGAGCTGGCCCAGGTACTGCTCCTCGAGCTCCAGGACACACCGGAGGTACGGGAGAACAGCACCGCGTGGGGAGAGCTGAGGGCCAGCGCCGTCTTCGACGCCGGCCTGCGCGAGGACGTGGCCAGGGCCACGCACACCTGGGTGCACGAGATCGCCGACCTGCTCGCCCACGCCCGGCCCATGGGTACGGCTCCGGCACACGCGGCCGCGGCAGAACGCCTGACGGCACTCCTCGAAGGCCTCAGCGTCCGCTGGCTCAGCGGCTCCCTGCCGCTGGAACATGCGCGCCGGCTCCTCGCGGACGCGATCGACGTGGAGCTGACGCGGCAGGACACCCGCTAGAGGAAGCCGCCAGGACACCCCTAGAGGAAGTACAGACGGCCGAGCGAGACCGAGTCGGCGGGTGCCGAGACGAGGGGCTCACCGTCGAGCGACACCAGGCCCGTGCCGGGGTGCACATCGACCGTGCCGGTACGGGCGTTGCGGAGCATGCTCCGCGGTCCGATCCCGCGGGTCCCGCGGACCGCCACGCGACGCCGGCGCGTCGGCATCTGATCTCCGTTCGCCACTGCGGCCCCGGCGACGAAGGCGACGGAGATGTCGGCGGCAGTGGCTCCGTACGAGCCGAACTGCGGTCCCAGGACCAGGGGTTCGCACCGGTCGGTGGAGGCGTTCGGGTCGCCGGTGACCCCGTACGCGGGGAAGCCGGCCTTGAGGACGAGCTGGGGCTTGGCGCCGAAGTACTGCGGCCACCACAGGACGATGTCCGCGAGCTTGCCGACCTCGATCGAGCCGACCTCGTGCGCGAAGCCGTGGGCGATGGCGGGGTTGATGGTCAGCTTGGCCATGTAGCGCAGGACGCGCTCGTTGTCGTCGCCGCCTGCCGCCGTGCCGTAGGAGCCCTCGCCGTCCAGGGGGCCGAGCTCGGCCTTCATCTTCCCGGCCATGGCGAACGTACGGCGTACCGTCTCACCGGCCCGCCCCATGCCCTGGGCGTCCGAGGAGGTGATGCCGATGACCCCGAGGTCGTGCAGGACGTCCTCGGCGCCCATCGTCCCGGCCCGGATGCGGTCGCGGGCCATCGCGGCGTCCCCGGGCAGGTCGACCTTGAGGTCGTGCGCCGAGACGATCATGCCGAAGTGCTCGGCCAGGGCGTCCCGGCCGAACGGGAGGGTGGGGTTGGTGGAGGAGCCGATGACGTTCGGCACGCCGGCCATCTTCAGTACGTTGGGGACGTGTCCGCCGCCGCATCCCTCGATGTGGAAGGCGTGGATGGTGCGGCCGTCCAGGACGCGCAGGGTGTCCTCGACGGAGAGGCACTCGTTCAGGCCGTCGGTGTGCAGGGCGACCTGGACGTCGTGCTCCTCGGCCACCCGCAGCGCGGTGTCCAGGGCGCGGGTGTGGGCGCCCATGTCCTCGTGGACCTTGAATCCGGACGCGCCGCCCTCGGCCAGCGCCTCGACGAGCGGGGCGGCGTCCGAGGACGAACCGCGGGCGAGGAAGCCGATGTTGACGGGCCAGGCGTCGAAGGCGTTGAACGCGTGGCGCAGGGCCCAGGGGGAGTTGACGCCGACCGCCCAGACCGGGCCGAACTCCTGGCCGATGATCGTGGTGACGCCGGAGGCCAGCGAAGCCTCCATGATCCGGGGCGAGAGCAGGTGGACGTGCGTGTCGACGGCGCCGGCGGTGGCGATCATCCCTTCGCCGGAGACGATGGTCGTCCCGGTGCCGACCACCACCTCCACCCCGTCCAGGGTGTCGGCGTTCCCCGCCCGCCCGATGGAGGCGATCCGGCCCTCGCGGATGCCGATGCTGGTCTTGCGGATGCCGAGGACGGCGTCGATGACCAGCACGTTGCTGATGACCAGATCGCAGGTCTCGCGGACGGCCGCCGCCTTCAGGTGCAGGCCGTCGCGGGCGGTCTTGCCGAAGCCGGCCAGGAACTCGTCACCGGGCTGCTGCGAGTCCGACTCGACCCGCACGATGAGGCCCGAGTCGCCGAGCCGCACCCGGTCTCCGGCCCGCGGGCCGTGGACCGCCGTGTAGGCGTACGGGTCCGTACCGTCCGCCGGGGCTGCGCCGGGGCGGCCGTGACAGCCCGCGGCGTCGAAGATGCTGCCACTCATGCCTGCTCCTGATCCTGCTCCTGGTATGCGGTGAGGTAACCCGTCGCGCGGGCCTTGGCCAGCGCGGCCTCCCGTGCGCCCGGGGCGTCCAGGGGGCCGTCGACGAGCCCGGCGAAACCGATGGCGACGCGTGCCCCGCCGATCGGCAGGAGCTCCACCAGGACGGTGGATCCGGGATCGAAACGGACCGTTGAGCCGGCCGGGACGGCGAGCCTCGTGCCGTACGCCGCCGCGCGGTCGAACGCGAGTCGGGGGTTCGCCTCGAAGAAGTGGAAGTGCGAGGAGACGCTGATGGGCACGGTCGCGGTGTTGTGCACGGGCAGCCGCAGCGTCGGTTCGGCGCGGTGGTAGCCCTCGCCGTCACCGGGCAGGACGGCGCCGGGGGCGTCGGGTCCGAGTGCACCGCGCTGCCCGAAGGGGTCGTCGATGACGCAGAGCCGCGTCCCGTCCTCGAACACCGCCTCGACCTGCAGGGTGGTGACCACGTCGGGTACGCCGGGCAGCACGTCGTCGGCGTCGAGGACGCTGCGGCCGGCCTCGATCGCCTCGGCGAGGCGGCGGCCGTCGCGGGCCGCCTCGCACACGGTGTCCGCGATCAGCGCGGTCGCTTCGGGGACGTTGAGCTTGACGCCCCGGCGGCGCCGCGCGCGAGCCAGTTCCGCTGCCGTGAAGATCAGCAGTCGGTCCCGCTCGGTCGGTGTCAGTCGCATACTGCCTCGTCTGGAAGGGGGTACGGCGGACTGTTCTCGGTACTCGGTACTCGGTGTTGGGTGTTCCGTGTTCGGACGCGCTACGGAAGGGGTTCGTGCATCGTGGAGCAGTGGATGCCGCCGCCGCCCGCCATCAGGCGGTCGACGTCGATCTGGACGACCGCCCGCCCGGGGAAGGCCTCCTCCAGGGCGCGCAGGGCGGCGGCGTCCTTCGCCGCGTCCCCGAACCGGGCGGTGACGACCGCGCCGTTGACCACGTGGAAGTTGAGGTAGGAGTCGACGAACTGGGAGTCCTTCGACCGGACGGTGTCGGGGCCCTCCACCCGGATCACCTTCAGCCGTCGCCCCCGCGCGTCCGTGGCGCGCGAGAGGATCGAGAACTGCTCGCGGGCGTCCCGTGCCCAGACGTCGTCGCGGTCCGCGGGCGGGACCTGCACCATCACCACACCCGGGCGCACGAAGCGCGAGGTCACGTCGATGTGGTTGTCCGTGATGTCCTTGCCCTTGATGCCGGGGACCCAGATCATCTTGTCCGCGCCGTACGCGTGGAGGACGGCGTCCTCGATCTCCGCCTTGCTCATGCCCCGATTGCGGTTCTTGTTGACCAGGCTGCTCTCCGTGGCCATCACGGTGCCGTCGCCGTCGGTCTCGATCGCCCCGCCCTCGCCGACGAAGTCCGCCCGGCGGAAGGGCAGGTGGACGTCGTCCGCGACGAGCTCCGCGACATCGGCGTCGTAGGAGTGGGTCTGCTTGCCGCCCCACCCGTTGAAGTTGAGGCCGAGGGCGTCGAGCCCCCCGCGGCCGTCACGGCGGAAGACCGGTGCGGTGTCCCGCATCCAAAGGTCGTCCGTGGGGATCGAGGTGATGACGGTGACCCCCGGGCCGCACAGGGACCGGGCTCCGGCGGCCGTGTAGGAGTCCGGTGCGCAGAGGACCACCGGTTCGTAGCGGGCTATCGTCCGGGCGATCAGGGCGATGTCCTCCTGCACCCCGGCGAGGCGCCGTCCGCCCCAGATGGACGTGCGGGACGGCCAGGACATCCATGTGCGGGCATGCGGTACGTCGTCCCGGTCCACCCACCGGCCCGGCGCCGCTGCACTCGCCCGCTGAGGGGCCGCTGCCGTCGCACCCAGTGCCACACCCGCCGCTCCGAGGCCGGCGGCACCGAGGACGCGCCTGCGGGAGGGTTCGGCGGAGCCGAACAGGCGGCTGAGGAGGGAGCGGCTTTCGCCGTCGGATGCACTCATGGGTCTCTCCAGATCTCGTGCGCGGGGAGGCGCCGTGACTCGACTCTGACACTGACTGAAAATTCAGTCAAGGTGGAGGGTGCGAGAGAGCCGCCCGTCGCAGAGGTCGGACGGGCGGCCGGCCCCGGCGGCGGGGTGGGCGAGCTGGAGGGGGAGCCCGGGTACCGCTACCGGTCAGGCCGTGCCAGGTGCCGGAGCTCGGCCGCGATAGCCGTGGTCATCAGCTCGCGCGCGTGGGCCAGCGGCAGGCTGCCGCTGAGCCAGCGCGAGCTCAGGCCCTCCACGAGGGCCGTCAGCCGCTCGGCGGCTCCGGCGAGCGCCGCGGCGCCCGCCATGGGCCGGACGCGGCCCAGCAGCTCGCCCACTTCCTGCACCCATACGAGCGTGGCACGGGCCAGGTCCTCGCGCAGGTCGGGGTCGAAGACCGCGCTCGCCCGGAGCTCTCCCCAGGCCGTGCTGTTCTCCCGTACCTCGGGGCTGTCCTGGAACTCGAGGAGGAGGGTCTCCTCCAGCTCGCCCTGGGCGTCCAGCGGGGGCGCGTCGGGCTCCCGCTCCGTGGTGTACCGTCCCGCGCGGTCGTTGATGAACTCCAGGGTCGCGCGCAGGATCCCGGCGCGGTCCTTGAAGTGGTAGTAGATCAACGCCGTGGACACGCCCGCCTCCGCGGCGAGTTCCTCCACGCGCAGGCCGCGCACGCCGCGACGGGCGATCACCCGCGCGGCTCCTTCCATGATTGCTGTTCGACGATCCGCCACAAGCCGACACCCTACCTGGGTACCCATCGCCCCCCGTACGCCCCGGTCCGGTGAATTGACTGAATATCCAGTCAGTGTCACAGTGAGGCCATGTCACCACAGGAGCCTTCTGTGTCCCCTTCCTCCCTGTCCCGCCGTGCCGCCCTGCGCGCCTTCGCCGGTATCGGCGGCGCGCTCGCCCTCGGAGCCGGAGCCGCCGCCTGCGCTCCCGCCGAGCCGGCCGATCCCGGTGCCGGCACCTCGCCCGCCCCCGGCTCGGCGGAGAAGCGCAGGTTCGGCGCCGAGTGGGAGAGCCACGCCCGGACGTTCATGTCCTGGCCCGCACTGGAGCGGGTCTGGTACGAGCAGCTGCCCGCGGTGCGGGAGGACATCGCGCGCGTGGCCCGCGCCGTCGCCGCGTACGAACCCGTCGTGATGCTCGCCAGGCCCGACCAGCAGGCGGCGGCGCAGAAGGCGTGCGGCTCGCAGGTCGAGGTGATCCCGGTCCCGGTCGACGACCTCTGGGCGCGTGACACCGTGCCGGTGTTCGTGGAGGAGCCGGGCAAGCTGCTCGGAGCCGACTTCAACTTCAGCGGCTGGGGCAACAAGCAGGAGCACCGCAACGACGCCCAGGTCGGCCGCGTCCTGCTCGCCGAGTACGGAATCGAGCGCGTACAGGCTCCGGTGGTCGCCGAAGGCGGCTCCTTCGAGACCGACGGCCAGGGAACCCTGCTGGTCACCGAGAGCTCGGTGGTCAACGAGAACCGCAATCCGGGCAAGAGCCGCGACCGGATCGAGGCCGAGCTCAAGAGCACCCTCGGCATCAAGAAGGTGATCTGGCTCGCCGGCGTGCGCGGCCAGGACATCACGGACGCACACGTCGACAGCCTCGTCCGGTTCACCGCCCCGGGCGTCGTCCTCCTGGACCAGGCATTTCCCGGTACCCCGCCCGACGTGTGGTCGCGCGCCGCCGACCAGGCGAGGACGGTGTTCAAGGACGCGACCGACGCGCGCGGCAAGCGCCTCGAGGTCGTCGACCTGCCCCAGCCGGACCTCGACCGGATCACCGGCCGCGGCGACGCGTTCGTGTCCACCTACGCG
This sequence comes from Streptomyces sp. NPDC032745, assembly GCF_055579465.1. Taxonomy (NCBI): domain Bacteria; kingdom Bacillati; phylum Actinomycetota; class Actinomycetes; order Kitasatosporales; family Streptomycetaceae; genus Streptomyces; species Streptomyces sp. NPDC032745. The sequence continues at coordinate 265,686 of NZ_JBVING010000002.1, read as the reverse complement.
AACTTCTACGTGGCCAACGGGGCCGTCTTCATGCCCCGGTTCGGGGATGCCAAGGCCGACGACCGGGCGAAGGGGATCCTCCAGGAGCACTTCCCCCAGCGGGAGATCGTGCCCGTGAAGATCGACACCATCGCCTCCGGCGGTGGCGGCATCCACTGCTCGACGCACGACCAGCCCGGCAAACCGGCCGCCTGACCCGTCGTACCCCTGCTCCGGTCCGCCGCGCCTCGGTAGGCTGGAGCGGAGGGATGGCCGAGCGCCGCCCCGGCACGCGTGGCACGGGAGACGTACGGGAGTTACGGGCGATACGGGACGTACGGGAGGTACGGGAATGGCCGCGACCCGGGGAACCGCACCGACCCCGCCCGAGCGGGGGAGCGCACCGGCCCCGCCCGAGGCCGACCCGGGGCTCTACGGGCCCGCGTCCGTCACGTGGCAGTGCCACGGCGACCCCATCATGTGGATCGCCGGGGTCCGCGCGCTCTACCTCCAGGCCCTGCACCCGCGCGCGGTCCGCGGGGTCGTGGAGAACAGCGACTTCCGCTCCGACGCCTGGGGCCGGCTCATCCGTACCGCCGACTTCGTCGGCACCCTCACCTACGGCACCACCGAGGCAGCCGAACGCGCCGGCGCCCGCGTCCGAAGGATCCACCGGGCGCTGTCCGCCACCGACCCCGCCACCGGCGAGCGGTTCCCCGTCGACGACCCCGAGCTGCTGCTCTGGGTGCACTGCGCGCAGATCGACAGTTTCCTGCACATCCTGCGCCGCTCCGGCGTCCCCCTCACCCCCGCCCAGGCCGACCGCTACGTCGACGAGAACCGCGTGGGCGCCCGCCTTGTCGGCCTCGACCCGGCGTACGTCCCGGCCGACACGGCAGCCCTCGCCGCGTACTTCGAGAAGGTCCGCCCCGAGCTCGCCGCCGGACCCGACGCCCGCGCCGTGGTCGCCTTCCTGAGGAGCCCGCCCACTCCTGCCCTCCTCGTCCCTGGCCGAAACCTGCTGTGGCGCCCGATCGCGGAACTGGCCTACGGTTCGCTCCCCGGCTACGCGCACCGGCTATACGGGCGGGCGGCGCCGCCGGCACCCGTCATCACCCGTCGCCTGCGCCTCACCGGTACCCTGCTGCGCAGCATTCCCGCAGGTCTGCGGTGGCAGCTGCCGCCAGGTCACATCTTGAAAGCGATGCGCCGCATGGGCCCCGGCAGCCGCCCCTCGGCGTACACACTGCGTACATCAGCGGCCATACTGGACCGGCCGGGGAGGGCGTAGGACGTAGCACGACAACGGGGGCGGCTTTAAGACATGGCGGAGTCCAGACTGATCCAGGGCCGTTACCGGTCGCTCGATCTGATCGGGCGCGGCGGCATGGGCGAGGTGTGGCGCGCCCGGGACGAGTCGCTCGGCCGGCAGGTCGCAGTGAAATGCCTCAAGCCGCTCGGGCCCGAGCAGGACAACCACTTCACCCAGGTCCTGCGCGAACGCTTCCGCCGCGAGGCGCGCGTAGCCGCCTCCCTCCAGCACCGCGGCGTCACCGTCGTCCACGACTTCGGCGACGACAGCGCCGCGGGCGGCCCGCTCTACCTCGTCATGGAACTCCTCGACGGCCGCAACCTGAGCCAGCTCCTGGAGGACAACGAGACGCGCCCGCTCCCCGTGGACGTGGTCGTCGACATCGCGGAGCAGCTGGCCGCCGCCCTCGGCTACACCCACGACCAGGGCGTCGTCCACCGCGATCTGAAACCGGCCAACATCATGCGGCTCACCGACGGCACGGTGAAGATCTGCGACTTCGGCATCGCCCGCCTCGCCCACGACATCGGCTTCACCGCCAAACTCACCGGCGGCGCCATGGCCATGGGCACCCCGCACTACATGTCGCCCGAGCAGATCGCGGGCGGCGAGGTCGACCACCGCAGCGACCTGTACTCCCTCGGCTGCGTCCTGTACGAGATCGCCACCGGCGCCCCGCCCTTCGACCTCGGCGACTCCTGGTCGGTGCTGGTCGGCCACCGCGACAACGCGCCCGTGCCGCTCCGCGAGCACCGCCCCGAGCTGCCCGAATACTTCGAGCAGGTGGTCCTGGACCTGCTGGCCAAGCGCCCCGAGGACCGCCCCGGCGACGCCCGCCACCTGCACCGCCGGCTCGTCGAGGACCGTCTCGGCCCCGGCGGCCTGCCCGGTGCCCAGGCCCCGCTGCCCGGCTGGGCCCACGGTATGACCGCCGGCCGCAAGGCGGGCATCGACGCCCGCCCCGCGAGCGGCGCATGGGCCGTGCTCACCGGCTCCTGGACCGCCGGGCGCCCCAGCGGCGAACACCGGATCCTGCGCCCCGCCGCCGCCGAGGACCCGCGGCTCACCGCCCCGTACGGGGTCCCGTACGCCTTCGGCTCCGACGGGACCGGCCTGGACGGAGCAGGCCCGGACGCGCTCGCCGCCGGCCACACCCGTGCCTTCGCCCTCAGCCGCGCGGGCCGGCCCGAGGAGGCCCTGGCCGCCTACGAAGCCGTCGCCGAGGGGCGCACCCGGGCGCTCGGCGCCGACCACCCCGACACCCTCGCGGCGCGCCAGGAGGCGGCGTACGAACTGGGCCGGCTCGGACGCCACCGCGAGGCCCACGACGTCTACCGTGCGGTGCTCGTCGCCCGGGAGCGCAGCACGGGCCCGCTCCATCCCGACACGCTGCGCTGCCGCCACAACCTCGCCTGCGCGCTCGGCGCGCTGGGCCGGTTCGCGGACGCCCACCGCACCGCCGCCGAGGTCGCCGCCGACCGGGCGGCCGTGCTGGGCGCCGAGCACGCGGACACGCTGCTGACCCGGTACGAGGCCGCGTACGCGCTGGGCCGCCTGGAGCGCTGGCAGGAGGCCCTGGACGGGTTCCGCCAGGTCGCCGCCGTACGGGAACGGGTGCTGGGCCGGGACCATCCCGACACCCTCGCCGCCCGCTACGAGGTCGGCATCGCGCTCGGCCGGACCGGGCACGCCGCCCAGGCCCTGGACCTGTTCCGGGGCCTGGTCCGCGACCGCACCCGGGCGTATGGGGCCGCGGACCCCGAGACGCTCCGCGCCCGGCACGTCCTCGGCGTCAACCTGGGCCGGCTGGATCGCTGGGAGGAGGCGGTGGCCGAGGCCCGGCAGGTCGCCGCGGCCCGCGCCAGGGCACTCGGCGCCGAGCACCCGGACACCCTCGTCAGCCGCCGCGAACTCGCCGTCGGGCTCGGCCGGCTGGGCCGCTGGGACGAGGCCCTGCCCGTCTACCGGGAGCTCTCGGGCATCCGCGAGCGCTCCCTCGGCGACGACCATCCGGACACGGTGGCGGCCCACGCCGACGAGGCGCACTGTCTGGAGCGGCTCGGTCAGGTGTGTTACCAAGAGCCATGACGAGCTTCGGGCACGATGTATACGACGACGTGATCGTGGGCGGCGGGCACAACGGACTGGTCGCCGCCGCGTACCTGGCCCGGGCGGGCCGTTCGGTGCTGGTCCTGGAGCGGCTCGGGAACACCGGCGGAGCCGCGATCTCCACCCGCCCCTTCGCCGGGGTCGACGCCCGGCTCTCGCGGTACTCGTACCTCGTGTCCCTGCTCCCGGCGAAGATCGTGCGCGACCTCGGGCTGAACTTCGCGGTCCGCAAGCGCACGGTCTCCTCGTACACGCCCTTCGAGCGCGACGGCCGGCCCGGCGGGCTGCTCGTCGGCGGCGGCGAGTCGCGCACCCGGGAGTCCTTCGCGCGGCTGACCGGCTCGGAGCGCGAGTACGAGAGCTGGCGCGCCTTCTACGGGAGGACCGGGCGGCTCGCCGAGAAGGTGTTCCCGACGCTGACCGAGCCGCTGCCCACGCGGGCGGAGCTGCGGGCCCGGATCGACGACGAGGCGGCCTGGCGGATGCTGTTCGAGGAGCCGCTCGGGCGGGCCGTCGAGGAGCACTTCGCCGATGACCTGGTCCGGGGCGTGGTGCTCACGGACGCCCTGATCGGCACCTTCGCGGACGCGCACGACGGCTCGCTCGCGCAGAACCGCTGCTTCCTGTACCACGTCATCGGCGGCGGGACGGGGGACTGGGACGTTCCGGTCGGCGGGATGGGCGCGCTCACCGACGCCCTGGCGGCGGCGGCCCGGGCGGCCGGGGCCGAGATCGCGACCGGGCACGAGGTGCTCCGGATCGAGACGGACGGGCGGGCGCCGGCCGAGGTGACCTTCCGTACGGCGACCGGCGAGGGACGGGTCGTCGGACGGACGGTGCTGGTCAACGCCTCGCCGCGGGCCTTGGGCGAGCTGTTGGGCGAGGCGGCGGCGGCTCCCGGGCGGGCTCCCGAGGGAGCTCCCGAGGGGGCGCAGCTCAAGGTCAACATGCTGCTGCGGCGGCTGCCACAGCTGCGGGACACCTCGGTGGACCCGCGAGAGGCCTTCGGCGGCACGTTCCACATCGCCGAGGGGTACGCGGAGCTGGCGCGGGCCTACGCCGAGGCCGCCACCGGGGAACTGCCGTCCGTTCCGCCCTCGGAGATCTACTGCCACTCGCTGACCGACCCCTCGATCCTCGGGCCTGAGCTCGTGGCGCAGGGGTACCAGACGCTCACCCTCTTCGGTCTGCATACCCCGGCCCGGCTGTTCGGGAAGGACAACCAGGGGGTGCGCGAGGTGCTGCTGACGGGCACGCTCGCGCAGCTGGACGCGCACCTGTCCGAGCCGATCACCGACTGCCTGGCCTTCGACGCGGACGGGCGGCCGTGCATCGAGGCCAAGACCCCGCTGGACCTGGAGCGCGAACTGCGGCTGCCCGGCGGGCACATCTTCCACCGGGACCTGTCCTGGCCGTACGCGGAAGATCAGGGCGCGGCAGGCCGCTGGGGGGTGGGGACCCCGTACGCCAACGTCCTGCTGTGCGGCGCGGGCGCCGTGCGCGGAGGCGGCGTCAGCGGGGTCCCCGGCCACAATGCGGCGATGGCGGTGCTGGGGCACTGACCGCCGTTACGCGGTGGGGCCGGCCGGCTCGATGACGACGATCGGGATCTCGCGGTCGGTCTTGGTCTGGTACTCGTCGTACGCGGGCCAGTGCTTCACCATCACGGGCCAGTACGCGGCGCGTTCCCCGGGGGTCGCCGTGCGGGCCGTGCCCTGAAGGACCTTCGGGCCGACCTGGACGCGGACCTCGGGGTGGGCCGTCAGGTTCTTGTACCAGAGCGGGTGCTCGGGGTCGCCGCCCTTGGAGGCGACGACGAGGTAGCGGCCGTCGGCCTCGCCGTAGATGAGCGGGGTCCGCACCGGGTTGCCGGAGACCCGTCCCACGGTGGTGAGCAGGAGGGTCTGGGTGCCGTTCCAGTGGTGGCCCTCGGCCCCGTTCGATGCGACGTACTGCTTGACGTGGTCGAGCTGCCAGGTGCCCTGCTTGGGGTCCTTCGGGTGGTCCCAGTCGATGTCGGTGGTCGCCATTGCCTGTACCTGCTTTCGCTGTCGAGCTGCGTACGGGGGTTGAACGGTCAACGAAACTCAACGAACGTCAACGGCTTCGGGCACGGGATTTATGCCGTCCGCCTGATCGGCACGACACCCCCTAGGATCGAGCCGTGATCGCCGAACTCCAGTGTGTGGTGTTGGACTGCCCCGATCCGCTGCGGCTTGCCGAGTTCTATCGGGCGGTACTGGGTGGAACCGTCAACCAGCCGGACCCGCGGTGGTCGGTCGACGAGGAATGGGCGACCCTGCACGCCCCGTCGGGTCTCGTGCTCGCGTTCCAGCGGGTGGCGGACCACCGGCCGCCGCGCTGGCCCGACCCCGCCCACCCCCAGCAGTTCCACCTGGACTTCGGCGTGCCGGACCTGGACCGGGCGCAGGAGCAGGTGCTGGCCTGCGGTGCGACACTGCTGGACGCCCGCGCCGATGCCGGCCCCGACGGCTGGCGCGTCTACGCGGACCCGGCGGGCCACCCCTTCTGCCTGGTCCGCCACGCCTGACGTCCTCGCGGGCGAGGCGGGCCGGGCCGGTGACGGCGCGGCCCGCGCAATCGCACCCCTCTTCCCCGAGGCCGCTCAGTCCGTCGAGCGGGTCCAGCCGGCGGCCTCGATGCGGGAGGCGTCGGCGGGGCGGTCCTCCGCGAAGAGGAGGCGGGCCGGTTCCGCCACGCGTACGACGTCCACGTACACCCCGCGGCCGACGTAGCGGCCGGTCGCGGTGTGGCGGAATCGCAGGTGCACCCGGCGCCCCTCCCATGCGGTGAGCGGGGCCTCGAGGCGGTGCCAGATGCGGCCGGACCAGCCGCCGACACTGCCCTGCGGCCACTGCTCGGGGGAGCCGCCCGTGGACCGCAGGGTGGTGAAGGGCAGCGGCTCCCAGGTCTCCCCGTCGGCGGAGGCCTCCAGGTGGAGGACGCCCTCGCCGGGCACGGTGTCCCACCACACGGCGCACCGCAGCCGGGCGGCGGCCGTGGCCGGGGTCAGCGGGGGCAGGGTGAGCGTGCCGGACCCGCCGGTCTCCATGCCGGAGTACCAGGCGGGGCCGCCGTGCTTCGTACGGACCGGGACGGCGCGGGCGAAGCGGTTGCCGACCGCGACCCGCGGTGCGCTGCCGGCCCGCCAGGTGCGTACGGGGTGGACGGAGTTGCCGAGCAGGATCAGGAAGGAGTCGGTGGAGGGGTCCAGGACCAGGGAGGTGCCGGTGAAGCCGGTGTGGCCGGCGGAGTGCGGGGTGGCCATGGCCCCCATGTACCAGTGCTGGTAGAGCTCGAAGCCGAGGCCGTGGTCGTCGCCGGGGAACGCGGTGTTGAAGTCGGTGAAGAGCAGCTCCACGGAAGCGGGGCGCAGGATGCGCTTGCCGGCGTAGACGCCGCCGTCGAGGAGGGTGCGGGCGAGGACGGCCAGGTCCCAGGCAGTGCCGAAGACGCCGGCGTGGCCGGCGACGCCGCCGAGGGCGTACGCGTTCTCGTCGTGGACCTCGCCCCAGACCAGCCCGCGGTCCAGGCCCGACCAGGGCGGCCGCTGCACCTCCGTGGCGGCGGTGACCCGCCGCCAGGAGAGCGGCGGGTTGTAACGAGTGCGGTGCATCCCGAGCGGAGCGGTGATCTCGTCGTGGAGCAGCAGATCCAGAGTGTGACCGGTGATCCGTTCCAGGAGCAGCTGCAGCGCTATCAGGTTCAGGTCCGAGTACCGGTACACCGTCCCGGGGGCCTCCTGCGGGCGCACGGACCACAGCATCCTCAGCTGCCCCTCGCGCGTGGACTGCTGGTAGAACGGCGCCCAGGAGCGCAGCCCCGAGGTGTGCGTGAGCAACTGGCGGACCGTGATCAGCTCTTTGCCGCCGCCGGTGAACTCGGGCAGGTACCGGTCCACCGGAGCCTCCAGCTCCAGTTGCCCGCGCTCCATCTGCTGCACGGCCAGGAGCGAGGTGAACAGCTTGGTCAGCGACGCCAGGTCGAAGACGGTGTCCTCGGCCACCGGGATGCGCTGCGCCGCCGGGAACTCCCGGACCCGGTCGGTGCGGGCGTCGTAGTCCGCGTACCGGACCGCCTCGCCCATCGCGCGGTGCAGGGCGATCGTGCGGCCCCGGCCGGCGAGCACCACGACCCCGGCGTAGTAAGGGTGTTCGGGGGAGGGGCCGAGGAACCGCCGGGCCTCGTCGGCCGCAGCCTCCAGGTGCTTCTCGACGAGTCCCGCCTGGCGCGCGGAGCCGTACCGCAGGCGCAGCCCCTGGAGTGCCCGCCGCTCGGCCGGGTTGCCCGCGGCCCCCGCGGCCCCGGGCAGCGCGGCATGCAGGACGAGCACCCCGCCGAGGGCCAACAGCCGCGCTCCGAGGCGCCGCCGGCTCACCCCGCCCCCCGCCGCGCCCGGCGCTTGTGGCCCGCCCGGGCCCCTGCGGCGCGCTTCTTCGTCCCCCGTGTGCTCCTCCATCAGCGGCCTCCTGTTCGCCGGATCGGCTTCTCGAAGTATCTGCCCGCCGGCACGGCGGGCCCCGCACCGACCGGCCCGTAAAGAATCTGACGATGCATCAGGAAACCTCTTCCCTCGGCCGCCGAGCTGCGGCATGCTGCCGCCCATGGAGACGGAGCTGAGCAAGAAACTGGGAGTCGAGCACGCCATCTTCGGCTTCACGCCCTTCCCGGCGGTCGCCGCGGCCATCACCCGCGCGGGTGGATTCGGCGTCCTCGGCGCCGTCCGCTACACCGCCCCCGACGACCTCAAACGCGACCTCGACTGGATGCAGGAGCACACCGACGGCAAGCCGTACGGCCTCGACGTCGTCATGCCCGCCAAGAAGGCCGTCGACGGCATCAGCGAGGCCGACATCGAGGCGATGATCCCGGCCGGCCACCGCGAGTTCGTGCGCGACACCCTGGCCAAGCACCACGTCCCCGAGCTCGCCGAGGGAGAGGCCTCCGGCTGGCGGATCACCGGCTGGATGGAGCAGGTCGCGCGGGGCCAGCTGGACGTCGCCTTCGACTACCCCATCAAACTCCTGGCGAACGCCCTCGGTTCCCCGCCCGCCGACGTCATCGCGCGCGCCCACGACCACGGCGTCCTCGTCGCCGCCCTCGCCGGCAGCGCCAAGCACGCCCGCCGCCACGCCGAAGCGGGCATCGACATCGTCGTCGCCCAGGGCTACGAGGCCGGCGGCCACACCGGCGACATCGCCACCATGGTCCTGGTCCCCGAGATCGCCGAGGCCGTCGCCCCGCTCCCCGTCCTCGCCGCGGGCGGCATCGGCAGCGGCGAGCAGATCGCCGCCGGCCTGGCCCTCGGCGCCCAGGGTGCCTGGCTCGGCTCCCTCTGGCTCACCACCACCGAGGCGGACCTGCACTCCCGCGCGCTCACCGAGAAGCTCCTGGCCGCCGGCTCCGGCGACACCGTCCGCTCCCGCGCCCTCACCGGCAAGCCCGCCCGCCAGCTCCGCACCGAGTGGACCGACGCCTGGGACGACCCGGACGGCCCCGGCGCGCTGCCGATGCCCCTGCAGGGCCTGCTGGTCGCCGAGGCCGTCTCCCGGATCCAGAAGTACGAGGTCCAGCCCCTGCTCGGCACGCCCGTGGGCCAGATCGTCGGCCGGATGAACTCCGAACGCAGCGTCCAGGCCGTCTTCGACGAGCTCACCAGTGGCTTCGAGCGCGCCATCGACCGCATCAACCGTATCGCCGGCCGCGTCGGAGAGGTGTGATCAGCATGAGTGACCAGCCCTGGGGGTCCCCCCGGACGAAGTCCGGGGGAGGTTTCTGGGCCCAGGCTGCCGCCGACCCCGGGCGCACCGTCCTCGTCACCCCCGAGGGAGAGGAGTGGAGCGCCGGGCGGCTGCACGCCGACGTGAACCGCCTCGTCCACGGACTGCGCGCCGCCGGCCTGGAGAAGGGCGACGTCTTCGCCGTCGTCCTCCCCAACGGCGTCGAGTTCCTCACCGCCTACCTCGCCGCCTCCCAGGCCGGGTTCTACCTCGTCCCGGTCAACCACCACCTCGTCGGCCCCGAGATCGCCTGGATCGTCTCCGACTCCGGCGCCAAGGTCCTCATCGCCCACGAGCGCTTCGCCGACGCCGCCACCGCCGCGGCCGACGAGGCGGGCCTGCCCGCGAGCCACCGCTACGCGGTCGGACCGGTCGCCGGCTTCCGGCCGTACGCCCAGCTCCTCGGCGGACAGCCCGCAACGCCGCCCGGCGAACGCACCCTCGGCTGGGTCATGAACTACACCTCCGGCACCACCGGGCGCCCGCGCGGCATCCGCCGCCCGCTGCCCGGCAGGCTCCCGGAGGAGACGTACCTCGGGGGCTTCCTCGGGATCTTCGGCATCCGCCCGTTCGACGGCAACGTGCACCTGGTGTGCTCGCCGCTCTACCACACCGCCGTCCTCCAATTCGCGGGCGCCGCACTGCACATCGGGCACCCGCTGGTCCTGATGGACCGCTGGACCCCCGAGGAGATGCTGCGGCTCATCGACGGCCACGCGTGCACGCACACCCACATGGTCCCGACGCAGTTCCACCGGCTGCTCGCCCTCCCGCAGGAGACGAAGGACGCGTACGACGTCTCCTCGATGCGGCACGCGATCCACGGGGCCGCGCCCTGCCCGGACCACGTCAAACGGGCGATGATCGACTGGTGGGGCACGTGCGTGGAGGAGTACTACGCGGCCAGCGAGGGCGGCGGCGCGTTCGCCACCGCCGCGGACTGGCTGAAGAAGCCCGGAACGGTCGGCAAGGCCTGGCCGATCAGCGAGCTCGCCATCTTCGACGACGAAGGCAACCGGCTGCCGCCCGGCGAACTCGGCACCGTCTACCTGAAGATGAACACCGGCGGCTTCAGCTACCACAAGGACGAGGGCAAGACGAGGAAGAACCGCATCGGAGACTTCTTCACGGTGGGCGACCTCGGGCTGATGGACGAGGAGGGGTACCTCTTCCTGCGCGACCGCAAGATCGACATGATCATCTCGGGCGGCGTGAACATCTATCCGGCCGAGATCGAGTCGGCCCTGCTCACCCATCCGGCGGTCGCCGACGCCGCCGCGTTCGGGATCCCGCACGCCGACTGGGGCGAGGAGGTGAAGGCGGTCATCGAACCGGCCGAGGGCTTCGTGGCCGGCGACGCCCTCGCCGCGGAGATCCTGCACCACTGCGAGCGGCAGCTGGCCGGCTTCAAGCGGCCCAAGTCGGTCGACTTCATCGAGGTCATGCCGCGCGACCCGAACGGCAAGCTGTACAAGCGCCGCCTGCGCGATCCGTACTGGGAGGGCCGCGAGCGCGCGATGTGACCTGCGTGCGCGCACGGGGCCTCCTGCCGGGGGCCCCGCCGTAGGCTGAGCAGCGCAACCCTTCGGGCCGGCCGGGCTAACGGTCGGCCGTGCCTCGGCGGGCGCGGGCACGGAGATCGGTGAGATGGGCGGCGGACCAGCCCGGTCCGATTCCCTGGAACCTCACCGCACTCCTCCGGCCGTACGCGGCCCGGGGGATGTAAGGAAACCATGAACGCGAGTACCACCTCCCGCCGCTCCCGGCGCCGGGCCCTGGCCGTCGCGGCCCTCACGGCGGCGGCCGTCACCGGCCAGCTGCTGGTCATGTCCCCGCTGGCCCAGGCGGACGGAGCCCGCGCGGCCGACGCGATGGACGCCGCCAGGAAGCTGATGGACCCGCCGCCGGGCCACGACGAGCCCTCCCGAGGCGAAGACCCCCGCCACGAGGACGGCCCGCCGCCCGGGGGCGAGGGGTCGAAGCCGAAGCCGAAGCCGAAGCGGAAAGCCCCGCTGCACGGCGTGCAGGAGTACACCAACAACGGGACCTTCGTACCCCCGCCGGGCGTGACCTCGGTGTTCGTCCAGGCCTGGGGCGCCGGTGGCGGCGGCGCCGGTGGCGGTGGCGGCGGCAGCGGCAGCAACGTCGGTTCCGGCGGCACCGGTGGCGGCGGCGGTGGCGGGGGCCTCGCCTGGTGCAGCGTCCCGGTGAAGCCGGGGCAGTCGTACGTGGTCGTCGTCGGCGACGGCGGCACGGGCGGTACCGGTGGCGCCGGTGGCACGGGCGGAGGCCCCGGCGCCGCCGGCAACCCGGGCACTGCGGGCAGCGCCACCACCCTGGCCTCGCCCGGCGGAGACGTCCTGGTCACCGCAGGCGGCGGTGGTGGCGGTGGCGGCGGCGGTGGCGGGACCACCGTCGACGGAGCGGACGGTACGCCCGGCACCGGCGGCACCGCCACCTGCCGTACCGGCGGTGTGACCCGGCCCGGGGACCCGGGCGGGCTCGGCGGCAGCGGCGGTGGTGTCGCGGACGGCATCATCGGCCTGCCCGACTCCGCGGGCCTCGGCGGGTTCGGCGCGGCCGGCGGTGGCAGTGGCGCCGTGTCGGGCGGCGACGGCGGTTCGTCGATCGGCGGCAGCGGCGACGGGTACGCCGTCATCTTCTGGTAGTCCGGTCGGGGTTGCGCCGGCCGCGGGTCCCGTCACGGGCGCCCGCAGCCGGCGCGCCCACCTGCGGGAACCGAAAGGAAGCGTTTGGTCCCGTTCGCCCTGAACATCCCGTTCGTGGCAGGTTGGGGGCATGAGTACGGCAGCACACAAGTCCCCCGTCACCGACTGGACCGTCGTGGTCCCCGTGGTCGCGCTCCTGGCGCTCGTCTTCAGCTGGGGGCGCGATCTGCCCGGGTTCGTCGTGGCCCTCGTCGCCCTGTGCCTCGGGGGCGCCGTGCTGGCGGCCGTCCACCATGCCGAGGTCGTCGCACTCCGCGTGGGTGAACCCTTCGGCTCGCTCGTCCTGGCCGTGGCCGTCACCGTCATCGAAGTGGCCCTCATCGTCACCCTGATGGCCGATGGCGGCGACAAGACCGCCTCCCTCGCCAGGGACACCGTCTTCGCCGCCGTCATGATCACCTGCAACGGCATCGTCGGCCTGTCCCTGCTGGTGGGCGCCCTGCGCAACCGGGTCGCCGTCTTCAACGCCGAGGGCTCCGGCGCGGCCCTGGCCACCGTGGCGACCCTGGCCGTCCTCAGCCTGGTCCTGCCGACGTTCACCACCAGCAAGCCGGGACCGGAGTTCTCCACCGCCCAGCTGGCCTTCGCCGCCGTCGCCTCGCTCGCCCTGTACGGGCTGTTCATCGCCGTCCAGACGGTCCGCCACCGGGACTACTTCCTGCCCGTGGCCACCGAGGCCGACCGGCGCCGGGCGGCCGCCGCCGCGGCGCGGGCCAAGAATCCGGGCGGTACGGGCGACGCGATAGACGGCGCCGCCGCGGAAGACGCAGAGGGCGGCGAGCACGCGGAGCCGCCCACCTCCCGCGCCGCCCTGGTCAGCCTCGGCCTGCTGCTCGTCGCGCTCGTCGCCGTGGTCGGCGACGCCAAGGCCGTCTCGCCCACCATCGAGGCGGGCGTGGCCAGCGCGGGCCTGCCCAACGCAGTCGTCGGTGTGATCATCGCCCTGCTGGTGCTGGCCCCCGAGACGCTCGCCGCCGTCCGCGCCGCCCGCCGCGACCGCGTCCAGACCAGCCTCAACCTGGGCTACGGCTCCGCCATCGCGAGCATCGGCCTGACCATCCCCGCCATCGCGCTGGCCTCCGTCTGGCTCTCCGGCCCGCTGCTGCTGGGCCTCGGGCCGATCCACATGGTGCTGCTGGCCCTGACCGTCGTCGTCAGCGCGCTCACCATCGCGCCGGGCCGCGCGACGCTGCTCCAGGGCGGCGTGCACCTCGTGGTGCTGGCCGCGTACCTGTTCCTCGCCGTCAGCCCCTGAGCACCCCCGGCGGGGCCGGGAGGAACCGACCCCACCGGGTACGCGGCGCGGTCAGCGGCGCTCGCGCGGCCGGACCACCTTCAGCTGCGGCGAGGTGAGGATGTCCCGCTCGCAGAACCTCGAGGTCACCCACCGCTCCCGGGAGAACAGCCGGGTCTGGTCGGCGTAGTGCGGCGAGGCCGGGTTCGAGGACTGGCCGTACGTCAGCAGCGTGCGCGCCACCGGGCAGTGGCCGCCGTCCCAGCCGACCGCCTGGATGTGGCTGGAGCCGTGCACGACCTCCGGGTAGCCCCCGGCGGCCGCGTTCCACGGCGCCTCGATCTTGTTCCACACGCCGAGTGCCTCGGTGCCGCCCGGCACCGGAAGCTTCTGCCCGCCGCGCACCACGAACTGGTGCGCGCCGAGCGGTGCGTTCAGGGCGATGCCCGCCGCCGTCAGTTCGGCGACCGTGTCCGCGAGCGCCCGCCCGATCCCGGGCGCCGCCTGGTTGAGCGTACGGGGCGTGCGGACGGGATCGGCCGCCGAGAACGGCACCAGCCACAGGTCCTTGGCCGCCGTACCCGCCGTCAGCTTGCGCCAGAACCGGTCGAAGAGCAGCGCGCCGCGGCTACCGGTGTCGGCCGTACGGTCCCAGCCCGCCAGCACCGCGCAGGCCGCCGAGACGTCCACCGACCGGCCGTCGCTCGCGGTGGCCGTGCCGCCGGGCAGGGCGGCGCAGGCCTTCGCCGTGTCTGCCGCCGCCAGGTCGCCGGCCGGGACCCGGTCGGCGAACTGCTGCTTCTGCAGATCGGCCACGGTCAGCCGGCCCTTCGCGGCCATCGCCGCCACGTCCTCGACGGCGCCGCGGGTGCGCAGCGACCGCGGGGTGCCCGCATTGCCCCAGACCCGCTCGTATCCGGTCAGCGGCCGGTCGGCATTGGCCAGCCAGGCGCTGTCGTTGGAGTTCTCGGCGTACGGGGCGTCGCGCAGCGTCGGTGCCTTCCCCGGGCCGAACACCCCGGGCTGCACCGCGTCCGGGTCCGAGCCGAGCGCGCAGTCGCCGCGCGCGCCGTCGAGGACCGCGAGCCCGGACGCCGGGTACGTTGCCCTGCCGAGCGGCGTGGAGCAGCGGGCGGCGAGCTCGTCGGTGATCCGTGGCAGCACCTGGGACTGGGTGAACAGCGTGCGGCCGGCGGAGTCCGCGGCGACCGTGTTGACCCAGGGCAGGCCCTGCGTGCGCTTCAGCGCGTCCTGGATCCCGGCGACCGAGTGGGCCTTGCCCATGGCGAGGGCGGTGTCGGAGCCGCGCAGGTTCGCGGCGTTCGGGTCGTTCAGGGCGTACGCCGTGCCGGCCGTCCAGGGCAGCGGCAGGCCCGGGCCGAGGCCGGTGACCACGGGCCCGTAGCGGGTCCACCACTGGGTGCGGGTGACCGGATCGCCGCCCGCCGCCTGGACGCTGACCTTCCGCTGCGTCATCTTCTCCGGCTTGCCGTCGACCAGATAGGCGGTCGGGTCGGCCGGGTCCAGGGTGAGCTGGTGCAGGTTGACGGGGGTGCCGGTGGCCACGGTGTGGCTCCAGGCCACCTTCTCGTTGAAGCCGATGTTGACCACGGCGGTGCCCAGCAGGGAGCCGCCGGAGACGTTCAGCTCGCCGGGTATGGTCTGCTGCGACTGCCAGAACCGGCGGCCGCCCTGCCAGGGGTAGTGCGGGTTCCCGAGCAGCAGGCCGCTGCCGCTCGCGGTGGTGGAGCCGCTGAAGGCCACCGCGTTGGAGCCCATGTCGTAGCGGCCCGTGTCGAAGAAGGCCCGGGCGGCCTCGGCGGCCGCCGCCGGGTCGGCCGCGGGCTCCGTACGGGCGCCGGCGGCGCCTGACGCCGCCCGGCCCGGCGGCTGCGCCGCGGCGATGTCGTCGACGGCGCGCCCCTGGCCGCCGAGCACGGAGACGGCGAAGCCCCGGGAGGCCACGTCGAGGACGGTGACCGGGCGCACCCATGCGGCGCCCTTGCAGGCCGGGTCGGTGATCTTGTTCTGGGCGAGCCAGGCGTTGTACCCGGCGGCCCAGCCGCGCATCAGCTCCTTGAGGTCCCGGGTGGGGCCGGCCGGGGCGGGTGCGGCGAGGAGCTTCTCGACGGTGCCGGATTCCCGCACCCCCTTGAAGTACAGGTCGCTGGACAGGTTCCTGGCCGCGGAGGACAGGGAGCCGTCGGGCGCCGCGTCGGCGCCGAACCAGCGCGAGCGCTCGCCGACCACGGTCACGAACCCGTCGGCGAGCACACAGATCTGGTCGGCGGCCTGGGCCCAGCCGGTACCGAAGCCGAGGTGTGCGTAGTCCTGGGCCAGGATGTGCGGGATGCCGTTCTCGGTGTACCGGATGACGGCGGACAGGCCGCCGCCGGACGGCCCGTGGCCGGCGGCGGCCGTCGCGGCCGAGGCCTGCGGCACCGCGGACGTGACGGCGAGCAGGGCGGCGCCGGTGAGCGCAGCGCGCCGGAGCAGCGGGCGGGTGCGGCAGTATCCATCCAGAAAGCGCAACATGCCTCCCAAGTAGCCTGCGGATGGGCGTGGTTGCCCGTGGAACAGGCGGTGCTTGCGTGCCCCCACACTCATGCAGGCAGCCTGATGATCTGTCAACATCCCGTTCGGTATCCCGGTTGTGCCGGTTCTTGACCCCGGCCGGACGCGGAGACGAGGATCCCGCCATGACGGCAGCGCAGACGGTGCAGGCAGGGCAGGCCGGGGACCCGGTGCGGCGGAACACGGTCGACGGGCTGGTGCGCGACAGCGCGCTGCGGGTCCCCGACCGGATCGCCGTCCGCTACGGCGACCGGACCTGGACGTACGCGGAGCTCGACACCGCCGTCTCCACCGGCGCCGCCGTCCTGCGGGAGCGGTACGGGCTGGCCGCCGGCGACCGGGTCGCGACCTTCGCCCACAACTCCGACGCCTACCTGCTCGCCTTCCTCGCCTGCGCCCGGGCCGGGCTCACTCACGTCCCGGTCAACCAGAACCTCACCGGCGAGGACCTCGCGTACATCCTGGACGACTGCACGAGCGCGCTCGTCCTCGCCGACCCCGACCTCGCCGCGCGGATCCCCGGGGGCCGTGCCGTACGGGCGCTGCGCGACGCGCCCGGCTCGTTCCTGGCGGAGCTCGCCGCTCCGCTGCCCTTCGCGGCGGAGCACGACCCGCACGCCGTGGTGCAGCTGCTCTACACATCGGGGACCACGGCGCTGCCCAAGGGCGCGATGATGACGCACGAGGCGCTGGTCCACGAGTACGAGAGCGCGATCGAGGCGCTGGACCTGTTCGAGGGGGACCGGCCGGTGCACTCGCTGCCGCTCTACCACTCGGCGCAGATGCACGTCTTCCTGCTGCCGTACCTGGCGGTGGGCGCGCAGAACACGATCCTGGACGCGCCGGTCGCGGAGGCGATCTTCGACCTGGTGGAGTCGGGGCGGGCCGACAGCCTCTTCGCGCCGCCCACGGTGTGGATCGGCCTCGCCAACCACCCCGATTTCGGGCGGCGGGAGCTGGGCGCGCTGCGCAAGGCGTACTACGGGGCCTCCATCATGCCGGTGCCCGTCCTGGAGCGGCTGCGGGCGCGGCTGCCCGGGCTCGGCTTCTACAACTGCTTCGGGCAGAGCGAGATCGGGCCGCTGGCCACCGTTCTCGGACCGGACGAACACGAGGGGCGGATGGACTCCTGCGGCAGGCCGGTCCGCCACGTCGAGGCGAAGGTCGTGGACGAGGACGGCGCGGACGTGCCGGACGGCACGGCGGGCGAGGTGGTCTACCGGTCGCCCCAGCTCTGCCTGGGGTACTGGAACGACCCGGAGGCGACGAGGAAGGCCTTCCGGGACGGCTGGTTCCGCTCCGGGGACCTCGCGGTGCGCGATGCGCAGGGCTACTTCACGGTCGTCGACCGGGTGAAGGACGTCATCAACTCGGGCGGTGTGCTGGTGGCCTCCCGGCAGGTCGAGGACGCGCTGTACACCCATCCGGGGGTCGCCGAGGCGGCGGTGGTGGGCCTGCCCGACGAGCGGTGGATCGAGGCCGTCACGGCGGTCGTGGTACCGCGCGGCGAGGTGACGGAGGCGGAGCTGCTGGCGTACGCCCGGGAGAAGCTGGCCGGCTTCAAGGCCCCGAAGCGGGTGCTGTTCGTGGACGCCCTCCCGCGCAACGCGAGCGGCAAGATCCTCAAGCGTGAACTCCGCGACCGGTTCGGGCGGGAGGACCGGCAGGGGCTTTGATGCGGCCTCGGGGAAGTGGGGCACGCCTCCGCGCCGCACCCCACTTCCCCGAGGCCGCTTGGACCGGGCCGGGCGTCACTCGGGCAGCAGCCCGGTGTCCTGGAGGCGGCGGACGGTGAGGTGTTCGTGGACCAGGCGGCCGACCAGGGCGCCGCCGTAGACCACGAAGCCGACGCCGACCAGCCAGGACTGGACGACCAGCAGGGTGCCGAAGGGGCCGTAGGTGACGGCGTTCGACGCGATCAGCGGAGAGAACACCAGCTGGGAGAAGACCCGCAGACCGAGCAGGCCCAGGCTGGTCGCCACCGCCCCCGGCAGCAGGGCCCGCCAGCGGACCCGGCCGCCGAGCAGCAGCCGCTGGGAGCCCCAGAAGAACGCGCAGGTGCCGATGAGGTCGCCGGTGGTGCCGAGGATCGTGCCGGGCGCGTCGTTGGACGGCGCGGGGATCTCGACGAGCAGCCCGAGGTAGCAGACCAGCAGGGCGAGCCAGACGACGTGCCGCCACATGGTGTGCCAGCGGGCGGTGGGCAGGTCCCAGACCTTCTCGTACCCGGTCTGCACGGCCGAGCCGAAGGTCAGGCCGAAGACGGCGAGGGCCGCGAGCCCGAAGGCCGTGGTCCGCTCGAGCGCCAGGTCGGCCGCGCCGAACAGCATCTCGACCCGGGCCCGCGAGGACTCGGTGACCCCGAGGGCCTGGCCGAGCCAGCGGCCGAAGCCGGAGCCGCTGCC
Organism: Streptomyces sp. NPDC032745; assembly: GCF_055579465.1. NCBI lineage: Bacteria > Bacillati > Actinomycetota > Actinomycetes > Kitasatosporales > Streptomycetaceae > Streptomyces > Streptomyces sp. NPDC032745. Next base: position 247,543 of record NZ_JBVING010000002.1, on the reverse strand, counting down.
GGGAGCGGCGGCCGCCACGACCACCAGCAGCGGCACCAGGGTCAGGAAGCCGAGGGCGGCGAAGCCCATGGCCCGGTGCATCAGCTCCATCTCCCGCCCCCGGCTCCACGCCAGCCCGGCCGGGGAGGCCTGGAGCCGGTCGTGGAGCTGTCGGAAGATCGAGGTCACGCCTCATGGACTACCCGGACGGACCCGCCGGCTCCCGGAGGCTCCCCCGAAGTAGGCCCGAAGGGGTGGTCTCGGGGTGCGATCCGGGCTCGGCCCGCCCCGGGTCCAACCCTGCCGGGTCGGCTACTGCGCCTCGCGGAGGTCCACCAGCCGCTTGATCTTGCCCACCGAGCGCTCCAAGGTCTCCGGGTCGACCACCTCGACGCCCACGGAGACCCCGATGCCCTCCTTCACCGCCCGGACCACGGCGGCGGCCGCGGACTCCCGCTGACCGGCATCCGCCTCCCGGCGCGCCTCCACCCGCACGGTCAGGGCGTCCATCCGGCCATCCCGGGTCAGCCGCAGCTGGAAGTGCGGGGCCAGGCCGGGCGTGCGCAGCAGGATCTCCTCGATCTGCGTCGGGTAGAGGTTCACCCCGCGCAGGATGATCATGTCGTCGCTGCGGCCCGTGATCTTCTCCATCCGCCGGAAGGCCGGCCGCGCCGTGCCGGGCAGCAGCCGGGTCAGGTCGCGGGTCCGGTAGCGGACGATCGGCATGGCCTCCTTGGTGAGGGAGGTGAACACCAGCTCCCCGGACGCGCCCTCCGGCAGCACCTCACCGGTGAACGGGTCGACGACCTCCGGGTAGAAGTGGTCCTCCCAGATGTGAAGGCCGTCCTTGGTCTCCACGCACTCCTGCGCCACGCCCGGGCCGATCACCTCGGACAGGCCGTATATGTCCACCGCGTCGATGTCGAGCCGCTGCTCGATCTCCCGGCGCATCTCCTCGGTCCACGGCTCCGCGCCGAAGATGCCCGTACGGAGTGAGGTGCTGCGCGGGTCGATCCCCTGGCGCTCCATCTCGTCCAGCAGCGTGAGCATGTACGAGGGCGTCACCATGATCACCTCCGGCCGGAAGTCCTGGATCAGCCGGACCTGGCGGTCGGTCATCCCGCCGGACGCCGGGACGACCGTACAGCCGAGCCGCTCCGCGCCGTAGTGCGCGCCGAGCCCGCCGGTGAACAGGCCGTACCCGTACGCGATGTGCACGATCTGGCCCGGTCTGCCGCCCGCCGCCCGGATGGACCGGGCCACGACGTCCGCCCAGGTGGAGAGGTCCCCGTCGGTGTATCCGACGACGGTGGGGCGGCCGGTGGTGCCGCTGGAGGCGTGGATGCGCCGCACCTCGGAGCGGGGCACGGCGAACATGCCGAAGGGGTACTGGTCGCGCAGGTCGGCCTTGGTGGTGAAGGGGAAGAGGGAGAGGTCGGCGAGGGAGCGGCAGTCATCGGGGTGCACGCCGGCCTTGTCGAACGCCTGCCGGTAGTGGGGCACCCGCTCGTAGGCGCGGCTCAGCGTGGTGCGCAGCCGCTTCAGCTGGAGCGCGGCGAGCTCGTCGCTGCTCAGCCGCTCACTGTCGTCGTGGACATCCGCATACGCCGTCATGCCGTCACCTCATCGAGAGCCGCGCCAACCGACCGATCATTCGGTAGATTGCCCCAGCCCGGCGGCTAAATCAATGACTCGAACGAGTGATCGCATGATGGGATGGGCTCATGTCGATCTTCAACACCTACGACGGAACCGAACTCGCCTACCACGTCCGGGGCGAGGGCGAGCCGCTCGTCTGTCTCCCGGGTGGCGCCATGCGGGCCTCCGCCTACCTGGGCGACCTCGGCGGGCTGACCGCCGGACGCCGGCTGATCCTCCTCGACCTGCGGGGTACGGGGGACTCGGCGATACCGGCGGACGAGTCCACGTACCGGGTCGACCACCAGGTCGCCGACGTCGAGGCCCTCCGGGTCCACCTCGGTCTGGAGTGCATGGACGTGCTGGCCCACTCGGCCGGCGGCAACCTCGCGCAGCTGTATGCGGCCGCCCACCCCGAGCGGGTGCGCCGCCTGGTTCTGGTCACCCCGACCTGCTGGGCCGTGGACCTCGACTCGACCCCGGAGCAGCGCCTGGAGACGGTCCGGGCGCGGTCGGGCAGCGAGCCCTACGACACGGCCATCGCCGCCTACGAGCGGATCCTGGGGATCATGGCCGCCGGTGGCACCCCCACCCCCGCGGACTGGCGCCGGGCGATGCCCCTCGCGTACGGGCGCTGGGACGACGAGGTGCGCGCCCACCTCGACGCGAGCGACCGCGAGAAGAACGCGGCGGCGGCCGCCGCCTACGCGGGCCCCGGCGCCTTCGACCCGCCCGCCACCCGGGCCGGGCTGCGCCGTGTCGCCGGCGAGGTGCTGGTGCTGGCCGGGGAACTGGACAGCAACCCCACCTCTGCCCTTGCCGCCGAACTCGCGGGGCTCTTCCCGCACGGCGCCGTCGACGTACAGCCGGGCGGCGCGCACTTCCCGTGGCTGGACGACCCGCAGTGGTTCGCGGCCCGGGTGGAGCGCTTCCTGGCCGAAGGGGTCTGAGCACCGGGCCCGGAGGACGTGCGGCCGGACGGCCCGGGCGGCAGGCGGCCGCCCGGCCGTCGGCGTACGGTCGAAGGAGATGCCCCCCGCCCAAGGAGGCGTGAAGGGAGGCGGTGGCGATGTCCGTCATCGACCCCGCGGTATCGGTACGGCTCGGCGCCGCCGGCGCCCGCCGCCTGGCCGGACTGCTGGCCGAGGTGTCCCTCCTGCTGGAACACCCGGGCCCGGCGCGGCTCTCCGACGAGCAGGCCGACGTACTGGGCCAGGGCACGGACCGCGAAGAGCTCGCGTCCTGGGCCCGCAGCCTGGCGGCCGAACTGCGCACCCAGCTCTGAGCGGCCTGCGCGCGACCTGCGAGGCCCGTCGGCCCCGCCTGCCGCCGCGGCGCCCGGCCGGGTCAGTGCGCCGCGTCCGTGCCCGCGCCGGCGTCCGCCTCCGCCGCCACCGACTTCGCCCAGCGGTAGTCCGCCTTGCCGCTCGGCGAGCGCTGGACGGCCGGCGTGACGACCAGCTGGCGCGGGATCTTGTACCCCGCGAGCCGGGTCCGGCAGTGGCTCTGGATCTCCTCCAGGCTCGGCTCCGGGGCGCCCGGCCGGACCTGGACCACCGCCGCCACGTGATTGCCCCACTTCGCGTCCGGCACCCCGGCGACCAGGGCGTCGTACACGTCCGGATGGGACTTCAGCGCCTGCTCGACCTCCTCCGGGTAGACCTTCTCGCCGCCCGTGTTGATGCACTGCGAGCCGCGCCCGAGGACCGTGACGATGCCCTCCTCGTCCACCGTCGCCATGTCCCCGAGCAGCACCCACCGCTCGGAGCCCTTCCGGAAGAAGGTCTCGGCGGTTTTCGCCGCGTCGTTGTAGTAGCCGAGCGGGACGTGGCCGCGCTGGGCGAGCCGCCCCGGTACGCCCACCGGCACCGGCTCGTGCGTCGCCGGGTCCACCACCTGGGTACGGTCGTTGACGACGAGGCGGAAGCCCTTCTCGGGGCTCGAGTCGTCCGCCGCACGGCCGTTGGACCCGGACTCCGAGGACCCGAAGTTGTTCAGCAGCAGCACGTTCGGCACCAGCCGCTGGAAGTCGGCCCGTACCGTCTCCGACATGATCGCCCCGGACGAGGAGACGCTGAACAGTGAGGACAGGTCGGTCCCCTCGAGCGGGCCCTGCAGCGCATCGATGAGCGGCCGGAGCATCGCGTCGCCGACCAGCGAGACGCTCGACACCTTCTCCTTCTCGATCGTGCGGAGCACCTCCTCCGGCACGTACTTGCGGTGGATGACCACCCGCTGGCCGTAGTTGAAGGCGATGAACGAGGTCAGCGTCGAGGTGCCGTGCATCAGCGGGGGCGCGGGGAAGAAGGTGAGCCCGGCGCCGCGCGCCGCGACCCGCTCGGCCAGCTCCTCGGGCCGCTTCACCGGCTCGCCCGAGGGCTCGCCGCCGAAGAGCCCCGCGAAGAACAGGTCCTCCGCGCGCCACATGACGCCCTTGGGCATGCCGGTGGTGCCGCCCGTGTAGATGATGAACAGGTCGTCGGGGGAGCGGGGCGCGAAGCCGCGCGCGGGCGAGCCGGCCGCCTCGGCGTCCGCGTACGCGACGGGCGCGACGGAGGGCTCCGGCGCGCCTTCGGGGACCGGCCCGACGCGGATCAGATGGCGCAGCTTCGTCGTCTGCGGGAGGGCGGCGGCCACCCGCTCGGTGAACTCGCCCTCGAAGACGAGCGCGGCGAGGTCGGCGTCGTTGTAGAGGTAGACCAGCTCCTCCTCCACGTACCGGTAGTTGACGTTCACCGGTACGAGGCGGGCCTTGAGGCAGGCCAGGACGGTCTGCAGGTATTCGATGCCGTTGTAGAGGTGCAGGCCCAGGTGCTCGCCGGCCGTCAAGCCGCTGTCCAGCAGGTGGTGCGCGATGCGGTTCGCCGCGGCGTCCAGCTCCGCGTACGTGAGGCGGCGCTCGGCGCCGGTCCCGGGGTGGTCCACGTACACAAGGGCCTCGCGGTCCGGGACCACGTCGACGACCGACTCGAACAGGTCGGCAAGGTTGTACTCCACCGTTCCTCCTCACCCCCGAGGTTGCCCGTTGCCGGGCCCATGGCTGTGCTGCCCGCGGCGGTCATTAGAGCGCCGCTCAGCCCAAGTGGGAAGGGCGCGGCCCAAGAAATCTGACTGTGTGTCAGAAAACTATTGAACTGCACCGGGCCCTCCTGCAACCTGTTCTAGGTCTTGAGACGGGAGGACGGCAATGGGTGGGACCGAACACCTGACCGTGGAGCGCCACGGCGCCACGCTGGTGCTCACCATGAACAGGCCCGAGGCGAAGAACGCGCTCTCGCTGCCACTGCTGGTGGGGCTGTACGACGGATGGCTGGAGGCCGACGCCGACGACACGATCCGCTCGGTGGTCCTGACGGGCGCGGGCGGGGACTTCTGCGCCGGGATGGACCTCAAGGCGCTGGCCGGGAAGGGGATGGCCGGCGATCAGTACCGGGACCGGCTGAAGGCCGACCCCGACCTGCACTGGAAGGCGATGCTCCGCCACCACCGGCCGCGCAAGCCGGTGATCGCGGCGGTGGAGGGCTACTGCGTGGCGGGCGGGACCGAGATCCTGCAGGGCACGGACATCCGGGTCGCGGGCGCGGGCGCCACCTTCGGGCTCTTCGAGGTCAAGCGGGGCCTGTTCCCGATCGGCGGCTCGACGGTACGGCTGCCGCGGCAGATCGCGCGGACGCACGCGCTGGAGATGCTGCTGACCGGGCGCCCCTACTCCGCCGAGGAGGCCGCCCGGATCGGGCTGATCGGACAGGTGGTCCCCCACGGGGGGGCACTGGAGGCGGCGTTGGAGATCGCCGAGCGGATCAACGCGTGCGGGCCGCTGGCCGTCGAGGCCGTCAAGGCCTCCGTCTACGAGACGGCCGAGTTGACCGAGCGCGAAGGGCTGGCCTCCGAACTGGTGCGGGGGTGGCCGATCTTCGACACGGCCGATGCGAAGGAGGGGGCACGGGCGTTCGCCGAGAAGCGGGCTGCCGTGTACCGGCGGGAGTAGCCGGAGCCCCCGCCGGGCTCCGGGGCCCCCGGCCGCCGTTGCCCTGACGGGTCTGCCGGTGCCCTGCCGGTGCCCTGCCGGTGCCCTGCCGGTGCCCTGCCGGTGCCCTGCCGGTGCCCTGCCGGTGCCCTGCCGGTGCCCTGCCGGGTCCGGTCGAGTGCCGGTGCGGCGCCGCTGCCGGGGCCCTGCCCCGGACCCCGCGCCCCAAACGCCGGCGGGGCTGGAGGTGGGCCGGCGGGCCCGCGCCTGGATCTGCACGTGTCATGACCGTTGCGACTATCGGAGAGCCTCTTATGACAGCAGCCGCGTCCCCACCCGAGGTGCTCCGTGCGCCCCTCGTCGTCGAGTTCCCCTTCACCCGGTCCCTCGGGCCCGTCCAGAGCGCCTTCCTCACCGGGCTGCGCGAGCGCGTCGTCCTCGGCGTCAGGACCACCGGCGGCACGGTGATGGTCCCGCCCGTCGAGTACGACCCCGTCACCGCCGAGGAGATCCGCGAGCTCGTCGAGGTCGGCGCCACCGGCACCGTCACCACCTGGGCCTGGAACGGCGCCCCGCGCCCCCACCAGCCCCTGGCCACCCCCTTCGCCTGGGTCCTGGTCCGCCTCGACGGCGCGGACACCGCGATCCTCCACGCCCTCGACGCCCCCGGGCCGGAGGCCGTCCACACCGGCATGCGGGTCCGGATCCGCTGGGCCGGGGAGCGCACCGGCGCCATCACCGACATCGCCTGTTTCGAGCCCCACGACGGCGGCGCCCGCGCGCAAGCCGCCCCGCACGACGGGCGGTTCGCCGATGCCGTCACCGGCATCGTCGCCGAGGCCCGCCTCGACTACACGTACAGCCCCGGCCGCGCCCAGACGGCGTACATCAACGCCCTCGCCGAGCAGCGGACCGTCGGCGAACGCTGCCCCTCCTGCCACAAGGTGTACGTGCCGCCGCGCGGCGCCTGCCCCACCTGCGGGGTCGCCACCACGGACCAGGTCGAGGTGGGTCCGGCCGGCACGGTCACCACGTACTGCATCGTCAACATCAAGGCCCGGAACGCCATGAACGACGCCATCGAAGTCCCGTACGTCTACGCCCACATCGCCCTCGACGGCGCCGACCTCGCCCTGCACGGCCGGATCGGCGGCATCCCGTACGACCAGGTCCGCATGGGCCTGCGCGTCGAACCCGTCTGGACCGAAGGCGGCCGCCACCCCGACCACTACCGCCCCACCGGCGAGCCGGACGCCGACTACGACGCGTACAAGGAGCTCATCTGATGCCCGCGACGAGCAGGTACGCACGCGACGTCGCCGTCGTCGCCTTCGCGCAGAGCGACCACCGGCGCAGCACCGACGAACTCAGCGAAGTCGAGATGGTCATGCCGGTCCTGCACCAGGTGCTGGCCCAGACCGGTCTGAAGGCCGGCGAGATCGGCTTCACCTGCTCCGGATCCAGCGATTACCTCGCCGGCCGCGCCTTCTCCTTCACCATGGCCCTCGACGGGGTCGGCGCCTGGCCGCCGATCTCCGAGTCGCACGTCGAGATGGACGGCGCCTGGGCCCTCTACGAGGCCTGGGTCAAGATCCAGACCGGCGAGGCCGACACCGCGCTGGTCTACTCGTACGGGAAGTCCTCCCCGGGATCCGTACGGGACGTCCTGACCCGGCAGCTCGACCCGTACTACCTGGCCCCGCTCTGGCCCGACTCGGTGGCCCTGGCCGCCCTCCAGGCCCAGGCCCTGATCGACGCGGGCGAGACCGACGAGGGCGCCCTCGCCGCCGTCGGCGCCCGCAGCAGGGCTTCGGCGGCCGCCAACCCGCACGCCCAGCTCGGCGGTACCGTCCCGCAGGGCGACTACCAGGTCCGGCCGCTGCGCACGGGCGACTGCCCGCCCATCGGCGACGGCGCTGCCGCCGTCATCCTCGCTGCGGGCGACACCGCCCGGCGCCTCTGCGAGCGGCCCGCCTGGATCACCGGCATCGACCACCGGATCGAAGCCCACGGCCTGGGCCTGCGCGACCTCACCGACTCCCCGTCCACCCGGATCGCCGCCGGGCACGCCGGGGTCTTCGAGCGCCCGGTGGACACGGCGGAACTGCACGCGCCCTTCTCCTCCCAGGAGGTGATCCTCCGCAAGGCGCTGGGACTCGGCGAGGACGTCGTCGTCAACCCGTCCGGCGGGGCGCTCGCCGCCAACCCCGTCATGGCCGCCGGCCTGATCCGGATCGGCGAGGCCGCCGCCCGGATCCACCGCGGCGCCTCCGACCGGGCCGTCGCGCACGCCACCTCCGGCCCCTGCCTCCAGCAGAACCTGGTCGCCGTACTGGAAGGGGACCGAGCATGAGCACATCGGGCACATCGGGCACATTGGGCAAGGAGCCCGTGGCCGTCGTCGGCATCGGCCAGACCAAACACGTCGCCGCCCGCCACGACGTCTCCATCGCGGGGCTCGTCCGCGAGGCAGCGGCGCGCGCCCTCGCCGACGCCGAGCTGACCTGGGCGGACATCGACGCGGTCGTCATCGGCAAGGCCCCCGACTTCTTCGAGGGGGTGATGATGCCGGAGCTGTACCTGGCGGACGCCCTCGGCGCGGTCGGCAAGCCCATGCTCCGCGTCCACACCGCCGGTTCGGTCGGGGGATCCACGGCCCTCGTGGCCTCCAACCTGGTCGCGGCGCGGGTCCACCGCACCGTCCTGACCCTCGCCTTCGAGAAGCAGTCCGAGTCCAACGCCATGTGGGGCCTTTCGCTGCCCGTCCCCTTCCAGCAGCCGCTGCTGGCCGGCGCCGGCGGGTTCTTCGCCCCGCACGTGCGCGCGTACATGCGTCGTACGGGCGCGCCCGACTCGGTCGGCTCGCTGGTGGCGTACAAGGACCGCCGCAACGCGCTGAAGAACCCGTACGCGCACCTGCACGAGCACGACATCACCCTGGAGAAGGTCCAGGCCTCACCGATGCTGTGGGACCCGATCCGGTACTCCGAGACCTGCCCCTCCTCGGACGGGGCCTGCGCGATGGTCCTCACCGACCGGGCGGGCGCGGCCCGTTCGCCGCGGCCGCCGGCCTGGGTGCACGGCGGGGCGATGCGCAGCGAGCCGACGCTCTTCGCGGGCAAGGACTTCGTCTCCCCGCAGGCGGGCAAGGACTGCGCGGCCGATGTCTACCGGCAGGCCGGGATCACCGATCCGCGTCGCGAGATCGACGCCGTGGAGATGTACGTGCCGTTCTCCTGGTACGAGCCGATGTGGCTGGAGAACCTGGGCTTCGCCGAGGAGGGCGAGGGCTGGAAGCTCACCGAGGCCGGGGTCACCGAACTCGACGGCGACCTCCCGGTCAACCCCTCCGGCGGGGTCCTGTCCACCAACCCGATCGGCGCCTCCGGCATGATCCGCTTCGCGGAAGCGGCCCTCCAGGTCCGCGGCCAGGCCGGTGAACACCAGGTTCCGGGCGCCCGCCGGGCCCTGGGCCACGCGTACGGCGGCGGCGCGCAGTTCTTCGCGATGTGGCTGGTGGGGGCGCAGGCCCCGACTTCCTGAACGGAATTGCTCTTCCCGGCGGGCGCACGGCTGGTGCCGGACCGGCCACGGGTGACTCACCGTGGCCTGTGCGGCACCCGCTGCGATGGTTACTCTGGCCCCCGGACGACGTACCGGGAGGAGCACGCACGTGGCCGAAAGCATGATTTCGCAGCCTCTGGCCGGCTGGGGCAAGCCGGACCTCGATCTCAGCGAGGCGGACTGGCAGTCGAGCAGCCGGGGAGCGGGCGACGTCCAGATCGCCTTCGTCGAGGGGTTCATCGCGATGCGCAACGGCGACCGCCCCGAGAGCCCCTCGCTGATCTTCGCGCCGGACGAGTGGCGCAAGTTCGTCATGAACGCGCGGGGCGGGGAGTTCGACCTGACGTAGCCGGTACGGCCCGACGCGGCGCACCACCGGACGCGGAGCCGCCGCGCCGGTGGCGCCGCCGCAGGAATCCGCCCGACACGGCCGCCCCCTCGCCCGGTGGCACCGGCGGATCCACCGGAACGGGGGCGGGGAGGCCCGGTGACGTGGCGGCATCCGCGGGAGGCGTTCCAGCCGCACCCGCGGCCGCGCCGCCGCCGGCACCAGCAGCCACACCAGTTGTACGGCCGCGGCCCCCGGCCACCGCCCCGGCTCCAGCCGGCAGGCGTGCCGTTCGCCCTCCGCGGGCGCCGACCCTGCCGGCGCGGAATCGGTCATAGCGGGATGATAGGTAGGGTGGCCGCATGAGCGGCGAGAGCGACCTGAGGAAACTGCTGAGCGGCATGCGCCCCGAGCTGCACGAAGGGCTGTACGTCTTCTGCACCGTCCCCGGAGCCGCGGCGCCGCCCTCCGGAACCACCCCCGTCGCCACCGTCCTGGAAGCCGAGGGGCTCACCCTGGTCCTGCGCCGGGAAGACGCCGACGCGGCCGGCCTCGCCTATGACTACACCGCCGGGTGGATCACCCTGCGCATCCACTCCGCCCTCGAAGCCGTCGGCCTCACCGGCGCCTTCGCCGCAGAGCTCGCCGCGCACGGACTCAGCTGCAACGTCATCGCCGGGTACCACCACGACCACCTCTTCGTACCCGCCGAGCGGGCGGCCGAGGCCGTCGCGGTACTGGAGCAACTGGCAGCCCGTTCAGCGCAAGAGGGACACCCGTAAGGGCCTGCAACGGCCCGATACCAAAGATTCCGATCCATCCCGGCAGAGGGCCTTCCGCCACGCGTACGCGGGCGTACGCTGATGCCCCGAACAGGCCTGGGGGGTACCAGCCATGACGGAACGCCGGTCCCGCAAACGGCGAATGATGTTCGAACGCGAGGCGGAACTCGCCACCGTGGAAGAAGCCCTGGAGCAGCTCACCGGCTCCAACGGCGACGGCCGTACGGATGCCGTCGCGGGCGGCGCGCTGCTCGCCTTCTCCGGCCCCGCCGGCCTCGGCAAGACCACCCTCCTCGCCGAGGTGCGCCGTCGCGCCCTCGCCCGCAACCACACGCTGCTGGCCGCCCGCGGCGGCGAACAGGAGCAGAGCCAGCCCTTCCACGTCGCCCGCCAGCTCATCCAGCCCCAGCTGGCCGGCCGCTCCGAGGCGGAACTGCGCGCCGCCCTCGGCAGCTGGTACTCCATCGTCGGCCCCGCGCTCGGCCTGTGCGCCCCCGAACAAGGCGCCCCGCCCGACCCCCAGGGCCTGCGCGACGGCCTCGACTGGGTCCTGACCCACCTCACCGTGCAGCGCGCCCCCGTCACCCTCGTCCTCGACGACGCCCACTGGGCCGACCCCGAATCCCTCTCCTGGCTCGCCGCCTTCGCCCCGCGCGCCGAACACCTCCCGCTGCTCCTCGTCGTCGCGTACCGCCCCGAGGAACTGCCCGCGCACGCCGAGGCGTTCCGGACGCTGCCCGGCCGCGCAGGACACCGCCCGCTGGCCCTCGCACCGCTCACCGAGGCCGCCGTCTCCACCCTGGTCCGCGAGGCGGTCGGCGACCACGCCGCCGACGCCTTCTGCCGCGAGGCCTGGGCCGTGACCACCGGCAACCCCTTCGAAGCCGTCGAGCTCACCGCCAAGGTCCGCGACAAGGGCCTCGCCCCCACCTCGGCCAGCGCCCCGCTGCTGCGCGACCTCGCCGCCGCCCAGCGCGGCAGCGGCCTCGTCGCCCGCCTCGAACGCCTCGGCCCCTCCACCGTCCGCTTCGCCTGGGCCTGCGCCGTCCTGGGCACCGCCATCCCGCAGGAGCTCGCCGCCCGGGTCGCCGGCCTCGGCTCCGAGGAGGCCGCCGAAGCCACCGGGCGGCTGCGGGAGGCCCGCATCCTGTCCGGCCCCGGCGAAGAGCCCGACGCCGGGCTGGAGTTCGTCCACCCGCTCATCGCCACCGCCCTCTACCGGGCCATCCCCGACGCACTGCGGGTCGCCCTCCACGGACAGGCCGCCGTGGCCGTCGTCGACGCCGGACTCGGCGCCTCCAACGCCGCCCGCCACCTGCTGGAGACCCACCCCGAGAACGACCCCTGGGTGGTACGCACCCTGCGCGAGGCCGCCGCCGAGAACCTGCGGGCCGGCGCCCCCGAGGCCGCCCGCCGCCAGCTCGCCCGCGCCCTGCGCGAGCCCCCGGACTTCGACGAGCGCGCGGCCGTGCTGTACGAGCTCGGCTGCGCCTCCCTGCTCACCGAACCCGCGAACACCGTGAACCACCTGCGCGCCGCGCTCGCCGAACCCTTCGACGACCCCGCGCTGCGCCAGGGCATCGTCATCCGGCTCGCCCAGGTCCTCGCCCACAGCGACCGCCTCGCCGAGGCCTCGGACTCGCTCGCGCGGGAGATCCCGTACACGCCGGACGCCCGGACCCGACTGCGCCTGCAGTCCGAGCAGTTCATGTGGGACGCCTTCGACGCCGTCGAGCCCGACTCCCCGGCGCGCTCGCGCCGGCTGGCCCGGCTCGCCGACCGGCTGACCGGCCGCGACCTCACCGAGCGGTACATCATCGGGCTGCGCGCCTGGGACGCCTGCCTGCGCGGCGAACCGGTGGACGTGGTCCTGCACCACGCCGTCCGGGCCCTGGGCACGGAGTTCAGCTGGGCCTACGAGGACCGCGGCTTCGAGGTACCGGTGCTCGCCGCCATGGTCCACATGTACGCCGACCGGCCCGGCCGGGCGGAGGAGCTCTTCGAGGCCGGCACCGCCGAGTTCGAACGGCAGGGCTGGCGCGGCGCCCACCTGTCCTTCGCCTACAGCCTGCGCGCCTACATCCGCTACCGGCGCGGGCGCCTCGCGGAGGCCCAGGAGCTGGCCCGGGCCGGACTGCGGCTCGCCGAGCGCGTGGGCCGCGGTACGCCCGTGCACTGGTACAGCATCGCGATCCTCGCCACGACGCTGCTCGCGCGGGGTCGGGTGGACGAGGCCTGGGAGCTGGCGCGGGAGCACGCGTTCGGGGAGTCCGTCCCGGCGGCCGTGGTCTTCCCCGACCCGCAGACCGTGTACGCCGAACTGCTGCTCGCCCGCGGCCAGACGAAGGCGGCGGCGGCCGAACTCGAGGCCGTGGACCGCAGGCTGAGCCGGCGCGGGATCCAGAACCCGTCCTGGTGCCCGTGGCAGCTGCACCTGGCCCGGGCGGTGGCGGCGGAGGACCCGGTCAGGGCGCGCGCCCTGACCGCCGATGCGGTACGGCGGGCCCGCGCCTTCGGGGCCCCGTCCGGTGTGGGCCAGGCGCTGCGGGTGGCGGCGGAGGTGGCGCCCCCGGAGGAGCGGGTGGGGCTGCTGACGGAGGCGGTGGAGCTGCTGTCGGCCTCGCCGGCCGGGTACGAGCTGGCGTGCGCGCTGGCCGCGCTGGGCACGGAGCTCGGGGACGCGGAACTGCTGGCGCGGGCGACGGCGACGGCGCGGGAGTGCGGGGCGGACGGGCTGGCGGCGAGCCTGGGCGGGGCGGCGACGGGTGGTGCGGTCCGGGAGGACGGGCTGACGGACGAGGAATTCCGGGTGGCGGAACTGGCCGTACGGGACGACCCGGCGGTGCGGGGCCGGGACCTGTCCCCGGTCTACCGGAAGCTGGGCACGGACCGGTCCGGGCTCGCGGAGGCGCTGGAGGCGTTCGCCCGGAGCTCAAGGTGATACGGAGGGTGCCGGCGCGGGCAGGGTGACGTCATGGACGTCATCGACCACCGACAGAGGCTCTCCCACTTTCGCAACGAGACGCTGGCCTTCGAGAAGGCGATCCGGCACGCGATCTCCGAGCCCGGCGACGGACCGGTCCCGCTGGTGCCGTCCTGCCCCGGCTGGTCGGCCGCCGACCTCGTCGGGCACCTGGGCGGGGTGCACCGGTTCGTCGCCCGCATCCTGCGCGACCGCCTGGCCGAGGCCCCGGACCACACCGATCTGACGATCTTCGCGATTCCGGAGGACCCGGCGGTACGGGCGGCCTGGCCGAAGCCGGCGACCGAGCCGAACCGCGGGCCGGTGCCGGAGGCGCTGACGGAGTGGTTCGCGCAGGGCGCGCGGCAGCTGGAGGGCCTGTTCCGGGAGCTGGGGCCGGACGTGCCGGTGTGGACGTGGTCGGTGGACGCCGCGGCGCACACGAGTGGCTTCTGGCTGCGGATGCAGACGATCGAGCTGGCGGTGCACCGGTGGGACGCGGAGTCCGCGACCGGGGCGCCGGGGCCGGTCGACGCGGAGATCGCGGCGGACGCGGTCCCACAGACCTTCGAGGCGATGGCCCCGTTCCGGCGGGCCGTGACCGGGGCGCCGGCCGGGGCGGGGGAGCGGTACCGCTTCCGGCGGACGGACGGTCCCGAGTCCTGGACGGTCACGTTCTCGGGGGAGCGGGTCCTGGTGGAGCACGGGGTCACGGACCCGGTGGACGTGGAGGCCGCGGGGACGGCGTCGGACCTGATGCTGTTCCTCTGGCGGCGGACCCCGTCCACCGGCCTGGCGGTCACCGGGGACGCGGACCTGCTGCCGCACTACTTCACCCTGGTCCCGCCGGTGTGACCGCTGGGCGGGTCGGGGACGGCCCCGCGCAGCGGCTCGCCACCCCCGCCGCGGGCGACCGGTTCCGGAGGCGCGCCCTCCGGCGGATGGGCGGGCCCGGGCCCGTGGAACGCGGGCGGGCACGTACCATGGCGGCATGTCCTTCCTCCGCCGCAACCGCGCCGCCACACCCGCCGGCCCGGACTTCGACGTCCTGGCCATGGACCCGGGGGACTGGCCGGGCAATCTCGGGGCCGGGCTGCTGCCCGCGCCCGACGGCAGCTGCCAGGGCGTCTTTCTCCGCTACGACCTGTTCGGCGGACGCGGCCCCGCAATGATCATCGGCAACCTCCCCGAGGGCTCCCCGGCCCGGGAGCTCACCGAGGGCCAGGTCCCCTTCGAGGTGGCCCAGCTCCTCGACGCCCTCGAGAACGACGAGGACGTCGAGGTCACCGGCACCGAGGACTGCCCCGTCATGCAGGGCGACAACCTCCTCATCGTCCGGAAGATCAAGCTGTCCGAGGGCCGGATCAGCTGCGTGCAGTTCGACCGCAGCGACAACGTGCTGGTCACCATCGCGAGCTGGGACCGGCCCATCACCGACGACCTGTACGCCCTCCTGAAGCCGCTCCCCGCCGAGCTCTTCCAGCAGGGGTAGCAGCCACCGCCGCTTACGCGTCCGCGATGTCGTTCGCCGCCACGTAGCCGAACGTCATCGCGGGGCCGATGGTCGACCCCGCCCCCGCGTAGCTGTGCCCCATCACCGCCGCGCTCGCGTTGCCCGCCGCCCACAGGCCCCGGATCACGGACCCGTCCGGCCGCAGCGCACGCGCCCGCGCGTCCGTGACGATGCCCCCCTTCGTGCCCAGGTCACCCGGCACGATCTTGAAGGCGTAGAACGGCGGCGCCCAGATCGGGGCCAGACACGAGTTCGGCTGCACCCCCGGGTCCGTGTAGTAGTGGTCGTACGCCGTGTCGCCCCGGTGGAAGTCGGGGTCGGTCCCGTTCCACGCCTGCGCGTTGAACCGGTTGAGCGTCGCCCGGAGCGCCCCCGCCGGGACCCCGATCTGGCCGGCCAGCGCGTCCCAGGTCCACGCCTTCTTCGCCGCGCCCGCCTGGTACCAGGAGTCCGGGAAGACGATCGTCGGCAGGATGTCCTTGAACAAGTACTTGTTGCGGTAGTTCTGATCCACGATCAGCCACGCCGGGATGTGCGAACCGACCGCGCCCCGGTCCTTCTCGTACATCACGTGCACCACATCGCTGTACGGCGCCGCCTCGTTGACGAACCGCGCGCCCGCCCCGTTCACGATCAGCCCGCCCGGCAGGGTGCGTTCGGCGAGGCAGAAGTACGGCTCGCCCGGCAGCGGGATCGACGGACCCCACCACGCGTCCTCCATCAGCGCCAGCGCCGCCCCCGCCCGCTGCCCGGCCCGGATCCCGTCGCCCGTGTTCTCCTTGGCGCCCACCGACCACTGGGTGCCGATCGGCTGCTGCTGGTACTGCGCCCGCATCTGCGCGTTGTGCTCGAATCCGCCCGAGCCGACGACCACGCCCTTGCGGGCCCGTACGACCCCCCGTACGCCCTCCTTCTCCACCACCACTGCGGTGACCGCACCCGCCTCCTGCACCAGGTCGACCAGCGGGCTGTTCAGCCAGACCGGCACCCCCGCCTGCATCAGTCCGGCCCGCAGGCCGGCCGCCAGCGCCTGGCCCATCGTGAGCGGCTCCTGCCCGCACAGTGCGGCCTTGGTGCCGCGCGCCAGGCACTCCGTGGACACCGCCAGCCCCTTCGCGTTCACGGCCGCCAGGTTCAGCCACTTGTAGTCCTGGCTGAACACCACCATCCCGGCCGGGACCGGCATGTACGCCGGGTTCAGCCGGGCCAGTTCGGCGCCCAGGAGATGGCCGTCGATCTGGTCGGGCTCGATGGACCGGCCGTTCGGCAGCCCGCCCGGGAGGTTCGGGTAGTAGTCGCTGTACCCGTCCATGTACCGGAAGCGCAGCGGGCTGTTGGCCATCACGAAGTCCAGCATCCGGGGGCCGTTGGCGAGGAACGCGGCCTGCCGGTCCGCCGACGAGCCGTCGCCGACGACCGCCGCCAGGTACGCCGCCGCCTTCTGCGGGGTGTCCGGCACCCCCGCGGCCAGGATCACCGAGTTGTTCGGCAGCCAGATCCCGGCCCCGGACCGCGCCGCTGAACCGCCGAAGGTCGGCGCCTTCTCGACCACCAGCACGCTCAGACCCCGCTTGGCGGCGGTGAGCGCGGCCGTCATCCCGGACGCCCCCGACCCGACCACGACGACGTCGTACTCACCGAGCGGAACCCCGTCCGCGGCCCGCGCGAGGGCCGACGGCAGCACGGCGGCCGCGACCACCCCCGCCCCGGCCCCGGCGAGCACCGTGCGGCGGGAGGGGAGCGCAGGGCTCGCGGGATCCGCCGGCACGGGACCGGGGCTCGCGGGATCAGGGCGTACGGGAACGGGGCGTACCGGACCGGCGTTTGCGGACATGGGCGGGCTCCAGCGGAGTGGGGAGGGCGGGGACGGCGGCTCCAGCATGTCTGATGCTGAGTCAGAAAAGGTGTTCGGGGGATCATGTGATGTCAAGGCATACGCAGGGGTAGCGAGACGGGCCGAGACGGCACCGAACGCACGAAATCCCGTGGTACGCACATCGAGTGCGTACACCACGGGATTTTCGTACGGGGTGCGGGCCGCCGGGATCAGCGGGTCCCGACCGCCGCGCGTACCGCCCTGCGGGCCATGCCGCAGTCGTCGTGCAGACGGCGCAGCAACAGCCGCTGCTCCTCGCCGGAGGACAGGGCACCCATCGGCAGGGGCTGGGTCGGGGCGGTCGCCAGCATGGAGCGCTGGACCGCCGTCTCACACATCCGGATCTCCCGGGTCAGCACCAGCATCAGGTTGACCAGGAAGGCGTCCCGCGCGGCCGGACCGGCCGACTGGGCGAGCCGGCTGATCTGGCTGCGGGCGGCCGGGGCGTCGCCCAGCACCGTCCACAGCGTGGCCAGGTCGTAGCCGGGCAGGTACCAGCCCGCGTGCTCCCAGTCGAGCAGCACCGGCCCGGCCGGGGACAGCAGCAGGTTCGACAGGAGCGCGTCACCGTGGTTGAACTGCCGCTGCACGCCGGCCAGTTTCAGCCCGCACAGCAGCTTCTGCAGATCACCCAGGTCCCGGTCGGTGAGCAGTCCCAGCTCGTGGTACCGCGCCACGCGCTGCCCGTAGTTCAGCGGGTCCCCGAAGAGATCGGCCGGCGGACGCCACTGGTTCACCCGGCACACCGCGCCCAGCGCGGCCCGTACGTCGGCCCGCGGCGGGGCCTCCACGGGGTGCCTCTGCAAAGCCGCGACCCGGCCCGCCATCCGTTCGACCACCAGCGTGCAGTTCTCGGGATCCGCGGCGATCAGCCGCGGCACCCGGACCGGCGGGCGGTGTCGGACGAACGTCCGGTACGACCCTATTTCGTGCCGGTACCGCTCTCGCCATTCCGGCGAGTGGTCCAGTAAAACCTTGGCGACCGCGGTCATCCGGCCTGTCGTCCCGACCAGCAGGACCGACCGGCCGCTGCGCCGCAGCACCTGTACCGGCGCGAACTCCGGGCAGATGCGTTGCACCGAGGCGAGCGCGGTGCGCAGCTGCGCACCCTGCGGCCCCGAGAGGTCGATTCTTCCGCTGAGCGGCTGCGATCCGGCCCCCGGCATCCGCCGCGCCCGTACGGCGCCCTGCGCCGGTGCCGCCTGGCGGCCGGGGTCGAGGTAGGGGCCGCCGCCCGCCTGGAGCGTGCGGTGCGGCCGGACCGGGGCGGACACGGAGGACGTTGCTGCGTACATGGCGTTACGGATCCCTTCGTGCGCCGACGAGTTGCGTACGCCGCCCCGCCGGTCCCGTACTTCACCCTGGGGAGTTCCGCCCGGAGACCGGGTCGGGGAGGCGCATTCCTACCTGACACCCGGCCGTGGGTGGCGGACCATCTTGCGTGCCCTGGCGAAGCCTGGCGAATAGTCGCTGGGCATCTGACGGCGGGCTACTGTCAAATCAGCCGAGAACCTGGGGGCTTGACGTGAGCAAAGGACCAAACACCCGCTTGAACGACTTGTTCGGCCTGGCCGGCTGGTCGAAGGGTGAGCTGGCGAGGATGGTCAACCGGCAGGCGGCGGCCATGGGCCACCACCAACTGGCCACCGATACCTCGCGGGTTCGGCGCTGGATCGACATGGGGGAGTCCCCGCGCGAACCGGTGCCCACCGTACTGGCAGCCCTGTTCACCGAGCGGCTCGGTCGTGTCGTGACCATCGAGGACCTCGGGTTCGTACGGCAGCGGCGCACCTCCAAACGGCAGCCGGACGGGGCGAAGGACAACCCCGACGGAATGCCCTGGGCGCCCGAACGCACAGCCGCGGTCCTCACCGAATTCACGGGAATGGACCTCATGCTCAACCGACGCGGTCTGATGGGCGCGGGCGTCGCGCTCACCGCAGGCTCCGCCCTCACCCACGCCATGAACGACTGGCTGCACACCGACCCCGCCCCCGCCAAGGCCCCGCAGAACTTCGGCGACTCCTACCAGGCCGATCCGATCGGCTACGACCGCTACGAAGCCGCCCCCATCGGCTCCCAGGAGATCGAGGCCCTGGAGCGCTCCGTGGAGGTCTTCCGCGCCTGGGACGCCTCACGAGGGGGCGGGCTGCAGCGCAAAGCCGTGGTCGGCCAGCTCAACGAGGTCGGCGGCATGCTCGCGTACCACCACCCCGACCACCTGCAGCGGCGGCTGTGGGGCGTGGCGGCCAACCTCTCCGTGCTGGCGGGCTGGATGTCCCACGACGTGGGTCTCGAACCCACCGCGCAGAAATACTTCGTCATCGCGGCGCACGCCGCCCGAGAGGGCGGGGACCGGCCGAGGGCCGGCGAAGCGCTGTCCCGGGCGGCGCGCCAGATGGTCCACCTGGGCAAGCCGCACGAGGCCCTCGACCTCATGAAGCTGGCGCAGTCGGGCTCCGGCGAGCAGACCCTGCCCCGCACCCGCGCCATGCTGCACACCATCGAGGCCTGGGCACAGGCCTCGATGGGCAAGGGCCAGGCCATGCGCCGCACCCTCGGCGAGGCCGAGGACCTGTTCGTGTCGGACAAGGGCGACGTGCCACCGCCGTCGTGGATGCAGAACTTCGACGAGGCGGACCTGCACGGCATGCAGGCCCTGGCGTTCCGCACCCTCGCCGAACACGACCCCTCGGTCGCGCCGATCGCCCAGCGGCACGCCCGGGAGGCGCTGCGGCTGCGGTCCGGCGGCCACCAGCGCTCGCAGATCTTCGACTACATCTCCATGGCCTCGGCCTGCTTCATCGCCGACGACCCGGAGCAGGCCGACCGCTACGCCCGGCTCGCGCTGGTCTCGATGAACGAGACCTCCTCGCACCGGACCTGGGACCGACTGCGCGAGATGTACCGGCTCACCGGCCAGTACGCCGGGTACGCGCGCATCGAGGACCTGCGCGCGGAGATCAAAATGGCCCTGCCGAACAGCCCGACGCAGCGCACCGTCTAGCCTTGCGCGGGCACCCCGCACCGGTGCGTGCACCGGCACCCGTACGGAGAAGAGAAAGGCCGCGCCTTCCGGCGCGGCCATGAGAAGTCCGTACTCGGCGGTCAGCCGCCGACCCTGGCCACCAGGACGCAGGCGTCGTCCTCGCGTTCGCTCTCGCCGAACTCCTCCACCACCATCCGCACGCAGTCCTGCGCCGACCGTGCCGCCGTGAACCGCGGCGCCAGGGCCAGCAGCCGCTCGGTGCCGTCCGCCCGGCTGAACTCGATGCTGCGCGGCGTCAGTCCGTCCGTGTGCAGGACGAGCACGTCGCCGGCCTGCAGCCGTTCCTCGGCCTGCCCGTACGCCGCCCCGGAGGTCGCGCCCAGCAGTACGCCCTCCGGCGGCTGCAGGGCGCGCCCCGAGCTGCCGCGGAACAGCAGGGGGGCGGGGTGGCCGGCCTGCGCCCAGGAGAGCACACGGCGTGCGGGATCGTAGCGGCAGCAGACGGCTGAGCCGAGCGCCGGTTGTACGGAGGTCTCAAGGAGCTGGTTGAGCCAGCCCATCAGCGGGCCCGGCTCGATCCCGGCCATGGCCATGCCGCGCAGGGCGCCCAGCATCATCGCCATCCCGGAGGTGGCCGTCACCCCGTGCCCGGTCAGGTCGCCTACCGTCAACAGCGAGCGGCCGTCGGGCAGTTCGAGTGCGTCGTACCAGTCGCCGCCGATCAGGGCGCTCGTCGCGGAGGGCAGGTAGTGCGCGGCGACGTCGAGCGCGCCGGTGGTGTGGTGCGGGAACCGCAGGGAGCCGCGCCACGGGGGGAGCACGGCTTCCTGCAGCTCGACCGCCAGCCGGTGCTCGGTCTGCGCGATCTCCCGCCGGCGCTGCAGCGAGTCACGGGACTCCCGCTCGGCGCGCTGGCTTCGGCGCAGCTCACTCACGTCCCGGAGCACGGCCCACATGGAGGCCGTGCAGCCGTCGGAGTCGAGCACCGGCTCGCCTCGCATGTGCAGCGTCCGGACGCGGCCGTCGGCCCGGACAATGCGGAACTCGCCGTCGATCGGTTTGCCGTCGACCAGACAGGCCGTCACCATCGAGGTGAGCAGCGGCTGGTCCTCGGAGAAGAGGGTGGAGCCGAGTTCGTCGAGGGGGAGCGGGCCCGCCTCGGGCGAGCGGCCGAAGATCTGGAACAGCTCCTCGGACCAGTTGACCTCGTCGGTGAGCAGGTTCCACTCGGCGCTGCCGACGCGGGTCTGCTGGGGCTCGGTCCCGGCCGCGGGCGCCCCCTCGGGGAGCTCGTCGAGTTCGGGGGCGGGCGGCAGGCCTTCCTTGAGCTGCCCCAGGTGCTCGCGCAGGTCGTCGAGGTGGTGGACGGCGAGGTCGCACAGGGCGCGCTGCCAGCGGCCGTGGGCGTCGTCGTCATCGACGACGGTGTCGCGGCGCACCGCGTCGACCTCGCCGCGGAGCTGCCGGGTCTGTGAGATCAGAGCGTCCACCGAACCGGGCTCGGGCGGCTGCGCGGGACGGTCCGCGAAGAGGTGGGACGGCATGAGAACTCCGATACAGGCGGCGCGGCACGGCCAAGTCTGAAGGAAGGACCGGTTACGACTGTTGCACAGGCGGCGACGGCCCGTAAGGCGTTTGGCAACATCCGTAATGTCGTTGCTTCTGGCATATGCCAAGGGCCTCCCGGCCCCCCCTTCGCCTGTACGAACGTTTCCGGTCAGCCCTGCCGCGTTCCCTTCGGCGGCCTCCGGCCGCCCTCCGGTGTCACACGCTGAGCGGCACCGGGTGGATCTCGCTGGCCGGGTGTCCCGTGCGCTCGTGGATCCGCAGCACCGCGTCCGCCGAGGGAGCCTCGGACAGGCAGTAGACGGTCCCGGATGCGGGGTCGGCCCAGGCGCGCTCGAAGTGCACCTTCTCGTCGCCCTCGATCGCCAGGTCCGCCTTGTGGGCGGCCATCAGCTCGGCTTCCGTGATGCCCTTCATGCCGTGGTGGACATCCATGTACATCGTCACCGCCGCACACCTCCTCACGTGTCTTTGCGAGTGCAGCCGTATCTCCTCCCATCCTCCTCCCGCGGCCGGAAACCGGCCCTTCGGAAGGCGCGGATCGATCGTACGGACGAGGTGTACGAGACCTCCGCACGGCAGAACCCGTACCCGAGCCGGATCAACACCCCCGCTGGAGTACCCCCCGAACGAAGGACCCCCCTCGCTGCGCGGCCCGTACCGCCGCCCCGCTTCCCACCCCACCCGGTGATCGCTACCCTACGTGTCGGTAACGAGTCGGGGGAGGTCCGCGCACGCGGGCCCGCGCAGGAGTTGGGGACACAGCAACATGACCGGGCAGAGCCGCCGCTCCTTCCTCACGTACCTCGTCGCGGCGCCGACGCTCGCCCTCGTCACCCGGGCCGGGGCCGACGTCCTCGCCCCGCAGCCCGCCCACGCCGTGGTCCCGAGCCTGCCCGCCCCGGCCGATCTGGTGGACCTCGGCGACCTGTTCATCCTGGCCGGCGCGCCCACCTCCGCCCTGCTGGCGCTCTCCGTGGAGGCGGACGGGACCATCCGCTTCCGGCTGCCGCGCGAGGAGGTCGGCCAGGGGCTCACCACCGCCGCGGCCATGCTCGTAGCGGAGGAGCTCGACGCGCCGCTGGCCGCCGTCCGCGTGGAACTGGACGACGCGAGGCCCGAGCTGCTGTTCAACCAGCTCACCGGAAGCTCCAACTCCATCCGCTCCCTCTACGGGCCGGTCCGGCAGGCCGCTGCCACCGCCCGGGCCCGCCTGGTCGCGGCGGCCGCCCGCCGGTGGGGCCTCGCCGCGTCCTCGCTGACCACCGTGAACGGCGCCGTACGGGCCCCCGACGGACGCACCGCCGACTACGGCAGCCTCTCCGCGGCCGCCGCCGACCCCGCCCTGATCGTCCTCGGCGCAACCCCGAAGAAGGCGGCGAAGCACTCCCTCGTCGGCAGGCCCACCGGCCGGATCGACGCCCGCGCCATGGTGACCGGCGCCCAGCAGTACACCCTCGACCTCGACGTGCCCGGCGCCAAGCCCTGCGTGGTGCGCCGCCCGCCCTCCCTCGGAGGCGGCGTCAGGGCCGTCGCCAACCTCGCCGCCGTCCGCGCCATGCCCGGCGTCCTGCACGTGGTCACCGTCCCGACGGGGGTCGCCGTCGTGGCCGAGACCTTCGGCCAGGCCCTCGACGCCAAGGCCGCCCTCCAGGTCACCTGGGGCCCCGGCCCCGCCGACCAGCTCTCCGACGCGCAGGTCCGCGCCAAGCTGCGCGCCGCCACCCCGCCGCTGCTGGTTCCGCCGCTCCTCACCCCGTACGTGGACGCCGAGTTCGACTTCGCCTTCGTCAGCCATGCGCCCATGGAGACCAACTCCGCCGTGGCCGACGTACGGGACGACCGCGCTGAGATCTGGTCCGGGCTCAAGTCCCCGATCGTGGCCCGCGAGACCATCGCCGCCGATCTCGGCCTGCCGCTCGACAAGGTCACCGTGCACGTGGTCCAGGCCGGCGGCTCCTTCGGGCGGCGGCTCTTCTTCGACGCGGCCCTGGAGGCTGCCCGGGTCTCCAAGGCCTGCCGCCGTCCCGTCCGGCTGATGTGGACCCGCGTCGACGACACCCGGCACGGCCGGATGCGCCCCGCCACCCACCACAAGATCCGCGCCACCCATCTGCTGGGCGAGGTACTCAGCTTCGAGCACCGGGTGGCCGCCGCCGAGACCGACTTCCGCCACGGCCTCGGCGAGATCATCACCGCCACCGCCGCCAGCCTGCCGCTCGGTATCGGCAACGCGACCCTGGCGCAGACCCTGTTCCACACCACGATCAAGTCCCCCTACCACTTCGGGCTCACCACGCACGGGCTCAGCGAGGTGCCCACCGGCATCCCGACCGGCTCCTGGCGCTCGGTGTACTCCGCCAACACCCGGGGCGCCGAGGAGATCGTGGTCGACGAACTCGCGGCGCGGACCGGCAAGGACCCGTACCAGTTCCGGCGCACCTTCCTGAAGACCGACGCCCAGCGCGCCGTACTCGACAAGGCGGCGACGGAGGGGGAGTGGGGACGGCCGATGCCGGCGGGCTGCGCGCAGGGCATCGCCTTCCACGACGAGTACAAGTCCCGCACCGCCTGCCTGGTCGAGATCGACGCCCGCGACCCGGAGCACGTCCGCGTCACCAAGGCCGTCATCGCGGTCGACGTGGGCCTGCCCGTCAACCCGCGCGGACTGGAGGCCCAGATGATCGGCGGCCTCACCGACGCGATCTCCACCACTCTGAAGGCCGGCCTGCACCTGGACAAGGGGTTGCCGCTGGAGGGCAGTTACAGCCAGTTCCACTGGGCCCGGCAGCGCGACACCCCGCATGACGTACGGGTCTTCGTGCTGCCGGCCACCGGGGAGGAGCCGGGCGGCGCGGGCGAGCTCGGCGTACCCGCCGCGGTGGGCGCCATCGCCAATGCCTGGGCCCGGGCCACCGGCAACAAGCCGCGCAGCTTCCCCCTCGACTTCGACGTCGACTTCACCCCGTACCCCCGCTAGAACAGCCCGTCAGTTCAGGAGAGTCCGCCGTGCCCTCGCACACCTTCACCGTCAACGGGCAGAGCGTCACCGTGGACGCGCCCGACGATCTGCCCCTGCTGTGGGTGCTCCGCGACATGCTGGGCGTGCGCGGCCCCAAGTACGGCTGCGGCGTGGACGTCTGCAAGGCCTGCACCAGCCATCTCGACGGGGCGGACATCCGCCCGTGCGTGGTGCCCGTCGCCGCGTGCGCCGGCAAGACGGTGACCACCATCGAGGGATTGGCGAACGGGGACGAGCTGCACCCCGTGCAGGAGGCCTGGCTCGAACAGGACGTCGCCCAGTGCGGTTTCTGCCAGCCCGGCCAGATCATGGCCGCCGTCGCCCTCCTGAAGCGCACCAGCACGCCCACGGACGAGGACATCGACGCCATCGCCAACATCTGCCGCTGCGGCACCTACTTCCGCATCCGGGAGGCCATCCGCAGCGCCGCCGCCCGGATGTGAGCGACCGGACGTGAGCGACCGGGCGCGGGCGATCCGGTCGGAGCGAGAGGGACCCCGGCGACTCCCCCGTCGATGCCGGGGCCCGACCGCTCGTGGTCAAACCTAGGCGGGCGGCGGCCGGTTCGCAGGGTCCGCCGTGCCCAGTGAGCAGGTGCATCGGGTATCACTGCGCACAGTGTGCGCCGGCGGCGGAGCCACTGAGGGTGCCTCCCGGCGGTAGCCGGGGGAGAATGCAGCGGCGCGACCCGGACGATAAGGAACCTGCCATTTCTCATCTGCCCGTCCCGCCGGCGCCCGATGCGGCGCCCCCGCCCGCGGACCGGTCCCGTACCCGGTCCGAGGACGTCCTCAAGCTGCACCGGCTCGCCCACTCGGGCGGTTCGGCCGCGGTGCTGCAGTGGCTCGCCGCCCGGCTGGGCGGCTGGACCGGCGTGGTGGACGCCGACGGAGCCGCGGGTCCGGAGATCGCCGTCCGCGGGGCCGCGGAGCTGCGCGCCCGGGGTGTGCGCTCGGCCGTCCTGCACGGCGAGCGCTCGGCCGCGCTGCTGTTCGCGCTGGACGGGAGCCGCGCGCTGGCCGCCGTACTGGACCTGTCGCACCACCCGGGAGCATCCGCGCTGCTCGCGGACGCCGCCGCCGTGCTGGCCCTGGTCCTGCGCGCCGAGGAGGCCGAGCGCCGCGAGGAGCGGGCCGAACTCGCCGAATCGCGGGCCCGCGAGGCCGTCCTGCACCTGCTGATGAACGGCCGGCTCTCCACCGCGCGCCAGATCGCCGAGGCGCTCTGCCCGTCGCTGCCCGAGCCGATGCGGATGTACGTCGTGGAGTGCCGGGCCGGGGAGCGCGGCGAGGTGGCCCGGCTCTGCGAGGAGCTGACGGACGGCCGGGCCTGGATCGTGCGCTGCCCGGTGTACGTGCGCCACCTCCTCGTCCTGGTTCCCGGCGACCTCGCGGCGACCTCGGCCGAGCACGATCCGCTGGCCGAGGCGCTGGTGGCGGTGGCCCGCGACTGCACGGTCGGGGTCAGCGCGGAACTGCGGCTGCGCGAGGCCCCGGCCGCCTACACCCAGGCCTTCCACGCCCTTGCCGTCGCCCGCGGCCGCGGCGGGCGGCACGCCCGTTTCGGCCCCGGGCCGGAGCTGGAGCTGGCCGCCCACGCGGCCGGGACCGGCTGGGCCGAGGCCCTGCTCGCGCCCCTGCACACGTACGTGCCCCGGCGCCCCCAGGACCCCGGCGCACAAGAGCTGCGGGCCACCGCCCATGCCTGGCTGAACTTCTGCTCGCACGCGACGCGGCTGCTGAAGATCCACCGCAACACCCTGGCCACCCGGCTGCGGCTGATCGAGTCGGTGCTCGGCGTGGACCTCGGGCGGCTCCCCGAGCAGGCGGCGCTCTCGCTCGCGCTGCGGCTGACCCCGGGCGGTGCGGGCGGCGGCGCCGGGGCTTCGCCGGGCGGCGCGGCCGGCGCTCCGGCCGATCTGGACGGCGTACTGAGCCACCCCGACCTGGCGGCCTGGGCCCGTGCGCATCTGGCACCCCTGACCGGGCGGGACGCTCCGCCCGGCGCCCGGGAGACCGTACGGGCCTGGCTGCGCCACGACGCGCACCTGGTCCCGGCGGCGGCCGCGCTGGGCATTTCGGTGCCGGGCACGCGCAAGCGGCTGACCCGGATCGAGGCGCTGCTGGAGCGCTCGCTGCTGCGCTCGCCGAGCGCCCGCTACGACCTGTGGCTGGCTCACCGGGCCGAGGAACTGGCCGGGTTCGCGGCATGACACAGCCCCAATGAGGGACAAAGTGCATGAAATATGCACGATCATGCCGGGATGAGGCGTATCAATCTCAAGCGCGTGCTGGTGGGTGAACCGCTCGACACCGCGCGACTGGGCGAGACCCTGCTGCCCAAACGGCTCGCGCTGCCGATCTTCTGCAGCGACCCGCTCTCCTCGGTGGCCTACGCCACCGAGGAGATCCTGCTGATCCTCGCCCTCGGCGGTGTCGCGCTGCTCCACCTCACCTGGTACGCGGCCGCCGCCATCGTCTTCCTGATGTTCGTGGTCGTCGCCTCCTACCGGCAGACCTGTTACGCCTATCCGGGCGGCGGCGGCGCGTACATCGTCAGCTCCGAGAACCTCGGCCAGACCGCCGCCCTGACCGCCGCCAGCGCGCTGCTCGTCGACTACGTCATGACCGTCGCCGTCTCCGTGGTCTCCGGCGTGGACGCCATCACCTCCGCGATCCCCGCCCTCAGCGACCATGAAGTCGGCCTGTCGGTGGGGTTCGTGGTGCTGCTGGTGCTGATGAACCTGCGCGGCGTACGGGAGTCGGGACGCATCTTCGCCATTCCGACCTACGGGTTCGTCCTCGTCATCTACGTCATGTTCGCCGTGGCGGCCGTCCGGATCGCGACCGGCGAGACCATCCGGGCCGAGTCCGCCGACCTCCCGATCACCGCCGAGGGCACGTTCACCGGCCTGGGCCTGGTGCTCCTCGCGATGCGGGCCTTCGCCTCCGGCTGTACGGCCCTCACCGGTGTCGAGGCGATCAGCAACGGCGTACCCGCCTTCCAGAAGCCCAAGAGCCGCAACGCCGCCAACACCCTGGCCGTGATGGGCTTCCTGTCGGTGACCATGTTCCTCGGCATCACCATCCTGGCCATGGTGTACGAGGTGCACGTCGCCGCCGACCCGACGGAACTGGGCCTGCCGCCCGGCACACCGATGTCCACCGCGCTCGCCCAGATCGGCCGTGCCACCTTCGGGAACTGGCACTTCCTCTTCTATCTGCTCCAGGCCGTCACCGCGGGCGTACTGATCCTCGCCGCGAACACCGCCTTCAACGGCTTCCCGATGCTCGCCTCGATCCTGGCCAAGGACCGGTACGCACCGCGCCAGCTCTTCAACCGCGGCGACCGGCTCGTCTACTCCAACGGCATCGTGCTGCTCGCGCTCACCGCCGTGGCCCTCATCGTCTCCTTCGACGCCCAGCTGACCCGCCTCATCCAGCTCTACATCATCGGCGTCTTCGTCTCCTTCACCCTCTCCCAGACGGGCATGGTCCGGCACTGGCGGCGGGAGCTCGCCTCCCCGGCCACGCCCAAGGCGGAGCGGATCCACATCCACCGGAGGCTGGCGATCAACGCGGTCGGCGCCACGCTGACCGCCGTGGTCCTGATCATCGTCCTGACCACCAAGTTCACGCACGGCGCCTGGCTGGTCGTCATCGCGATGCCGCTGCTGTTCCTCGGCATGAAAGGGGTCCGCAGGCACTACGACCGGGTTTCCGCCCAGGTCGCCGTCGCCCCCGGGGTCAAACCGCGCAAACCCGCCCGCCACCACGTGCTGGTGCTGGTCGCCAACGTGCACGCCCCGACGCTGAAGGCACTCGGCTACGCACAGGCGCTGCGGCCGGACACCCTGACGGCCGTCACCGTCGCCGCCGACGAGGAGGACGCGCGCCGGCTGCGCGAGGCGTGGGCGGAGCACGACCCGGGCGTCCCGCTGAAGATCCTGCACTCCCCGTACCGCGAGGTCGTCGGGCCGGTGCTCGCGCACATCCAGGAGCTGGCCGCCGCCGAGGGGACGGACATCCTGTCCGTGGTGATCCCCGAGTACGTGGTCGGGCACTGGTGGGAGCAGCCCCTGCACAACCAGAACGCGTTCCGGCTGAAGGCGAGGCTGTTGTTCACGCCGGGCGTCGCGGTGATCGACGTACCGTACCTGCTCGAGTCGGCCCGGCCGGCGCCGCCGCAGGAGCCTGCGGAGTCGACGAGGGCCTGAGGTCAGTTCCTGCGGCGCGGCGCGCGACCGGCCGGCTTCGGTCCCGGTGCGGCCGGCTCGCCCGCGGCCCGCTGGAGCACCGCCGCATGGGCCAGCGCCAGCTCCACCACGTGCGCCGGGTCGGACAGCGTGCGGCCGGTCAGCTGCTCGAGGCGCCGCAGCCGGTTCGAGACGGTGTTGCGGTGGCAGTACAGCCGCTGGGCGGCGTACGTCGTCGAGCCCTGGCAGGTCAGCCAGGTGCCCAGTGTGTTCAGCAGCACCCGGCGGTCCTCCGCGGGCAGCGCCAGCACCGGCCCCAGCACCACCTGCCGCAGCCGGCCCGCGAGTTCGGCCTGGGAGGCGACCAGCGCCGTCGGCAGCCGCTCGTCCAGCAGCGCGGTGCACGGACCGCCGGACGCCGGGACGGTGCGCAGCGCCAGCGCGGCCAGCCAGCGTGCCCGGGCCAGGTCGCCGGGGCTCTCCACGACCGGACTGACCCCGGACCGGGCTCTGAGCGGGCCGAGCAGTTCCCGTACGGACTCCAGCGGATGGTGGCCCAGCTCCACCAGGCCGGTCTCGCCGTCGGCGCGGATCCGCCACAGCACGCGCAGGGCGCTCGCGGCCGGTTCGGCGCAGAGCCGGCCGGGGCCGCCCGGATCGACGAAGCCGCCGAGGCCGCCTGAGCCGCCGGTGCCGCCGGAGCCGCCGGACGCGCTGGTGCCGCCGGAGCCGCCCGAGCCGGAGCCGCCCGAGCCGGAGCCGCCCGAGCCGAGTACGACGACCGCGAACCGGCCGCGCTCGGGCAGCCCGAGCTGGGCCGCCGCCTCCGAGACCGCGGGCCCGTCGGACGGACCCGCGCCGTCGAGCAGTGCGTCCAGGAGGGCCGCCCGGCGCTCCCGGTCGCGGTCCCAGCGGGCGGCCTCCGTACGGCGGTACGCGTCGGCCACCGCGTCCGTCAGCTGGTCCAGTACGTCCCACAGCACGGCCGCGGCCGGCAGCAGCCGGGGCAGCGCCGCCGGGTCGTGCGCGGCCACGGCCTCGTTGAGGGCCTGCCACACCAGCCGGCCGCCGCGCCGGTAGGTGCGCAGCAGCGAGGCGAGCGGCAGGCCCTGTTCGGCGCGGAGCGTACCGGTGGCCCGCGCGTCGGCGAGCTCCACGGGCAGCCCGCGGATGCCGAGGACCAGGCCCTCGACCGCCTGCCGCAGGTTGTGGTGGATCCGCTCGCGCAGCTCGGCCCGGCCGAGCAGGGCGGCGTACGCGGGGTCCTCGGCCAGCGTCCGGTCGGCGAGCCGGTCCGCCGTCGCCGCGATGCGGCGGGACAGGTCCTCTCGTATCTCCTCGATGATCCGCTCCATGACGGGCAGAGTGACACGTGGGAGGGGTCGCAGGGGAGGGCCCGGACCGTGCCGCATCCGCTAGCGTGTCCGAATCACTGCATGCGGAGTGGCCACCGTGCCGTGCTCCGCACCCCCGGACACCGGCAGGGGACCGCCCATGCGCCAGAACCCGGAGCGCCGCGCCGCGCTGCTCGACGCCGCGATCGAAGTCCTGGCGCGCGGGGGCTCGCGGGGCCTGACCCTGCGCGCGGTGGACGCCGAGGCGGGCGTACCGACGGGCACCGCCTCGAACTACTTCGCCGACCGGGCCCAGTTGCTCGTACAGATCCTGCACCGCACCCGGGAGCGGCTGATCCCCGCCCCGGCGGACCAGGCGGACCTGGCGGGCCCGCTGGACGCCGAGGCGCTGCTCGGGCAGCTCCTGGAGCGGGTGCGGCGGGAGCGCAGCGTGCACATCGCCGTGCTGGAACTGCGGCTGGAGGGCATCTGGCGCCCCGAACTCCAGGCGGAGCTCGCCGCGTTCCAGGAGGCCGAGCTGGAGGCGGACGCGGCCCGGCACCGGGGGGCCGGGCTGCCGGGGGACCGGCGGAGCGTGGTGCTGCTGCACCTGGCGGTGCTCGGCCTGATCGTGGACGACCTGACCGCGCCGGCGCTGCTCGAGCCGTATCCGGTGGAGGGGCTCATCGAGACGATGGTCGAGCGCCTCCTCCCGGAGCGCCCCGCGCACTGACTATCGTGCCGGTGGGGGAGTGCCGGCACGAAGCGCGGAGGGGACCGTGGAGATGACCGGGGGCTCGGGCGGCGGCATCCAGTGGCTGGCGGACTGGGACGGCTGGTACGCCGGCCTCACCTTCGCCCGGGGCATAGCACCCGGCGAACTCGCGCTGCGCCTCGGCGCACTGCCGGGCATCCGGCCCGGCCCGCTGGGCGCGACGGACGCCTGGAGCATGGTGA
This sequence comes from Streptomyces sp. NPDC032745, assembly GCF_055579465.1. Classification (NCBI taxonomy): domain Bacteria; kingdom Bacillati; phylum Actinomycetota; class Actinomycetes; order Kitasatosporales; family Streptomycetaceae; genus Streptomyces; species Streptomyces sp. NPDC032745. Next base: position 216,871 of record NZ_JBVING010000002.1, on the reverse strand, counting down.
CCGAGACCATGGACGGCGACGGCGTGGCCCGCGTCGGCAGCTGGGGCGGCTGGTCCTTCGCCGTCGAGCACGGCATGCCGGCCGGGGCGGAGCGGCTGGCCGAGGTCTCCCGGTCCGGCGTCGAGGCCGTCCACCTCGACCCGCAGCCGGACCACCCGCCCAAGCAGTTCGCCTACGCACGGGACGGTGAGATCGTGTGCTGCTTCGGCCTCGGCGAGGAGGGCTGGCGCGGCGGCCACCGGCCGGACTTCCTGCTCCCGGAACTGGTCGCGGCGGGGATCCTCGCCCCGGAGGGCACCCACGCCCGCCCCGAGGACGAACCCTGCGCGGACCGCGACCGCCGCACCCTCGCCGTCCTCGAACACCGCTTCGCCCTGTCCTTGCCCCGCCACCTGATCGAAGACACCCCCCTGCCGGCCTTCGTGACCTGCACCCAATAGCCCGCGGCCGGGCCGGAGTGCGGAGTTTTGCGCGGGTGTGGGGGGAACGGACCCGAAGCGTGGTGATCTTATGCCCGGAAGTGCGCGAGTCAGCTGGGATTGCGGGCGGTAAGCGACTTTTATGGGGGTGCCAGGACTCGTACCGGAGCAGGGGGAGTATTCATGGGCACCGACGGCAGCCAGAAGGACAGCGCACCCACCCTGATCGGTTCCGTGCAGCGCGCGCTGCGCCTGGTCGAGGCGATGTACGCCGAGGGCGGCGCGACGGCGAAACGGCTCGCGCGGGTCACCGGCATTCCGCTGCCCACCGTGTACCACCTGCTGCGCACCCTCACCCACGAGGGATACGTGGAGCGCGAGGGCGGCGCGTTCCGGCTCGCGGACCATCTTCCGCTTGCTTCGTGAGCCCCCGTGCGCCCTTGTGCGGGATCGCCGACGGTGATCAACATTCGTGATCAGAAGTCGACGGGTTCCGGCCAAGCTGTCGCGTGGTTCTGTGCATGTTCCAGCGGAAAATGCCAGAAGCCCCTTCCGTGCTGTGGAACGTGAGTAAGTTCCCTCCTGTCGCGCCGTAGACCGTGCACTTCGCACGTCTGGCCGGGAGGGGAGCCCGCGTGCCCGGGATCGACGAATGCCTGCTCGAAGCCATGGCCCTGCCTGGTGCGCGGGGGGCCGCGCTGGTCGACTGGAGCAGCGGACTGGCCCTCGGCACCGCCGGGGACTCGCCGGTCGGCGACCACGAGACCACCGCCGCCGAGACCGCCGAGCTGGCCCGGGCGGCCGCCGAGTACGAGTCCTTCGCCCAGCCGGCCCCGGACTCCGCCGAGGGTGAGCCCGCGGGCCAGCCCGTCGAGGACCTGATCGTCACCACCCGGACCGGCTACCACGTCCTCCGCTTCGTCGAGACCAGCTTCGACAGCAGCGTCTTCCTCCACCTGTGGCTGGACCGCACCGACGGCAACCTCGCCCTCGCCCGGCACAGACTCCGCGCCCTCGCCGAGGAGCTGGTCCTCAGATGACCGGCACCCAGGTGGGCGGCCTCGCCGCCGTCGCCGTCTCCCCCCTGCTCACCCGGCTCGCCGCCGAGCGCGCCACCGGCGCCCTGCTCCGCGACCGCGGCACCCTCTTCCTGGAGGACGGCCGCATCGTGCACGCCGAGAGCCCGGCCACGCCCGGCCTCGACGTACTCCTCACCACCGGCGGCGGTCTCGCCCCCGAGCGCTGGCGCGAGGCGGTGGACCGGGCCGGCGCCCGCCGCCAGGTCGCCCGGTTCCTCGTGGACAGCGGGGGCCTCGCCGGCGGCGAACTGGAGATCTGCCATCTCGCCGCGATATTCGACGCAGCCTTCTTCGCCCTGTCCCCGGGCACCGGCCCCTCCCGCTTCCGCCGCGGGGCCACCCACTGGATCGGCTCCGTCCGCTCGGTCCCGGCCGCCGCCGTCGAGCGGGAGACCCGGCGCCGGCGGGAGCTGCTCGACGCCGTGTGGCCGTACCCGCTGCTGGACACCTCCCCCGTGGTGCCGCGGGCCGCCGCCCCCGGGCAGACCGTCACCGCGCGCCAGCGGATCCTGCTGGCCCAGGCGGACGGCGTACGTACCCCCGCGGACCTCGCGTGGGTGCTGGGCCGGCCGGCGTTCCACACACTGCTCGACGTACGGCGCCTCGCGGCGGCCGGACTGGTCGAGACCCCGCACGCGCCGGTCCTGACACCGGTCGAAACACCCCTGCCCGACTGGATGACCCAGACCCAATCCCCGGACGTGGCGCTGCTTCGCCGGTTACGCGACGCACTGGAGGCAAGCCTGTGAGGCTCCCGCTGCGACCGGCTCTGCGCTCCGAGCGCGCCGACCGCTCCGAGCGAAGGCAGCCCGAAAGGAGAAAGGCCGACATGAGCACGGCGATGGTGCCCCCCGAGGCCGAAGCCGACATACTCGCCGAGCTCCGCAGGCTGCGCGCCCGGGTCCCCCAGCTCACCGGCGCCCTCGCCGGCAGCGCCGACGGCCTGGTCCTCGCGCAGGACAGCGCCGCCACCGAGGTGGAGTCCGTCGCGGCACTGACCGCGGCCGCCCTCGGAGTGGCCCAGCGGCTCAGCGACTGCACCGGACAGGGCGGATTCCGCGAGCTGCTGATACGCGGCGAACACGGATACGTGGCCACCTACGCGGCCGGGGACGCAGCCGTCCTCACCCTGATCGCGGAGCCCCGCGTCAACGTCGGCCGGCTCCATCTGGAGGCCCGCCGCTCCAGCCTGCGGATAGCGGAGCTCATCGACCACGTCCTCGGGCGCCGCGGCCCCGAGATCCCGTCGGCCTGAGCCGCGCTGCCGCACCACACCCCGTACCCATCACCGACAGACCGCAGAAACCGCAGACACCGTAGAAACGGTAGAAGAAAGAGGAGGGCCACTCATGGCCAACGTGGAGACCGCACTCAAGGAATGCACCGCCACCATCGACGGCGCGATCGGCGCCGCCCTGGTCGACTACGACAGCGGCATGGCCCTCGGCACCATCGGCGGCAGCAAGGAGCTCGACCTCCAGGTGGCCGCGGCGGGCAACACCGACGTGGTCCGCGCCAAGGTCCGCACCATGGACATGCTCGGCCTCAAGGAGGAGATCGAGGACATCCTGATCACCCTCGGCAGCCAGTACCACCTCATCCGCCTGCTGAAGGGCCGCGGGTCCAAGGGGTTCTTCCTCTACCTCGCGCTCGACCGTGGCAGGGCCAACCTCGCGATGGCCCGGCACCAGCTCAAGAAGATCGAGGCCGAGCTCGAAGTCTGAGCAGACGTTCGGTCCGACCCCGACGCTGAGGTGGCGGGCGGCTGAATTCTTTGCCGTCCGCCCCGGGGGACAAGGGCTATATGTCCATGATGGGGGGACTTTATCATCCCGTTACCGAGTAGGATGCTGTCATCACCTGATCATCGAAATAGCTTAAAACGCTGGAGAACCCGCCACCCATGCCCCCGCGCCTGAGCATCGTCGTCCCCGTCTACAACGTCGAGCTCTACCTCGACGAGTGCCTGGAGTCCATTGCCGCCCAGACGTTCGACGACTTCGAGTGCGTCCTCGTCGACGACGGGTCCACCGACACCAGCGCCGTCATCGCCAAGGCCTTCGCCGCACGGGACAAGCGCTTCCGGGTCGTCATGCAGGACAACGCCGGACTCGGTGCCGCCCGCAACGTCGGCGCCCGCCACGCGTCCAAGGACAGCGAGTACCTGGCCTTCGTCGACAGTGACGACACGATGCCGGACTACGCCTACGAGCGCCTGATCGCCGCCCTCGACGAGACCGGCTCGGACTTCGCCGGCGGCAACGTGAAGCGTTTCCGCTCCGTCGGCATGCAGCAGTCCTGGGGCCACCGGGCCGCCTTCGCCAAGACCCAGCTGAAGACCCACATCTCCAAGTTCCCGGCGCTGGTCACCGACCGCACCGCGTGGAACAAGGTCTACCGGCGCAGCTTCTGGGACGAGCACGGCTTCCAGTACCCGGAGGGCATCCTCTACGAGGACGCCCCCGTCAGCATCCCCGCGCACTACTTCGCGTCCAGCGTCGACATCATCAGCGACTGCGTCTACCACTGGCGCGTCCGCGAGACCGGCGAGCGCTCGATCACCCAGCGCTCCACCGACCCGGTCTCCCTGATCGACCGCGTCACCTCCGTCCGCCTGGTCCGCGAGGCCCTCAAGGCCAAGGAGGGCGCCAAGTACGTCCGCTACCTGCGCGACTACGACTACAACGTGCTGAGCGAGGAGCTCCCGCTCATCTACAAGTACGTCGGTGAGGGCGGAGCCGACTTCCGGGCCGCCTTCGTCAAGGAGGTCGGCGGGCTCGTCCGCGAGATCGGCACCGGTCCCTGGTCCGCCCTGACCGTCGCCGACCGCCTCAAGGCGTACCTGGCCCGCGAAGGCCGCGTCGAGGACTTCATCGCCCTCACGCAGCACCAGAGTGACTACTCCTACAGCGTCCCCGTCAAGGGGCTGGCCCGCCCGCAGGCCGACTACCCCTTCCTGCACGGCCGTCCGCCGGTCCCCGCCAAGATCCTCACCCTCGGCCCGCGCGAGCGCCGCGTCGTCAGCCGCCTCGAGCAGGCCGTCTGGAGCGACGGGAAGCTGCTGCTGCGCGGCTACGCGCTGCCCGGCCACCTCGGCGCGGAGAGCCGCCTCGGCTCGCGCAAGGTGCTGGTCTTCCGCGAGGGGGGCAAGCGCCGCCGCACCGTCGTCAGCGCCCGTACGGTCGCCTCCCCGATGGCCACCGTGAACTCCCCGCACCTCGCACTGCGCCACGCCGACTGGGCCGGCTTCACCGCCGTCGTCGACCCCACCGTCTTCCAGTCGGGTGGCAAGTGGAACGACGGCATATGGACCACGTCCATCGCCGTCACCGGCGCCGGCGGCCTGCACCGCGCCCGCCTCAAGGGCGGCGAGTCCGACACCGGCCAGAACCCGCCCGCCCACTGGGTGGCCCCGGACGTCCGCATCGTCCCGAACGCCACCGGTGCCCTCACCATCCAGGTGGAGGTCGTCCGGGCCCGCGCCCTGGACGTCCGCGCGGCCGGTGACGACGCCGTCGAGGTGGCCGGCGAGCTCGCCGCCGAGGTCGGCGCCGACGCAACCCTGCGCGCCGAGCACGTCTCCACCGGCACCGTCCTCACCTTCCCGCTCGAGACCGCCGCCGGCAGCGCCGGGCGGATCCCGTTCACCGTGCGCGTACCGCTGGCCGATCTGGCCGCCGTACCGGACGCCGCGTGCGAGCCCGGCGAGTGGACCCCCGAGCCGTGGAGCCTGAGCGTCGTCGGCGCCAACGGCTCCGACCACCGTCTCGTGCACGACGAGCGCGGCGGCTTCGCCGGCCTGGTCGTACCCCTCACCGGCGGGGACACCGGCCGCTCCGTCTTCGCCAAGCGCGGCAACACCGGACACCTGACCCTCTCGGTGCAGCCCTCGCCGCCGCTGGTCGACTCGGTCGCCACCCAGGACGGCACCCTCACCCTGAAGGGCCGCTTCGTCGCCCCGACCGACGAGCCGTACGAGCTGGTCCTGCACAACGCGCACGGCACCGAGTTCAGCTACCCCGTCACCCGCGACGGCGACCGCTTCGAGTCCTCCTTCGAGCCCGTGCTCCCCGAGGCCTACGCCGCCCGCACCACGCTGCCGAACGGCCGCTGGTGGCCCACCCTGCGCCCGCTCGCCCAGGGCGGCACCACGGCGGGCCTGCTCGGCGTCGACCGCGGAGCCCCGGTGCAGTTCGCGCCCACCGCCCTGCACGCGGGGCCGCACGCCCTCACCGTTGAGGGACGCCGGATGCGGGTCGAGGCCCGCTTCTACGACCGCATGGTGGTCGTTTCCGACCCGCTGCTCAGCCCGCACGACCGCTCCCGGTACGCCCAGCGCGTCACCCGGTACGAGACCTATCCGGCGCAGCGCGCCCTGCCGGTAAAGGACGTCGTCGTCTACGACACGTTCCAGGGGAACGGCGCGGGCGACTCGCCCCGGGCCATCCACGAGGAGCTGCTGCGCCGCGGCGAGAAGCTGGACCACGTCTGGCTCGTCCGCGACGGCCGCGCCGAGGTCCCCGCGACCGCCCGCGCCGTGCAGTACGACAGCGTCGAAGCCTGGGAGGTCCTGGCCCGGGCCCGCTTCTACGTCGTGAACGACAACGTGCCGCAGCGCTTCCAGCGCCGCGCCGGCCAGATCGTCGTCCAGACCTGGCACGGGACGCCGATCAAGGAGATCGGCCACGACTTCATCCACGACTACTACACGAGCCCCGAGATCCTCGAGGGGCTGGAGCACGACAGCGCCCAGTGGTCGCTGCTCGCCTCCCCGAGCTCGTACGCGACGCCCCTCCTCAAGCGCGCCCTCGGCTACAAGGGCGAGGTCATCGAGTCCGGCAGCCCGCGTACGGACGCCCTCGTCAAGCCCGACGCGCAGCGGATCGCGGAGGTCCGCCGCCGGCTCGGCCTGCCCGAGGGCAAGAAGGTCGTCCTCTACATGCCGACCTGGCGCGAGAACCGCGAGGGCTGGTCGGGCGGCTACAAGCTCGACCTGCAGATCGACCTGGACGCCGCGCGGCGCGAGCTCGGCGAGGACCACGTCCTGCTGGTCCGCGGCCACCACCACGTCACCGAGCAGGTCCGGGACAACGTGCGCGACGGCTTCGTCGTGGACGTGTCCCGCTGGCCCGACGCGACGGACCTGCTGCTCGTCGCCGACGTGCTGGTGTCGGACTACTCCTCGGCGCTGTTCGACTTCGCGCTCACCGACCGGCCGATCCTGCTCTTCACGTACGACATGGAGCACTACCGGACCACGCTGCGCGGCTTCAACTTCGACCTGGCCGAGAAGGCCCCCGGCCCGCTGCTGGCGGACTCGGCGAGCCTGATCGAGGCCGTGCGGGGCGCGGACGCGGTCGGGGCCGAGTACAAGGAGGCGCGGGCCGCGTTCCGCGCCGAGTTCTGCGACCTGGACGACGGCGGCGCCGCCGAGCGCGTCGTCGACCGGATGCTCGGCATGGCGGCCAAGCCCGCGGTGTGAGCCGTAGGCCTGCGGTGTGAGCCGTAGGAGTGCATTGAGGACGCGTTACGGACCGGCCCCGGGCCCACCGATGAATTTCGGGCCCGGGGCCGGTCTGTATAGGAGCGAGACGGTGCCCCACCGCACGGACTCGACCACGCACCCGCCTGGAGGCAGTCATGAGCAGCAGCAACGGATTCACCACGTGTCTGTGGTTCGACGGCGACGCGGAGGCCGCCGCCGACTACTACGTGTCCGTCTTCAAGGACGGGAAGATCGGGCGGACCGGCTACTACAACGAGGCGGGGCCGGGCCGGGCCGGTGACGTGATGGTCGTCGAGTTCGAGATCAACGGCCAGAAGTTCATCGGCCTCAACGGCGGTCCCCAGTTCCCCTTCACCGAGGCGATCTCGTTCCAGATCCACTGCGGCGACGAGGCGGAGTCGGACTACTACTACGACGAGCTGACGAAGGACGGCGGCCAGGAGTCCGCCTGCGGCTGGGTCAAGGACAAGTTCGGGGTGTCCTGGCAGGTCATCCCGCCCGGCGCCATCGACCTGATCAGCGACCAGGACCCGGGGCGGGCCGCCCGCGCCACCGCGGCCATGATGAAGATGAAGAAGCTGGACGTGGCGGAAATGCGCCGGGCGGCCGACGCGGTGTAACGGAGCTCCGGTGTCCGAGCGGCCTCGGGGAGGCCGCTCAGGCGGCCGGGCCGAGGTCGCCGATCCGGGCCAGCAGGGCCGGGAGGGCCGTCCCGATCGGCTCGCGGATCACCTCGTCGGCGAGCGGGTCGTACGGGGTCTCCTCGGCGTTCACGATGATCAGGCGGGCCCCCGCCTCGGCGGCCATCCCGGCCAGCGAGGCGGCGGGCTGCACCTGGAGCGTGGTCCCGACGGAGATGAACACCTGAGCGCCCTTGGCCACGGCCACGGCCTGCTGCAGCACCTCGGGGTCGAGCCGTTCGCCGAACATCACGGTCGCCGACTTGAGGATCCCGCCGCAGGCCAGACAGGCCGGATCCGGCTCACCGGCGGCGACCCGGGCCAGCGCCTCGTCCATCCCCGACCGGGCGTGGCAGGCCGTGCAGACCACCGCCCGCGCGGTTCCGTGCAGCTCGAACACCTTGCGCGGTGGCATCCCGGCGAGCTGGTGCAGCCCGTCCACGTTCTGCGTGATCACCCGTACCGGGGTGCCGCCGCGCTCCAGCGCGGCCACGGCCAGATGCGCGGCATTCGGCCGTGCCCCGAGGGAGCCGACCTCCGCGCGCATCTGCCAGGAGCGGCGCCGGATCTCCGGATCCGCCATGTAGTACTCGTACGTCACGAGCTTCTCGGCCTCCGGGTCCCGGCGCCACAACCCCTGCGGCCCCCGGTAGTCCGGAATCCCGGAATCGGTGGACATCCCGGCCCCACTGAACACTGCGACAAGCGGCTTCCCCATGCCCCGACCCTACGTACGGCCGGTACGGGCGCGCGACTGGATTAGTTTGGTCCGGGAGGGTCGTTTCTGCGGTGAATCCCGCCCCCCACTGGAGTGAGATACGCGGTCCACCCCTGCCCGCGAAGACCCGCGGTGGTTACACATCCGGCATGAAGATCATGCCGTACAGCCTCGGTGCCCTGCTGCTGCCCTTGCTCGCGCTGCCGGCCCCGACCACCGCCGTCGCCGACCCCGCCCCGGTCTCCGTCCGCCACCGGCACAGCGCCGCCGAGATCAGCACCTTCCTCGCTTCCTTCTACGGCCACCACGGCCCTTCCCCGCACGACCGCGACCAGCGTGTCTCGCAGCAGCTCAAGGACAAGCAGGCACACATCCCGGACTCCGACGTTCTGCTCTGCACCCAGAACGAGCCCTGGGACATCGCCATCGGCGCGGTCACCGTCGCCCAGTCGGCCGGTGTCGGCTGGGCCACCGTCACCACCCACTGGAACGCGGACAGCACCGACACGTTCACGGCGTACGTGCGGCTCGACTCCCGGCCGATCAAGCTGGACGACGTGATCTGCGCGGGCTGACCACCCGTACGCCGTCTGGTACAACACCGGACATGACGGGATTCGAGATCACCGGCGCGAGCGCCGCCGACATGGAAATGATCCGTACCTGGGCCGACGAGGAAGGGTGGAACCCGGGCGACTCCGACCGGTTCGCCTTCGCGGTGGCCGATCCGGCCGGTTTCCTCGTCGGCCGGATCGACGGCGAACCGGTCGCCTGTATCTCGGCCGTGCGGTACGGGTCCGCCTTCGGGTTCATCGGCTTCTACATCGCCCGCCCGGCCGTCCGCGGGCAGGGTTACGGGATCCGGCTGTGGCACGCCGGGATGGAGCGGCTCGACGGGCGGCTCGTCGGCCTGGACGGGGTGGTCGACCAACAGGACAACTACCGCAAGTCCGGGTTCCGTTCGGCCTGGAACAACGTCCGGTACGAGGGCGTCCCACGGGTGAACGGCGCCGACACGGGCGCGGCCGGGGCCGGGGTCGGGGTGGTCGACGCCGCCTCGCTCCCCTTCGGGCAACTGGCCGCCTACGACCGCCGGTTCTTCCCCGCGTCGCGCGACGCCTTCCTGTCCGCCTGGACCGGCTTGCCCGGCCGCACCGCCCTCGCCGCCGTCCGTGACGGGCGGATCGAGGGCCTCGGCGTGATCCGCCCGTGCAGCGGGGCCTCCCGGATCGGTCCGCTGTACGCCTCCACCCCGGGCATCGCGGCCGCCCTGCTGCACCGGCTCGCGGAGCACAGCGCCGACGGGGCGGTCGCCGTGGACGTGCCCGACGCCAATCCGGCGGCCACCACCCTGCTGGCCGGTCTGGGGCTGGTCCCCTCCTTCGAGGCCGCCCGGATGTACACCGGCCCTGCCCCGGAGGTCGAGCTGGCCGGGATGTACGGGGTGACGAGCCTCGAACTGGGCTGACGGGCCGACGGACTGACGGCCCGGCGGACTGACGGCCCGGCGGGACGCGGGGTGCGAGGCGGGATGCCGGACGGCGGTCGCACGACGCCGCCCGGCCGGTCGCGTCGTGCCGGGTCAGAAGCCGAACAGGGCGCCGCTGGTGTGCCGCAGCCCGCAGGGGTTGCCGAAGGTGTACGAGTAGTTCAGCCGGCGGCCCTGCCACACCCCGACTGCGGTGACCGTCATCGGGTTCCACTCCCTGGTGCAGTCGACGCCGGCACCCGGTGCCGCGACCGCGTCCAACTCGTGTGCGTTCGCACGCAGTTCGGCACACGCGGCGGCCGGGGCCGGGTGTGTCCCGCCCGGAGTCGGCGCACAGACGAGCGTCACCGCGCGCAGCACCGTGCCGTACGTGGTGTCCTCCCCGGCCGTGATGCTCAGGACGAGGGCGGACGGCGCGTACAGGCTCTCCGCACCGGACGGTGCGGCGTCGGCAGCTCCGGGCCAGGCCAGGGCCGTGAGAGCGGTGAGCGCCATGGCGGCGGAACCGAGGCCGAGACCCTTTGCGATGGACCGCATTTCGAACTCCCTTGAGTGGTTGCTTCGGATAGCGGACAGGAGTCTTGCCGACACGGACCGTGAACGCCCGTTCGTACCCCCATTTCTCGTCACCGATCGTAAGCGAATGTATGCAGACCGCAGCCGCGTGGGGGGTGCTGACCTGTGGGGGAGCCGGTCGCCGAATCGGCCGAACACACGCGCTGAAACATTCCGGGGGCGGGTCGGGACCGGCCCCCGGGGGGCGGTTTCGGCGTCCTAGAGGCTCGTTGCGATGCGCGGGGCGTAGAGGTCGATGAGCCGGGTGCGGGTCTGCTGGAGCCGGAGCGCGAGCACGCGTCCGACCCAGTGGCCGACGGCGGAGCCGAAGGCGGGGTCGGCGTCCATGAGCATCCGTACGGCGGTCGCGTCGAACTCGTACGAGCGCACGGGAGTCATCGCCTCGGCGCTCAGCTGCCACACGTACGGCGGGAAGAGCCAGGACCAGCCCACCAGTTCACCGGGTCCGAGGTTCTCGACGGGGGCGGGCCGGCGGCCGGGCAGGGGGATCTGGAGCGTCACCGTGCCGGATCGCACGATCCAGAAGGACTCGGTGCGGCCGCCCTCCTCGAAGATCGTCGCGCCTTCGGGGAAGTTGACCTCGCGGGCCTGTGACATCAGCCGTCCGCGGTGTTCGGTGGAGAGGACGGCGGCGATTCGGATGGGGGAAGGTGTGCTCACGACGGCCTCCGATCAGGGCCCCCCACTACCCCCAGTGTCGCCGACGCCCGGACGAATGCGGGCGCGGCGCATCACCCGGTTGTCCGGTACCCCACGGGCGGCCCTGCACGCGCCGGACGCGGGCATCGCCGACGACTTCCCGACTTCCCTCCGGGGGCGGGCACGGCGCGCTCCGCCCGGGCGGCCCCTCCGCGTGCTCCCTGAGCGGGGTCCCGGCCGCAGGGTCATTCCTCGGCGTTCGCCTCCAGGCAGGCCAGCTCCATCGCGTCGAGGACCGCCTCGTGGCTGCGCCGGCTCAGCTCGGCGACGTTCTCGATCTGCGCCGTGGCCCAGGCCGCCAGGGTCATGACCAGGACGCGCAGCCCGTCGGTGCCGTGCTCGGCCAGGATCGCGTCGGCGACGATCATCGCGTCCTCGGGAACCTGCTCCGGTGGCTCGAGTCCGGCGAGACCGCGCAGCATGGTGAGGGTGCGGCGGGAGATCTCCGGCGTCATCCTCGCCAGCCGCAGGTCCTCTTCTTCGTCCATCTGCCCCACCCTCCCGTGCGTTCCCGGCCCCTCAGGGGCACGGTAGGCGCTGAGGGCCCCGCGCGGGGCGGTTTCGCCAGGGTGACCGCACGTAAGGGGCCGGCCCGCACCACGAGGCACACCGCGGCCCGGCCTTGCGGCCGGCGTCGCGGTCGCCGTCGGCGGGGCGGCGGCCGGAAAGCCGGCGCTCCTTTGGGTTCCCTGGTCGGCGACCGGCCGGTAACTTGTCCGCGGCATCCGTCCGTTGCCCGGACGGCCCCGGACGGCCCGACCCCGGCAGGAGCCACATGAAGAGCCTCGTCCGCCCGCTGCTCGCCGCCCTCCTGCTGCTGGTGGGAGTCCTGCCGGCGGTGGCCGCACCGGTGCCCGCCGTGGCCGCGCCGACCGCGCCCGCGGGGGAGGCGTGGACCCCGCCGCTGTCCACCCGCGGCCGCTACATCGTCGACGCGAACGGCAACCGGTTCCGCCTGCGCTCCGGCAACTGGGACGGAGCCCAGGGCTCCTGGGGCGGCTCCGGCGACCGGAACGACCCCGCCACCCACCACAGCGGCCAGGACTCCCACGGCATCCCGCTCGGACTCGACCGGGTGCCGCTGCCCACCCTGCTGGCCGACTTCCGGGCCCTCGGCCTCAACAGCATCCGGCTGCCCTTCTCCAACGAGATGCTCCGCACCACCGCCCCCGTCCCGGACGCGGCCGTCGCCGCCAACCCGGCGCTGCGCGGCCGTACCCCGCTCCAGGTCTACGACGCCGTCGTCGCGGCGCTCACCGACGCCGGTTTCGCCGTCATCCTCAACAACCACACCGTCACCACCCGCTGGTGCTGCGGGCTCGACGGCAACGAGCGCTGGAACAGCGGCCGGTCCACCGCCCAGTGGGCCGACGACTGGGTGTTCCTGGCCGGACGCTACCGCGACAACCCGCGTGTGGTCGGCGCCGACCTCTACAACGAGGTCCGCCGCGACTTCCTCGACGACCCCAACTGGGGCCTCGGCGACGGCCACGACTGGCAGGCGGCCGCCCAGGAGGCCGGCGACCGGATCCTCGCCGAGGCCAACCCGAACCTGCTCATCGTGGTCGAAGGCATCAACTGGACCGGCATCCCCGTGGACGGCTTCCCGCACGGCCGTCCCACCCTCACCCCCGTGCGCACCCTGTCCCACACGCTCGTGGTGTCCGGCAAGCTCGTGTACTCGGCCCACTTCTACGGGTACACCGGCCCCCGGCACAGCGGAGCGACCGGCATGGGCGAGACCCACGACCTCCGCTACCAGGACATGAGCCGGGCACAGCTCGAACAGACCCTCTACGACCAGGCCTTCTTCGTATCCGCCGAGACCGGCACCCACTTCACCGCCCCCGTCTGGATCAGCGAGTTCGGCATCGGCGCCGACGAGACGGGCGCCCTTCCGCGCGCCTGGTTCCAGAACTTCACCGGATATCTGGGCGCCGCCGACGCCGACTTCGCGTACTGGCCGCTCGTCGGCTGGAGCACCACCGCCCAGGGCGCACCCGGCGGCGACACCTGGGCGATGCTCCGCTACGACTCCTCCGGCCGCCGGTCCGGCGTACTGGACGCGGCCGACTGGCGTACGCAGCCGTGGACCGCCCTCGCCGCCACCGCCGGGCGCACCGGGCAGGTGCCCGCCACCCCCGCCTGGTACCAGCTGACCACCGACCACCGCGACCACAACGCCTCGCTGCGCACACGGGCCGCCGGCGACTGGGACAGCGGGGCCCGCAAGGCGGTCTGCCCCGACGGCGCCCGCCTGGCCGGACTCGGGCACGCGGGCGGCCGCGGCCTGTGCGCCACCTCCGACCTGCGGGCCCCGACGGGCGGGCACACCGTGGTCCGCGACGAGGCGTACGTTCCGGCGGGCGGCGACTGGGCGACCGGGTACACGAAGTTCCAGTGCCCGTCCGGCCAGTTCCTGATCGGGTACAGCCTGCGGGGCGAGCGGGTCTCGGCGGCCCTGTGCGCGCCGTCCCGCACGGCCCTCCCCGCGGGCGGGCGCACGCTCTGGTTCGACCGCGGCGACAACCGCCCGCCGGGCGCCCCCGGGGGTGAGTACGCGTACGGCGACTACAAGGGCCAGTGCCTGCCCACCGAGTACGCGGCGGGCATCGCGTTCACCACCCGCGCGGCCTCCCGCCCAGGCCCGGCGGCGCTCCTGTGCCGCCCGCTGCCGTCCGCCTGACCCGACCGTCCACGAGGTCGACGACGTCAGCGGGCGCCGTCGGCAACGGCGCCGGCGAGCAGGGCCGGGAGGTCGCGCATGTCGGTGAAGACGACCGTGCCCGGGCCGGCGAGGTGGGACGCCGGCGTCAGGCCGCCCGCGTAGCCGAAGGAACGCATGCCGGCCGCGCGGGCCGCCTCGACGCCCGGGCGGCTGTCCTCGACCACCGCGCAGGCCGAGGGGTCGACGCCCATGCGCTGCGCGGCGTACAGGAAGACGTCCGGGGCGGGCTTGCCGCGGGCGACCTCGGTGGCGCTGTGGATGCGGCCCGCGAAGCGCTCGTAGAGGCCGGTGCGGCCGAGGGTGTGCCGCATCTTCTCGTGGCTCCCGCTGGAGGCGACGCAGGTCGCCAGGGTGATCGCGGCGAGCGCCTCGGGCAGGCCGTCGACCGGGGTGAGCCCGGCGTCCACCGCTTCCGTGTGCATCTGCGCGAAGCGCTCCTCCCACTCCCGGGCGGCCTCCGCGCCGAGGCGGCCGGCGACCAGCTCCCGGTTCGAGGCGCTGGAGCGGCCGATGAACAGGCTGATCGCCTCGTCCTCGGTGAGCGGCCAGCCGAATTCCGCGCCGAGGGCGACGTTCACACGGGTCGCGATCCGCTCGGTGTCGACGAGGACCCCGTCGCAGTCGAATATGACGAGTTCGAACGGCTCAGTGGAAGTGATCATGAGGGAAGGATAGGCGGGCCGGGAGGGCCTGGATCCGGCAGTTCGGCATCCGATGCGTCAAGTGTGCTGAACGCGTGCCCAAAGGGGCCTAGGGTGCGCCCGTACGCACGGTCGCGAACGGCTGTACGGCTGTTTTCGGCCACCACCGCACAGTGAACCGAACTGGGGGGCTCATGCGTAGATCCAGAGGGCTGGCGGCCGCTCTCGTCCTGTCCCTGGCCGGCACCGGCGCAGGGATGGGCCTCGGCCTCGTCCCGCAGGCGGCGGCCATCACCCCGCCCGTGGCCTTCACCGCCGACGCGCTGTCCACCTGGCAGCCGAACGGCGTCGTCTGGGCCCTCGCCGAGGCGGGCGGCACGGTGTTCGTCGGCGGCACGTTCTCCGCCGTACGTCCTCCCGACGGCGCCGGCGGCAGCGAGCAGCCGGCGGTGAACTTCGCCGCACTCGACGCCGCGACCGGCGCCCCGACCTCCTGCACCCTCTCCTTCACGGTCGGCGGCGGCACCGCCACCGTCCGCGCCCTCACCCTCTCGCCGGACAAGAAGACCCTGTACGCGGGCGGCTACTTCGGGGCCGTCAACGGCACCCCGGTCTCCAGCCTCGCCGCCATCGACGTGGCGACCTGCACCGTCAAGGCCTCCTTCCGGCCGGCCTTCGCGGCCACCGTGCGCGCCCTGGCCGTCACGAACGACACCGTCTACGCGGGCGGTGACTTCCTATCCGTCGCAGGCCAGCAGCGCGAGCGCTTCGCCGCCGTCGACTCGACCGACGGCGCGCTGCGGCCCTTCACGGCCGACGCCGACGAGCCGGGCCGCGCCCTGGAAGTCACCCCCGACGGCAACAACGTCGTCCTCGGCGGCGACTTCTTCACCGTCAACGGTACGAACACGCACGCGCTGGCCGTCGTCGACGCCACCAGCGGCGCGCTCACCAAGACGTACCCCGGCTTCATCGAGACCAACTCCGTCGTCAAGGACATCGCGACCGACGCGACCGGCTTCTACACCGCCAACGAAGGCACCGGCGGCGGCGTCTTCGACGGCCGGATCGCGCTCAACCTGAGCGATTTCAACCAGCGTTGGCGCGACACCTGCCTCGGCGCCACGCAGGCCGTGCTCCCGTACCAGAACGTGCTGTACAGCGCCTCGCACGCGCACGACTGCTCCAGCGTGGGCGAGTACCCGGACGGCCAGCGCCACCACCTGCTCGCGCAGCCGACCACCAGCGTCGGCAAACTGGGCTGGGCCCCCGACACCAACGACGGCATCGGCGAGGGCATCGGTCCGCGGGTGATGGCGGTCGGCTCCAAGGGCGGCGTCCAGTACCTGTGGGTCGGCGGCGAGTTCACCACCGTCAACGGGGCCGCGCAGCAGAGCCTGACCCGGTTCGCGTCCACCGGGGACACGGGTGCGCCCACCGTCCCCGTGGCGACCGCGGCGAGCTTCAAGCCCGGCGAGGTGCAGGTGCGCTGGCGCACCAGCCTCGATCTGGACGACAGCGCGCTGACGTACCGCGTCTACCGCAACGGCGCGGCCACGCCGATCGCCACGGTCACAGCCGACTCGCTGTTCTTCAAGCGTCAGCAGGCCTCCTGGACCGACACCACCGTCACCGCGGGCCAGTCGTACACGTACCGGGTGACGGCCACCGACGCGGCCGGCAACACCAGCGCCCTGTCGGCGACCGCGAACGTGACCGTCCCGACCTCGGTCGACGCGTACCCGAACCAGGTCCGTACGGACGGCGCCCAGCTGTTCTGGCGCTACGACGAGTCGGCCCTGCCGAACGTCGCCGACTCCTCGGGCAGCGGCAACCAGAACGGCGTCCACCTGAACGCCCCCGCCCTGCGCCAGACGCCCGGCGCGGTCTCGGGCGCGAGCACGTCGATCGGCTTCAACGGCACCGACACCCGGGTGTACGGGGACCTCCGCCAGAACATCGGCAGCAGCTACACCATCGAGACCTGGTTCAAGACGAACACCACCCGGGGCGGCAAGCTCCTCGGCTTCGGCAGCAATCAGGTGCGCGGCAGCAACCAGTACGACAAGCACCTCTACATGACCAATGACGGGCGCATCGTCTTCGGCGTCTACACCGGCGCCACACGCACCGTCGCCACCGGCGCCGCGTACAACGACAACAAGTGGCACCACGTCGTCGCCACCCAGGGCCCGGGCGGCATGGTCCTCTACGTGGACGGCGCGCAGAAGGGCACCCTCGGCGTCACCACGCACGAGAACTACGCCGGCTACTGGCACGCCGGCGGCGACAGCCTCGGCGGCTGGCCCGACCGCCCGACCAGCGAGTTCTGGGCGGGCCAGCTCGACGAGACCGCCGTCTACCCGAGCGTCCTGAGCGCGGCGCAGGTGCAGAACCACTACGCCCTGGCCACCGCCCCGGCCGACTCGGTCGTCCAGGTGCAGGCCGCCGAGGACACGTACGTCAACGCGGGAGCCCCGGACACGAATTACGGGACCTCGTCCTCGCTCGCCGTGCGGGGCACCTCGCTGTACACGAGCCACCTGCGCTTCAACCTGCCCGCCGCACCCGCGGGCACCGTGCTCAAGTCGGCCGCCCTCAGCGTGAAGACCAGCACGATGAGCGGAGCCGGTACGGCGGACACCGTCTCCGTGCTCCCGGTCACCGGCAGCTGGACCGAGGCCGGGACCACCTACAACAACCGCCCCGCCACCGGCACTCCGGCCCTCGGCAGCTTCGCCGGGGTCCCGGACGGCTCGGCGGTGCACACCACCGGCCTGTCCACGGCCGCCCTCGCGGGCGCCCTCGGCACGAGCTACGGCCTGGCTCTGACCAGCCCCGGTACGGATGCGCTGTGGCTGTGGTCCTCCGAGGCGACGGCCAACGAAGGCACGCCGCAGCTGACGCTGACCTTCGGCGCGCCCTAGGTACGACCGCTGCCGAGGGGGCGCGGACCGCAACGGTCCGCGCCCTCTCGGTCGTACGGACGCGCCGCTGCGGCTAGGCCACCGTGTAGGTGAACTCGTACGGGACGGAGGTGTCGCCGTGGCGGTACGTGAACGAGCCGGAGCCCGACAGCCCGGCCAGCTCGCCCGTCGCGGAGCCCGGGACGACCTCGAACGTGCACCGGGTGCCGGCGGCGTCGAACGTGCCGCGCTGCTCCATGACGAACGTGCCCTGGCGGCCGTCGACGGTGCCCGACAGCAGCTCCATGCCGGTGTAGGAGCCGGAGCCCTCCCCGGTGTACGTGAACGTGTAGCCGGCGTCGGTCGCCCCGGCCTCGATCCCGCCCGCGAAGGAGTTGACGACCGTGGAGCGGGCGAGGCGCGGGGTGGAGCCGGCCGAACCGATCGGCTGCTCCTGCCAGTCGGCGAACGTGAAACTGCCGGTGGTACGGGCGGTGGTACGGGCGGACATGGCGGACCTCCTGGTTCACGGCCGGGCGGGCTCGGTCCCCCGGCGCGAGAACAGCCTCTCCGGGATACCTGACATCCTCTGTCAGGTATCCCGGACACAATGGGCCCATGCGCGCCGACCGGCTCCTCTCCCTGCTCCTCCTGCTGCAGAACCGCGGCCGGATGACCGCACCCGAACTGGCCGCCGAGCTCGAGGTGTCGGTCCGTACCGTCTACCGGGACGTCGAAGCCCTCGGTGCCTCCGGGGTTCCGGTCCATGCCGACCGCGGTCCGGCCGGCGGCTACCGGCTCATGGACGGCTACCGCACCCGGCTCACCGGCCTCACCGATGCCCAGGCCGGCTCCCTCTTCCTCGCCGGTGCGCCCGGCCCCGCGCAGGAGCTGGGCCTCGGCGCCGATCTGGCCGCCGCCCAGCTCAAGCTCCAGGCCGCGCTGCCCGCCGCACTCGCCGACCGGGCCCGCCGGCTCCAGGACCGCTTCCACCTGGACGCCCCGGCCTGGTTCCGCGACGCCGACCCCGTCCCGCACCTCGCGCAGATCGCCCAGGCGGTCTGGGACCAGCGCGTACTGCTCACCCACTACCGCCGCTGGAGCGGCGAGGAGCGGGCCGGGCGTCCGCTGCACCCCCTCGGCCTCGTCCTCAAGGGCGGTATCTGGTACCTGGTGGCGCGGGCCGCCGACGGGCGCGTGCGCAGCTACCGGGTCTCGCGGTTCCTCGCCGTGGACACCGCGCAGGAGGGCTTCGAGCGTCCGGCCGGCTTCGAACTGGCCGCGTACTGGGCCGAGTCCGCCCGCCGGATGGAGGAGGCGACCCGGCAGGGGACCGCCCGGCTGCTGCTGTCCCCGCGCGGCCGCCGGCTGCTGCCGATGCAGTTCGGCTCGGCCGGCGTACGGGCGCTGGCCGGCGCCGGCCCGGCGGACCCCGCGGACCCGGACGGCTGGATCCGCGTCGACCTCGACGTCGAATCCGAGGCCGTCGCCGTCGGCGACCTGCTCCGGCTGGGCACCGAGGCCGAAGTCCTCGGCCCGCCCGAGCTACGGCGGGCCCTCGCGGACACGGTCGCCGCGCTGGCCGAGCGGTACGGCTGAAACGGTTTGCGTCCCGGCCCGCCGAGCGGTGATGATCACGACATGACGATGACGATGACGCGAAAGGGCGTACTGCGCCCGGGCCTGTGAGGCCCGAACCGCCGGTCCACGGACCGGCCGACTGTGTGGAGACCTGGATCCGGGAGGCCCGCCGCGATCCCGCGAGCGCGGCCTGCGGTGTCGTGCGGCGCGCGATCTTCGATGCCGTCCTGGCGGACCGCACCGGACCGGTGGCCGTCCGGCTGCTCGACGCGGCCGCCGACGGGCGGGCCGACGTACGCCTCCTCCTGCTGGAGATCGTGACCGGGCTGAGCGGGTCCGTCCACGACCCGTGGCCCGAAGCGGCAGCCGCCGCGGTGGCCCGGCTGCGGGATCCCGACGAGCCGGTGCGCCGGGCCGCCGCCTGGCTGCTGGCCGAGGCGGATCGCCGGCAGGCCGTGGAACTGCTGACCGGCGCGGGGCAGGAACGGGACCCCGTGGCCCGGCTGGCGCTGGCCGAGGCCCTGCTCGTACGGCCGGGCGAGCCGGAACTGCAGCTGCTGGCGGCCGACAGCGACCCGGCGATCCGGCTGAGGGCCGCGCGGCGGCCCGACACCGACGCCGTGCTCGCGGACCTCGACGCGGCCGGCGCACGGCTCGGCGGTCCAGGCGGCCGGGTGAGCTGGGGAGCGGGCACGGTATGGGGCCTGGCGGCCCGGTCCGGCGACGAGAACACCTGCTACGAGCACGTCGGGCTGCTGGCCGCGCGGGACACCGCGGTGGCGCAGCGCGCCGCGGTCGACATGGCGCAAGTGGCCCTGCGGGAATGGCGGGCGGCTCCGGAAGCTCTCGTCCCGCACCTGCGGCCGCTGCTGGACGCCGCGGCCGACCCCGGGGTACGGGCGGCCGCCGCCGCGGTGCTGGGGAGTCCGCTGGAGACCACCCGGCTCTGCGCCGGCGAACTCGCCGGGCTGCTGGACGAACTGCCCGACGCGGCAGCCCCGGCACTTGCCCGGATCGGGGACGTACGGGCGCTGCCGCAGCTGTGCCGGCTCGTCGCCGAGGGCAGGACGGCGGAGGTGGTCGGGGAGGCCGCGGCAGGCCTCGCCGGGGCGGGCGCCGACGTCGGCCCGCTCGTGGCGGCGGCCGCGGAGTTCCTCGACCGGCGCGAGGGCGCGGCGGACCGCCACGCGGCGGCCGCCGTGGGCGTGCTGCGGGTGTGCGGGGCCGCCTCGGCGGTCGCCGTACCGCAGCTGCTGCGCCTGCTCGGCGCGGACGACGCCGGATGGCTGCGGACCCGGGCCGTACTCGCCCTCGGCGAGATCGGCCCGGGGGCGGCCGCTGCGGTGCCGCTGCTCGAAGGTCTCGCCGGGGGCCGCAGCACACGCTTCGACGGGCATGTGGAGATGGCTCTGATCCGGATCACCGGGGAACGGCGCCGGGCGGAGCGCCTGTTCGCGCGGCTGCCCGCGTGGCGGCGGAGCGCGAGCCTGGCCGCGGACCTGCCGGAGTGGTTCGCCGAGCACGGCGGACTGGAGCCGCAGCACGTCGCGTACCTGTGGGAGGCCGTGGACTCCGCAGGCGTCTTGCACCCGAAGTGGGCCGCCGCCTTGTGGCGGCACGAGGGGGAGGCCGCAGAGGCCCTCGCCCTCGAGATCCTGCCGCGCGCGCTGGACGGCGAGTTGTACGGCCCGTACGCCTGCAGGGTCCTGGGGGACATGGGCGCGGCCGCCGCACCGGCCGTCCCCGCCCTGCGTGCGGTGGCCGGGAGACGGGTCCGCGTTGCGCTCTACACCGGCTGCTCCGACCTGGACACGCGGGGCGACGAGCGCGTGGCCGCGGCCGCCCGCGAGGCCCTGCGCCGGATCGGCGAGGCCCTGCCCGGCCGGGGTTAGGGTGCCCGCGCGTTCGCCCGGGCCCGCGGCGAAGGGATCGACCCGCTCCTGCTCACCCTGCAGCAGGACCTGCTGCCCCCGGCCGGTACTCCGCGCCGACCGCGTGCTGTTCGGGACCGGCCGGAACGAGGGCCGTCTCCCCGGCGCGGGCAGTACCGGCAGCGGCCCGTCGGACATGGGGCGCGGTACGCGCCGGGCCGGTCAGCGCGGGGGTTCCACCTCGAGGAAGCGGCGTCGGCGCGGGCCCCGGTAGAGCAGGCAGCCCCAGCCCAGGGGCTCCAGCGCGGCCGCACAGGCCGTCAGGCGCTCCTGCTCCGCCCCGGCCGCGCCACCGCCCGGCGGGCCGGCCCAGGTCACCTCGACCCGTGCGTCCCCGGACTCGGACGGGTCGGGCGCCACCCGGTACCCCGTCCGCGTACGCCGGCCCTCCGCGTCCACCGCCGACGGCGTGATGCCCGCCGCCTCCAGTACGAGGGCCACCGCGCGCGGCATCTGCCGCAGCTCCCACGGGGCGGGAACCGCCGTCCCCGCCGGGCCGTTCACCAGGCGGCGGATCTGCAGCAGGCCCTCGTACGCCGTGCGGACCTCTGCCGCCCGCGCTGCCGTGGCGGGCCGCTGCGGTCCGTCGCCGGTCGCGGGCTCGAAGCCCTGCCCGGGTGCCGTCACCACCCACCACCCTCCCTCCGGTCTGAGTACCTCACACCCAACTACCTGAGTATCCGCCCCGATTCCCCGGACCCCTGCCACTGATCGAATAGCGGCATGACCTTCGACGCCGTCGCCGCCCGCACCGCGCCCCGCCCGCGCCGCCTGCAGCACGTGACCACCGCCGGCTCAGCCCTGGCCGTGGCCCTGGTCCCGTTGGTGGTCGGTGTCCTGGTGGCCAAGGGCATGGCCGCCGACCCGCACACCCCCGTCAACGCCCTCATCACCGGCGGCGGCCAGCGGGCGGGACTGCCCCGGGCCGAGTGGCGGCGGCGCGGCCACGTCACGATGCGCCGGCTGCGCACCGCCCGCCGGGACACGGCCCGCCGCTGCGCCTCGGTCCGCAACCGCCGCCGCCCCGCCGCCGTCCCCCGGGACCGCGCCGCCTGACCGTCCGCCGGCCGGACGGTACGTTGACGACACGGCCTACACGGCGGGCGCGAGCGGCTCCTGGAGTTCCGTGACCCACTGGTCCCGGTCCTCCGGGCAGGCGAGGGTCAGCTCACGCGCGTACCCCGCCGAGCGGTGGCCGTTCGCGTCGATCCACCGCGCGAGCGCCTGGGCGGTGGGCAGGACCCGGTCCATCGAGCCGCGGTGCACCACGGTCGCGGCCCGCTCGACCCCCGGCAGCTCGACCACCCGGACCGCGCCCCCGAGATCCCCGGCGCGGACCGAGGCCCCCACCGGCAGCCCGGCGTGGACGAGGACGGCTCCGGCCTCGGCCCCCGGCGCGTCCTCGTAGTACGCGGTCCCCGGGCCGGTCGGGACCACCCCGGCGGCCTCGATCCGGCGGCAGAGCTCGTCGTACAGCGGGCCGATGACCGGCCCGATGTCCTGCGGCTGGTAGCTTGCCGCGACCCCGGTCAGTTCGACGAGCCGGACGGGCGGGAGGCTCTTCACGACGATGTCGACGGTGGACATGGATCCCTCGCTCTCGATGGTCCGGAGCCTCGCCTCGACCTGGGTCAGCCGGGCCGCCGCTGCGGCCATGGCCGACTCCAGTTCCGCCCGGCGCAGCCGCAGCATGCCGCGCAACTCCTCCGCGCCCACCCGCTCGTCGAGGATCGACCCCACCTGGTCCAGGCTGAAGCCGAGCTCCTTGAGCGCGATGACACGGTTGAGACGGGCGAGCTGTCCGGCCTCGTAGTAGCGGTAGCCGCTGGCGGGGTCGACACGCGCGGGGCGCAGTAGTCCGATGGCGTCGTAGTGGCGCAGCATGCGGACCGATACCCGGCCGTGTTTGGCGAAGTCTCCGATGGTGAACATGACGCCTTCCAGTGCAGGCCCTGACACGGGGGGAGGGTCAAGTCCTGAGCGATATCTGCTGGTCAGCGGCCATACTGCCGGATGCACAGGTCCACGATGGACGGCGGTACGGTGCCCTCGGCGGCCGCGCACAGCTCGTCCGGCCGGGGCAGCGGCGCCGCCTGCCGCGGGCCGCGCGGCGGCGCGGGCGGGTGCGCCCGGCGCGGCGCGGCCGGCGGCTTCGCGCTGCGCGCGGCGGGCGGCCGGGCGGCCCCGGCCTGCGGACGCTGCGGGGCCGGCTCCTCGTCCGGCGGCGGGAGCTGTCCCAGCGGCAGGGGCCGGGACTCGGGGACGGGCGGGGCCGGCTCGGGACCACCCTTCGGGGGCGATGCATCGGCCGGATCCCGCGCGTCCAGCGGCGCCGAGGTGCCCGGCGCCGGGGCCGGATCCGCGTCCGGGCCGACGGAGACGCAGCCGGCGCTCGCGAGCAGCGCGACGAGGGACAGGGGCAGGGCCCGGCGTAACTGCATCCGACCACCATGCCGTACGGCACGGCCGGCCGGTTCCCGCGCTCACGCGTCCGGGTGACGAGGCCCGGAAGCACGGCCCCGGAGTCGGTCGCGCAGCCGGCCCCGGCTTCACCAGGGGCGTCCGGCGTCGCTCCCTGCCCCGGCCCGGCTGCCGAAACGATTGCCCGGACCGGGAAATTCCGTAGTCTGCCGGAGGACGGGAACGACAGTGCGAGTGCCGGGGAGGCGCGACCCCCGGTGCGCCGCGCTGCCCTGCCCCCACATCCCGACGGACCGTACGGAGTACCGATCCATGACCGCAGCCGACGCGCCCGGCAAGCCCGCACCGACTCCCGACCCCCTCCCGCCCACCGTCCACCCCGCGCCCTGGAAGGGCTGGGCGGCCGTCCTCGCCGTCGCGCTCGCCATCTTCTGCCTGATCACCTCCGAGCTGCTGCCCGTCGGCCTACTCACCCCCATCGGGGACGCCCTCGGGGTGTCCGACGGCACCGCCGGGCTGATGGTGACCGTGCCGGGGCTCGTCGCCGGACTCTGCGCCCCGCTCGTCACCGTCGGCGCCGGCCGGCTCGACCGGCGGCTCGTGCTGTGCGTACTGATCGCCCTGATGGCGGCCGCCAACCTCGCCGCCGCCGTCGCCCCGGGCTTCGCCGTGCTGCTGGCCGCGCGCCTGCTCGTCGGGGTCGGCGTCGGCGGCTTCTGGGCGCTGGCGGGCGGGCTCGCCGTACGGCTCGTCCCGGAGCGCCACGCCGGCCGGGCCACCGCGCTCGTCTTCGGCGGCGTCCCCACCGCCTCCGTGCTCGGCGTCCCCGCCGGTACGCTGCTCGGCGAACTGGGCGGCTGGCGGGCCGCCTTCGGCGCGGTCGGCTTCCTCGGCCTCCTCGCGCTGGCCGCGCTGCTCCTGCTGCTGCCCCCGCTGCCGCCGACCCGGGACGTCACCTTCCGTGAACTGCCCGCCCTGCTGCGCGGGAACCGCGGGGTCCGGGCCGGGGTGATCGTCACCTTCCTGGTGGTGACCGGGCAGTTCGCCGCCTACACCTTCGTACGGCCCGTCCTGCAGGACGTCTCCGGCATCGACGCCGCGTACGTGAGCACCCTGCTCCTGGGCTACGGGGTGGCCGGCGTCGCGGGCAACTTCCTGGCCGGGACGCGCGATGCCTACCGTGCGGTCCTGGTGATCAGCACCGCGCTGACCGTGGTCCTCGGGCTGATCGCCACCCTGCCGGGTGCGGCCGCCGGGACCGCGCTGCTGATCGCCTGGGGGCTCGCGTACGGGGGTGTCTCCGTGAGCCTGCAGAGCTGGATGATCAAGGCGGCGCCGGGCGCGGCCGAGGCCGCCACCTCGCTGATGGTGGCCATGTTCAACCTGGCCATCGCGGCGGGCGCCCTGGCGGGCGGGTTCGCGGTCGACGGGATCGGCGCCCCGGCGGCCCCGCTCACCGGGGCCGCGCTGATGCTCGTGGCCGCGGTCACGGTCAGCCTCACCGTCACGGTCCGGATGCCGAGGGCTACCGCGGCCGAGGGCTAGGCCGTCTCTTCCGGATCTTGCCTGACCCGCGTCGTCCGGTGCCGGCTTGACCGGCAAGATCCGAAAGAGACGACCTGGACCGGACGGATGGGGCAGTTCGGACACCCGGCTTGACCCGGGCCGTCCCGGGGGGAAAGAGTGCGCCGATCAAGCACTCAAGAACCACCGCATGAGCTGCACTTCGGAGATATCTCATATGTTCGTATCGGTCCGCTCTTCGCTTGACCTCAAGACACCCCCTGCGGGCATGGTCCTGGTCGCGCGGCGGCGCAGGGCCTGACCGGCCGGGTGGGGGCCGACACCGCACCGCCGCGCCGGTCCCCACCCCTGCCGGGAGACAACCGTGTCCCACCATCCCGATGAGAGCGGAAGCGTCCCCGAGGACCGCCGGCTCCTACGCCCGTACGT
Source organism: Streptomyces sp. NPDC032745 (assembly GCF_055579465.1). Classification (NCBI taxonomy): domain Bacteria; kingdom Bacillati; phylum Actinomycetota; class Actinomycetes; order Kitasatosporales; family Streptomycetaceae; genus Streptomyces; species Streptomyces sp. NPDC032745. The sequence continues at coordinate 191,544 of NZ_JBVING010000002.1, read as the reverse complement.
CGTTCCCTCCGAGCGGTCGTACCGGGCGACGACGCCCGCCTGGCCGCACACCGGACCCCTCCCCGTCTCCTTCCGCGCGCCCGAGGCCCGGCGTGAGGACGAGCCCGGGCGGGCCGCCGAGGCCACTGGCGCCGCCGATGCCCGCGCCGGCCGGCGGGACCGCGGCAGCCCGCTCCCGCTGGCGGTCCTCGCCCTGCTCGCCCTCGGCGCGGCCGGCGGACTGGTGTTCCTGCTGAGCGGCCCCGAGCCGCGGCCCGAGCGGGCCGTGGCGCCGCCGGACCTGTCCGTACCGATGCTCCCGGCGGGCAGCCCCGGCGCAGGTGACGACCCCTCGCCCGGAGGGTCCGTACGGGCCTCAGCGCCCTCGGCCTCCGCATCGGCGTCGGCCGGCCCGTCCGCGAGCCGGACGCCGAAGCCGACGCCCCCGCCGAGCGCCTCGGCCGGGCAGCCCACGGGGCCTTCCGGGACGCTGCGGATGGGCGACCGCGGGCCCGAGGTGAGCGCCCTGCAGGAGCGGCTCTACGCCCAGGGGTTCACGTACGTCGACGTCACCGGCGTCTACGACGGCCAGACCAAGCGCGGGGTCGCCCAGCTCCAGCGCGACCGCGACATCAAGGGCGACCAACCGGGCGTCTACGGCCCGGCCACCCGGGCCGCCTTCGGAGGCTGACCCACCGGGGCCGGCGCACCGGCCGTCCTCGGTGCCCGTGGCGGTCAGGGCGTGGGCCGCGTTGTCGCCGCAGACCCGTGACGACGGCGCCGCCGTCGACGGAGGTCACCGCCCGGCGCCCCTCGCCGGGGGCGCGGGCAGCGCCGGCCTTCCGGCACCCCGGCCCCGGTCGAGCCCGGAGACCAGGCTCAGCGGCCGCCGGAGACGCTTAGGACGGCGCCCGTCGTGTACGAGGCGTCCGGGGACAGCAGCCATGCGCCGGCGGGACGGGCCGCCGGGGCGGCGGGCGGGTCAGGCTAACACCGTGATATCGGCTGGACCAGCAAAAATGCCGGGCCGCAGAGTGGACGCCGTCGCACACGACGCCACGGCACACGACGCCGTCACATCCGAGGAGTTGCGCACATGTCGACCCTGCGAGTCACAGCCGAAGAGCTGACCGTCCACGAGCATCCGAACGCCGACGCGCTGGAGCTGGCCCAAGTCGGCCTCTACCGAGCCGTCGTCGCCAAGGGTGCCTACCGCAGCGGTGAGTTCGCCGTCTACATACCCGAACAGGCCGTGCTGCCCGCCGAGCTGATCGAGGAGCTCGGCTTGACCGGCCGCCTCGCCGGCGGTTCCGCGGACCGGGTCAAGGCGGTCCGGCTGCGCGGTGAGTTGTCGCAAGGGCTGGTGTGCCGGCCGCGTGCGCTGTCCGACGTGGACCTGGCGCAGGCGGCCGAGGAGGGTACGGACTTCGCCGAGCTCCTCGGGATCACCAAATGGGCGCCGCCCGTGCCGACGACCATGAACGGCGAGGTGGAGGCCGCGCCCGACCTGCTGCCGTGGGTGGACATCGAGAACCTCCAGCGCTACCCGCACATCTTCGAGCCCGGCGAGCCGGTGGTCCTCACCGAGAAACTGCACGGTACCGCCTGCCTGCTGACGTACGTCGCGGACGGCGAGCGCGTGCTGGTCTCCTCCAAGGGCTTCGGGTCCAAGGGGCTGGCGCTCAAGGAGGAGGACCGCAACCTCTACTGGCGGGCCGTACGCGGCCACGGCGTCCCGGAGGTCGCGGCGAAGCTGGCCGCCCGGCTGGGCGCGACCCGGATCGGCGTCTTCGGCGAGGTGTACGGCGCGGGCGTCCAGGACCTCGGGTACGGAACCGACGCGCGTACGGCCGCCGCGGGGCCGGGGTACGCCGTCTTCGACGTGTCGGCGGAGATCGACGGGCAGGTGCGCTGGCTGGACCCGCACGAGCTGCTCCCGGACGGCGAGCTGCCGCTCGTACCCCGGCTGTTCGAGGGCCCGTACGAGCTGGACGCGGTCCTGGAACTGGCCAGCGGCCGGGAGACGGTGTCCGGCCGGGCCGTGCACCTGCGCGAGGGCGTCGTGATCCGTCCGGCGGCGGAACGCTACAGCCCGGTGGTCGGCGGCCGCGCGATCGCGAAGGCGGTCAGCCCGGCCTACCTCACCCGCAAGGGAGGCACGGAGTACGAGTGACCCGGGCGCACGCTGCGGGGCCCCGGTTACGCTGACCCGATGGCCGATTCCGATGCGCTGTCCCGGGCCCTCGAGACCCAGGCGGAACCTCCGCTGCGCGCGTTGCCGCCCGGCGTGGCCGCGTTGCTGCGTGAGCTGGCTGCGCCGCCCCGGCTGGCGGCGCACCTGCGGCTCGTCCACGAGGTGGCGGGCCAGCTCGCCGACTGGCTGGCCGCGTACTGCCCCGGCCTGCCCTTCGCGCGTGAGGCCGTGCTCTTCGGCGCGGCCACGCACGACGTGGGCAAGGCCGTCCACACCGCCGAGCTCAGCGGACCCGGCTCCGCGCACGAGGCGGCCGGGCGGGAACTGCTCCTCGCGCACGGCTTCACCGAGGAGCAGGCCCGCTTCGCCGCCACCCATGCCGGCTGGGCGGCGCCCGGCATCAGCGTCGAGGAGCTGCTGGTGAGCACCGCCGACAAGGTGTGGAAGGGCAAGCGCGTGCCCGGACTGGAGGACCTCCTGGTCGGCCGGATCGCGGAGGCCGCGGGCGCCGAGCCGTGGGCTGTGTTCCTCGAACTGGACGAGCTGCTCGGCCGGATAGCCGACGGTGCCGATCTGCGGCTGGCCTTCCAGGCCGCCTTTCCGGTCTGACATGTCCGCTGTTCACGCCGGAGGGCGCCCGTTGACGGCGCCCGCCTCGAACTCCGCACGCAGCGCGGACGGCCGGCCCTCGAAGCCGGAGCCGGTCGGCTCGCCGCCCGGCGCACCAGGGGTGTCAGACAAGGCGCGCACCTCCGTCCACGTGCAGCACCGTCCCGGTGACGAACGGATTGCCGATCGCGTACAGCACCGAGCGCACCACGTCGTCGGGGGTGCCCGTCCTGCGGGCGGGGTTGCGGCCGGCGACGCCGCTCAGGAACGCCTCCTTGTCCGCGCCGAGTCGGTCCCAGGCCCCGGAGTCGATGATGCCGGGGGAGACTGCGTTGACCCGCAGGGGCGCCAGCTCGACGGCGAGCGCCTCCACCAGGAAGGACAGGGCGCCGTTGGTGGTGGCCATGACCACCCGCTCCGGGGCGGGCCGCCAGGCCGCGACGCCGGAGAAGAACGTGAGGGAGCCGCCCTCGTTCATCCGCCCGGCCAGGTGCTTGGCGAGCAGCAGCGGGCCGAACACCTTGGCGGCGAACGCCCGCTGGACGTCGGCGAGGACGAGGCCGGAGACGGGCCCGTTGGCCGGGACGGCGGCTGTCGAGATGATGTGGTCGACCGGGCCCACCGCTTCGGCGAGGGCGGCGACCGAGTCCTCGTCGGTGAGGTCGGTCGGCTGGATGCGGGCGGGTGCGGGCAGGGCGTTCGCGGTCGCTGCCAGCCGGTCCGCGTCGGGCCCGGCGAGGATCAGTTCGGCGCCGGCCGCCGATGCCGTACGGGCCAGCGTGCGCCCGATGTGCGAGCCGGCGCCGACGACGACGAGCCGCTTGCCGTCGAGGGAGTCCTGGAAGAGAGCTGATGTGGGCATCGGAGGTCCTGTGTCGTGTGAGTTCCGGAGCGTGCCGAGGACGGCCGCCGGGTACGACTCGACTCTCCTTCGGCCGGAGCCCATACGTCCAAGACTTGCTTTCTACTGCTGCCATAACATTTGCTCATGACTACCCTGCGGCAGCTCGAGTATCTGGTCACCGTCGTCGACACCGGCTCCTTCACCCGCGCCGCCGAGCTGCTGCACGTCTCCCAGCCCGCCCTGTCGCACCAGGTCCGCGCGCTGGAGCGGGATGCGGGCGGCCCGTTGCTGGAGCGGCTCCCGCGGGCGGTCCGGCTGACCCCGATGGGCCGCGCGATGCTCCCGCACGCCCGCGCGGCGCTCGCCGACGCCGAACGGGCCCGCACCGCCGCCCGTCGCGCCGTCGGCCTGGAGGGTGGCGAGATCCAGGTCGCCGCGGTCTACTCGATCACCCTCGGGATCCTCCTCCCGGTGCTGCGCACCTGGCACGAGCGGCATCCGCAGGTGCGCATCCGGCTGAGGGAGTTCCCGCACACCGACGCGCTGCTCGCCGCCATGGCCGCGGGCAGCGCCGACCTCGCCGTCGGCCCGGCACCGCGCGTATGGGACGGTCCCGTACGGGAGTTGGGGGAGGAGGAGTTCGTGGTGGCCGCCCCCGCCGACGACCCGGCGCCGGAGCGGGTGCACCTCGCGGACCTGGCGGACCGCTCCTGGGTGCACTACGCCCCCGGCAACGGCCTGGCCGAGGTGGTGGACCAGGCCTGTGCGGCGGCCGGCTTCCGGCCGCGCGCCGCCGTACGGACCGAACAGACTGCCGCAGCACCGCTGTTGGCCGCCACCGGGCTGGGCCCGGCCCTGGTCCCCGAGAGCGTCCTGCCGTCCGGCTTCGCGGGCCGGGTACTGCGTCCCGAACCGCCGGTGCGCCGGATGCTGGCCGCCTACACGCGCCCGCACCCCGACCCGCTCACCACGGCCTTCCTGGACACCCTCGCCGAGCACACGGACCCGGGTGCGGGCGGTGCGGGCGCCGGCGCCGTCTGAGGCTCAGCCCCGGCGGGCCGCGGATTCGCCGCGGACCTCGAGGGCCGTGCGCCAGCCCGGCGGTTCGGTCTGCGGCTGCGGGGGCGTGCGGCGGCCGCCCGTGGCGAAGAACGCCGACAGCGGGAGCGTCGCCGCCCCGACCGTGACCGCGTCCGGGCCCAGGGAGCCCAGGCCGATGGTGACCCGGTCGGCGGGATGCCGCAGGGAGTACCGGGTCGCGTGCTCCCGTACGGCGGGCAGGATGTGCGGGCCCAGCAGCAGGCCCGCCCAGCCGCCGATCAGGATGCGTTCCGGCCGGAACAGGTTGATGACGTCCGACAGGCCCGCGCCCAGGTACTCCGCGGTCTCCTCCAGGACCTCCAGGGCCACCGGATCCGCCGCGACCGCCGCCGCCAGCAGGGCCGACAGAGCCTCTTCCTCGTCAACGGCGTCTCCGGTGCCCCCGCCCCGCTCCGCCCAGCGCGCCAGCAGGGACTCGGCACCCGTGTACGCCTCGAGGCAGCCCAGTGCCCCGCACCGGCAGCGCCGTCCCCGTACCGACACCGTGAGGTGCCCCCACTCCAGCGGGGTGCCCTCCGTCGTACCCCCGTCGGGCGAGCCGTCCGTGATCAGGCTGGCGCCGACGCCCGAGCCGAACAGGACGACGACGGCCTCCCGGGCCCCGCGCCCCGCCCCGAACCACATCTCGGCCTGGCCGAGCGTACGTGCGCCGTTGTCGATGATGTACGGGACCTCGTCCGGCAGGGCCCCGGTGGCGCGCAGCAGCGCCTCCAGCGGCACCGCGTCCCAGCCGATGGTCTGCCCGTGCACCACCGCTCCGCCCGGCGCCTCGCGGTCCACTATGCCGGGGACGCCGACGCCCACGCCCAGCAGCCGCTCGGTCCCGACCCCGGCCTCGGCGAGGACGGCGGCTATCCCGGTCCGGACGTGGTCCACGATCGGGCCGACGTCGTAGCAGCCGCGCGGCTGCAACGGCAGCTCGGTGCGGGCCAGTTCGGTGAGGGCGAGGTCGAACAGCTCGACGCGGACCCGGGTTTCGCCGACGTCGACCCCGATCATGTGGGCGCTGCCGGGCGCCACGCGCAGCAGGGTGCGCGGCCGGCCGCCGTCCGAGTCGACGACGCCGGCCTCCTCCAGGAGCCCGTCCGCGACGAGTTCGCCGACCACGTTGCTGACGGAACCGGAGCTCAGCCCGGTGGCGGGTCCGAGTTCCTGACGGCTCATCGGCCCGCCGAAGTACAGCCGCTGGAGCACGGCGCTGCGGTTGCCGCGCCGCAGGTCCCGCACCGTACGGCCGCCACGCCCTGTGGTCATCTGGCTCCTTCCGTCCTGCCGTTCGCCCTGTCGTCGCTCGCAACATACCCGTGCAGGACCTCTTGACGCGACCCTTTCACGAGGCTTAACTCACGTCCTGAATTAAGGCCTTGATGCGTTGGGCGTCCTGGAGGCGCCCGAGCCGAGACACCCGCCGGCCTTCCCCCGACCCTGCCGAAAGGGGCCGATCCGCCATGCGCAGAACCCGAGCCGCCGCTGCCGCCGTCACCGCCTGCCTGCTCGCCGCCACGGCCACCGCCTGCGGCGGCGGCACCGCGGACAACCGCGGCGGCTCCAACACCGCCCCCGGTGAGCTCACGTACTGGGCCTCCAATCAGGGCCCCGACCTCGCGGCGGACCAGGCGACCCTCGGCCCGGAGCTGAAGAAGTTCGAGGAGCAGACCGGCATCAAGGTCAAGCTCGAAGTCGTGCCCTGGTCCGACCTGCTCAACCGGATCCTCGCCGCCACCGCCTCCGGCCAGGGCCCCGACGTCCTCAACATCGGCAACACCTGGTCCGCCTCCCTCCAGGCCACCGGGGCCCTGCTCCCGTGGGACGGCAGGAACTTCGACGCCATCGGGGGCAAGGACCGCTTCGTGGAGTCGGCCATCGGCTCGGCGGGCGCCGCCGGCCAGGACCCGGCCGCCGTCCCGCTCTACTCGATGTCGTACGCGCTCTACTACAACAAGAAGATGTTCCAGGAGGCGGGCATAGCGAAGCCCCCGGCCACCTGGGACGAGATGGTCACGATCGGCCGGAGCCTGTCCAAGGACGGCAAGTGGGCGCTCGGCGCCGAAGGGGGCAACCTGGCCAACAACATCCACCAGGTCTTCGTCCTCGCCAGACAGCACGGTGCGGACTTCTTCGACGCGGCCGGCAAACCCACCTTCGATTCCCCGGGCGCCGTCGACGCCGTCAAGCAGTACGTCGACCTGATGGCCAAGGACGAGATCATCGCGCCGGGCAACGCCGAGTACGCCCAGAACCAGTCCCTCCAGGACTTCGCCAACGGCAAGACCGCCATGGTCCTGTGGCAGAGCGCCGCCTCCTCCTTCAAGAGCCACGGCATGAAGGAGGGCGACTGGGGCGTGGCCCCGGTCCCGGTTCCCGCCGGCGGCGTGCCCGGCGCCGGTCGCAACACCAACTCCATGGTCGCCGGCATCAACCTGGCCGTCTTCAAGAACACCGACAACATCGACGGCTCCCTCAAGTTCGTGAAGTTCATGACCGGCGACGAGGAGCAGAGGATCCTCAACAAGGCCTACGGCTCCATCCCGCCGGTCAAGGCCGCCCAGAACGACCCCGCCTTCGCCGCTGACGACCTGACCGTGCTCCGCACCACCCTGGGCACCAGCGCCGCCCCGCTGCCGCAGGTCCCGCAGGAGTCGCAGTTCGAGACCGCCGTCGGCACCGCCGTCAAGGAGCTCTTCGCCGACGCGGCAGCGGGCCGCCCGGTCACCACCGAGTCGGTCAAGGCCAAACTCACCAAGGCCCAGCAGCAGATGGCGAGCTGAGTCCGGCCCGATGAGCCCCAAGAGCCCCAAGGGCCGTATGAGCCCCAAGACCGCCCGACTGCGCCGCAGCGCCCTGCCCTACCTCCTGCTCCTGCCCGCCCTGCTCCTCGAACTGCTCATCCACCTCCTCCCCATGGTGATGGGCATCCTGATGAGCTTCCGGCAGCTGACCCAGTTCTTCATCCGCGACTGGTCCCGCGCCCCCTGGACGGGACTGGCCAACTACGAACTCGCCGTCGACGTCAACCGGCCCGTCGGCGAGGCCCTCCTGCGCTCCTTCTTCACCACCTGCCTGTTCACCCTGCTCTCCGTCGGCCTGTGCTGGCTGCTGGGCACCGCGACGGCGGTGTTCATGCAGGAGAACTTCCGCGGCCGCGGCATCCTGCGCGCCCTGTTCCTGGTCCCGTACGCCCTGCCCGTGTACGCGGCGGTCATCACCTGGGCGTTCATGTTCCAGCGGGACAACGGCCTGGTGAACCACGTCCTCCACGACCAGCTCGGCCTGGGCGGCGCCGAGCACACCTTCTGGCTGCTGGGCGACAACAGCTTCTGGGCCCTGCTGACCGTCTCCGTCTGGAAGGGCTGGCCCTTCGCCTTCCTCATCGTGATGGCCGCCCTGCAGAACATCCCCGCGGAGCTGTACGAGGCCGCCGCGCTGGACGGCGCCGGCGTCTGGCAGCAGATCCGCCGGATCACCCTGCCCTCCGTCGGCGCGGTCAACCAGGTGCTGATCCTGGTGCTGTTCCTGTGGACCTTCAACGACTTCAACACACCGTTCGTACTGTTCGGCAGATCCGCCCCCGGGGCAGCCGACCTGATCTCCCTCCACATCTACCAATCCAGCTTCGTCACCTGGAACTTCGGCACCGGATCGGCGATGTCCGTCCTGCTGCTGCTCTTCCTGCTGCTCGTCACCGCCGGCTACCTGCTCGCCACGACACGCGGACGGAGGAACGAGCGTGCCTGACCGCCGCCGATCGTCGCCGCTGGCCCCGCCCGCCTCCTTCCGGGTGGTCCGCGCCGTCTTCCTCACCCTGCTCACCGGCTTCGTCCTGCTGCCCGTCTACGTGATGGTCACCACCTCGCTCAAACCGCTCCAGGACGTCGCAGGCCGATTCCGCTGGATCCCCAGCGGGCTCACCGTCCGCCCCTACATCGACATCTGGCACACCGTCCCGCTCGCCCGGTACTTCGTGAACTCCCTGATCGTGGCGGGCGCGGCCACCGTCGCCTCCGTCGTCATCGCCGTCTTCGCGGCCTACGCGGTCAGCCGCCACCGCTTCCGCGGCAAACGCCTGTTCACCGTCACCGTGCTCTCCACCCAGATGTTCCCCGGGATCCTCTTCCTCCTCCCGCTGTTCCTGATCTTCGTGAACATCGGCAACGCCACGGGGATCGCCCTGTACGGCTCCCGCGGCGCGCTGATCCTGACGTACCTGACCTTCTCCCTCCCCTTCTCCATCTGGATGCTCATCGGCTACTTCGACTCGGTGCCCCGCGACCTCGACGAGGCCGCCACCGTCGACGGCTGCGGCCCCCTCGGTGCGCTGCTGCGGGTCGTGGTCCCGGCCGCCGTCCCCGGCATCGTCGCCGTCGCCGTGTACGCCTTCATGACCGCCTGGGGCGAGGTGCTCTTCGCCTCCGTCATGACGAACGACACCACCCGCACCCTCGCCGTCGGCCTGCAGGGCTACTCCACGCAGAACGACGTCTACTGGAACCAGATCATGGCCGCCTCGCTCGTCGTCAGCATCCCCGTCGTCGCCGGATTCCTGCTGCTGCAGCGGTACTTGGTGGCCGGCCTCACGGCGGGAGCCGTCAAATGACCCTTTCGGCAGGAGCCGTCACGTGACCCTTTCCGAAACCCGTTCCGGCACCGCCCGCGACTCGGTGTCCATCGACCTCGCCGCCCTGCCCCGCGACTTCGCCTGGGGCACCGCGACCTCCGCCTACCAGATCGAGGGTGCGGTGCACGAGGACGGCCGCGCCCCCTCCATCTGGGACACCTTCTCCCACACCCCCGGCGCCGTCGACGGCGGCCACACCGGCGACACCGCCTGCGACCACTACCACCGCTGGCGCGAGGACATCGCCCTGATGCGGGAGCTCGGCACCAACGCCTACCGGATGTCCGTCGCATGGCCGCGCGTGGTCCCCGACGGCGACGGCCCCGCGAACCCCAAGGGCCTCGCGTTCTACGACCGGCTCGTCGACGGGCTGCTCGCGGCCGGGATCACCCCCTCCGTCACCCTCTACCACTGGGACCTGCCCCAGGCCCTCCAGGACCGCGGGGGCTGGCCCGAGCGGGCGACCGCCGAACACTTCGCCGCGTACGCGGGCCTCGTCGCCGCCCGCCTCGGCGACCGCGTCACCCAGTGGGCCACGCTCAACGAACCCCTGTGCTCGGCGTGGATCGGCCACCTTGAGGGCCGGATGGCCCCCGGCTGGAGGGACCTGACCGCCGCCGTCCGCGCCTCCTACCACCTGCTGCTCGGCCACGGCCTCGCCACCCAGGCCGTCCGCGCGGCCACCCCCGGCGCGCAGATCGGCATCGTCAACAACCTCTCCACCGTCGATCCCGCCACCGACGGCGATGCCGACCGGGCGGCAGCCCTCCGTATGGACGGCCACGTAAACCGCTGGTGGCTCGACCCCGTCCACGGCCGCGGCTTCCCCGCCGACATGCGCGAGGTCTACGCCGTCGACCTCCCCGAACGCCCCGGCGACGCGGCCGCCATCGCCGCCCCGCTCGACTGGAGCGGCCTCAACTACTACTTCCCGCAGACCGTGACCGCCGACCCGGCCGGCCCCGCCCCGTACGCCCGCCAGATCGACCGGCCCGGCCGCCCGCGCACCGGCATGGACTGGGAGGTCGACGCGAACGGCCTCGAGACCCTGCTCGTGAGGCTGACCGAGGAGTACGGGGCCCGGCGCATCCACGTCACCGAGAACGGCTCCTCGTACCACGACACCGTCGCCGCCGACGGCAGCGTCCACGACCCCGAGCGGGCCGCGTACCTGACCGGGCATCTGGCGGCCTGCGCCCGCGCCGCCCGCCGCGGCGCGCCGGTGGCGGGGTACTACGCCTGGTCCCTGCTGGACAACTTCGAGTGGGCCTACGGCTACGACAAACGCTTCGGCCTCGTCCGCGTCGACTACGCCACCCAGCGCCGCACGATCAAGACCAGCGGCCGCCGCTACGCCGAGGTGATCGCCGCGCACCGGGCGCTGTGAGACCGCGGGCCCCCGCGCCGCGCCGGGCCCGCCCGGCTTCTCGGGGCGGGCCCGGCCTTTCGTGATGGGATGGGGAACGAGTGCTTCCATCAGCTCACGGAGAGGTCGGGTAGATGTCCGAGGACACCATGCGGGCGATGGCGTACGAGACGTACGGCGGGACGGAGGTGCTCACCGAGACCCGGCTGCCGATGCCCAAGCTCGCCCCCGGCGAGCTCCTCGTCCGGGTCAAGTGCGCCTCGGTCAACCCCATCGACTGGAAGATCATGGCGGGTGGGCTCGACGCCCTGATGGACGTCATGTACCCCGTCGTCCCCGGCTGGGACGTCGCCGGCACGGTCGAGCGGGTCGGCATCGACACACCCGAGTTCTCGGTCGGCGACGAGGTCATGGCGTACGCCCGCAAGGACTACGTGCACGGAGGGACCTTCGCCGAGTACGTCAGCGTGCCCGTCCGCGCCGCGGCGGCCAAGCCCGCCTCGCTCAGCTGGCACGAGGCGGCCGGCCTGCCGCTGGCCGGGCTCACGGCCTACCAGCTGCTCACCCGGCTCGCCACCGGCAAGGGCGACACCGTCCTCATCCACGGGGCCGCGGGCGGCGTCGGCTCCTTCGGTGTGCAGATCGCCCGCGCGCTCGGCGCCCGGGTCATCGGCACCGCCTCGCCGCGCAACCACGACCGGCTGCGCGACCTCGGCTGCGAGCCGGTGGAGTACGGGGACGGCCTGGTCGACCGGGTGCGGGCGCTCGCCCCGGACGGGATCACCGTCGCCGCGGACTTCGTCGGCGGCGTCCTCGACGTCACCCAGGCGGTCCTGGCGAACGGCGGCCGGCACGCCTCCATCGCCGACCACACCGTGCTCGGTGCGGGCGGCCAGTGGATGTGGGTGCGGCCCGACGCCGAGGGCCTGGCCGAACTGGGCCGACTCGCCGAAAGCGGGCAGCTCTCGGTCACCGTCGCCAAGACCTTCCCGCTGTCGCAGCTGGCAGCGGCCTTCGAGTTCAGCCAGACCGGACGCGCCGCCGGAAAGATCATTCTGGAGGTCTGAGACCCTCTCGGTCCGCCGCGGCGGTCGGCATGTTGTGCAGGTCCACCATCGTCCGTACGGCCGGGGGCAGCCAGTCCCCGGCCGGTTTCTCGTCCCCGCCGCCGAGGCGCGCCAGGATCTGCGCCGGGGTCGGCCGGGCGGCCGGGTCGGGGGAGAGGCAGGCCGTCACGATCGCCGACAGGTCCGCGGGCAGCAGCCGCAGGGCGGGCTCCAGTTCCGCTCCCTGCTGGAACGGCGCGGCCCCGCACGCGTGGCCCAGCACCATCCCGAACGCGTACGCGTCGACGGCCGGGGTGAGCGGGGCTCCCGTCAGCTGCTCCGGGGCGAGGAAGCCCCGGGTGCCGACCAGGTGGTCCGCCCGGGTCAGGGCGGTGGCGTCCACCGCTCGCGCGATGCCGAAGTCGATCACCCGCGCACCCGTCTCCGCGATGATGATGTTGCCGGGTTTCAGATCGCGGTGGACGATCCCGCAGGCGTGGATCCCCTCCAGCGCCTCGGCCACCCCCAGCGCCAGGGTGCGCAGGGTCCGGGCGGGCAGGGCCCCGTGCTCCCGCAGGACGGCGGCCAGGGACGGGCCCGGAATGTACTCCGTCACCAGCCAGGGCTGTTGTTCCTCGGCCGATGCGTCCACCACCTGCGCCGTGTGGAAGCCGCCCACCCGGCGCACGGAGTCGATCTCCCGCGCGAACCGTTTGCGGAAACCCGGATCCGCCGCCAGGTCCGCCCGTACGACCTTAACCGCCACCCGCCGTTCACCCGGCGACAGCCCCAGGTAGACCGTTCCCATCCCGCCCTCGCCCAGCCGGGCGGTGAGCCGGTAGCGGCCGACTCTGCGGGGGTCGTCCGGCAGCAGCGGATCGTGCCGCACGGGCCGTACGGAAACCCCGGCGGGCACCGCCCGCGCGCCGCGCCGGAGTACCTCCGCGACGGCCACCTCACCCTCGGCGAGCAGGGCCGCGGCCTTGGCCTCACCCTGGGCGCGCAGGATGGAGGACTGCTTCTCACCCTCGGCGCGCAGGATCTCGGACTGCCGGACGCCTTCGGCCTGGAGGATCGCGGCGCGCTTGTCCCGGTCGGCGCGCATCTGCTTCTCCATCGAGTCCTGGATGGAGGCCGGCGGCTCGATCGCCTTGAGCTCGACGCGGTTGACGCGGATGCCCCACTTGCCGGTGGCCTCGTCGAGGACTCCGCGCAGGGCCGCGTTGATCTCCTCGCGGGAGGTCAGGGTCCGCTCGAGGTCCATGCCGCCGATGATGTTGCGCAGGGTGGTGACGGTGAGCTGCTCGACGGCCTGGATGTAGCTGGCGACCTCGTACGTCGCGGCGCGGGCGTCGGTCACCTGGTAGTAGATGACCGTGTCGATGTTGACGACCAGGTTGTCCTGGGTGATGACCGGCTGCGGCGGGTACGGCACGACCTGCTCGCGCAGGTCGATGCGGTTGCGGATCTTGTCGATGAACGGGACGACGATGTTGGGGCCCGCGTTGAGGGTGCGCGTGTAGCGGCCGAAGCGTTCGACGATGGCGGCGCTGGCCTGCGGGATCACCTGGACCGTCTTGATCGCCACGATGACCAGGCCGGTCAGGAGCAGGGCCGCCGCCACCCACAGAATCACTTCTGACAAGCTGGTTCCGGGAAGTTCTGCTGACAAGTGCTTCCGCCCCTCGCGCGCGCACGCTCTGCCGGAAGCGAATTCTGACAGAACTCCGTTGCTGCGCACACTGATTGGGCGATGTAGGCCCGTGATCGGGAAGCGCGGGGCGGCCGGGCGGCCGCCCCGCGCTTTCGGAGGCCGGTGGTGGATCAGGGGAAGGAGACGACCGTGGACGGGGTCGTCGACGTACCCGAGGTGGGTGCGCCCGTGGTGTTGATGACGTGCTCGTACTGGCCCTTGCCGCCGAGCGAGACGACGAGCAGGTCGTGGAACCGCACGCCCGGCTTCACCGGCGCCTGGAAGCCGTGGTCCTGACGGATCGTCGGGTCCACGTTGTAGAAGCAGTAGCTGCCCAGCCCCCAGCCCTCGTGCGTGGTCACCGAGTCGGCCACCTTGTAGGCCGCGTAGCCCTTGGTCGTGCCGTTCTGGACCGCCGCCTGGTTCGGGGCGTCGTACGCCTTCTCGTTCTGGAAGAACACCGTGCGGCCGCGCTCGCCGTTCCACTCCACGTCGTACTTGTTGAAGTGCTCGACGAACAGCCCGGTGGCCAGGACGTCGTCACCGTTCACCCGGAACCCGTAGTCGGCGCGGTTGGTCTCCCAGCCCACCCCGTCGCCGTGGTCGGCACGCCAGATCCAGGTGTGGTCGACGATCGTGTCGTGGTTGTTGATCACCATGCCGACGTCCGTCTTGCCGGCGCCGGCGCCACCGACCCGGACGAACACGTCCTGCACGGTCGTCGGGTCGGCGCCGTGGTCCGTGGTCGTCCCGGCCGGGCCGACCTCCAGCAGGCTCGGCGACTTGACCGGACCGGCGTCGATCAGGAACCCGGCGAGCCTCACCCCGTCGACGTCGGCGACCTTCATCGCCGTCACCCCGTTGTCCGGCACGATCGTCGCCAGGCCGAGGCCCAGGACGACCGTGTCCGCGCGGTTCACCCGGATGGTCTGGTCGACGTGGTAGACGCCGGGCGTGAAGAGCAGGTGCAGGCCCTGGGCCAGCGCCTGGTTCATCGTCGCGGCGGTCGTGCCCGGCTTGACCACGTAGAACCGGCTCAGCGGGATCGAGGTGCCCTGTGGTGCGCCGTTGCCCCAGGAGGTGCCGCGGGCGTTCACCCGCTTCGCCGGGACGAAGACCTTGTACTCGGTCCCGTCGAGGTAGAGGAAGGGCTTCTCCCGGGAGACCGGCGTGGTGTCGAGCGTGGTGTACGGCGGGTTCGGGAAGGACTGGGCCGGCGCGCCCTGGACCCCGGAGAAGACCTGGTTCCAGACGCCGTTGCCCCAGCCGCCGATCGAGCTGTCCCGCGTGTACCACTGCTGCTGCGAGTAGTTGCCGACCTGCCCGTCGATCTTCGAGTCGGCGATGTAGCCGCCGGAGGCCCAGCCGAAGCCGTCGGGGGCGAGGTTCAGGCCGCCCTTGACGTGCATGCGGCGGAAGGGCGCGGCCTGGGAGACGGCCCAGCGGTCGGTGCCGTTCACCGGGTTGAGCGCGAGGTTCTCGGCCGAACGCCAGAAGTTCTGGGTGGCGTTGCCGCCGAACCAGCCGGCGTCGACGGTCACGTCACCGTTGATGGTGGTGTCGTCGGGGCTGAGGCCCAGCCCCGAGATGGAGGTGTAGAAGCCGATCTGGGCGTTGAGGCCGTTGTACGTGCCCGGTTTGAACAGGAACTGGTAGCGGCCGGTGCCGAACTGGGCCGACTCCTGCTGCCGGAAGACCTCGTCGAGCCTGGCCTGGATGCCGGGGGTGGACGGGTCGAAGACGATCACGTTGGGCCCGAGGTCGCCGCCGCCGGGGAGGGCGGGGCCTGCGTCGGTGGTGCCGAAGACCTGGAACTCGTAGAGGGAGTAGCCCCACTGGGTGGCGCGCTGGGTGCCGTATACGCGGACGTAGCGGGCGGTGCCGGTGATGTCGTGGGTCCGGACCCCACCGGTGGCGGTGGTCGTGGAATATGCGGTGCTCCAGTGCGTGCCGTCGTCGGACAGCTCGATCCGGTACGCCGTCGCGTACGCGGTCTCCCAGCGCAGCACCACCTGGCTGACCTGTGCGGGGCCACCGAGGTCGACCTGTATCCACTGCGGGTCGGCGAACTGGCTCGACCAGCGGGTGGCGTTGTCGCCGTCGACGGCGGCGGAGGCGGGGGTGCCGCCGTTCTCCTGGCTGGAGGCGGTGGCGGGTCTGCCCTGGGAGAGGAGGACGGGCGCGGCCTGGGCGGTGCCACCCGGCAGCAGTACGAGGAGGGCGGCGATCAGCGCGGCGGCGAGAGCCGCGACCGTCAGTCGCGGTGGATGGTCCGAGAGGCGGGGCATGGGGGGCTCTCCTGACTTCGTGGATCCGGGGGGATCGAAGCGTGAGTGAACTGCCCGCCATGAGGACCGTCAAGGGTTTTCGCGTTCATGAAATGAAGGCCTGAGGGGATGTCAATTGCCCATGAGGCCTGTGAACTCGGAGTTTCCTTAATCCTTGTGAAAAGTGTTGACGAAAAAATGTGTCAGGACTCTACTGAGACTTCAGGCCGCTCTGTCCCGCCGCGCCCGCTGGGCGGGGCAGAGCTCGGCCGTCTTCGGAGAGTGATCCGGGCCGGAGGGTGAGTGCCGCCCTGCGTTCGTTACTTGTCGACAGGGAGGGTATGCATCAGCCGAGCGGCGGAACCGCCCCGCACTCAGCCCAGGCGACCTCAATGCCCGTCAGGCCGGCGGACCAGCGCCCCGCGAGCGCGGCGAGAGCGGCCGCATCCGGCGGGCTCGCGCCGAGCCCGACCGCATACCGGGCCGAGGCGGGGGAGACCGCGAAGGGCCGCGGCCAGGCGTGCGCATCCCGGACCCCGGCCTCCGCCAGCACACCGAGCAGGGCGCGCATCCGGCCCCGCGCCCGGCCCAGGTACTCCTCGAACTCCCGCGGCTCGTCCGCCCGTACGGTCACCACGGCCCAGGCAGCGTGCCGGCGGTGCAGCGGCGGGGTGTCGAGGGGCAGGACCCGGGGGTGGGGCTCCGCCTCCAGGAGTTCCCACGTCCGGTACAGCTCCCGGCCGAGCAGGTCGCGCAGCCCCGGGCCGACCTGGGAGGTGCAGCTGCGGGCCGGTGCTGAGGGAGTGAGGACGGTGACGGGGTCCGGGTCGGGGTGAGTGGCCGGGTGCGGGTGCGGGTGCGGGTGCGCGTGCGGGTCCGGAGCCGCGGGCGTCAGGGCGACCGGCTCGCGCCAGTCCCAGGCCGCCCAGGTCCCGAAGAACTCCCGGAGCAGGGCCGCGGGCGACAGGTCGGCGGCCTCGTGGACCGTACGCGCCGCCAGTACCGCCCAGGCCACCCCCGGCAGTCCGCCGAACGGCGCCGAATCCAGCCCCCGGGCGCGGGCCCACGCCTTCACCTCCCGGGCCAGCCGGACGAACGCCGCATGCCGCTCGGAGCCCGCGAAGTCCCGTACCGCATCGGCGTCGCTCACCGCGCTCAGCGCGACCGCGGCCGCCTCGCCGAGTTCGGCCCGGCGTTCCACCGCCTGCGCCGGGTCCACCGCGCCCGTGGCGACGACCACCAGGTCCACATCCAGTCCGGCCGTACGCAGCCGCAGCCCGGGGACCCTTGCGCCCTTCACCTCCCGCAGTCCCTCGGCCTCCGGGAGGGCTGCCGCCACCCGCTCCCTTACCTCCGCGATGCCGACCGTGCCCGGCAGGGCCGCGACCAGGTCGAGGTCGGCCCCGGGCAGGGCGCAGCCCATGCGGCGGGATCCGGCGAGGTGCAGCACGCCGTCGCCGAGCGCCTCCGCGATCCGGGCGGTGAGGGACTCGGCTTCCGCGTCACGTGCGGATGCTGCTTCCGGGTCGGCTTTCGGTCCCGGTCCGGTCTTCGGTCCCGGTCCGGCTTTCCGTCCCGGTCCGGTCTTCGGTTCCGGTCCAGGCCCCGGTTCCTGCGCCCACCGCCACCTGCCGGTGCCGAGTTCCACCGTCGCCCGCACCTGCATCGGCCCGTCCCCGCGCCGGGACAACACCGCGAGCTCCCCGACCCGGGCCGACGTCCCCGTTCCGGATCCGCCGAGCCGCGCGGCGAACTCGGCCACCGCCCGCTGCGGATCCCGGCTGCGCCCCAGCGTCAGGTGCGGTGTGAAGCCGTCGTGCCCACGGCACCCCGGGAACCGCTCGGCGAGCCCCCGCCGCAGCTGCTGCCAGGGCGCGTCGCCGGCCGCCGCCGGGTCCAGCCACACCGTGGCGTCCTCCCGGTGCCCGAAGCTGTGCACCCCGGCCACCCGGGCCGTGAACGGCTGCGTCTGCGCGGCCACTTCGGCCACCAGGGGCAGCGCCTCCTCGAACGAGGACTCCGGTACGAAGCCGAACAGCAGGTTCACGTGCGCCGGCCAGCGGTGGACCGCCGGGTCGTGCCCCCGGCGCAGCTCCTCGACCGCCGGATCGTGCGGCGGCAGCCAAGCCACCGCCGTCCGCGCGGTCGCCCGTACGTCGAGCCCCGCGCGCCCGGCGTCCCGCCCGGCGAAGTCCAGCACCGCCTCGACCCCGAAGTGGTCGGAGATGAACAACCCCTCAGGGCCCGGGACGTCGCCCCGCAGGACGGCTTCGCGCACCCGCGCCCCCGCCGAGCGCAGCAGGACCCGGTCCAGTCGGGCGGCCCGCCCCGACAGCGAGCCCACCGCGGCCAGCGGATTGGCCACCGGATCGAAGGTCGGCGTGGCGTCCTGCGGCCCGTGCACCTCGCTCCAGGTGTCCCGCAGGCCGAGTGCGGCCGCCGGCCCCTCCGGGCCGGAGCGGCCGTCGTTGAAGTCGCCGAGCAGCACCACATCCGCCTCGATGCCGCTCAAACCCTCGGAGATCCGGGCCAGTTCGACGCTCCGCCGCCCGGCGCCGTTCTCCGTGTGATCGCTCGTCAGATGGACGCAGGCCACCACGAGGGGGCCGCCCGCCGTGTCCGCCGTCACCGCGGCGACCGCCTTGTGCGGCCCCAGCAGGTGCAACCCCGCCTCCCGCACGGGCAGCCGGCTCAGCACCAGCAACCCGCTGGCGGCGACGTCCTTGCCGCGCGGATCGGTGCCCACCGTGTATCCGGCCCGCACCCACGGCTCCGCCAGCAGCATGCCGAGCAGTGCGGGTTCGACCTCCTGGAGGGCGATCACATCGGCGTCGGCGCCCGCCAGGTCGGCCAGCAGCATCGGCCTGCGCCGGGCGGTGTCGATGCGCGGGGCGTCGTACCGGTCCCACAGGGTGTTCCAGGTCAGCAGCCGCACCTGCTGCGGCCCCGGGCCGCCGGCCGGGCCGGACGACGCGGACCCGCCGGACGTCACCTCGGCCGGCCGCCAGGCGCCGCCGTCCGCCGGATCCCACGCGTGCGGGGTCCGGGAGGTGAAGAACGGGGCGCGCAGCAACCGCGGTTCGCGGATCCGCCCGGCCTCGGTGGAGTCGATCCGGTCCACGCCGCTCGCCCGGTCCCAGACGAGCTCGCCGTCCGCCTCGACGAACAGCACCCGGTGCCAGGGGATGTCGCCGCCGGGCACGAAGGAGTGCAGCGGGATCCGCTTCGGCGGCGCCCCGCGCTGGTGCAGCCCGAACACGAAGCGCGCCGGATCGAACCGGGGGTCCCAGCGGACCTGGTGGTAGAGCTCCTCACTGGTACGCATCAGCCGTCCTCGCCCACCGCCGCGGCAACTGCCGCTGTCACTGCGGTCGCCCCGATGGTTCCCGCCGTGTCGTCCACGGTCCCGCCCGCCCCGACGTACCAGGTGCGGTGCCCCGGCCCGTGTCCGGGGTACGGCGGGCCGAACCGGTGCAGCTGGGTGGTCAGCACCTGCGGCGGCACGGGGTGGGGGCGGACGGCGTTGCGCCGGACCAGCTCCGCCTCCTCGACCAGGACCACGACCTGGGTGACCAGCGCGTCGCGGCGCTGCGCCACCGCGCCGGCCAGGCCCCGCTGCTGCTCCGTCAGGGAGGTGGCGTCCCACACCACCGTGCCGCCGGTGCCCGCTGCGGCGGCCAGCGCAGCGTCCAGCCGGTCCAGGCCCTCGCGCAGCACGTCCGCATTGGCCCGCTGGTCGGCGCGGGAACCCCGGGCGGCGCGCAGATCGTCGAGACTGATGTACGCGGCCACGCCCGGCAGGCTCCGGGCGTACGTGCTCTTCCCGCTGCCCGAGGGCCCGCACAGCTGGACCAGCCGCGGGAAGCCGCCTTCGCGCCACCGCCAGGTTGCGGCCACCGCCTCCTCGGCGGTGGAGATCCCGCCCCGCGCGAACGCCTCCCGGGCCTCCGCCCAGCACCGGTCCGCCGCGTCCGCCCCGAGCCCGCCGAGGGCCTCCCGCAGCCCGGTGCGCAGCGGGCCCAGCGGATCGGGGCCGAGCAGCCCCGCCTCCTCTGCGTACAGCGCGGACCACTCCACGCACTCCCGTGCCCCGGCATCCCCCGCGGCCGCCGCACCGGCGAGGGCGTGCAGCACCCCGAGATCGGCGGCGACGGCCATCCGGACCAGCCCGGCCCGCCGCCCCTCGTCCGGGAACGGCCGCTGCAGCGACGGGTACAGCCCGACCAGGTCGGCGACCCGCCGGGCGAGCGGCATCCCGAGCGGCCCCGCCGCCAGCCGCGCCCCGATCCGGGCCCGCGGTGCGCGGTGCAGTACGGCGGCCAGTACGCCGGCCAGCCGGTCCTCACCGGTGCGGCCCGACGCGTCGAGCCGGCCCGCCACCTCGGCGACGACCGGCGCGACGGCGGCATCGGGTGCGGCAAAAGGTGCGGCAAAGGGTGCGGGATCCAGGCCGAGGGCGGCCGCCAGCTCCGCCGCATCGGGCTCGGAGCCCGAGCGCACCGCCCACAGCGGGGCCTGCGGACCGAGCCCGTTCGGCACCACCTGCGCGTACATCCAGTGGGTGTCCGTCTGCACATGGCCGACGCGCACCCACTTGGCGACGGACCGCCCGAAGTCCGCACGCGCGAAGCCGGCCACCGTCCGTACGACGTAGCCCTCTTGCCGTGCGGTGTCGAGCCGCAGCTTGCGCAGCACGCGCTCGTCGAAGACGCCCCGCCAGAGCACGCGCGGGGTGGGCACCCCGAGGCCGTGCAGGAAGCTCACGGTCCGGTCCCAGTCCAGGCAGTGCTCGCCGTCCCACACCGAGAAACCGTAGAACCAGCTGTCCAGGTCCTCGTAGGGGATCGAGTGGCGGGCGTACAGGTTCTCCCCGCACACCCGCCACCCGGCCGGTATGCCGGCGCCGATCCGGCTCTGGAGGCCCTTGACCCAGGCCCGCGAAGGGTGGTGGCCCGAGTCCAGCGAGCGCGCGTGCAGGCCGTCCGCGTACAGGGTGGTGTTCTCCCCGTCGAGCTTCTCGGTGACGACGACCTCGCGCCCGGCCAGCCCCGGGAACCCGGAGGCGCGCACGTCGTCCGCCGCTGCCCCGGGGGACCAGGGCAGATGCGGCGTACGGGGGTAGTGGGTGCGCATGACCGGCTCCTGCTCGACGACGTGGTGCGTCGTCACTCTAGGTATACGGAGCCGGGGCATCCAATCAATAACCCACGCGCGGGGTCGCCCGGTCCGTCAGGGCCGCCGCCCGGCCCAGGCCACCAGCCGGTCGATGGCCGGCGCACCGGCGTCCACGGCCACGACCTCGGCGAACGGAATCCGCCCGCCCCGGGTTTCGGCCGGCAGTGCGTTGCGTACGACGGCGATCACCCGCTCGATCAGGGCCGCGTCCCATTCCGGGTGCTGCCCGGTCGCCCTCGCCAGGTCCCAGGTGTGCACGGTGAGTTCGTGCGTGTAGACGGCCGCGGCGGCCGCGCCCGGCAGGACGCCCATCGGCAGGCGCAGCTGCCGGCCGAGCACGGCCGGGTCCGCCCACACCTCGGCGACCTCGCGAGCGCCCGGCTCCCAGGCCGCCGCCCACGCGCCGTCGGCGAGCTCGTCGGCGAAGGAGGGGACGCTGAACGGGTCCTCGCCGCGCCCGATCACCGCGATCCGGCGGACGACGGCGACGAGGTGGCTCGAGAGCCGCCGGACATCGAACTCGTCGCAGGGGGTGGGGGCGTTGTACTGGTCGGGCCGGACGGCGGCAAGGGTGCGGCCCGCCAGCTGGACGGCCGCGGCGAGGTCGAGTCGCGGGTCGGAGGCGGTGGAGGCGGTGGAGGCGGACGGGGTTTCGGTGAGCTGCGTGATCTCGGTCATGAGTTCATCCTGGAAGCCAAACTGGCCACCTTCTGGCCAGTTTCCCGAGGAGAATGAGCGGACCGGCGAAATCGCCCGGGGCGCAGGAAGGGAAGAAGGACATGAGAGCCGACCGGCTGGTGGCGACCCTGCTGTTCCTCCAGGAGCGCGGCCGCGTCACCGTCCCCGAGGTGGCCGCCGAACTGGAGGTGTCCCAGCGCACCGCCCGCCGCGATCTGGAGGCGCTGGCCGCGTCCGGCATCCCCGTCTACTCGCAGCGGGGCCGCGGTGGCGGCTGGTCCCTCGTCGGCGGCGCCCGGACCAACCTCACCGGGCTGACCGCCGACGAGATCCGGGCGCTGTTCCTCGTCACCGGCCCGCTGGCGGCCACCCCCGAACTGCGCACCACCCTGCGCAAGCTGGTCCGGGCCCTGCCGTCCACCCTGCGGGCGGAAGCCGAGGCCGCCACCCGCGCCGGAGTCGTCGACGCGACGGACTGGTCCCGCAACGCCGTCACCGCCGATGCCGCCCACCGCTCCGCGCTCCAGGGCGCCGTCGTGGACGGGATCCGCGTCCGCCTCGGGTACGCGGGCGTCGGCAAACCGGCCGGCGAGCGTACGGTCGACCCCCTCGGGCTCGTCGCCAAGGCGGGGGTCGACTATCTGGTCGCGGGTACGGAGAACGGCCTGCGCACCTTCCGGCTCAGCCGGGTCCGCTCCGTCGAGCCGACCGGCGAACCCGTGGTCCGGCCGCCCGGCTTCGACCTGGCCACGGCCTGGCGGGAGCTGTCCGGGGCCTTCCAGGACGGTATGTACGCGGTGACCGCGCGGGCCCGCGTCCACCCCGACGCGCTGGCCCTGCTGCAACGGTTCCTCGGCGGCCGGGTACGCGTCGGCGGCCCGCTGCCCGACGGCTGGACCGAGGTGTGGGTCGACGGCCCGGCCCCCAAGGCCCTGGCCGGCCACCTGGCCGGGCTGGGAGCCGGGGTCGAGGTCCTGGAGCCGCCGGAGGTACGGCAGTGGCTGGCCCGGATCGGCGCCGAACTCACCGTGCTGTACGCCGGGGACGCGCGCGACGCGCCGCCCGGTCAGTAGCCGATGGTGAACCGCCGGCCCGCATGCGCGTCGCGCTCGATCTCGTCGACCAGCGCCACGGCGTAGTCCTCGGCCGAGATGTGGCTGCGGCCGTCCTCGTCCACGACCAGATCGTCGAGGGACAGCCGGTACGTGCCCGTGCGCTCACCCGGACCGATCTGCGCGGCGGGGCTCAGGCAGGTCCAGCGCACCTCCTCCACGGGCACGGTGCGCAGGAAGTCCAGTGCCTCCCCGTGGGCGCGCATGACGGCCCGGACCCCCTCCGGGACACCCGTTGCGTCCCAGACCAGCGGTCCCTGCGGGGTACGCAGCGAGCCCGCCCCGCCCACGGTGATCACACGGGGCCGCGGGGTGTCCGGGCCGAGCGTGCAGACGCCGCCGATCAGGGACTTGGCGGCGGTGACGAGCACGCCCGGATCCCCGGACCCGGGGCCGATCGCGCTGACGACCACGTCCCGGCCGGCGGCCGCCTCGGCGACCGAGTGCGGGTCGAGGACGTCGCCCAGCAGCACCTCGGCGCCGGAATCCGCGAGCTTCGCGGGGTCGCGCACCACCGCCGTGACGTCGTGGCCGCGCCCGAGTGCTTCGCGCAGCACAAGGGCTCCGATGGTGCCGGTCGCGCCGAACAGGGCGATCTTCGCCATGGCGACTCCCTGGGGGTGGAGGCGGTACGGGCCTCCGGTCGGACCCGCGCCGCCCATCCAAGCGAACCGGCCCGCCGACACCCGGCAGCCGGGCCGGGGCCACTCGGATGATCCGCCCCGATCCGGGCCCGAGTGGAGCGGCTACCGACACAGGGCGACGATCGACGGGGAGACCGTCCCCCTGGCCGCCTCGCACAGGGGTGCCATGTCGTACGTGCGCGGCGGCGCGGGCTGGGGTTTCGGCCGTACGGGCGGCCGCTTGCGGGGCTTTGGCGCCGGGGCGGGGCGCACGGGCCGCGCCGGCCGAACGGGCGCGCGATCGCCGGTCCGGTGCTGCGGCGGCCGGTCCTCCTCGGGCTGCGCGGGAGGTTCCGGCTCGGCCTCGGCCGCCGGCGGGGGCGACGGGGGTTCCGACGCCGGCAGCCGGCCCAACGGCAGGGCCTCGACCGCCGTTCCCCGGGCCGCGGTCCGGTCCACCGCCGGATCCGGTTCCGCAGGCACGTCCGGCCGTACGGTCACGCACCCGGCGGTCAGCGCCAGCGCGGCGAGGATCAGGGGCAGAGGCAGGGGCAGGGGCAGAGCCATCCGGCGTAACTGCATCCGCCCACCCTGCCGTACGGCAGCCGGTGGAACCTACGCACCGTCACCCACACGAGTCAGGGCGCTGCGCGGGCCCGGCTACGCGGCCGGGCGTCCGTGCGCGGCCAGCCGGAGCAGGTGTTCCAGCGGGCCCCGCCGCAGTGGGCTGTCCGCCCAGAACCGCTGCCAGGCCCAGGCCGCCGACAGCGCCACACCCGCGAAGCCGGCCAGCGCAGCCCAGGACGCGGCCCCGTGGGCCGGCCCGGCCAGCGCCAGTGCATGCAGGACGTACGCGCTCAGCGCCATCGCCCCGAGGGCGGTCAACGGCCGCAGCAGCCGCGCGCCGGCCCGGCTGCGCGCGGCGAGCACGAACAGCCCGATGAGCGCGCAGCCCACCCCTGCGTTGCCGATCGTCTCGAGCGGCGTCTGGCTGTAAGGATCGGCCACCAGCAGCCAGTCCCAGGAGGTGCTGGGCACGGCTCCGAACTGCCCGCGCAGCACTTCCCGTACGGGATCGGCCGCACCGAGGGCTTCCGGATGGCGGGCCGCGACCGCGTCGAGCAGCCGCTCCCGGCCGCCGAGCACATGGGCGGCCACCCAGGCGGTGCCGTAGCCCACGGCCGCGGCGGCCGCGCCCCAGAGGACCATCCGCCGGGCGACGCGGCGCTCCCGCAGATCGCACAGCCGGCCGAGGGCCAGTCCGGCCAGGACGTACGGGAAGTACGTGGCGAGCGGATACGCGCCGGTGAGCAGCAGCTCGCACAGCACCCGGCCCAGCCCGTCCCGGCCGGCCAGAGCGGTCAGTTCGGGAACCGCGCCGCGCCCCGAGGCCTCGTACCCGAACACCGGGCCGAGCAGGAACGAAAGCAGCGGACCCGCCACCACGCAGACGCCGGCGACGGCGCTGAGCACGGGGGTGGACAGCCGGGTGAACGGCTCGGCGGCGAGGAAGTAGACGGCGAAGAAGGCCAGGATGACCAGGATCCCCGGCCACAGCGAGGCCAGCAGCAGGCCCAGCCCGGCCAGGACCGCACAGCGGATCAGCAGCGGGCGGTAACGGAGGGCCCAGCCGTCCGGCTGTTCCGCGGGGAGCCGGCTGCGCCGGGCGAGGGCGAGCGAGAAGCCGGCGAGGAGGGTGAACAGCGCGGGTGCCCGGCCGTCGGCCGCGACGAGCAGGTAGCCGGCGCCCTCGGGGCGCGGGCCCGGGCCGACGTGTACGGCGAACATGCCGAGGACGGCGAGTCCGCGCACGGCGTCGACGGCGGCAAGACGTCCGGAGCCGCTGCCGCTGCCGCTGCCGGTGCCGGTGCCCGTGCCCGAGTCGGTACGGGAAGCGCGTCGCATGGCTTTGTCCACCCTCGGCGTCGGTCCGGTGACGTGGTCGGACCGGCGGTTTTCAGGCCGCCAGTCCGCGACGCGAACGTAGCAACGAAGGCGTAACAAGGTAATAAGGAGGTATAGGGGCGGCAAAGCGGCGGTCAGTGGCCGGAGTGGCGCGACCGGCGTAACCCGCAGGCCGTGCGGGCTGTTGCACGGGAAGAGGGTCCATCCACGGTGAACGGAGTTCCGATGCCGCAGCTGACCGACGAGGCCGTGACCGACGAGGACGGCGGCGGGCCGGGCACGTGGATGACCCCGCAGGAGTACGGGGCTTCGCGGGCCGCGCTCTGGACCGGCGCCGTCGTCCTGGTCACCGACGCCGACGGCCGGGTCCTGGTCCAGAGCGTCGACTACCGCGCCGACCGGATGCTGCCCGGCGGCGCGGTGGACGCGGGCGAGGCCCCGTCGGCCGCCGCGGCCCGTGAGATGCGGGAGGAACTCGGCGTCGACGGCAGCTACCCGAACGGCCTCGCCGTGGACTGGATCCCGGCGGACACCCCCGGCTTCCCGCCCGAGATGCGCTTCCCGGGGGAGATCCTCTACGTGTACGACGGCGGCACCTGGACCCCGGACCGGATCGATGAGATCCGCCTCCCCGCCCAGGAGATCACCGGCGTCCACTTCGCCGAACCGGCCGACCTGCCCGCCCTGATGGACCCGGGCGACGCCCGCCGCGCCCTGTCGGCGCTGCGCGCCCGCATCAACGGCGGCGGCCCGGCCCTGCTGGAGGGCGGCCGCCCCGTCGCGCCGACCGCCCTGGACCGGCTGGGGGTCCTGCGCACCCGCCGCACCCCGCACCACGGCACCTGGCATCCCGGCCCGGTACCTGCCGCGCTGCCCGTACGGGAGCCCTCGGCCTGGCTGTTCGCCCCCGACGGCCGTGTCCTGATCCTGGTCTGCCGCACCACCGGCGCCGCCCAGCTCCCGCCCCCGACGACGGGCTCCACCCCGCTCGGCTACCGGTACGCCGACGAGGCCGCCCATCCCCGTACCGCGGCCCGCCTCGGCTTTCTGCCCCCGGCCGCGGACCCGGCGTACGCGCGCCTGCTGGCCACCCCCGAGCAGGTCCGTGAACTCGCCGACTGGGGCCCGGCCGGCCACGCCGAACTCGCCGCGGTCCACGAGGCCCGCGCCCGCCTCTCCCTCCCGCGCCCACCTCGCACCCCCCTGACGGAACTCCCCGAACGGGGTACCCGCTGGTGATGCCACCGGGCCCGTCAGTGGTGCCCCGTAGCGTGATCGGCATGGGATTCACCAGCGTCTGGTCGATCAGCAGTCACCCCGACCCCGTCATCGCGGAGCTCGGGCCCCGCCTGGCGCCGGCCCTCGAAGCCGACCGTACGAACCCGGCGGCCCGCCTCCGCTGGGAGGCCTGGCAGAGCGCCCCGCTGCCGGACCACCGCACCTGGTACACCGACCGGGCACACGGTGATGCCATCGACTCGTTCTGGAACCTGACCCGCCCCGGCGAGCACGTCGACGACCTCTGCAACGGCATCACCGACCCCGAGTTCCATGTCATGCAGGACCTCTGGGAGCCCGAGCCGGACCCGGCGGACATGTTCGTCTCCGTGCACCGCAAGGACTACGCGGTCGCCGCCCTGTTCCACGCCATCGGCCCGGCGCGGGCCGCCTTGCTGCCCGGCTGGTGCGGCAACGTGCTCCTCACCGCGGCCGGGGTGCGCCGGACGCTGGCGGGCGTGGAGCGGGCGCTGGCCTTCACCCCCGGGGAACGGGCCCGCGTCGCCGACCGGGACTGGCTGGACTACGGCGCCCGCGAAGAACACGTCACCGACGGTCCCCTCCGCGTCTGGCGGTCCGCCGCCGCGGCGGGGCGCGGGCTCTGCGCGGTCGCGTTGCACGTCTACTGACCGGCCCCGGCGGGGGATCACGGGATGGGCGGCCCAGCGCGGCCGCCCCCGCCGCGACCTGGGAAATCCGGGGTCCGCGGGTTCCGGTCCCGCAGCATGGGGGGATGAGCGACAGCGCGATCACCTACACCCTGTACGTCCAGGCCGATCCCGACCGGGTCTGGCAGGCCCTCACCGAGCCCGCCTTCACCCGGCGGTACTGGGGGCTGAGCTTCGAGACCGACTGGGCGGTGGGATCGAGGATGGACTGGGTGGAGCGCGGGGCCCGGACCAGTGATCCCGAGCAGGTGGTCCTCGACTGCGTCCCGAACCGGCGGCTCTCGTACACCTGGCACACCTTCACCCCGCAGTGGGCGGCCTCGGTCGGGATCGCCGAGGAGCTGCGGGCCGCGCTGGCTCAGGAGCGGCGTACGAAGGTGACGTACGAGATCGAACCCGTCGGGGACACGCTCGCGCGGCTGACCATCCTCCACGAGGGCTTCGAACCCGGCGGCAACCTGATCGGCATGTGCAGCCGCGCCTGGCCGATGCTCGCCTCCAGCCTCAAGACCCTGCTGGAGACCGGGGCTCCGCTGCCCGAACCGGGGCACGACCCGGACCAGGGGCGTGGCGGGTACGAGAGCCACGGGGGCTGAGCCCGGGCGCACCGGCGGGGCCCGTGCCGGCGCCGGTCCGCCCGCCCCGCCGTGCCTGCCCCGCCGCCCCGCCCTGCCCGAACAGCCGTACGGCGCACCTGAGATCATGTGTAACGACCAGGGAATCAGGAGCGTTGACATGACCCTCGAACACCACCGCGTCGTCATCACCGCCGCCGGCCGCGACTTCGGGCGTACCCTCGCCCTCCGGTTCGCCGCCCGGGGCGCCGAGGTCCACCTCTCCGCGCGCACCCTCGAAGCCGCCGAACGCGTCCGCGCGGAGATCCTCGCGCAGGGCCACGCCGCCGACCGGGTCCACGCCTTCGCGTGCGACCTCACGGACCCGGCCTCCGTACGGGAGTTCGCCGCCGCGGTGGCCGCCCGCACCGACCGCATCGACGTACTCGTGAACAACGGCTCCCGCTACCAGCACGGCACGGACCTGCTCTCCGCATCCGACGCGGACGTGGTCGACACCCTCGCCTCGGGCGCCACCGGCACCGTCCTCGTCACCAAGGCCTTGCTCCCGCTGCTGCTGAACTCGGACAAGCCGGATATCGTGACGATGGTCTCCGGCTGCGGCGAAACCGGAAACCACCGCTCCGACGCGCACGACGCGTTCTACGCCGCCAAGTCTGCCCAGGCCGGTTTCACCGAGATCCTCTCGCGCCGGCTGCGCGACCGGGGCGTCCGCGTCATCTCCCTCTACCCGCCGGACTTCGACAACCACGATCCGCTGTCCCCGGAGTGGGAGAGCGCCCCGCGCACGGCGAAGGACCCGCTCACCGCCCAGTCGCTGGTGGACTGCATCTTCTTCGCCATCGGCCAGCCCCGCGACTGCTTCATCAAGTCCTTCCGTTTCGAGCAGGTCTGACGGGCGTGGGCCACACCCTCGAGGAGATCCTGGACGCGGCGGCCGTCGGGCGGTTCCCGCCGCCCGACGGCGGCACGACCGTGGTCCCGCAGCCGAGCCCGCGCGACGCCGGCGTCATCGCGTTCACCGCGCACTCCGTGGTGTTCACCGACGAGGACCCGCACTGGGTGCACTCCGCCCTCGGCGCCCTCGAGTGCGACGGCCTCGCGGCCACCATGCACCCGCGCTTCCTCGCCGCCCTGCTCGACCGCACCGGCCGTACCACCGACACCGTCGACCTGCTCACCGTCGCCGCGGCGCTGCCCGGCGACCCGCCGCTGGAGCTGCGGGAGATCGCCGATCCCGACCACCCGCGGGTGCGCCGGGCGCTGCGGCGCCGCGAGGACGTGCGGGTCTGGGCGGCCGACGGGGGAGTGCTCGTCCTCGGCCGCGGCGTGGCCGGGCGCTGGGAGACGGCGATCGAGGTGGACGAGGCCGTCCGCCACCGGGGTCTGGGCCGGGAGCTGGCCCGCGCCGCCCGCCATCTCGTCCCCGACGGCGGCCCGGTCTGGTCCCAGCAGGCCGCGGGCAACGCCCGCAGCATCCGCGCCTTCCAGGCCGCCGGGTTCCGCCCGGTGGGCTCCGAGGCCCTGTTGCTGCCGCAGGTGCAGCAGGAGCCGCGGTGAACGGCGACCCGGGCGCGGGCTGAAGCACCCCTGCGCACCGGTCGTTCACGGCCGTCGTGTGGAATGGGCGGCATGGGGAGAAGTGAGAACCAGATACGCGAGGGGGGCGGCACGGCGCACCGCGCCGAGAGCGCGACCACCACGGCGCCCGACCACTGGCGCTACGCCCGCCACCTCGACGCCCTGGCCGCCGCGGCCGGTACGACGGCCGGGGCCGAGGCGGCCGCCGTGGCCGCCGTGCTGCGCGATCGTGACCCGGTGATGGCCGAGAGTGCGGTGGTCACCCACCTCGACCGCCGCGCCGCCCACCTGCTGACCGACGCAGGATTCCCCGGCTGGGCCCGGGCCATGGGCACCGCGATCGGCGCCCGTGCCTTCCCGGCCCGCCGGCTGCGCGAGTGGACCCTGCTCAAGGCGATCGCCGACGGCGAGCCCTGGTCGCCGGCCGAGCTCACCGCCGCCTCCGACTGGTGCCAGCGCACCGCCGCCCAGTCACTGCCCTCGTACGAGGCCCTCGACCTGCTCGCCGCCACGGCCCGCACGCGCCGCGTGCGCAACACTGCCGCCCAGCGCCTGCACCGCCGCAACATCACGGGCTGAGGCCGCGAGCCCGCCCCGCCCCCGGATACAGCTGGGAAGAAAGGGGCAATCAGGAGCAAGATGGGAAAACAGCCCCAGCGGATTTGTCCGCTCCGCACAGGAGTCTCGTCACACGGCTGTTCGGGGGTTTATGGTCTGCCTACCTGGCCGGGTATCAGCGTTGATCCGATGCCGTTTCACTGGAGGCTGCTCTCCGTGTCGCACGTTTCCCAAGCTCCCGTCACCACCCCCGACGGCGAGCCGGTCCTGCCCGCTCCGACCGAGTACAGCCAGGTCAAGGGTTGGTTCTCGGACTATGACCAGGTGCTGTTCGACTGGTTCCTGACGCGCCAGAGCGATGAAGGGGAAAAACCGGGCGATCTTCTCGAGCTCGGCGCTTTCATGGGGAAGAGCGCGATCTTCCTCGGGGGGTACCTGCGGGAGGGCGAGGAGTTCACCGTCTGCGACCTCTTCGACTCGCCCGCGCCGGACGACTCCAACCTCGCGGAGATGCAGGACTCGTACCCCACGCTCACCCGCCGCGGGTTCGAGACGAACTACCTGGCCTTCCGCGAGGCCCTGCCCACGGTCATCCAGGCACCGACCTTCGTGGTCGCCGACCGGGTGCGCCCGGCGAGCTGCCGCTTCATCCACATCGACGCCTCGCACCTCTACGAGCACGTCGTCCAGGACATCGCGTCCTCGCGCGTGGTGGCGGCTCCGGGCGCCGTGGTCGTCTTCGACGACTACCGCTCCGAACACTGCCCCGGCGTCGCCGCCGCCGTCTGGGGCGCGGTGGCCACCGGCGAGCTGCACCTGATCGCCGTGTCCGCGTCGAAGCTGTACGCGACCTGGGACGACCCGGCTCCCTACCGGTCGGCGCTGCTCACGTGGCTGGAGGGCCGAACGGACCTGTGGCACGGAGTGGACGCCGTGGCCGGCCAGTCCCTGGTCCGCATCGGGGACGAAGGGGCCGTCCCGCCGGCGCCCCCCGCGCCGCTGCGACCGGCGCCCGAGCCCGTCGTGGCGCCCGCGCCGCCCGCGCACCAGCCCGGACCCCGGCCGCGGGCCGGCACCGCCTGGCGCAGGCTGGCCAAGGACCTGCTCCCGCCGGTCGTCACCCGCGCGATCGTGGCCTGGCGGCGCCGCCGCCGCGGCTGACCGGTCGCGCCGCCCGCACGCGCATGCACGTACGGTGCCGGTCCCCGCATCCGGGGGCCGGCACCGTGGGCGTCGGGTCTCAGCCGCCCCGGCGGACTCGGGCCGCGCGGCGCGCCTCGGCGAGCTGCCGGGCCTCCGCGGTCTTGCGGGACTCCTTGCCCGCACCGGGCCGGCCCGGGCGGGTGCCGATCCCGCGGAAGCCGAGGTCCGAGCCCGAGGGCCGGCCCTTGGCGTCGGTCGGTTCGGCGCCCGCCAGCGGCACCCCGGACGGGGGCTTGGCCCCGGTGATCCGGCTCAGCGCGGCCTCGCCGGAGCGGACCTGGGTGGTGGTCGGCCGGATCTTGGCCTCGGCCATCAGCCGGACCATGTCCCGGCGCTGGTTCGGGGTGACCAGGGTGACGACCTTGCCGGACTCGCCGGCGCGGGCGGTACGGCCGCCCCGGTGCAGATAGTCCTTGTGGTCGGCCGGCGGGTCCACGTTCACGACGAGGTCGAGGTCGTCGATGTGGATGCCGCGCGCGGCGACGTTCGTCGCGACGAGGACCGTGACGGCCCCGGTCTTGAACTGGGCGAGCGTGCGCGTGCGCTGCGGCTGCGACTTGCCGCTGTGCAGCCCCTCAGCCCGTACGCCCATGGCCCGCAGGTGCTTCACGAACTGGTCCACGCCGTGCTTGGTGTCCAGGAACATCAGCACCCGGCCCTCGCGCGCCGCGATCTCGGTGGCGGCCGAGTACTTGTCGGCGGAGTGGATGTGCAGCACGTGGTGGTCCATCGTGGTCACCGAGGCCGCCGACGGATCGACGGAGTGGGAGACCGGGTCCTTCAGGTAGCTCCGCACGAGCTGGTCCACATTGCGGTCCAGGGTGGCCGAGAACAGCATCCGCTGCCCGGCGTGGTGCACCTGGTCCAGGATCTCGGTGACCTGCGGCATGAAGCCCATGTCGCACATCTGGTCGGCCTCGTCGAGGACGGTGATCTTCACCCGCTCCAGGTGGACGTCGCGCCGCCCGACCAGGTCGCTGAGGCGCCCGGGGGTGGCCACCACGACCTCGGCGCCGGTGCGCAGCGCGCTCACCTGCCTGCCGATCGACAGCCCGCCGACCACCGTGGCCATCCGCAGGTCCAGGGCCTGTGCGTACGGCGTCAGCGCCTCGGTCACCTGCTGCGCCAGCTCGCGCGTCGGTACGAGGACCAGCGCCAGCGGACGCTTCGGGTCGGCCTTGCGGCCCGCGGTGCGCGCCAGCAGGGCCAGGCCGAAGGCCAGGGTCTTGCCGGAGCCGGTCCGCCCGCGGCCGAGGATGTCCCGGCCGGCCAGGGAGTTGGGGAGCGTGGCCGCCTGGATGGGGAAGGGCTCCGTCACCCCCAGGTCGGTCATCGTCTTCACCAGCTCACGGGGCAGGTCGAGCTCGGAGAACGCCCCCACCGGCGGCAGCGCCGGCTCGACCGTCTTCGGCATCGCGAACTCGCCCTGCAGGGGGGCGGTCCGGGGAGTCTTGCCGCCGGACTTCGCACCGCCCTTGGGGCCTGCCTTGGCTCCGGCCTTGATGCCGAAACGCCCGTGAGCTGACGGGTTCCTCATGCAGAACCTTCCGTGAGACGTGAAAAGAGAAATTTTACCATCGGGGCCGTGGCGTCACGGGACTACGGAGTCACGGGACCGGGAGCCACGGCGCCGAGCTGCCCGGACCGCACCTCGGCGAGGTGGGTGGTCATCTCGGCCGTCGCCCGCGAGAACCAGTCGGCGATGACGGCGATCTCGTCGGGGGAGTACTCGGCGAACACCGCGCCGAGCCGGGCGTAGAAGGGCTCGTACACCGCGAAGACCCGGGCGGCGGCCGCCGGGTCGGCGACCACGCGCACCCGGCGCCGGTCCGCGGGATCCGGCTGCCGGCGGGCGTATCCGGCCCGCTCCAGACGGTTGAGCACCCCGGTGACGGCCCCGGTGGTCAGGTTCGTCAGCTCGGCGAGGTCGCCCGCGCCCAGCGGGGTGTCCCCGGCTCCCAGGATGTGACCCAGGCAGGTCAGGTCGGTGACGTTCAGCCCCAGCAGCTGAGCCACTTCCTGCTGGCCGATGAGACCGAGCGCGACGTACCGGTCCATGCGCGACAGCGCCTCCGCGGGCGTGGCCGCGGGGCGGGACTTGCCCTGCACGCAGATACTCCTTAGCATCTAAGTAACTTAGCTCGTGAGATGCTTATCTTGCTCACTAAGGCATCTCGCCCTTCGAGCCTACTGCCGCCCGTCCGTCTGGGGAGAATCATGAGCGCGCACGGAGACGTCGACCTCGGCCACACCGTCGCCGGCTGGACCGGCACCGCCCTGGCCCTGCTCGGCTGCACCGGAGCCGGGGTTGCCGTGTGCGCGGCCTGGACCCCCGGCATCTGGCTCGGCCTCGGCCTCGTCGCCGCGGCCGGAGTCGTCACCTGGGTCCTGCACCTCGCCGGCTGGGGCAAGCCCAGCGGCCCCCGCCCCCGCGCCGACTGGGACTGGCGCACCCGGGACA
The DNA here is from genome assembly GCF_055579465.1 of Streptomyces sp. NPDC032745. Taxonomy (NCBI): domain Bacteria; kingdom Bacillati; phylum Actinomycetota; class Actinomycetes; order Kitasatosporales; family Streptomycetaceae; genus Streptomyces; species Streptomyces sp. NPDC032745. Next base: position 158,013 of record NZ_JBVING010000002.1, on the reverse strand, counting down.
CCGTCGCCCGGACCGGGCATGAGCGGTGCCTGGGCTGCCGGGTGAGCGGACCGCGGCGCGCCGCCGCGGCAGCCCCTCGGCCCTTGCCCGCCGAGCTGTCACCCGCGGTGGACGGCGGTGTGTGAACGAAAGTTCGATACGTCCCCGGTTGGCCGCGCCTGGGGTGTGGCGTGCGGGACGGGCGGGCAGGATGGAGACGGCTGCACCGCACGTGCGGTCCGCGTGGAACGTTGAGAAGGATCCGTACTGATGGCAACAGGCATCGTGAAGTGGTTCAACTCGGAGAAGGGGTTCGGCTTCATCCAGCAGGACGACGGCGGCCCCGACGTGTTCGTGCACTTCTCCGCCATCCAGGGCACCGGCTTCAAGGAGCTTCAGGAGAACGAGAAGGTCGAGTACGACGTCACCCAGGGCCCCAAAGGCCCGCAGGCGGAGAATGTGAATCCCCTTCGGTGACGCCATTTCACGAGCCCAGCCCGTGACGTGAGCCCCGCCGGTCGGTCCGGCGGGGCTCATGGCTGTCATGGGGCGGGCGGCCCGGAGCCCGCGCGGTGCAGGGCCAGCAGTAGCGGCCAGACGTGGTCCGCCAGCTCCGCCGGGGAGCCCGGAACGCTGTCGTGCAGCCAGTCGGCGAGGATCCCGGTGAAGGTGGCGGCCACCGCCGAGGCCACCAGGTCGGCGTGCGGGGCGCCGGCCGCCGTCCGTTCGGCGCGCGCGCGGGCGCGCAGCTCCCGGTGGAGCCGCTCGCCGAGCGGGCCGCCGCCGCCCGGCAGGAGCAGGGTGCGGTAGAGGTCCGCATGCCCGGCGGCGTCGGTGAGGAAGCCGGCGAGCGCGGCCGGGGGCCGGACCGGGGCCCGCGCTCCGGGCTCCGTCTGCCAGGCGTGCAGGGCGTCGACCGCCGCGTGCACCACATCGGCGCACGCGTCGACGGCCAGCGCCGGGAGGTCCTCGTAGTGCAGGTAGAACGTGGCGCGGCCGACCCCGGCCCGGCGGACCACCGCCGAGACGCTGACCTCGCCGAGCGGCCGGTCCGCGCACTCGGCGAGCAGGCTCTCGCGCAGCCGGGCCTTGGTGCGGGCGGTCCGCGGGTCCTCGGGGCTCACGGGGCTCACGCGGCCAGCAGCGCCGCGCCCAGGGCGAGCGCGCCGGGCAGGGCCTGGGCGATCAGGATGCGGCGATTGGCGGTCGCGGCCCCGTACACCCCGGCGACGATCACGCAGGCGAGGAAGAAGATCTGCGTGGCGAGCGAGTCGATGACCAGCGACCAGACCAGGCCGGCGGCCAGGAAGCCGTTGTAGAGGCCCTGGTTGGCGGCGAGCGGTGCGGTGCGGCGGGCGAGGTCCTCGTCGAACCCGGACAGGGCCCGGCCGGGCGGACGCTGCCACAGGAACATCTCCAGGACCAGGAAGTACACGTGCAGTGCGGCGACGACACCGATGAGGACCTGAGCGACCGTGTGCACGGCCACCTCCGTTTCGCGGGCTGTTGGGCAGGCGCCGGCGGGCGACTTCCTGGACAACTGTACAGGAAGTCGGGTGTGCGGTCACCCGAACGGGCGCGGCTACGCTGACCGCATGACCCCCCTCGTCTATTCGGACTTCGGCACCGGCCGCCACCGTGAGGCCTCGCTCATCCGCCACGCCCTCGGGAGCGTCCACGACGAGGTGCTGGTCGCGGGCCTCGCGGGCGGGATCGGCTTCATGTACTTCGTCTTCGAGTACGCGGGCCACCCGCCGATGCCGACGATCGTCGCCCAGGCCCACCCCCAGCCCTGGGTGCAGACGGCTCTGGGCCGGCTGCACGTCCCGTACGAGGCCACGCGCAGCGCCAAACCCCGCTGGGGGCGGGTGTGCGCCGCCCTCGACGAAGGGCGTCCGGTGTTCTGCACGGTCGACCGGTCCCGGCTGCCCTGGCACGAAGGTGTTCCGGAGATGGCGGGCGCGGATCCGTACACCGTGGTCGTGGCGGGCTACGAGGGCGCCGAGGGCGAGACCCTGTACGTCGAGGACGGGGCCGGCGTCCCGTACCGGATCGGCCGGGAGGAGTTCGGCGCCGCCTGGACGGGGCACCGCAAGGGCCACCACCAGATGGTGGTGCCCACCGGGCCGGCCACCGCCGAACCGGACCTCGACGAGGCCGTCGCCACCACCGCCGCCCGGCTCACCGGGCCGGTGCTCGGCAACCAGTTCGACGTCAACTTCGGCTTCTCCGGCATGGCGAAGTTCGCCACGCAGCTGCGGGACACCAGTACCAAGACGGGCTGGGAGCGGCGGTTCGCCAGCCCGGAGGCGTTCCGGGTGGGCACCGGGCGGCTGTACGCCTGCCTGGAGCAGGAGTGGACCGCCCCCGGCGCCACCCGGCCGCTGTACGCCGACTTCCTCGACCTCGCCGGGCGGCCGGCGGCGGCCTCGCTCCTGCGGGACTCCGCCCGGCACTGGTCGGAGCTGGCGGGCCTGGCCCGTACGGCCGACCCCGACTCCGACGCCGGGCGGCGGCGGGACCTCTTCGACGCGTGCGCCGGCCTGGTGGACCGCTCGCTGGACCTGGAGCGCCGGGCCGTCGCCCTGCTCTGAGCCGTACGGGCCCCCGCGAAGGGGTTGCGCTGCTCCGCCTGCGCCGGTTACTCCTCCTGGATCCGGATGGCGGCGACCGGGCAGGCGCGGGCGGCCTCGCGCAGCAGCGGGCTGCCGTTGCCGTCCTCCCGGCCCGGGAGCAACTGGCTGAAGCCGTCGTCGTCCTGGGTGAACACGTCAGGGGCGGTCAGGGCGCACTGCCCGGCGCCGATGCAGACGGCCGTGTCGATGTCGATGCGCTGTGGCGACATGCCTCTCACCATGCCACGGGGAGTTCGACCATGCCCTGGATGGTGTCGCCGGGCCGGAACGGGATCCGGTCCGGTTCGGCCGCCAGCCGGAGCCCCGGCAGCCGCGCGAACAGCGTCCCCAGGGCGATCTCCATCTCGGCGCGGGCCAGGTTCTGCCCGAGGCACTGGTGGACGCCGAAGCCGAACCCGACGTGGTGCCGGGCGGGCCGGTGCCAGTCCAGCGCGTCGGGCTCCTCGAACACCGCCGCGTCCCGGTTGATGACGGAGGTGGAGAAGATCACCCCGTCGTCCGCACGGACCGTCACCCCGCCGATCTCGATGTCCTCCGTCGCCACCCGCAGCATCCCGTCCGCGATGGACAGGAAGCGCATCAGCTCCTCCACGGCCACCGAGATCAGCGAGGGGTCGGCGCGCAGCTCGGCCAGCTGCTCCGGGTGTCGCAACAGGGTGAACGTACCGAGCGAGATCATGTTCGCCGTGGTCTCGTGGCCCGCGATCAGCAGGATCGCCGCCAGCGAGACCAGCTCGTCGATGTCGGTCTCACCGGTCTCCAGGCGCCGCTCTACGAGCTCGTCCAGCAGCCCGTCGCCCCGGTTCGTCCGCTTGTGTTCGATCAGACCGGCCAGGTATCCGTTGATCCGGGACCGCGCGTCCTCCACGTCGGCGAGCTCCGGTCCGCGAAGCAGCCGCCGGGACTGCGCCTCGAAGAACTCGTGGTCCTCGTACGGGACTCCGAGCAGGGCGCAGATCACCATCGACGGCACGGGCAGGGCGAAGGCGCTGACCAGCTCGGCCTCCGGCCCCCTGGCGATCATGTCGTCGATCAGCCGGTCCACGGTCTGCCGGATCGCCGGCCGCAGGGCCGCCGTCCGCTTCAGGGTGAAGCTCGGGATGAGCATCCGGCGCTGGGTGTTGTGCACGGGGTCGTCGACGCCGAGCAGGGCCGTGCGGCGGTTCTGCAGGCCCTTGAACCGCTTCGTGGGGGCGGGGAAGGACTCGTTCTGCCGGTCGGCCGACAGTCGTCCGTCGGAGAGCAGGGCGCGCGCCTCGGCGTGCCCGGTGACCACCCAGACCGAGCGGCCGTCGAAAAGGGTGACCCGGGAGAGCGGCCGGCCCTCGCGGAGGGGTTGGTAGGCGGCCGGCGGGTGGTAGGGGCAGTTTCGGTCCTGAGGGAAGGCAACGGTCTCTGACATGCAGCACCTCGTAAGCATGGTTCTGTGTGTCCGTCTCACCGGAACCCATTACATGCCCTAGGCACCTATCTGACCTATGCCAGTTTCGGCCAGATAGCCCACTTTGGCCCGCCCGGCCGGGTGGCCGCCCAGCCGCTCAGAGGTGGGCGTCCAGGAACTCCCGGAGCTCCGCGCGGTTCATCGCGCCGGCCCGGCTCGCCACCGCCTCGCCGTCCTTGACGAGGACGACGGTGGGCGCGGCGGCCACGCCGAAGCGCCTGGTCGGCCCGGGGCAGCGGGTCATGTCGGTGCGGACGGCCGTCAGCCGCGTGCCGTACTCCTCGGCCGTCTCGGCCACGAGCGCGTCCATCGCCCGGCAGGCCTCCAGGGCCTTGGGCCAGGTCCCGATGAAGTAGGCGAGAACCGGCCCCTCCGTCATGCCGAGGATGAAGTCGAACTCCTGGTTCTCCAGCGGCTGGTGTACCCGACGTGCCATGCGTGCTGCTCCTGCTCCGTGTGCCGAGTGACCGTGGGCGGTCGGACCCATCATCGCGGTTGCGGCCGCCGGGTCCCGGTCCGGGCCCGGTTCCGTGTCCGGAACCCACCGGAACCTGATGGGCCGGCTCGACGGCACCGCCGACGGCCGGCCGCGCCGCGCACCGACGACGGCGCGACGATGCCGAGGCGCCGCCGGCCGCACCAGGACGGCCTGGGCCCCGACGGGACGCCGGACGCGGGCCTGCACTTCGTCGCCTGGCAGGCCGACCCGCAGGCCGTCCCCCGTACGGGCTTCGTCCCCGTCCGGCAGCTGGCCGGCTCCCGCCAGCGCCGGGCTCGTTGTCAGTGGTGCCTGTGAAGCTGGGCGGTATGGACGACAGGATGCTCCGGCGCCGGGTCTACGGCGCCGACCACGACGATCCCGACCCCGGCCCGCGCCCCGGCCATGTCTACGGCGAACTCGTGGGCGGCCCCCTCGACGGGCTCCTCCTGGACATCACGGGCTGGAGCCCGCCCCAACTCGCCGAAGAGGCCCGGCTCCCCACCGAGATAGGGCGCTACGGAGCCGGTGGCCGCGCCCACTACCGCCGCCGCGCGGCCGACCCGGACCACTGGGACTGGTCGGGCGACAGCCGTTGACCCCGGCCGGTGATCCCGGTGGCGGGGCGTCAGCCGGCGGCGCCCCGGCTCACGTTCCGGGCCCACAGGACCAGCGGGAGCTGAAGCGGCAGCCGGGCGATCGTCACGGCCTGCACGGCGGGGGAGCGGCGGCGGGCGTCGACGGCCATCTTCACGTTCGCGGGGAACACCCCGACGAAGAACGCCGCCGCGGCCAGCGCCGCGACCCGGCGGGTCCGCGGATGGGCGACACCGGCGGCGAGCGCCAGCTCGGCCGCGCCGCTCGCGTACGTCCACTGCCGCGGGGTGCCGGGCAGAGAGCTCGGGATGGTCGCGTCGAACTGCTTCGGCGCGACCGCGTGCGCAACGCCCGCAGCGGCCAGGAGGCCGGCGAGCAGCAGAGGGGAAGAAGGGGTGCGCGGCATCGAATGTCCTCTCGAAGGGCCGGAGGCCGCGATCCTACTTGTGGGTAGGAGCGGCTGGGGCCTGATCCACCCGACAACCCCGCGGCAAGACGGAAAGTGGGGCACCGGTCCCGGGTGCGGAGTGTCGCTGCCGGAGCTGAGCGGCGTCCGGAAGATTCTTTGAAGAATTTCCGGGGAGCTGTCGATCCGGGCGTCTCCCGTTCGACGCAGGAGTGAGAGGCGGGGGAAGTCCCCGCCCGACCGACCGAGGAGTCACCGTGCCGCGTTTCCTTTCCATGATCCGTATCGACGAGCAGGCCCTTCCCGCCGACACCGAGTTCCCGCCCGAGTTCGGGCAGCGGATGGGCGCACTGATGGAGGAGATCACCAAGGCCGGGGTGATGCTGGACACCGCCGGGCTGCTCCCGACCTCAGAGGGGACCCGGGTGACCTGGTCCGGCGGCAAGCTGAGCTACACCGACGGGCCCTTCACCGAGACCAAGGAGGTCGTCGGCGGCTACGCCATCCTGCAGGCCAAGGACAAGGCCGAGGCGCTGGAGTGGACCAAGCGGTTCCTGGAGATCCACCCCGTGGAGTGGACGGTCGGCGCCGAGCTGCGCCAGATCGACGGGGGCTGACGCGCGGCGACCGCGAGCCGGCCACCCGCGAGCAGCGCCGCGACCGCGCCGCGAGCCGCGCCGCGTTTGCCCTGCCCCGTCACGGCTGCTCTGATGGGTGGCCGTGACGGCAGTGAGTGCGACCCAGGCGGTCGAAGCGGTGTTCCGGATCGAGTCGGCGCGGATCATCGCCGGTGTCGCGCGCATCGTGCGCGACCTCGGCATCGCCGAGGAGATCGCCCAGGACGCGCTGGTCGCCGCCCTGGAACAGTGGCCGGAGTCGGGTGTCCCGGACAGGCCGGGCGCCTGGCTCACGGCCACCGCCAAACACCGCGCGATCGACCTCGTCCGCCGCAAGGAGACGTACGCCCGCAAGCTCGCCGAGGTCGGCCGGACCCTGGAGGACGTACCGCCGCCCGCCGAGCCGTCGGCCCCGGACGACATCGACGACGACCTGCTGCGGCTGATCTTCACCGCCTGCCATCCCGTCCTGGCCACCGAGGCCCGGATCGCGCTCACCCTGCGCCTGATGGGCGGACTGACCACGCAGGAGATCGCCCGCGCCTTCCTGGCCTCGGAGCCGGCCGTCGCCCAGCGCATCGTCCGGGCGAAGCGGGCGCTCGCCAAGGCGGACGTGCCCTTCGAGGTCCCGTACGGAGCCGACCGCGAAGAGCGGCTCGCCTCGGTCCTCGAGGTCATCTACCTGATCTTCAACGAGGGCTATTCGGCAACCGCCGGCGACGACCTCGTCCGCCCCGCCCTGTGCGAGGACGCCCTCCGCCTGGCCCGGGTGCTGGCCGCCCTGATGCCCAAGGAGCCCGAGGTGCACGGACTGGCGGCGCTGCTGGAGTTCCAGGCCTCCCGGATCTCCGCCCGCACCGGCCCCGACGGCGAGCCCGTGCTGCTCGCCGACCAGAACCGGGCCAAGTGGAACCGGATGCTGATCCGCCGCGGCGCCCTGGCGATGCAGCACGCGGGGAGCGGCCCGTACTCCGTCCAGGCGGCGATCGCCGGCTGCCACGCGGAGGCGGTCCGCTACGAGGACACGGACTGGGCGACGATCGCCACCCTCTACGGACGGCTCGTCGAGCTGGTCCCGTCACCGGTCGTGGAACTCAACCGGGCGGTCGCCGTCTCGATGGCGGAAGGCCCGGAAGCGGCGCTCCCGCTGGTCGACGCCCTGGCCGAGGAACCGGCCCTGCGCGCCTACCACCTGCTGCCGAGCGTACGGGGCGACCTGCTGGAGCGGCTGGGCCGCAGGGAGGAGGCCCGGGCGGAGTTCGAGCGCGCCGCCTCGCTCACGCGCAATGCACGGGAACGGGCGCTGCTGCTGGGGCGTGCCGCCCGCGCGTGAACACGGGCGGCCGACGTCGTCAGGAGCGGCGGGCGTACGGGGCCGCGTCGAGCGGGGTGCCGACGGCGCGGCGCGGCGAGGTCAGCGCGATCGGCCGGCGGAACGCGCCGTGCCGGGCGATCTCCCGGACCGTCTGACGCAGCGCCTCCTGGAAGTCGTCCATGGTGCGGCGTGCGGCGGCGGTGTCCACGTAGAGCGAGTTCATGTGCAGGCCGTCGGCGTCCCGCTGGAACCATGAGCAGGCGCCGTTGGCGCGCGCCGACCACACGTGTGAGGTCGGCCGCCAGTCCTCGTGCCGATCCGCGCCGGGACACTTGCGGACGTCGATGTACGAGAAGAAGTTCACCGGGTACGGCCACGAACGGGCGGCGAACTCGGTGGGCGCCAGCAGCTGCCAGGCCCGGACGAACGGCACGTCGATGTGTTCCATCATCTCGCCGAACCCGGTCCGGACCGCCGCGATGACCTGGGCGAAGTCCCGGCCGGGCGAGGCGTCGAACTCGATGGGCAGGGTGTTGACGAACCAGCCCACCGAGTTCGCCCAGCCGCCCCGGCCGCGCTCGCTCAGCGGCATGAAGCCCCGGTACACGCCCGGCCCGCCGGCCTCGCGCAGACAGACCGCCACCGCGGCGAGAACCCCCATGAACGGCTTGCCGTCGACGGCCCGGCAGGCCTTCTCGAACACCTCGGCCTCGCCGGCGTCCAGCAGCGTCGAGGCCTCGTTGACGATCGGGTACATCCGGTCCGGCTCCACGCCGAGTTCGAGCGGGAACCGGGGGAAGAACTCGCCGCCGCCGCGTGCCATGAACGACTTCCAGTAGCCGAGGCGTTCGTCGTCGGCGTCGATGGAGAGGTAGCGGCGGCGCTGCTCCTCGGCGAAGTCGAGGTAGCTCGGCGCGGGCGGCAGATCGATGTCCTCGCCGCGAAGCAGCGCCTCGTACGCGTTCTGCACCTCCTGGACGACGATCGGCATCGACAGGCCGTCGCAGACGATGTGGTCGAAGGCCAGGTAGACGGTCGCCGAGTCCTCGCGCAGGACGGCGCCCATCGTGAACAGCGGCCAGGAGAGGGTGTCGATGCTGCGCGTGAACCGCTCGGCGAGGAAGCCGCGCAGGGCCTCGGAGGAGTCGAAGGCGGCCACGGGAGCGGTGTCGAGGGCGAGTTCGCCCGCGTCGATCGGCTCGCACGCCAATTCGCCCGCGAGGCGCCGGAACTCGCACCGCAGCACCTCGTGCCGGCGTACGAAGGCCAGCAGGGCCCGGGTCAGGGCCTGTTCGTCGAGCGCACCCGCGACCTCGAAGGTGACCGCGACCCAGGACGCCACGGGATCGTCGGCGCCGCGGCTCTCCTCGGCGACGGTGAAGTGCTTGTCCTGGTTGAACGAAGCTCTCCTGCCCGCCGCATCGCTCGCTGCACCCCCCGGGGCGTCGCCCGCGCCGTCGGCGTCCGCCGCCGCCCCGGCCGTGGACCGCAACCGCCACTCGACGACCCGTCCGGGTGCCATGTGGTGCATCTCCAGAGGAAACTGCCGCATTCCGTCATCCCTTCGCCCCCAGAGTCAACCCCGACCCCTAACGACACCCGCCCCACGGAAGTGACGCCCACCAGTTCGTCCACCGGTCGTGGCAGTGCGCCTGAGCCGGCTCAGGCCTCCGGGTCCTGCGCGGAGTCGGGGCGGATCTCGATGTGGTCCGGAGCCAGGTCGACCGCCACGCGGTGTTCCATGCCCAGGGCCTCCAGGAACTTGTACGGGAGCTGCACGCGGCCGGTCCGGTCCAGCATCACGTACTCGCGCTCGCTCACCGACTCCGCGCCGTGCTCGTCCGTGACCGTGCGGCGCAGCACCTCGCTGCTGGTGCGGCCGTCGCGGATGGCCACCGTACGGCGGACCTCGCCCGCGACGAGCGGGTCGTGCGTCACGATGACGACCGTGGCGCCGAGCTCCCTGTTCACGGTGCGGAACGCCTCGAAGATCGCGGCGCCGGTCTCGGAGTCGAGCTCGCCGGTGGGCTCGTCCGCGAGGAGGACCGGCGGGTTGTTGGCCATCGCGACGGCGACGGCCACGCGCTGCTGCTCGCCGCCGGACAGCTGGGCGGGGCGGCGGTGGGCGAGGTGGCCGATCCCGAGGGCTTCGAGGAGCTCCGCGACCCGGGCGGCATGGCGTTTCGCCGCACCACGCCCCGTACGCCCGTTCAACTGCAGTGGCACCGCAATGTTCTGAGCTGCCGTCAGGAACGGCAGGAGGTTGCGGGCGGTCTGCTGCCAGACGAAGCCCACCGCCTCGCGGCGGTAGCGCAGGGTGTCCTTCGCGGACATCTCCAGCAGGTTGTAGCCGCCGACGCTCGCGGTGCCCGCGGTGGGCACGTCCAGGCCCGCCAGGATGTTGAGCAGGGTGGACTTGCCGCTGCCGGAGGCACCCACGAGGGCCACCAGATCGCCCTGGGCGACGGTCAGTTCCAGCCCCTGCAGGGCCTGTACCTCGATGCCGTCGCTGCTGAAGATCCGGACCAGGCGGTCGCAGGCGATGGCCGTGTCCGCCCCGATGCTCCGGGGCTCGGCGGCGGCCAGGGCCTGCCGGCGCAGCTCTTCGTAGGTCGGCTGGTCGCTGTTCAACGCTGCTCTCCCGCTCTCAACTCGGTGGTGATCTGGCGCCGCCCGGTCACGGCCGCCTCGGCGAGCACGGCCGCCGCGACCAGGCCGGCCAGGATCAGGGCCTGTGCCAGCACCGGCCACACGGCCGGCCGTACGCCGGTGTGCGCACGCGAGCCGACCAGCGCGGACAGGTCCACGGCCGGCCCCAGCAGGGCCACGGCGGCCGCCGCGACCAGCGCACCGCCCAGCGCGGCGGCCAGGGTCTGGGGCAGCGCCTCGGTCAGGATCAACGCCACGCCCTGCCGGGGACGCAGGCCCATGGTCCGCAACCGCGCGAGCAGCGCGGCCCGTTCGGGTGCGGCCCGGACCATGGTGAGCAGGACGGCGAGCAGGGCGAGGCCCCCCGCGCCGGCCACCGACGCCCAGAAGAGCCGGGCCGCCGCGCGTCCCAAGGGGTCGCGCGCCAGCCTGGCGTTCTCCTCGGCGCTGGTGTGCACGGCCCAGCCATCGAAGGTGGGGCTCCGGGGCGCGGCGCGGACCAGCTCGTCCAGCGCGGCCTTGTCCGGGGAGCCGAGGGCGAACCACCGGGTCGCGTGGGTCGTCTGGGCGACCGCCGCCGTGGCCGGGCCGGCCGGCAGGACGAGGAAGGAGCCGCCGACGCCCGGCAGGGCGGGCGTGCCCTCGACCACTCCCGCCCCCTTCACCGGCAACGATCCGGCGTTGTCGAGGCGGAGCTCGTGCGGGCCGGAGCCGGCCAGCCGGGCGAAGTCGCGACTGAACAGGGCGGGTACGGGAGCTCCGGCCCCGCCGCCCGCCAGCCGGGCCGGGTCGAACTCGCCCCACCCCACGGCCCGGGCCAGCTTCGCGTACGTCACCGGATCGGCGACGACCACCCGCACCTTGGTGGAACCCTGCTCGGTGCCGAAGACGAACGCGTCGTCGTCCGTCCACACGGGTACGGACAGCCGTACCCCGGGCAGTGCGGCGGCGGCCTCGAGGAAGGACTCCGGCAGGATCTCCCCGTACGGCGGGGTGACCTGCACGTCGCCGCCCACGTTCAACCGTGCCGCCTCGGTCCTGGCGCTGTCCACGGTGGCGAGGACGGCGGCCCCGAAGCCGCCCGTGGTGATCGCGAGCAGCAGGGCGACCACCGGCAGTACCGAGGGGCGGCGCCGGCCGCCGGTGCCGCGCGCGGCCCGGGCCAGCCCGAGGAAGCCGATCAGCCCGGACCGCCGTCCGGCGAGCCAGGCCAGGGCTCCGACGAGGGCGGGTGCGAGCCGTGCCAGGACCAGGCCGCCGCACAGGGCGAGCAGCAGCGGGGCGGCGACCAGCAGCGGATCCACGCCCGCCCCGGCCGGGGCGACCCCGCGCAGCCGGACCTCGAACACGGCCGCGGCGGTCGCGACGAGGACGAGCAGCTCGCCGGCCAGCCGGCGCCCAGGGCGCGGGCCGCGCCGTGCGGACAGCACCACGGCGGCCCGTACGGGGAAGGCGAGCAGCGCGAACAGCGTGGCGGCCGATGCGGCGAGCAGGGTGGCCGTCCACCGCGGGGCCGGCAGCAGCAGTACGGCCAGCACGGTCGCCAGCGCGGCGGCCGGCAGGACGGTGACCGTGCCCTCGCCGAGCAGGCGGAGCAGGATGCCGCGGCGGGACCCGCCGCGGGCGTGCAGCAGCCGCAGCTCGGCCTCGCGCCGGTCCCCGGTGAGCGCGCCGGCCAGACAGAACACCACCACGGCCACCCCGGCGACCCCCGCCGGGCCGATCGCGGCCAGCGGCGCGGCAGCCGCCTCCCGGGCCCGGGCCTGGGTGAACAGCGCGGGCAGCCCGGAACTGATCCGCAGCCTGGGCCGGCCGGTGGCCTGCGCCAGGTCGGTGGCGGTCCGGCCGGCCGTATACGCCGCGATCCGGTGCCCGACGGTGGTCAGTTGGTCGGCCCGGAGCGCGTCCGTGTCCACCGGGAGCCGCCAGAACTCCTCGGCCTGCCCGCCCCACGCGCCGAGCCGGCCGAGCGCGTCCGGCCCGACGAGGGCGGCGGCCTCCCAGTACATCTCCGGCAGCGCCTTGCGGGTGTACCGCTGGCAGGCGTGCGTGGGGCAGGGCAGGTCGGTCCAGAAGACGTCCGCCTCGTCGTGCGCGGCGTAGAGGCCGACCACCTCGGCACTCATGCCGTCGGATGTGCCGGAGGAGCCCCGCAGTACCGTGCCGACCTTCACACCGAGGGTCTGGGCAGTCTGTTGCGGCAGCGCGACGGGGACCGGGCCGTCGGAGGTCCCGCCGCCCGGCCAGCGCCCCTCCACGAGGCGTACGTGCTCCTCGGCCCCGTGTACGTGCATCAGCTGGAGAATCGGCGAGACGCCCTCGGGGCGGGCCAGTCCGGGATTGTCGAGGGAGCGCGGCTTGACGCCCCGGGCGCCGTACACCGGCCCGCTCGGCGCGATGCCGTATCCGGGGCCGGTCCGGGCGAGCAGGGCGGCCAGCGCCGTGTCCAGGCCCTCCGGGCTCTGCGGCCCGTCCTGCGCGGGGGAGGTGACCAGCACGCTCGCCGCGCTCGCGCCGCGGTCGTGCAGGAAGGAGCGCAGCCCCTGATCGGCGCCGCGGTCCATGGCGCGCGGCAGGGCGGCCGACAGAAGCACGGTGACGAAGGCCAGCGCGGCGGCGAGCAGGGCGGTCAGGGGCGCCGCACGCAGCCGGGTACGCACCCAGGGCGCCGGGCGGATGCCGGACCCGGGCGGGGTGCCGGGCCGGGCGCCGGGCGCGGTGCCGGGCGGGGACTCGGGTGCCGTGCCGGCGTCCGGCGTGGCCGGGCTGGTCATATCTCCTCCACGTACCGCAGCCGGGCGGCCACATCTCGGTCACGTCGGCCGCCGGCCAGGGCCGACAGCAGCGGCAGCACGGCGATCGCGACGGCCAGCAGCAGCGTCCGGCCGTCCGGCAGATCCACCACGACCGGCGGCACCGGCCGGCGGCCGGCCGGTGTCAGCACCATCAGCGGCACGACCAGGTGCACGATCGCGGCGCCCAGCCCCACACCCACGGCAGTGCCGAGGCCGACCAGGACCAGACTCTCGGCGGCCGCCGTGCGGGCCAGGCTCCGCCGGGGCGCACCGAGCGCCGACAGCACGGTGAACTCCCGGGTCCGCTCGCGCGCGGCGGCCGCGGACGAGGCTGCGAAGCCGATCGCGGCCAGGACGGCACACGCGACGGCGAGGGCGGCCAGCGCGCTCTGCGGGCCCGCGCTCAGCGGATCGTCGAGCAGTTCGGCGGCCACCTCCTCGCGCAGCTGTACCTTCTGCAGGCCGGCGCCGGAGCGCAGTTCGGCGGCCGCCCGGGCGGGGCGCGGATCGTCGGCGGAGGCCGCCGGGAGCCACCATTCGGTGGGCGGTGGGAGCGCCCGCCCGTTCTCGGCCGCGAACAGCCGGCCCAGGGCGGCCAGATCGACGGCCAGCGCGGTGTCTCCGGCCACGGGCAGGGAACTCACGGCCGCGGTCACCCGGACCCGCAGGGTCGAGTCGCCGAACCGGACGGGGATCGTATCGCCCACCTTCGCTCCCACGGCGCCGAGGTAGCCGGGCGTGGCGACGCCGGGGAGCTCGCGGGCGGCCGGCGGCAGGCCGGCCGGGGTCAGCGTGACGCTGACGCCGCCCAGGGCGTCGGGCCCGCCGCGGTAGCTCATCCGCAGCAGCTCCGAGCCGTCGGTGGCGCCGGGCAACTGCACGGCGGCGGCTCCGTCCTTGAAGGCCGGCGCCGACAGCTTCCAGCCGGCCGGCGCGGACGGGGGGAGGGGGACGGCTGCGCCGACCGCCGTGTCGGAGACGGAGATCCGGCGGACGGCCAGCTCTCCGGCGGACGGCCGGAACTCCCCGGGTTCCGGCATCAGGGCGGAGTATCCGACCGTCATGCCGACGAGGGTCAGCGGAGCGGCGGCCGACCCGATGGGGGCGTCGGTCAGGGCGCCCAGATGCGCGGAGAGGGTGGCCTCGCCGTCGGCGGGGATCGCCATCGCCGGTGTCCGGAAGGTGAGGCCGAACCGGTCGCGCAGCAGCAGCGAGATGCCGGGGTTGCCGCCTTGCTGCCCGTGCAGCGTCACGTCGACGTCGATCCGTACGGGTGCGCCGGGCAGCGCGATGCCGCTCGTGCCCGGGGCGCCGCTCGTACCCGGGGTGCCCGCGTCGGCGGCGAGCGGGGCGAACAGTTCGGCCATCGGGCGCCCGTCCCGCAGATCGGTTCGCAGCGGTACCCGTTCCGCCACGGCCTTGGCGTCCAGCGCGAGCAACTCCGCGGGAGTACCGCCCACCAGTTCCTGCTGCTCGCGGATCACCGGGATCACCCGCTCGCCGCCGGGCAGCGCCGAGTACCGGCCGCCCTGGCCCATGGCCGACAGGTCGGCGCCGGAGATCCGCAGCCCGCCCGCGGTGGCGAACTCGGCCTGGTCGCGCTGGGAGGAGGACCACGCGCTGTGCTGGCCGAGGGCCAGGACCCCGCTCGAGACGGCGAGGACGAGGAGCAGCACCGGCCCGGTGGAGCGACCGGGCCGCCGGGCGAGCTGCCAGCCGACCAGCGCCGGGCCGAGGCCGCGCCCGCGCGCCGCCAGCCGCCCGCCCAGCCGGGCGGCGGCGAACGGCAGCACTCGCAGCACCAGCAGGGTGCCGGCGCACAGCGCGAGGCTCGGCGCGGCGACCAGCACGGGGTCGATGCCCAGGGCGCCGGACGCGCCGGAGCCCCCGGGCCGGCCCGCCCCGTGCCCGGCGTCGTTGTACCGGGACAGCTGCTGGTAGGCGAGGACGGCCAGCGCCACCAGCGCCAGGTCCGCCCCGGAACGGGTGGCGCGCGAGGTGAGCAGCTGCCGGCCGCGCGTACGGCGCAGGGCCGCGGCCGCCGCACCGCGCAGTACGGCGGGCAGTGCGGTCAGCAGGACACAGGCGAGGGCGCAGCCCGCCGCGACCGGCCACAGCAGCCAGGTCCCGGAGCTGTCCAGCGGCACCCGTGACAGCGGGCCGAAACCGGCGAGCAGCCGCAGCAGCGGAGGGGTGAGCAGAGGAGCGAGGACGGCGGCCGGCAGCGCGAGCAGCAGGCCTTCCGCCGCGGTGAGGGCTCCGAGGCGGCGCCGGGAGGCCCCGCGTGCGGCGAGCAGCAGGCGCTCGGTCTCCTGCCGGCCCGTCAGGAGGTGGGAGACGAGCAGCAGTGCGGCGGCGGCCAGGAGGGTGAGCTGCAGTGCGCCGACCAGCAGCGTGGACCGGGCGACGAGCAGCCCGGAATCCAGTTCGCCGAGCAGCTGCGGCAGTTCGGTCTTGGCACGGAGCCCCGAGGCGCCGGCGAGGACCTCCGCCGCACCGGCGGCGCGGGCCCGGATCGCCCGGGCCTCGGCGACACGGGCGGTGGCGAAGTCGGCGGTGAGGAGGGAGTCGCGGCTGTTCTGCACGAGCCCGCCGGCGCCGAAGACGGTGTCGTCCACGAGCAGCGGTCCGTACGTGGTGAAACCGCCGACCTGGAACTCCCGGCCGCCGAGCGGGTCGAGCCGCCAGTACGCGGCGTCGGGGTCGGCCGCGCGGTACACGCCCGTGATCACCACGGTGAGCGGGGCGCCGCCGTACCGGTCGTCGAGGCGCACTTCGGCGGGGAGCGCGCTCTGCGCCAGCCCGAGCCGGGTCAGGGCCGCCTGCGGGACGGCCGCCTGCACCCGGCCGCCCGGCGTGGCGGCCGGCTCGGGCCACTGCCCGGAGACCAGGCGTACGCGGTCCCGTGCGAGGGCCGCGAGCAGGGTCAGGTCGGCGTCCCGGCCGGGGGCGCGTACGCCGGGCAGCCCGTACGAGCGGCTGCGCGCCACGCTCTCGACGGTGACCGGCAGCCGGCCGAACACCTCGTCGGAGAAGGCCCGTACGGCCTCGTCGTCATTGCCGCGCGCGGCCGCCGGATGCTCGCCGGTGACCAGGACGGTGGTCCGGGTCTGGCCCGGTGCCTGGAGCGCCCGGCGTAGCCCGGCCTCGCCCACGCTGCGGTTGAACGCGAGCAGTGCGGTCAGCACGGTGGTAGTGATCAGTACGGTCAGCAGTACGGCGGCGGCGAGCGGCAGCCGCCCTCTGAGCCGGCGCACGACGAAGCCGAGCATGTGCCGTTTTCCTCCCCCATCCGGACCGTCGGTACCGGATAGCGGACGATGCTGTCAGATTCGAATGCAGAGTGGAAGAGACCGGAAGGGACTTGCGCGAATGATGTGACGGATGAGCAAATTCGAAAGGGCGGGATGTCAGACGGTGTCCGCCGGGCCGATTCCAGGGGGATCCAGACCATGACGCAGCATCAGAACGGCACGTCAGCAGCCATGGTGGCGGTACAGGACCTCCACCGGAGCTTCGGCAGCGGACCCCGGGCCGTCCACGCGCTGCGCGGGGTGTCGTTCGAGATTCGCCGCGGCGAACTCACCGCGCTCAAGGGCCGCTCCGGCTCCGGCAAGACCACCGTGCTCAATCTGGTCGGCGGCCTCGACACCCCGACCGGCGGCACGGTCACGCTCGACGGCACCGATCTCGCCGGGCTGGACGAGGCCGCACTGCTCGCCCTGCGCCGCGACCGGATCGGCTTCGTCTTCCAGTCCTTCGGGCTGATCCCCGTACTGACCGCCCTCGAGAACGTCGGCATCCCGATGCGGATGCGCAAGGTGCCGGCGCAGCAGCGCGAGGAGCGCGCCCGTACCCTGCTGGCCCTGGTGGGGCTGGCCGGCCACATGGACCAGCGCCCCGGCGAGCTGTCCGGCGGCCAGCAGCAGCGGGTCGCCGTCGCCCGCGCCCTGGCCAACGAGCCCGCGCTGATCATCGCGGACGAGCCAACCGGCCAGCTCGACTCCGAGACCGGCCGCTCGATCATGCAGCTGCTGCGCGCGGTGGTGCGCAGCGAGGGCGTCACCGTCCTGGTCGCCACCCACGACCAGAACCTCATCGAACTCGCCGACCGCGTGGTGGAGTTGCGCGACGGCCGGATCGTCGACGGACCGGGCGCCTGAGCGGCGGGCCGAGCCCGCATCAGGGCGCGCGGAACTGCTGCGGGCGGGCTACGCGTTCCGGAGGTGCCGACCGGCACCGGTTCGCGAGGGGGACACCGATGATGCCCCGCCGCACTGTCGCTCAGCACGCCTGCACGGCCGCCGTGACCGCCGCCGGGCGCGGAGCAGGGGTTCGCCGGTCGCGGGGTTCCCGGCCACCTCGGACCGGACCGCCGGAATCGGGTCCTCGGCAAGCCGTGCGTCGTCCGGGTCCGGGGCCGCACGCGCGAGGGGCCCGCTCACCGCTCCACCGCCGCCTCGGCCAGAGCAGCCGTCAGCGCCTCCGCGTACGGGTGCGGGCGCCGCCGGCGCGGGGTGACCACCCCGATGTGGCGGGCGGGGCGCGGCGGTTCGACCCGTACGACCGCGAGCGAGGCCGCGGGGGACAGCGACACGTGCGGGATCAGCGCGACCCCGACACCCGCGGCGACCAGGGTCTGCGCGAAGAAGTAGTCGGTGGTGGAGGCCGCCACCCGGAGGTCGAAGCCGGCGAGCCCCGCGTACCGGCGCAGGAACGCCTCCGTCTTCAGACAGCCGAGCACCCAGCGGTCGGCGGCCAGTTCGGCGAGGCCGAGAGAGGCGCGGTCGGCGAGCCGGTGCTCGCGCGGCAGCACCAGCCACAGCGGATCGTCCATCAGCGGCGTCCAGCGGAGCCCGTCCCGCAGCGGCAGCGGACCGTCGAAGTGATAGGTCAGGGCGAGGTCGGCGCCGCCACTGCGCACCAACGGCACCGCGTCCTCCGGTTCGGCCTCCCGTACGGTCAGCTCGACATCGGGGTGCGCGGCCACGAACCGGGCCAGCGCTGCGGGCAGCAGATGACGGCCGCCGCTGGTGAACGTGGCGACCGTCAGCCGGGGCCGCTGCGCCGTCAGCCGGTCGATCTCGTGGCGGACCTGGTCCAGCTCGGCGGAGATCGTCTCCGCCGCCTCCACCAGCAGCCGCCCGGGCTCGGTCAGGGTGACCCCGCGGGTGCTGCGCACCGCCACCGGGTGGCCCAGGCTCCGCTCCAGCAGGGCGATGTGCTGGGAGACGGCCGACGGGGTCAGCCGCAGTGCCCCGGCCGCCTTGTTGAAGCTGCCGTGTTCGGCGACGGCGCGCAGGATGCGCAGCCGCTGCACATCGATCATCAGTTTTCCTTCATACCCGTTCAGCAGGTGATCGGTTCTGCTGGGGACGATACAGCGGCAAAGTCGAAGCCATGCAGAAGATTCTCGTGATCGGCGGAAGCCGGTACTTCGGAAAGCACCTGGTCACCCTCCTGCGCGATGCGGGCGACGAGGTCACCGTCCTCAACCGCGGCTCCGCCGCCCCGCCGCCCGGCGTGAGCCGTCTCGTCGCCGACCGCGACGACGCGGCGCAGTTGCTCGCCGCCCTGGGAGCGCGCACCTTCGACACCGTCGTCGACCAGGTCTGCTACACGCCGCTGCAGGCCGCCGTCGCCCGCCGGGTCTTCGCGGGCCGGACCGCGCGGTACGTGATGACCTCCACGATGGAGGTGTACGACCCCGCGCCGCCCACCCCCGAGGCCCGCGCCTACGCAGAGGGCAAGCGGCACGCCGAGGCCGTCTTCCTCGGTGCACCGGAGACCGGCGGCCCGGAAACCGGCGTCCTGGAGACCGGCGGCCCCGAGGGTGGCGATCCCCATGCCCGCGGCCCCGCGCCCTTCGGCTTCGCCGCCGTACGGACCGCGCACGTCCTCGGCGGCGGCCGGGAGGAGTTCACCGGGCGTCTCGCGCACTACGTCGGGCGGATCGCCGCCGGAACCCCTGTGGACGTCCACGCAGCCCCGTACGCCACCTCCTTCATCCACCACCGGGAGATCGCCCGCTTCCTGCAGTGGGCGGCCGGGCAGTCCTTCACCGGCGCGGTCGACGCCGCCTCCCACGAAGCGCTCGACGTCCTCGGGCTGTGCGGGCTCGTCGCCGACCGGGTCGGCCGGCCCGCGCGCCACCATGTCGTCGAACAGGGCGCCCCCGCCTCGCCGTTCTCCTTCGACCGCGCCTACGCCCTGGACAACAGCCGGGCCGCCGGCCTGGGTTTCGGATTCGGCCGCGTTGCGGACTGGCTGCCCGGAGCGATCACCGAGGAGCTCGCCGAGGCGGCCCGCTGACCGCTCACCCGTCGCCCGTACGGCGCTCCAAGGGTGTGGCTACTGCCGAGTTGCTCACACTGAACGTGACGCTGCCCGCGCGGTAGCGGTCGTCCGTCCACTCGATCGGGCGGCCGGTTGCGGTGGCGGAAACATGCCTCTGGCGCAGCAGCGGGCTCCCGCGCCGGATCTCCAGGAGCCGGGCGTCCTCGCTGCCGGCCGGAAGGGCGTCGATGAGGTGCTCGCCGTAGTGGGCGACGATTCCGGAGTCGTTCGCGAGGGCGTCCATCACCGAGCGGACGTCGTCCGCCATCGCCTCGACCGCGGCCGCGACCCAGTCGGCGTAGGCGGTCCGCTCCACCATGGTGGGCTCCCCGTCGAGGAGCCGCAGCCGCACCACGTACAGGATGGCGGTGCCCGGCGCGAGCGCGAGCCGCTCCGCCTCCTCGGCGGTGGCCGGCCGGCGGGTCCGGGAGAGGAAGCGGCTGGACACCTCCTGGCCGAGCCCCTCGGCCCACTGGGCGAAGCTGTTCAGTTCGCCGAAGCTGTGCCGGCGCTCCTGGCGCAGAACGATCCTCCGGGCGCCCTGCCGGGAACCGATCAGCCCCTCCGCGGCGAGCGTGGCCACCGCCTGCCGGACGGTCCCGCGCGAGGCGGACCAGCGTGCGGCCAGATCGCTCTCCGAGGGCAGCTGGGCGCCCACCGCGTACTCGCCGGACAGGATCGCCGTACGCAGTGCCTCGGCGATCTCCAGATACCGGACCGTGCCCATTCCGTGCCGCCCCCTTGCTGTCGAACCTGCCGACGACGGTATCCCGAAGTGCCCGCCGGCCTAGGCCTCGAAGATCATTACACCTCTCATGTCACGGCTTCTTTCGGTCATTCTCGTCTCTTCGTCGAGCCGTGCCCCGCGGTCCAGCCTCCGTTCACCGTCCGTACAGGGAGGCCGGGCGAACTGGGGTCAACTTGTTCAGACAAGTAGACCCCCGTCAGGAACCCGTCTCCGGGAGAGACCGTGCTCAGTTCCTCCGCCCGCCGTGGTGCAGCCGTACTGCTCAGCGCCGCCGTCCTCACCACGCTCAGCGCGTGTGGCGCCGCTCCGGACCAGGCCGCCGGTGCTGCCGACGGCAAGTCCAAGGTCCAGCCGGGCGCCGCCGCCTCGCTCGCCGACCTCGGCGGCATGGACGCCCTCGTCGCGGCCGCCCAGAAGGAAGGCCAGCTCAACGTCATCGCGCTGCCGCCGGACTGGGCGAACTACGGCGAGATCATCAAGGCCTTCGAGGCCAAGTACAAGATCAAGGTCAACAGCGAGAACCCGGACGCCTCCAGCTCCGACGAGATCGCCGCAGTGAAGTCCCGCAAGGGCCAGAAGCGCGCCCCCGACGTCATGGACCTCGGCATCGCCTTCGCGCGCAGCGGAGCCGGCGAGAACCTGTTCGCCCCGTACAAGGTCACCGCCTGGGACAAGATCCCGGCCGGCCAGAAGGACGCCGACGGCCGCTGGTACAACGACTACGGCGGCTACATCTCCATCGGCTGCGACGCGGCCAAGATCCCGAACTGCCCGACGACCTTCGCGGACCTGCTGAAGCCCGAGTACAAGGGCAAGGTCGCCCTCAACGGCAACCCGACCAAGTCCGGTTCGGCCTTCGGCGGCGTCTACGCGGCCGCCCTCGCCAACAAGGGCTCCTTCGCGGACATCCAGCCCGGCATCGACTTCTTCGGGCAGCTGCGCAAGAGCGGGAACTTCATCCCGGTCGAGTCCACCCCGGCCACCGTCGAGAAGGGCGAGACGCCCATCTCCATCGACTGGGACTACCTGAACGCCGGCTACGCCGAGCAGTTCAAGGGCAAGGGCGTCGACTGGAAGGTCGCCGTTCCCACCGACGGCGTCTACGCCCAGTACTACTCGCAGGCCATCAACAAGGAAGCCCCCAACCCGGCGGCCGCCCGCCTGTGGATGGAGTACCTGTACAGCGCCGAGGGCCAGAACCTGTGGCTGAAGGGCCACGCCCGCCCGGTCCTGCTCCCGGTCATGACCCAGGACGGCACCGTCGACAAGGACGCCGCCGCCAAGCTCCCGCAGATCCAGGGCACCCCGGCCTTCCCCGCCTCCGCGGAGCTGGACAAGGCCAAGGCCACCCTCGCCGAGAAGTGGGACAAGGCCCTCTCCTGATGTCCCCCTCCACCCCCGCCTCCCACTCGGAGGGCACCGCCGGCGGCAGCACCAGCCGCCGCCGGCGGCGCGGCCCGCGCACCTGGCTCGCCGCCCTCCCGCTCCTCGTCTTCACCGGGCTCTGCTTCGGCGTCCCGCTCGGCGCCATCGCCTTCGGCGCGGTCACCCGGACCGACCCGTCGAGCGGCGCCACCCGGCTGACCGGCGAGCACCTCGCGCGCTCGCTCCAGGGTCCCTACCTCGGCTCGCTCATCGGCAGCGTGCAGCTCTCCGCCCTCACCGCGGCCGTGGGCGGCGTGCTCGGGGTCCTGATCGCCCAGGCCGTGGTCACCTCCCGGTCCCGGACCCTGCGCAGTGCCACGCTGACCGCCTCCGGCGTCCTCGCCAACTTCGGCGGCGTGCCCCTCGCGTTCGCGTTCATCGCCACCGTCGGCATCTCCGGAGTCGTCACCCAGCTCGCCGACCTCACGAGCCTCGGCTGGAGCCTGTACTCCTTCACCGGCCTCGCCGTGGTCTACCTGTACTTCCTGATCCCGCTCATGGTGCTCGTGATCGCCCCGGCGCTGGACGGGCTGCGCCCGCAGTGGCGCGAAGCCGCCCAGAACAACGGGGCCACCGGATGGCAGTTCTGGCGCCACGTCGGACTGCCCGTCTTGGCGCCCTCGCTGCTCGGCGGATTCGTGCTGCTCTTCGGCACCGCGTTCGCCGCGCACGCCACGGCCGCGGCCCTCGTCGGCGGCTCCGTACCGCTGGTCACGCTGAAGATCGCCGACGCGCTGTCCGGCAACGTCCTGACCGGACAGGAGAACGTGGCGCTCGCCCTCGGCCTCGACATGATCCTGATCGCCGGCCTCGTCATGGCGGTCTACCTGCCCCTCCAGCGACGGAGCGCCCGATGGCTGCGATGACCCCGACGCCCGCACCGACCGCCCCGGACACCGGGGCGGCCCCCGCCGGCTCCACAGAGCAGGTCCCGGCCTCCCGGCCGCGCCGCCGCCCCCGTCCCCGGGTCTGGCGCGCAGCCGTGCTCCTGCTGGCGGGCGCGTACTTCCTCGTCCCGCTCATCGCCTCCTTCGTCTTCACCGTGCACGTGCCCGGCCAGGGCATCAGCTTCGAGGCGTACACCCAGCTGCTCTCCGCCGACGGGTTCACCGAGAGCATGCTGCTCTCCCTCGGACTGGCCGCCGCCACCATCGCGCTGTCGCTGCTGCTCGCCGTGCCCGCACTGGTCGCCGTACGGCTCGGCTCGCCCCGGCTGCGCCCGGTCGTGGAGGTGATGTGCATGCTGCCGCTGGTGGTCCCGCCGATCGCCCTGGTCACCGGTATCACCACCGTGCTGCGCTGGGGCCCCGAGCACCTGTCGCGGACGCCCTTCTACCAGACCTTCCTGGCCGTGCAGAACGAGCAGTTCCCCGTCGTCCTGGTCCTCGCGTACACCGTGCTGGCGCTGCCCTTCGTCTACCGCTCGCTCGACGCGGGACTGCGCGCCATCGACGTGCCGACACTGGTCGAGGCCGCCCGCAGCTGCGGCGCGAGCTGGCCGTACGTGGTCCTGCGCGTGCTGCTGCCCAACCTGCGGTCCTCGCTCGCCGGAGCCGCCTTCCTCACACTGGCCCTGGTCCTCGGCGAGTTCACCATCGCCTCCCTGCTGGGCTTCCGGCCCTTCGCCGTGTGGATCGTCACGATCTCCGGAGCCCACGCCCGGATGTCGGTCGCCGTCTCCATCCTCAGCCTGCTCATCACCTGGCTGCTGCTGCTCGTCCTCTCGCGGGCCGGGACCAATCCCGCCACGGCGTCCTCCGCCCCCAGTACGTCCCCCACCTCCCGCAAGGAGTCCTGACCCCCATGTCCACCACCCTTCCCGCGGCCAGGCAGTCCGAGGGCTCTGACGAACGCGCGACCTCCGCGGGCGCACGTGTCGAATTCCGCGGCCTGCGGCGGGCGTTCGGCTCCACCGTCGCCCTCGACGGGCTCGACCTGACCATCGAGCCGGGCGAACTCGTCGCCCTGCTCGGCCCGTCGGGCTGCGGAAAGACCACCGCCCTGCGCGTGGTCGCGGGCTTCGAACAGCCCGACTCCGGTGAAGTACTGGTCGACGGCGAGGACATCACCCGCGTACCGGCCAACCGGCGCGACGCCGGGATGGTGTTCCAGTCGTACAGCCTCTTCCCGAACCTCAGCGCCCGCGACAACGTGGCCTTCGGCCTGCGCGTACGCAAGGTCGGGGCGGCCCAGCGCCGCGAGCGGGCCGCCGAACTCCTCGACCTGGTCGGCCTGCCGGACCACGGGGACCGCTACCCGCACCAGATGTCGGGTGGCCAGCAGCAGCGCGTCGCACTCGCCCGCGCCCTGGCGCTGCGCCCGCGCGTGCTGCTGCTCGACGAGCCGCTCTCCGCGCTCGACGCCAAGGTACGGGCCAACCTGCGCGACGAGATCCGCCGGCTCCAGCTCTCCCTCGGCATCACCACCGTGTTCGTCACGCACGACCAGGAGGAGGCGCTGTCGATGGCCGACCGGGTCGCCGTCCTGAACGCCGGCCGCCTCGAGCAGTGCGCGGCCCCGGCCGAGCTGTACGAGCGCCCCGCGACGCCGTTCGTCGCCGAGTTCGTCGGCACGATGAACCGGCTGCCCGGGCAGCTCACCGACTCCGGCCTGGTGGAGGTGGCCGGCTCCCGGCTGCCCGTCGACGGCCCGGTCCCGACGGCGACGCGGGAGGTGGAGGTGCTGGTCCGGCCGGAGAACGTCACCGCGACCGCCGACCCCGAGGGCACGGCCACCGTGGTCTCCGCGTCCTTCTTCGGCGCGGTGACCCGGCTCCACCTCGAACTGCCCGGCGGCACCTCGGCCAAGGCGGACCTGCCCTCGCGGGACGCGGGCGAGCTGGCGCCGGGTGCGCGGGCCGCCGTCGGCCTGGCCGAGCGTCCGGTGCTCGTCGTGGCCCGGTCCGCGTGAGCGGCCTCGCGGCCGTCCTGTTCGACATGGACGGGACCCTGGTCGACACCGAGGTGCTGTGGTGGCGCACCACCGAGCAGGTCGCGCAGGGCCTCGGCCACCAACTCACCGGCGTGGACGCCCCCGAGGTCGTCGGGCGCGCCGTCGAGGACACCGCCGCCCACCTCGTACGGGTCTCCGGAGGGGGAGACCCGTCCGAGGTGGCGCAGGCGCTGACCGCGGACTTCTTCGGCCGGGTGGAGGCCGGGGCGCCGATGCGGCCCGGCGCCCAGCGGCTGCTGACCGCGCTCGAGGCGGAGGGCGTGCCCTTCGCCCTGGTCAGCGCCTCGCCGCGGCTGGTCGTCGACTCGGTCGTCGGCGGTTCGCTGGCCCATGTCCCGTTCGCGTTCACCCTGTCCGCCGACGACACGGACCGGACGAAGCCGCACCCGGACCCGTACCGGGCGGCCGCCGAGCGGTTCGGCGCCGCGGTGCAGGACTGCGTGGCGGTGGAGGACTCGCCCGACGGGGCGGCCTCCGCGGAGGCCGCCGGGTGCGGGGTGCTGGTGGTCCCGTCGCTGCTGGAGGTGCCGGCCTCGCCCGTACGGACCTTCGCGCAGTCCCTGGAGGAGGTAACTCCGGAGCTGCTGCGGCGCTGCCTCACCGCTACCACCGGTGTTCCGCGGCAGGACCGTCAGGAAGCCAGACCGAGCAGCTCCACGACGCCGTCCACGTAGGCGGCCGACACGGAGCCCGCGGCGGCGGCCGCCGCGCGGCGCAGCGAGGGCAGGCCGGCACGGACGAACGCCGCGCACTGCCCGTACAGCCCGGCCTCGTACGCCGACCCGTCGTCCTCGGAGCCGAGCAGGGACAGCAGCGTCCACAGCAGCGCCTCGCGGGTGGCCAGCCGTGGCGGGCCCGCCGACCAGACGGCCATCAGCACCCCGCACACCGCCGGAGCGGGCGGGTGCAGGTGCCCGGACAGGAAGGCGTGGCCCTCCAGGGCGCGGAAGGCGGCCGGATGCCCCTCGGCGGCCGCCCACAAGGTGTCCACGAGATGCCCCGCGCTGCGGCCGCAGCCGCACGTGATGGTCTCCCAGTCGTGCCGGGCGATCTCCGCCCCCACCGCGTCGGGCACCAAGGGGCTGCTGCGCGGCTTGTCCGTCCCTCTCATGCGAGCAGTATGGGGATCGGGAACCAGCCTGACCAGGGGGTTCCGCCAGTCGGAACGGCCCCGTGACCAGGGGCGGCAGCGGGGCCCGGAGCGAGCCCCGGACCGGGCTTCGGACCTGGGCTCCGGACCGAGTCCCGGACCGAGTCCCGGATCATGGCCGGAACCGGATCACGGGGGCCCACGTCTGAGACCCCGTGTGGATGAAACGAAGAATTGCCGCCCTGCTGCTGGCCCTGCTCGCGACGCAGCTGGGATCGCTGATCAGCCCGGCGTACGCCTGCGGCTGCGGAGCGATGATCCCCGAGGGCTACGCCCGGATCGGCGTCGAACGTGAGACGTCCGTCGTGCGCTTCGACGGCCGTACGGAACAGATCGTGATGCGGTTCGTCGTCCGCGGGGACGCCCCGCGAGCGGCCTGGATCATGCCGGTACCCCGGCGGGCCACGGTGGAGCTGGGCGACGGGGAGATGTTCCGGCAGCTGACCTGGCTGACCCGGCCCGAGTTCAAGACCCGCAGCTACTTCTGGCCGCGCGACCGGGACTGGCCGTTCTCATCCAATACGGGCGACTCCGTGGGAGCCCGGCCGCCCGGCGCGGGCGACCCCTCGGTCGGAGTCGTCGGCCGTGAACAGCTCGGCGACTTCGACGTCGCACGCCTCACCGCGACCGACCCCGACGCACTGCGCAACTGGCTGGAGGCCAACGGCTTCAAGCTGCCCGAGGGCCTCGCCGCCGAGCTGAAGCCGTACGTCGACCAGAAGTGGGAGTACGTCGCCGTACGCCTCGCCCCCCGGCAGCAGGGCAAGACCCTGACGGGAACCCTCGACCCGCTGAAGATCCGCTTCGAGAGCGACCGGCTGATCTATCCGATGCGGCTGTCCCGGCTGGCCAAGACCCCGCAGTCCCTCGGGCTGTACATCCTGGCCGACCACCGCATGGAGCCGGCCTCCCCGATCGGCGGCGCCAAGCCGAAGGTCACCTTCGCCGGCACGGTCACCCCGGAGGACGGCCTCGCCACGCTCACCGGCGGCAAGCCGGCGTTCCTGACGGCGATCGACCAGGAGTTCCCGGAGCCGGGCCGCATCGACGGCGACCACGAGCTGCGCGCCACCGCCGCCGACACCCCGTACCGCAAGGTGATCTACACCGGGGAACTGCTCACCGTCGGCGGCATCCCGGCCTGGCTGCTGACCGTCGGGGCCGTCCTCGTCGCCCTCGCGGCGGGCACTTTCACCCTGCGCCGCCGCAGGTCCCGCAGCACGAGCGCCTGACCTGAGCGGCACGGCGCGGCCGCGGCACCGGGATCGTCGGGATCCCGGGCCGCGGCCGCCCCCGTACCACTGCGCTCGCCCGGACTACACCGGCCGGGGCGGCTGCGTCCGCCAGAACGCGCACTGGTGGTCCGACCCGAACGAGGTACCGGTCCGCGTCGCCGCGGGGTTGAGGGTGAGCACCGTGCCGGTGGCCCCGGTCGCCGGCCACGCCGTCTGCCCGGGCACCGCCGGGACGCCGTGGCGCGCGAACGCACCCCAGTAGCGCTTCATCCGTGTCGCGAGCGCGACCTGCTCCGGGGTCAGCGGCCGGTCGCCCATGGTGAAGTCGTGCAGATAGGCCAGCTCCGCACTGTGCGCATTCGACTCGTCGAGACCGGGCACCTGCGCCCCGGCCAGCGTCGGCGAGTTCGGATCATCGAACTCATAGAAATACGTGGGTACTTGCGAGGCGAACAGCTGCGCCGTCCACGCCGTCTGGCAGGCGAACGTCGAGTCCGTCGTGACCGCCGAAAGCGCCAGGTACGGGGACCCGTACGCCGACACGGGATACCGGGCGAGCACCTCCGGACCGGCCGCCCCGTACCCCGCCAGGACCTGCGCGGTGTACTGCTCCTGCGTCAGGTACGGCTGGGTCAGCGCCACGAACAGGCGCGCCTCGGACCGGGTGCTCCCGATCAGCACCGGCACCTTGTTCCAGTCCCCGCTCCCGATGGCCGTCGCCGGATCGACCGGCAGCAGCCCGTCACCGGACGCGGGACCCGAGGTGGGCACCGTACGGGCCGCCTCGACCAGCGCCGCCCCGGAAGCCGCCCGCAGGCAACCGGCCAGCGCCGCCGGATCCGTACACCCCGCGGCCGTGGCGAAGGCCCGCGCCTGCGCCTCGGCCCGCGCGCCGTCCGGCGGACGCAGCAGCGTGCACGGCCCGCTCTGCAGCACCGCCCGGTGGAACAGCCCGGCCGCCGACGGCGCAGCCAGCAGCGCGCAGACGGAACCGCTGCCCGCCGACTGCCCGGAGACCGTGACGTTGCCGGGGTTGCCGCCGAACGCCGCGATGTTCTCCCGGGTCCAGCGCAGCGCCGCCATCTGGTCCATCAGCCCGAAGGAGCCGGAGCGCTGCGCATTCTCCCCGGCGAGCTCGGGCAGCCCGAGATAACCGAGCTGCCCCAGCCGGTAGTTGATGCTGACCACGACACTGCCGGTGAGATCGGCCATGGTACGGCCGCCGAACTGCGTGCCCGTGCCCTGGCTGTACGCACCCCCGTGCATCCACACGATCACCGGTAGCCGGGCTCCGGCACGGGCCGTGCGGGGCCGGTACACGTCGAGGTACAGGCAGTCCTCGCTGACGGCCTGCGGATCACTCAGCCCGAACGGCGAGAACTGCAGGCACGCCGGGGCCTGTCGGACCGCCTCCCGGACCCCGGTCCACCGGCGTGGCTGCTGCGGCGCGCGCAGCCGCGCGTCCCCGACCGGGGGAGCGGCGTAGGGGACGCCGAGGAACTCCTGGGCGCCGGCGCCGTCGCCGTCATGGTCCTGCCCGCGCAGCACGCCCTGCGCGACGATGGCCTGCGGGCGCGCAGACCCGCCGGACGAAGCCGCCGTGGCCGCCGCTGCCGGGAGCGCCGGGGTCAGCAGGGCCGCCAGCGCGCAGGCGGCAGCGAGCAGCGACCGTGCCGTACGCGGTCGCCTCATGGGCGGAGCCCGGCGATGAGGGCCGAGGTGACCGCGAAGTCGGCCGGCCCGGTGTTCCAGTCGGCGCTCATCGGGCTCACGGCGATCTTGCCGGCGCTCACCGCCTCCACGTCACCGCCCTTGGCGGCCGGCTGCTGGCGGACCTGTACGGTCACCTTCCAGGTGCCGTCCCCGGAATCGGTGAAGTCCGCCTGGAGCGGGGCCTGCGGGTCCTGGAAGGTCGCCGCCACACCGGCCGCGGTGCCCTTGCCGTCCGCGCCGACGATCGGGTGGTTGACGTTCAGACCGACGCCCTTCGGCAGCAGCGGCCCCGACCCTGCCCGGCTGCGCAGCCGGTCGATCAGCTTCACCGCGAAGTCGACGGTGGGGCCCATCGCGTTGACGGTGGCGGTCGGATCGGGAACGGCCAGGCCGCCGGTGCTCAGCGCGATCGCCGGGACGCCGCTCTCGAGGGCGGCGACGGCGCCGCCGACCGTACCGGAGTGGGTGGCGAGACCGGCCAGGTTCGGGCCGAAGTTGGTGCCGGAGACCACCAGGTCGGGGGCGCGTCCCGCGAAGACCTCGGAGAGGCCGAAGGCGACGGAGTCGCCGGGTGTGCCGTCCACGGCCCACACCTTCGGCTCGGGGTGTTTCACCGCGATGGTCGGGGCGCTCATCATCTTCGTGCCGGTGCCGCTCTGGTTGGTGAGCGGGGCGACGATGGTGACGTCGTGCCCGGCGGCGGTCAGCCGCTCGAACGCCTTGCGGATGCCGGGCGCGTTGTAGCCGTCGTCGTTCGTGAGCAGGATCCGCAGCGGGGCCGCGGGCGCCGCCGTACTCGCTGCGGGCGCGGTCTGCGGCGAGGCGACCGCGGGCGCCGTACCCGCGAGGGCTGCGGTGCACACGATGAACACGGCCGGCGGCAGAACTCGCTTGCGTCTCACAGGGAACTCCTTGAAAAGGGAGGGAAGGGAGGCGAGGGTGCGGTACGGGTGGTGCGAGGAGGGTGTGGTGCAGGACCGGCGGGCGCACGACCCTCGGCATGCGCCCGCCGGAGTTCGAGCCGGGCCGCCGCGATGCGGCAGCGGCGGCCCGGGGATCAGCGCACGCTGCGGATCGGGAGGATGGCGAGTGCGCCGATCAGCGAGAGGGCTCCGCCGACGAGGAAGAGCGGGGTGTATCCGCCGAGGGCGGTCACCACGGCCGAGGCGACGAACGGGGCGATGATCTGCGGCCCGGCGTTCGCGATGTTGAGGACGCCCATATCGCGGGCGGCGTCCTCGGCCCGGGGCAGGACCAGGGTGACCAGCGCGGTGTCGACGGCCATGAAGCAGCCGAACGCGAGCCCGTTGAGCGCGCTGAAGACGAGCATGCCGGTCCAGGTGGGGCTGACCACCGGGACCACCATGACGAGCCCGGCGAGGGCGGCCGAGACGCCGACGAACACCTTGCGGCGGTCCCACCGGTCGGACAGCATCCCGCCCACCACGGTCGAGACGGCCATCGCGACCATCGACACGGGGGTGAGGACCGCCATCGCTGCGGGCGGGGTCAGCCCGGCGGGCAGGCTGATGTGGTCGTCCAGGATGTACAGCTGGTAGCCGACGACCGAGAAGTAGCCGAGGACCATCAGGGCCCGGCCGATGAACGCCCACCGGAAGTCGTGGTTCGCCAACGCCGAAAGGAACGCGGCGAGTTGGGCCCGCTTGGGGACGGCGGCCGGGGCAGGACCGGTGCGCGGGACATCCCGGCACAGGAGGGTGAGCAGCAGTGCGGAGGCGGCGACGATCGCGCCGAAGACCAGGTACCCGGTGCGCAGGTGCTCCGCGGTCGCGGAGGCGATCAGCACCCCGACCGTGCCGCCGATCGGCAGGCCCAGCCCGACCAGCGCGGACGCCGTACCGCGCCGGGCGACGGGCACCCGGTCGGGGACGATCGCGGTGACCGCGGCCTGGTAGACGTTCATGGTCGCCTGTACGAGGCACCAGCCGATGCCGACGAGCAGTGCGATGGTCGCGTAACCGAGGAACGCCAGGGCGGCGAGCGAGCCGAAGGCGCCGCCGAGGATCCACGGGTTGCGACGGCCGCTGCGGTCGGAGAGGGCGCCGGCGATCGGGTTGAAGGCGGTCGCGAAGACCGCGCTGATCCCGCCGATCACACCGAGTACGGCGACCTTGTCGTCGGGGTCGATCGCCGCGACCTGGGTGGGCAGCAGGATCGAACCGACGCCCATGTAGACCGCCATGAGGGCGGAGTTCGCGACCAGCAGCAGGGGCAGGAGCGCGCGCTGGCGGGGAGGTTCGGGATCCGCAGGGGCGGGCGAATCGATCAGTTCGTTCTGGGCCATGACGACTCCTCGGGGGACGGGGCGAGAAGAGGGTGGGGAGGCTCGGCGCGGGGGCCCGTGGGGGAGAGGGGTGCACCGTGCGGGGGCTGCGGCGAGGTGCTGCCGCCTGGGGAAGGCTCGGCGGGCGACTGCGGTTCACATGATGTTGTTACACGTGTCACCTTCGGCGCTTGGACACTGTGTAGCACCCATTTCTGGGCGTCGCTAGAGGTTGTGACGTGGCGATGTGCGGATCGTGACCGACCGATGGGTAACTCTGCGAGGACGTGTAACCATCACCTCAAGGCCACTGAGCAGGGGTGTTGTGTCCGGAATCCCTCTTGCGCTTGTGGCGGTGGTCACGCATCCGCAATACTCCGTGCCGCATCGCGACGACTTCAGTCGCCGCTCACCGCAAGAGCCCGCGGCCGGCGTCCCCGGTCCCGGGCCCCCGGCTCTCCCCGGCCTTCGGCCCCGTGAAGTCCTCCACCACTTGTGCCTGCTCTCCGCGTGCCCCCACCGCCTGGGGAGATCACCGTGAAAGGCCTGTCATGCCACGTTCCTCCGCCGTGCCCCGGTCCGGGCACCGCGCATCCCCGCCCCTGATCCCCGCTCCCCGGCACCACCTCCCGGCGGCCCCGCCCCGCCATGCGGTCGCCGTCGGGGCCGTCCTCCTGCTCGGGTCGCTGCTGATCGGCCTCCTGGTCTCGGTCGGCGAACGCCCCGTCTTCCAGGGGCTCGACGACAGCTGGGCCGCATCGATGAACGGCTCGCGGGCCGACGCCCTCACCGGCCTCGCCACCGTCTTCGACCGGCTCGGCGGCCCGCTCGGCATGGTTCTGCCGCTCGGTCTGATCGGCTGCCTCTGCGTCTACGGGCGCTGGCGGTCGGGGCTGTTCGCCTTCGCTGCCGGCGTCGTGGCGAACGTCCTCCTGGTGCTCCCGCTCAAGCAGCTCGTCGACCGGCCCCGCCCGCCGCATCCGTGGGTCCTGGTCAATGACGGCTCGTTCCCCTCCGGCCAGGTGTTCAGTGCCGTGACGCTGGTGTTCGTGGCCGCCGTCCTGGTGTTCCCCCCGCGGGCGCGCCGCTGGTGGTGGCTGTTCGCGGCGCTGTACGTCCTCGCCATGATGGGCAGCCGGACCTGGCTGCACGCGCAGTGGCTCAGTGACACCTTCGCCGGGGCGCTGGCCGGCGCCGGCAGCGTCATGCTGCTGTGGAGGGCGTTCGCGCCGCTGCTGCGGATCGAGGCCGAGCGGGTCGCGGCCGACAGCCTGTGGCTGTGAGGGTCGCAGGAGTCGCAGGAGTCGCAGGCCAACGACATATCGAGAATCATTGACGGTCGTCCAATCGGCGCCATATTCTCGTGTTCGGGGCCGGCGTGCGTCCACCGCGCCGCCGGCCCCCGGAGCGACGAAGGAAGGGCCCCCATGGCACACACCGAGAACCGCACCCCGCCCCCCGTGGTCGACCTGCCCGCAGGCCGACTGCGCGGCGCGATCGAAGACGGGCTCTCCGTCTTCCGGGCGGTCCCGTACGCCGCACCCCCCGTCGGCGATCTGCGCTGGCGGCCCGCCCGGCCGCATCCCGGCTGGAGCGGCACGCGCGACGCGAGCGCCGACGGCCCCAGCGCCCCGCAGATGTACGTCGAAGGCGGCGACCCGGTCCTCGGCGGCCACGGGTCACCGCCCTTCGGCGAGGACTGCCTCACCCTCAACGTCTGGACGCCCGCGGCGGACGACGCCCGCCGTCCGGTACTGGTGTGGATCCACGGCGGCGGCTTCGTCTCCGGATCGGGCTCGCTGCCCGGCTACGGCGGCGAGACCTTCGCGCGGGACGGCGACCTGGTGTTCGTCGGCATCAACTACCGCATCGGACCGCTCGGTTACCTCCCCCCGGAGGGTGGCGACGAGAGCGACGAGGTGGCCAACCCCTGGCTCTCCGACCAGCTCGCCGCCCTGCAGTGGGTGAAGGCGAACATCGCCTCCTTCGGCGGCGACCCCGACCACATCACCGTCGCCGGCCAGTCCGGCGGCGCCGTCTCCACCGCGGCCCTCGCAGGCCACCCGCAGGCCGCCGGCCTGATCCGCCGGGTGATCCTGCAGAGCCCGCCGTTCGGGCTCGACCTCCCCGGCCCCGGCGCGTACCGGGAACGCACCGAGGCCTATCGGGAGCTGGCCGGTGCCAAGACCGCGCAGGAGCTGCGCGCACTGCCCTGGCCGGCCCTGATCGGCGCGGCCGGCGGTCTGTTCGCCCGCACGATGCGGTGGGGCTACTGGCCGACGCCGTTCCTGCCCGTCGTCGACGGGGAAACGCTCGAGCGCCATCCGGCGCAGGCTCTGCTGCACGGGGCCGCGGCCTGCATCGACGTCATGATCGGCTGGACCCGCGAGGAGGCCAACTTCGGCTTCGGCCTCGACGAGGGGTACGCGACCGCCACCCGGGAACAGGTGACCGACCGGATCGCGGAGACCTTCGGGGCCGAGGCCGCCCCCGAGGTCTACGCCGCGTACGAGACGGCCCGCCCCGGCGCCGGTCCGGCCGGCGTCCTCATGGACCTGATCACGGACGAGCTCTTCCGGGTTCCCTCCGTCGCCCTGGCCGAGGCCAGGGCCGGTTCGGAGCACCCCGTCTGGGCCTACCAGTTCGACCTCCCCACCCCCGCGTACGAGGGCCGGCTCGGCGCCGCGCACTGCCTCGAACTCCCCTTCGTATTCGACAACTTCGAGCAGTGGTCGCACGCACCCTTCCTCGCCGGGCTCGCCCCCGCCGTCCGCGACGGCCTCGCGCAGACCATGCACCGGGCCTGGATCGCCTTCGTCCGCACCGGCGACCCCAACCACCCCGGCATGCCGCAGTGGCACCGGTACGGCGCGCAGTCGCGGACCACGATGCGCTTCGACTCCGTCGTCACCGCCCTCGACGATCTCGCAGGGCCCTCGCGCCGCCTGCACGAAACCCGCAGGGGCCAATGATCTAACTCGTGTAACCTGAGGGGAGAGGTGTAGGCCGACCCAAGGGAGCACCGAGGACCATGCCCAAGGAGCCCAGGGAGACGAGCACCCCTGCGTCGCCCGTGTCGATCACCAGCGCCGACGTGGCCCGGCTGGCCGGGGTGTCACGCGCCACCGTGTCGTTCGTCCTGAACGACACCCCCGGCCACCGCGTCAGCGAGGGCACCCGTACGCGGGTGCTCGACGCCGCCCGGCAGCTCGGTTACGTACCGCACGCCGCAGCCCGGTCCCTGCGGGCCGGCCGCAGCAACCTCGTCCTGATGCCCGCCTCGGTCTCCGCGATCGGCCGCCTCGTCAGCGACTGGGTCGACGACCTCCACAGCGAGCTCGACCGCCACGGCTACACGGCCGTCCTGCACGCGGGCCGCTTCGCCGACCCCCTCGACGCCGCCCGGGCCTGGGCCGAACTGCGCCCGGCGGCCGTCATCGCCCTCGACGGCGACCGCTTCACCGCCCAGGCCGCCGAGCTGCTGAGCCGCGCCGGCGTGCGCGGCCTGCTGGCCTTCGCCGCCCGCCCGGTGGAGGGCGTCCACACCATCGGCTTCGACCACGCGGACATCGGCGCCACCGCGGCCGAGCACCTCATCGCCCGGGGCCGGAGCAGGATCGGCGTGGTCATGCCCCGGGAACGCGGCCTCGGCACCCTCGCCGGCCCGCGCCTCGCCGGGGCCGAGTCGGTCGCGGCCCGGCACATGGCGACGGTGACCCCCGTCGAGCTCGCGTACACCAGGGAGTCCGCGATCGACCTCGCCCGGCGCTGGCCGAGCCTGGGCCTGGACGCCGTCTTCGCGTACAACGACGAGTACGCGGCGCTGCTCCTGCACGCCCTGCGGGCCGAGGGCATCGCCGTACCGGACGAGGTCGCGATCGTCGGCTCCGACGACCTGGTCCTCGCCTCCCTCCAGCAGCCGCCCCTCACGACGGTCCGCCTGGACCTGCCGTCGGCAGCCGGCGTCGCCGACGCCCTCCACGAGCTGATCGAGACGGGGAAGACGCCCCCGCTCCCTGCTATCGAGGCCCTCCTCGTCCACCGCGAGACCTCCTGAGGAACCGCTCGACCGGTGGTGGCCGGACCGGGCCGGGAGTCGTCGCGGGCGCACGCCACGTCACCCGTGCTCGGCAGCAGGGTCCGATGCCCTGCGGGACGACACACGACCGGCCCCGGGTGCAGGCAGCGCAGGACGTCGGCCGAGCAGGATGCACAAGTGGCCGACTGGGCCGTCCCGGCGGGGGCGGAGCGGCCGCAGGGCGTGTGGCGCCCATCGCGCCCGGGCCGGCTGCCATCCTTGTCGTCCATGGATGTCAGCACGTTCTACGCCCTCTTCTCCGCCACCTGCTTCACCCTGGTCGGCCTGTGGTGGAACGTCGTCCAGAGCCACTCGGACTGGATGCGCGACCCTGCCCTGCGGCGCGTCGTCGGCGGGATCTACCTCTCCTTCCTGCTGCCCGCCCTGATGGGCCTCTTCGCGCAGGTCGGCGGCACCGAGCAACCACAGATCTGGCGGGTGGCCTTCATCGCCCTCGCCGTGGTCGGCTGCGTGTGCACCCTGCGGCTGCTGGCCCGCTCCCGCGGTGACCACTTCGTCGCCTGGCAGCAGGCCGGCGCCGCACTGCTCTACGTCCTGATCGCCGTCGTCGGCGCCTTCCCCGAACTCGCCCGCCACATCGGCCTGCGCCCCATCCAGGCCGAAGCCCTGATGCTGATCGGACTGATCGTCCTGGGCCACGCCCTGGTCTGGCGGTTCATGGCGGGAGAAGGCCGCGCCTCGGACTAGGCCGATCGCGCGGGGGCCGATCGCTGCCGTCGGTCGTGCTCCCGGGCGAGGGCGGGGGTGAAGGCCCACCACGCCAGCAGTGCCGCCCCCGCGCCGGCCGCCGCACCCGCCACCGTGTCGCTGAGCCAGTGGGCATGGAACCAGGTGCGGCTCCACATCATGGCCAGGGTGAACACCGCGCCACCGGCCCACCAGGCCCTTCGCCGGGCCGCAGGGACCAGCAGGACGCCGACCAGCACGACGAGCAGTGCCGCCCCCGCCGCGTGCCCCGACGGGAAGGAACCGTGGTCGACGCGGACCAGCGGGTGCGCCGGGCGGGGGCGGTCCACCAGGTGCTTGAGCCCCTGGACCACCAGCATGCTGCCCACGAGGTAGACCCCGAGCAGGAAGCCCGCCGAAGTCCAGCGCCTGCGGACGAGCAGGAAGACCAGCATCCCGAGCGGCACGACGACGCCCAGCGGGCCGCCGAACCAGTCGAGGACGGCCGCGGGGGCCGCAGGGAGACCGTCGTGCGGGCCGCCCATCCAGCGCAGCCACCGGTCGTCCGCGCCCTGGAACGGCGGGTTCGCGACGTCCGTACGGACGGTGAGGGCCAGTGCTGCGGTCAGGCCGAGCAGCAGCACGGCCAGCAGCAGGGTGCCGGGGCGGCGGCGCAGGTCCGCCGCCTTAGGCGGGGCCGCGGTGGGGCGGGCCGAAGTGAGTGTGTGCCGGGTCATGGCTGCCTTTCGACGTACGCGTGGGGGCGCGGCCGGGCCGCGCCCCCACGGTGGGACCGGTCTGCAAAGCGGTGTGTCCGGGACGGGGCGGGGTTCAGGCCCCCGCACCCAGGTGCCGGGCCAGGAACGCGACGCTCTCCGCGACGATCGCGGGGATGTCGGGGGAGCCGAGGAAGATGTGGTCGGCGCCCTCCACGGGCTGCAGCGCCACCTCGCCTCCCGCGCCCGTCAGCGCCTCGGCGAGGGCCTCGCTCTGGCTGTACGGGACGAGCCCGTCGCGGGTCCCGTGCACCAGCAGGAACGGCGGCGGGTTCGAGCCCGCGACGGCGTACGTGACCGGGCTCGCCACCCGGGCCGGCTCCGCCTGCTCGGCCACCGGAACGCCGAGCAGGGCTTCGTAGGGGTTGGGGAATTCGGCGCCGGTCGGCATCGGCAGCGGGTGGCCGGCCAGGGAGACCAGGTCGGAGACCCCGTACCAGTCGACGACGGCCAGGACACCGGTGTCACCGGAGCCGACGCCGTGGGCCCCCTCCAGCGCCGCCAGCGTTCCGGTGTCCGTGCTGCCGGGGCGGACGAGGCCGGCCAGCGCGGCCAGGTGACCGCCCGCCGACTCGCCCCAGACGCCGATCCGGTCCGGGTCGATGCCGAGGGGGGCGGCGAAGCGCCGGACGTAGCGGATCGCTGCCTTGACGTCGTGCAGCTGCGCGGGGAACGGGGCCTCGAGGCTGTGCCGGTAGTCGACGGAGACGAGCGCGAGCCCTGCGCCGAGGACCGCGCCGTGCAGCAGGGCGGCGGGCACGGTCGGCGGCGGGTAGCGGCGGTCGCCGTCCAGCCAGCCGCCCCCGTGGATCCAGACGACCGCCGGGAAGGGGCCTTCGCCCGCGGGGAGTTGTACGTCCAGGAGGCGGGGGCGGTAGCCGGGGGTGGTCGCGTACGTGATCCCGTCGAAGCGGCGTATGCCGTCCGCGCCGGTCACGGGCGGTACGGGCTGCTGGAACGGCGGGGGCGGCCAGGTCATGTCGGCGATGTCGAACTCGGCCGGGGGAGACTGCGTCATTTACGGCTCATCCCATTCGGTGTGCGGCCTCGGAGGCCGGCGGGTCCCGGTGCGGGCGGCCCAGGCTTCGTAACGTTTGTCCGAAATGCTTGCGCGGGGCACCGGGGAGGCATAGCGTGTTACACGTGTAATCACGACTCTAGCGACGCGTTTCCGCTGACCACAAGCCCATCGGGCAC
Organism: Streptomyces sp. NPDC032745; assembly: GCF_055579465.1. Taxonomy (NCBI): domain Bacteria; kingdom Bacillati; phylum Actinomycetota; class Actinomycetes; order Kitasatosporales; family Streptomycetaceae; genus Streptomyces; species Streptomyces sp. NPDC032745. Next base: position 120,519 of record NZ_JBVING010000002.1, on the reverse strand, counting down.
CTGAGTTCCCCGGTAGTTACACGAGACACTCACGGCGGCGTCGCATTCCCCCTCCGGGAGTACGTCATGTTCACCACCGCCACCCTTCCTGCCGGGGCCGCCTCGGTCGCCGCCGTCCCTGCGCAGCCCGCCGGCGCCTCGGCTCCGGCCCCGGCCCGGGCTCCGGCTCCGGCCCCGGCCCGGGTCCGCAGCTTCGCCCACTGGGCGCTCGAGCCGAGCGCGGTCGCCGTCCCGGTGGTGCGGGCCCGCGTCCGGGCCGTGCTGGAGGACTGGCGCATCGCCGCCGAGGCGGTGGACGTTCTGCTGCTGGCCGTCAGCGAACTCGCCGGGAACGTCGTCCTGCATGCCGCCACTGCCACCGGGCGGATGCGGGTCGGGGTGGCCTTCGGCGGGGGATGGCTGCGACTGGAGGTCGCCGACCAGGGGGCCCGGCTGCCCCGGCTGTGCCATCCCGCCGCCGAGGTCGACCTGGATGCCGAAAGTGGCCGCGGGCTGCTGATCGTCCAGCTGCTCGCGACCGAGGCGGGCGGCGAACTCTCGTTCGTGGCCGGTGAGTTCGGAACTTCTGTGCGGGTGTGCCTGCCGGTCGCGCCGGCCGCCTGAAGCGGTGCGCGGGCGGTCCGGAAGCCGCCCCGCGGTCACCGAAATATCGAGCAATGTTGACGGACGCAAAATTGTCGAGATAACTTGCTCCGCATCTCCCCCGCTGCTCCCTGATTGAGGTGCCGCCCCATGGAGCTCTCCCCTTCCGCCCACGCCGACCCCTTCTGCAGGGACCGGCTGCCGGCCTTCCCCCTCTGGCCCGAACTCCACTTCGATCTCCCGGAGTTGGCCTACCCCGACCGCCTCAACTGCGCCGGACGCCTGCTCGACGAACCCGTCGAGCGCTGGGGCCCCGACCGCACCTGTCTGCTGACCCCGACCGAGCGCTGGACCTACGGCGAACTCCAGCAGCGCGCCAACCAGGTCGCCCAGGTCCTCACCGAGGACTTCGGCCTCGTTCCCGGCAACCGCGTTCTGCTGCGCGCCCCCAACAATCCCTGGCTCGTCGCCGCCTGGTTCGGCGTCCTCAAGGCCGGCGGCGTCGCCGTCACGACGATGCCGCTGCTGCGCGCCGCCGAGCTCGCCGAGCTCTGCGAGATCAGCCGCCCCACCGTCGCCGTGTGCGACCACCGCTATGTCGACGAGCTCGCCGCGGCCGCCGGCCAAGGCCCCGCCGAACTGCCGGTTCTCGCCTACGGCGGCCCCGGGGTCATGGACCTGACCGCGCGCTGCGCGGCCAAGAGCGGCGTGTTCGCCACCGTCCCCACCGCCGCGGACGATGTGGCGCTGATCGCCTTCACCTCCGGTACGACCGGGCGCCCCAAGGCGACCCTGCACTTCCACCGCGACGTGCTCGCCAATGCCGACACCTTCTCCCGGCACGTGCTGAAACCCCGCCCCGACGACGTCTTCACGGGTACGCCGCCGCTGGCCTTCACCTTCGGCCTCGGCGGGCTCGTGGTCTTCCCGCTGCACGTCGGGGCCGCGACCCTGCTGATCGAGCAGGCGGGGCCGCAGCAGCTGGCGGACCTCGTCGCCCAGCACGGCGTGACCGTCCTGTTCACCGCGCCCACCGCCTACCGCGCGATCATGGCCGCCGGCGCTGTGGGCCAACTGGCCGGGCTGCGCCGCTGCGTGTCCGCCGGAGAGGCGCTGCCCGCCGCCGTGTGGGAGGAGTTCCACGCCGCCACCGGACTGCGCATCATCGACGGCATCGGCGCCACCGAGATGCTGCACGTCTTCATCTCCGCGGCCGACGGGGACATCCGGCCCGGTGCCACGGGCCGGCCCGTACCCGGCTACCGCGCCGCCGTGGTGGACCGGAACGGCGACCCAGTCCCCGACGGGCAGCCCGGCCTGCTGGCGGTCACCGGACCCACCGGCTGCCGCTATCTCGCAGATCCGCGCCAGACGGCGTACGTCAGGAACGGCTGGAACATCACCGGCGACACCTACGTCCGCGATGCCGACGGCTATTTCTGGTACGTGGCCCGCAGCGACGACATGATCGTCTCCTCCGGCTACAACATCGCGGGCCCGGAGGTCGAGAAGGCCCTCGCCGCCCATCCGTACGTCGAGGAATGCGGGGTCGTCGGCGCCCCCGACGACCGGCGCGGCATGCTGGTCAAGGCGTACGTCGTGCTCGCCGCCGGTGTCCCGGCGGACGAGGCGACGGTCCGTGAGCTGCAGGCCCACGTCAAGGGGGCCATCGCCCCGTACAAGTACCCGCGTGCCGTCGAGTTCGTCGCACGGCTTCCGCGCACCGGCAACGGGAAGCTCCAGCGCGGCGAACTGCGCGAATGGGCCCGCTCCGCCGCCCGGCTGCCGGATCACGGCGCCGCCCAAGCCGCCCAAGCCGCCCAAGCCGCCCAGGCCGCCGCAGCCCCGGTCCCGGCACCGGCCCCGGCCCCGGCCCCCGCCCCGGTCCCGGTCGAAGCCGGGACCGGGGCCGACGGCGGCTGCGCCGCGGGCTGCCCCGAGGCCCTCGTTCCGCACCTGCCCAGCGTGGTCATCGAGCGCCGCGTCGAATGGCCCGACACCGACGCCGCCGGGCACTACCACCACTCCACCGTGGTGCGGTGGGTCGAGGCGGCCGAGGCCGTGCTGCTGCGCCGCCTGGGCCTGGCCCACCTCTTCGGCAGCACCCCGCGCGTCCACTTCGAGGCCGACTACCGCGCCCGGCTCTGGTTCGGCGAGGCCGTGCGCGTCGAGCTGAGCGTCGCCAAGGTCGGCGCCAGCTCGCTGCACTACGTGTTCACGGTCCACGGCGAGGGGGACGTGGAGGCCGCCGCCGGGCGGATGGTCATCGCCCACTCCGCCTCCCGCGCCACCGGGACCACGCCCTGGCCCGCCGACGTACGCGAGGTGCTGACGAAGTCGGGCCCGCAGGCACCGGAACTCCTCACGAGAGATATTGAGCATTGTTGACGGTCGCTAAATCTGCACCATATGTTGTTCCGGAACCACGAGGAGGTACGCCGTGCGCGTAGCAGTCATCGGAGGAGGGCCCGGCGGGCTGTACTTCGCAGCCTTGGCCAAGCAGCTCTCCCCCCACTGGGACGTCACCGTCTGGGAGCGCAACGCCCCCGACGACACGTTCGGTTTCGGGGTCGTCTTCTCCGACGAGACCCTCGACGGCATCGCGCAGGCCGACCCCGAGATCTATGCGGCCATGTCGGCCGAGTTCGCCCGCTGGAGCGACATCGACGTGACCTACCGACGCCGGACCCTCACCTCCGGCGGCCACGGCTTCGCCGCCCTCGGCCGCCGGCAGCTGCTGCGGATCCTCCAGGAGCGCTGCGCCGCCCTCACGGTGGACGTCCGCTACCGCACGCAGGCCCCGCCCGCCGCCGAGCTGGCTGCCACGTACGACCTCGTCGTCGCCTGCGACGGCGTACGGTCGGCCACCCGCGCCGCCTACGCGGACACCTTCGGGCCCGACCTGGACGAACGCTCCGGCCGCTACATGTGGCTCGGCACGGACAAGGTCTTCGAGGCCTTCACCTTCCTCGTCGAGGAGCGGGACTTCGGCACCCTCCAGGTGCACGCCTACCCCTACGACTCCACGCGCTCCACGTTCATCGTGGAGATGGACGAGGCCGCCTGGCGGCGTGCGGGCTTCGCGGAGTTCGCGGACCGCGACCACCCGCCCGGCACCAGCGACACGGACAGCATCCGCCGCTGCGAGGAGATACTCGCCGGCCATCTGGACGGGCACCGGCTCCTGCCCAACAACTCCAAGTGGCTTCGCTTCACCACGGTGCGCAACCGCACCTGGCGGCACGAGAACGTCGTCCTCCTCGGGGACGCCGCCCACACGGCCCACTTCTCCATCGGCTCCGGCACCAAGCTGGCCATGGAGGACGCCCTCGCCCTGGCGGCCTGCCTGCACGAGCACCCGGACGTGCCCGGCGCGCTCGCCGCGTACGAGGGCGAGCGCCGCCCGGTCGTGGAATCGACCCAGCGCGCCGCCCAGGCCAGCCTCGAGTGGTTCGAGAACATCGGCCGCTACACGGGCCAGGAACCGCCCCAGTTCGCCTTCAACCTGCTGACCCGCAGTCGCCGCGTCACCTACGACAACCTGCGCGTGCGCGACGAGGAGTTCACCACCGCCGTCAACTCCTCCGCTCCCGTGCCCCCGATGTTCCGTCCCTTCCCGCTCGGCGGGCTGCTCCTGCGCAACCGGGTCGTGGTGCCGCCCACCGCCCTCGGCACGGCCCGCGACGGCATTCCGGGGGACTTCGACCTCGTCCACCTCAGCACCCGGGCGCTCGGCGGCTCCGGCCTGGTGCTCGCCGGGATGACCGCCGTCAGCGCCGAAGGCCGGGACACCCCCGGCTGCCCGGGCCTCTACACCGACGAACAGGAAGCCGCCTGGCGGCGGATCACCGACTTCGTCCACGGTCAGTCCGACACCTGCCTCGGCATCCAGCTCACCCATGCCGGCCGCCGAGCCGGTACCGGGGACGGTCCGCCGGTCGCCGCGTCCGCCGTGGCCTGGGACGAGCGCAGCCCGGTCCCGCGCGAGGCGACCCGGGCCGATATGGACGTCCTCGTACGGGACTTCGTCCGCGCGGCCCGGCGAGCCGACCGGGCAGGCTTCGACGTGCTGGAACTCCAGTACGGACACGGCCAGTTGCTGTCCGGGTTCCTCTCGCCGCTGACCAACCTGCGCACCGACGCGTACGGCGGCGGCCTCGCCGGGCGGTTGCGCTTCCCGCTGGAAGTGCTGGACGCCGTACGGGCGGTGTGGCCCGCAGGCAAGGCCCTGCTCGTCCGGATCTCCGCGGCCGACTGGGCCGAGGGCGGCCTGAGCGAGGACGACGCCGTGGCCATCGCCCGCGCCCTCGCCGAGGCCGGCGCCGACGGGATCGACGTCTCCACCGGCGAGGTGGTGGCCCACGAGCGGCCCCGCTACGGCCGCAGTTACCAGACCCCGTACGCCGACCTGATCCGCAACGCCACCGGCGTCCCCACCATCGCCGTGGGCGCGATCTCCACGTACGACGACGTGAACTCGATCATCCTGGCCGGCCGGGCCGACCTCTGCGGGGTGGGCCGCGCCCAGCTGCACGACCCGCTCTGGACCCTGCACGCCGCGGCCGCCCAGGGCTACCACGGGCCCGCCGCCCCGTGGGCGCCCTCCTGGAAGGCGGGCAGCGGCAGACCGCCCGCCGCCCGCACCGACCGGGTCCCGCCGCGCCTGGAGCTGCTGCGGCAGCCCGCCGCGCCGGTGCACCAGCGCTGGCTGCCGCGCCTCGCCGCCGCCGCGCCGGCCAACTGAGGAGACCCCGATGGAGACCCTGCCCCCGAACCGCCCGCCCCTGCACCACCTGCCCCGCTTCACGGCGGCGGCCGTCCAGGCCTCGCCCGTCTACCTGGACCCCGCGGCCACCGTCGACAAGGCGGTCGCGCTGATCGCCGAGGCGGCCGCCAACGGCGCCGAACTCGTCGTCTTCCCCGAGGTGTTCGTCCCCGGCTACCCGTACTGGAACTGGACGATGAACCCGGTCCAGGGCTCGCCCTGGTTCGAGCGCCTGCAGCGCGCCTCGGTCGACATCCCCGGCCCGTACGTCGACACCCTGCGCGCGGCGGCCCGCCAGTACGGGGTCGTCCTCGTCATCGGCGTCAACGAGCGCGCCGCGCACAGCCTCGGCGTCCTCTACAACACCCTGCTCACCATCGGACCCGACGGCGCACTCCTCGGTGTGCACCGCAAGCTGGTGCCCACCTGGGCCGAGAAGCTCACGTGGACCGGGGGCGACGGCAGCTCGCTGCGCGTCCACCCCACCCCCGTCGGCCCGCTCGGCGCCCTCGCCTGCGGCGAGAACACCAACACGCTGGCCCGCTTCACGCTCCTCGCGCAGGGCGAACTGGTCCACGCCTCCTGCTACATCGCCCTGCCCGTGGCCCCGGCCGACTACGACATGGCCGAAGCCATCGCCGTCCGCACCGCCGCCCACAGCTTCGAGGGCAAGGTCTTCTCCGTCGTCGCCTGCTCCACCGTCTCCCCGGAGATCGTCGACCTGCTCGCCGGGGACGACGAGGACCTTCGCGCCCTGTTCCAGCGGCCCCGCAGCGCCCTGTCCGGGATCTTCGGCCCCGACGGCCGCCCGGTCACCGAACCCCTCGTCGACGACGAGGGCATCGTCTACGGCGAGATCGACCTCGGCCGGTGCATCCAGCCCAAGCAGATGCACGACATCACCGGCCACTACAACCGCTTCGACATCTTCCGCCTCGAAGTCGACAACCGCCCCCGCCTGCCGGTGAGCTTCACCGCGCCGCCCGCGGGTCCCCTGACCACCACCGCTGAGGAGGACGCATGACCATCGAGCAGGACGACACCATGCTCGGCCGCGCCCGGGTCTCCGACACCCCCGAACTCACCGCGTACTACGGCGAACTCGACGCCCTGGACGCCGGAGCCCTGTGGACCGTCGCCAACGACATCGAGCCCTGGTACCCGCAGCCCAGGTCCGTTCCCGTGCTCTGGCGGTACGAGGAGCTGCGGCCCCTCGTCCACAAGGCCCTCGGCCTGGTCAAGGCCGACGACGCCGGCCGCCGCGTCGTGATGCTCGTCAACCCCGGCCGCAAGGACGTCAGCGCCGCCGCCGGGCTCCTCTACACCGGGCTCCAGATCATGGGACCGGGCGAGGCCATGACAGCCCACCGCCACCAGGCCGCCGCGCTGCGCTTCGTCCACGAGGGCACCGGCGCCTGGACCATCGTCGACGGCCAGAAACTGAAGGTCGGCCCGCGCGATTTCGCGATCACCCCCAACGGCACCTGGCACGAGCACGGCAACGACGCCGAGGACGCCCCCGTCATCTGGCAGGACGGACTCGACATCCCGCTCGTCAACGCCCTCGACGCCGGGTTCTACGAAGTCCACCCCGAGCTCCACCAGACGCCCGGGAAGGTGGTCAACTCCTCCGTGCTCCAGTACAGCGCGAACCTGCTCCCGTACGGCTCGGAGCGGTGGAGCAGGCCCTACTCGCCGCTGCTCGCCTACCCCTGGGAGCCGACGTACGAGGCCCTGCTGGGCCTGGCCAAGGCGAGCGAGGGCTCCCCCTACGACGGGGTCATCGCCGAGTACACCAACCCGGTCACGGGCGGCCCGGTGATGCCCACGATGGGCGCCCACATGCAGCTGCTGCGCCCCGGGCAGGCCACCCGCGCCCACCGGCACACCGGCTCGGTGATCTACACGGCGGCCAAGGGGCACGGGGTCTCGGTCATCGCCGGGCAGCGCTTCGAGTGGCGCCAGGGCGACATCTTCTGCGTCCCCTCCTGGGCCTGGCACGAGCACCACAACCTCGATCCCGCCGAGGACGCCTGCCTGTTCTCCTTCAACGACTTCCCCGTGATGCGCTCGCTCGGCTTCCACCGCGAAGAGGCGTACCCGGACAACGACGGCCACCAGCCCGTGCCGGCTGCCGCCCCGATCGCCACCGCCTGACCCCGAGGAGCCCCACCATGCGTCTGCTCACCTTCACCACCGGCGCCGGCGACGGCGCGCCGCGCCTCGGCGCCGAGGCCGACGGCCTCGTCCTCGACCTCGCCGTCCTGGCCGGCCACGCCGGCGTGGACCTCCCGCACGACCTGCTCTCCTTCGTCCAGGCCGGACCCGCAGCCCGGGAAGCCGCCCGGCGCCTCCTCGACGCCGATCCCGCCGCCCGCCCGGCCGGGGCCGTCCACCGGCTCGAAGACGTCACCCCGGCCGCCCCGCTGCGCCCCGGCAAGATCATCGGGGTGGGCCTCAACTACGTCGAGCACGTCGAGGAATCCAGCCGCAGCCTGGACACCGACAAGGAACTCCCGCCCCGCCCCGTGCTGTTCAGCAAGCCCGCCACCGCCGTCACCGGCCCCGGCGCGCCGATCCTGCACAACGGCGACCTCACCCAGCAGCTCGACTGGGAGTGCGAGCTGGCCGTCGTCATCGGCCGCACCGCGTTCCGGGTGAGCGAGGAGGACGCGTACGACCACATCTTCGGCTACAGCATCGTGAACGACATCAGCGCCCGCGACCAGCGACGCTCCGGCCAGTGGTTCTTCTCCAAGGGGCAGGACTCGTACGCGCCCTTCGGCCCGGTGGTGGTCACCGCGGACGAGATCCCCGACCCCATGGCCCTGGACCTCTCGCTGCGCGTCAACGGCGTCACCAAGCAGAAGTCGAACACGCGGCACATGCTGTTCCCGATCGCCCGCCTCATCGCCGACATCAGCTCCGGCGTGACCCTGGAGCCCGGCGACGTCATCGCCACGGGATCGCCCTCCGGCGTCGGCGCCGGCATGGTGCCGCCGGAGTTCCTGGTTCCGGGTGACACGGTCGAGGCGACCGTCGAGCGCATCGGCACCCTGGCCAACCCCGTCGTCGACGCCCGCTGACCCGCCCCTCCCCGCCCCGTACCACCGAGGAGTGCCCGTGCCGCCCCGCACCTACCGCATCGGCCAGATCGTGCCGAGCTCGAACGTGACCATGGAGACCGAGGTCCCCGCCATCCTGCGCGCCCGCCAGGCGGTCGTGCCCGACGAGAGGTTCACCTTCCACTCCAGCCGGATGCGCATGACCCATGTGACGCCGGAACAGCTCAAGGCCATGGACGCCGACTCCGACCGCTGCGCCGTGGAACTGTCCGACGCCCGCGTCGACGTGCTCGGCTACGCCTGCCTCGTGGCGATCATGAGCATGGGCCTCGGCTACCACCGCACCTCGGAGCAGCGGCTGCACACCCGTACGGTCGAGAACGGCGCCCCCGCACCCGTCGTCACCAGCGCGGGCGCCCTCGTCCACGGACTGCACACCATCGGCGCCCGCAAGATCGCCCTGCTCGCCCCGTACATGCGCCCGCTCACGCGGACCGTCGTGGACTACCTCACCCATGAGGGCATCGAGGTCCTCGACTACGAGGCCCTCGAAATCCCGGACAACCTCGACGTGGCCGCCCACGACCCGGCCAGGCTGCCCGGCCTCGCCCGCGCGCTGGAGTACGCGGACGCCGACGCGGTCGTGCTCTCCGCCTGCGTGCAGATGCCCTCCCTGGGCGCCATCGAGGAGGCCGAACAGCTCCTGGGCAAGCCGGTGGTGTCGGCGGCCGTGTGCACCGCCCACCAGATGCTGCGCGCCCTCGACCTGCCCGCGGTGGCCCCGGGGGCGGGACACCTGCTCTCCGGCGCGTATGCGGAGGCGCCGCTGCCGCAGTAGTCCCCGTCAGGCCCGGGGCGGGCTCGATATGATCGCGACCGCGTACAACGGAAGGTGATCATGTCGGACAGTCCCCTCAGGCCCAGCTCGTTGATCAACACGGTCTACGGAGCGTTCCTGCGCCGCCTCGGCGGCTGGATCTCCATCGCGGACCTGATCACGCTGATGGGCGAGCTGGACGTTGACGGCCCGGCGGTGCGGTCGGCGATCTCGCGGCTCAAGAAGCGCGGCGTCCTCGAACCGGAACGCCGGGGTGCCACCGGCTACCGGCTCAGCCCGGCCGTGCACCCCGTCTTCGACGAGGGCGACCGCCGCATCTTCGCCAGCCTCGAACCCGCCGACCTGGCGGACGGCTGGGCCATGGCGGTGTTCTCCGTACCGGAGTCCGAGCGCTCCCACCGCTACCAGCTGCGCACCCGGCTGACCTGGCTCGGCTTCGGCAACATCGCCCCGGGCGTGTGGCTGGCCCCGGGGCGGCTGCTCGAAGACGCCCGCGGCATGCTCGTGCGGCTCGGGCTCAGCGAGTACGTGCACCTGTTCGCCGCCGACTACGCGGCCTTCAGCGACCTGGCGCAGACGGTGAGCGAGTGGTGGGACTTCCCGGCGATCCAGACGCAGTACGCGGCCTTCACCGACACCTACGCCCCCGTCGCCGAGCGCCTCGCGGCGGAGGGGGAGCTCGGCCCGGCCGAGGCGTTCCGCCACTACGTGCCGCTGCTCACGCAGTGGCGCCGCCTGCCGTACCTCGATCCGGGCCTGCCGACCGAACTCCTGCCGGCCGGCTGGAACGCGGTGGCCGCCCGCCAGGTCTTCCAGCAGCTCCACGCGGTCCTGCTGGAGCCCAGCCTGCGCCACGTCCGAGAGGTCACCGGGCTGGAGGAGGGCACTCCCTGACCAAGCCCTACCAGGGCAGCGCCGGGATGGTGGACGTCGGGATCGACGGGTCGTCCGGGTCGGGCTTCCACGGCGTCCAGTCGGGCGTCAGGGTGGGCCGGGGCGGCGCCGGGGGCGGATGGGGCCCGCGGTTCGGGTTCTGCGGGATCGATGGGGTGCGCGGGGTGGTGGCCTTCGGCCGGGCGCCGGGGGCGGCCGCCGGGTCCGGGGTCTCGTCCGGCTCCGCGGAGGCGGCCGCGGGCGTGGGCGTCGGCGCCGCAGTGGTGGGCGAGGGCGAGCCCACGGCCGAGTGGCTTGCGCTCGGCGTCGGCGAACCGGACTTCTCCGGAGCCGGGGACGCACCGCCGGAACAACCGCCGGGCAGCAGGCCGCCGGCCAGCAGCGCGGTCATGGACGTCGACACCCTGCCGTGAGGGCTGACGCCCACCGGCCACCTCGTGGAACACGATCTGGTCAGTGCGCGGTGATCGTAGCTCAGACCTGCGCAGATGCTCCCGGCCGGATGAGGGTCACCCCGCGCCCGGGCGCCGTGCCCATCGCCGCGAGGGCGGCCGGGGCCGCGTCGAGCGTGATCGTGGAGGTGACCAGCAGGTCGGGCCGCAGCGCCCCGGACCGGACCAGCTCCATCATCGGCGGGTACGCGTGGGCGGCCATGCCGTGGCTGCCGAGGATCTCCAACTCCCAGCCGATCACCCGCTCCATCGGCAGAATCGTGGAGCCCACCGCCTCCACCACACCTGCGAGTTCGTGCCCGGGCACGTGCGGCAGCACGACGTCCGGATCGTGCCCCATCCACCCGTGCCAGTCGCTGCGGCACAGCCCCGTCGCCTCGACGCGCACCACGACCCCGCCCGGGGAGGGACTCGGATCGGGCACCTCGCGGACCTCGGCCGGCCGCCCGAACTGCTCGAACACCACCGCGCGCACGGGAACCGCCCTCCAGTCGACTGCCCGGAACGCTATCCCGCACCCGCCGTCGGCGTCAGGGAGCACCCGTACCGGCCCGAGCGAGGGCGAAGACCCCCGCACAGATCAGCGCCACGCCCAGCAGTTGGGGGAGCACCCACCACCCCGCCCGCAGGTGTTCCTCGTACAGGACCACGCCCAGCGCGACGCTGATGCCCGCATCGCCCAGGGTCAGCGCGGGCTGCGAGGCGACCAGCGGCCCGCCCTGCATGGCGTGTTCGAGCAGCAGCAGGGCGCAGATGCCGGTCGCTCCGAAGGCGTAGGTCTGCCACGTGGTCAGGAACGCCCCGATGCCGCCCTCGGTCAGGACGTACACGGAGTGCTTCATCAGGGCGGCCGTCAGCGCGTAGCAGACGGCGGTGGCCGCCCCGAGGCAGCCGGCCCGGGCGCGCCCCGGCGGCCTGCGCAGCCCGGCCACCGCCAGGGCCGCGACGACGGCTGCGCACACGGCGAGGGCGGGGATCCACCGGTCGATCGGGACGTGCGTCCGGTTCCCGGTGGGGGAGGCCGCGGCCAGCGCCACCCCGAGCCCGGCCACCACCCCCGCCACGGCCAGCCACAGGGCACCCGGCAGCCGCCGCCGGGCCACCAGCGAGGCGATGAGCAGCGCGAGCGGCAGCTCCAGTACGAACAGCGGCTGTACGAGGACCAGCGCGCCGGTGGCCAGCGCCACGGCCTGCCCCACCCCGGCCGCGATCACGGCCAGGATCCCGGCGATCCACACGGGCCGCTTCAGCAGATCGAGGATCAGGCCGAACCGGAAACCCCTGCTCTGCGGCACGGTGAGCGCGGCACGCCGCTGCAGCACGGTGGCCAGCGCATTGCTGAACGCCGCGAACAGCGCGAAGAAGACCGGCAGTACGACGCCCATCCGCCGATCCTCACGGCGCCCGCCGCACCCCCGGCCCGCCGACACACCACGACGGGGCGGATTCCCCCGCCCGCCCGGGAATCCGCTGCGGCCGCAGCGGCGGCAGCGAGGGCAACTGCGGCTCCGTCCGGCGGGAGGCCGCCGCCGATCGGCCGGCGGGAGCGGTGCGCCGCCCTAAGGGGCTGTCCGGTAATCCCTGGTGGATCGGCGCGCGGCGTCGGATGCGGTGCATCGCGAGGCGGAGGAGTGTCCTCATACCGGGTGTAACCGGGCGTTCCGACAAGGCGGTGAGGTGCCGCAGCCGGCGTCGTGCGCCCGCCGGGGATTACGGGACAGCCCTTAGCAGCCGTGCCGGCGGGCGGCCCGGGCCAGGGCCAGCGACGCCAGCGCCTCCGGTGCGCCGGCCTGGCCCCGGATGCCGGGGAAGGCGTTGACGTCCACGATGAGCGGGGTGCCGTCGCCGGTGTCGATGAGGTCGACCCCGTAGACGTCGAGCGCGAACACCTCGCCGGTCCTGCGGACCAGGTCCGCCCAGCCGGGCGGGAGTTCGGTCAGGGCGAGCGGCCGGGTCGGACCCCGGCCCTGCGGTGCGAGCTCGGAGCGCCGCAGGGCGGCGAAGACCCGGTCCCCGACCGCCCACAGCTTGTGGTCCCAGCCGCTGTTGGGCGCGAACTCCTGGACCACGACGGGTTCCTGCGGCCAGGCGGCCGCCAGCTCGCGCAGCCGGGCCCGGTCGTCGACCCGGGCGACCAGGTCGTGCCTGCGGCTGTGCCGGCTCTTGACCACCAGGGGCGAGGCGCCGAGCGGCTCACCCGCGGCCCAGGCCGCGAGGGAGTCGTACGTACGGGTGCCCGCGAACGGCAGACCGGCGCGCAGGGCGAGCTCCGCCATCCGGGCGCGGTCCTGGCAGAGCGCGGTCGCCGCCGCGGAGTTCAGCACCGGGGCCCCGCGCCGCTCCAGTTCCCGCGCGAAGTCCAGCCCCTGCGGTGTCCTCGACTTCAGCAGGTATACGTCGGCCAGGTCCGCGGGGGCTTCGCCCACCGCACCCGGATGCAGCGACTCCACCCGGTGCCCGGCGGCTTCGAGCAGCGCCGCCGCGGCGGCCAGCAGTGGATGGCCGGGCTCCGGCGTGACCAGGCAGACCCTCACAGGACGGCCTCGCCGGCCCGCGCGGGGGCCTGCACCTGGGGTGCCTGCACCGCGGACGCCTGTACGGGAGACCCCTGCACCGGGATCGGGACGGGCAGTGCGTGCGGCGCCCGCGGCCGGCACACGGCTGCCGCCGCTGCCGCCGGGCTGCCCGTCCGCGCCAGCCCCAGTACGGCCCGGGCCACCCGGGCCGCCGCGTCCGGGACCTGACGGAAGCTCGGGAAGTCGTTCACGTCCACCACCACGGGCCCGTCCGGCCCCAGCAGCACGTCGACCCCGTACAGGTCGAGCCCGTAGACCGCCCCCACCTGCGCGGCGATCGCCGCCACCTCGGCCGACAGCGGTACGCGCCGCTCCCGCACCGCCGGATCCGGGTGCAGGGGCGAGCAGCGCTCGGTGGCGAACAGCTCCCCGCCGACCGCGTACACCTTGATGTCGGTGCCCGAGTTGGGCACGTACGGCTGGGCGATGAGCATGTGCTCGTCCGCCAGCCCGGCGAGGACCCCCTCGAGCTCCGCGGGCGAGGACACCAGGTGCACGGCCCGCCCGGAGCTGCCGTCCGCGGGCTTGACGACGAGCGGGTACTCCGCCGCCGGTATCTCCCGCAGCAGTTCGGGCTGCGCCACGGCGTACGTCGGGGGCATCGGAAGCCCCCGGGTCCGGCCGATGGCGGCGGCCAGTGCCTTGTCGCGGACGCCCCGGATCGAGCGGGCGTCGTTGACCGTGGTCATCCCGGCCGCGGCCGCGGCCTCGAGCAGGGTCAGCCCCGGCCCGCCCGAAACCGTCTTGAGCACCCAGGCGTCGTGCGTGCCCGAGGCCACGACCTCGGTCATCCGCAGCAACGAGCCGCCCGGCCGCACCACGTCCACCTGGTGTCCCCATGCGGTGAGCTGCCGGATCACCTCGTTCGGCATGCCGTCGTGGCGGTAGTGCTCCTCCACCAGGAAGCAGAGCCTCATCGACCTTCCCCATATTCCCCGGACGTCCGCCGATCCCGTCCGGCGAGTTGTGACGTCACAGGATGTCATGGACCGCAATGTGATGATCGGTCCGGATGGGGACGCGGGCCTTCCGGCCTCCGGCCGCCGGTCATTCGCGGTGCGTGGTGGCCACCAGTGCCGCGTCCCGTACCTCCGGCTGCGCATGCCGCCTCAGCTCCCGCAACAGCGCGCGCCACTGGACGGGCCAGCCGCAACGCCTGCCCATCGCCGAGGTGAGCGCGACGGCGAACATCCCCGGAACCGGGGCGCCGTCCGCCGCGAGGCCGCGCACGGCCTCCAGCACCACGGCGGGGTCCCCGACCCGGTCACCGTGCCAGTTCCCGTCACGCAGCGAGCCCGCCGTCGACGCGGCCAGCCCGGGCCGGCCCTCATGGGCCGCCACGAGGGCGTCCAGGGCCGCCCGCAGCTCCGGCAGGTCCGCGCGCAGGTCGACCGAACGCCGCAGCAGCGCCACGCGGGCCGTGGCCAGGGCAGGTTCACCGGCGAGCTGCCGCACCAGGGCCGCGCGCAGCTCCCGGTGCTCCGCCGAGACGATCTGGCTCAGGAACCGCACCCTTTGGAGGGCCGGCAGATCGCGCTCGGCCTCCGCCTCCGGGTCGTCACCGGACCGTACGACGGCCAACAGCTCGTCCACGGTGCGGTAGAACTGGCTCCCGGGTTCGCCGCCGCCGACGGGGTGCGGCAGCCCCGAACCGGCGATCTTCTCCAGCGCCGTCGCCGCGGCCTTCCAGCCGGGGTTCGGCGACAGGTCGCAGACCGCCAGCCGTACGGGGTCCGCGGCCTCCGGCGCGTAGGCGATCCAGTCCGGCAGCTCCGCGATGGCCTGACCGGCCACTGAGCGGTGCGGCGAGGCGGCGAGCAGCGCCACCAGCCGGGCGAAGCGCGGCCGGTGCTGCGGCGCCACCCAGAGCGCCGGGGTACCCGCGATCACCGCCCCGGCCTCCTGCGTTCCGGTCGCCGCGGCCGTCTCCAGCAGGGGCCAGACCTCCCCGGTCCCCAGGAGTCCGACCGCGAGGCCCACGACGGCGGTCACCACGTCGGGATGGCTGTCGGCGTCGCCGGCGATGCGCCCCAGCAGCGCCGCGGCCCGGCGGGGCGGCAGGAACCGCGCGGTCAGCCGGGCAGCCTCCTTGCGGCTGGTCACCTTGACGCCCGAGGGCGCGGCCAACAGCCCGTCCAGCAGCTCCGCGAGCCGGGTCGGCGAGGTCCCCGCCGCGGCCCGCCCGGCGGCGTACACCGCGACCCGGGCGTGGTCGTCGCCCGCGTGCGCCAGCAGTTCGGGCAGGACCAGCGCCGGCTCCACCGTCCGGGCCGCTGCGGCCAGCGCGGTCTCCGCGAGCCGGGTCTCCGCCGAGCGCGCGTGCCGTCGTACGAGTTCCAGCCCGTGGTCGGGTATCCGCGCCGCGCCGCCGAGGACGTCCGCCCGCTGGTGCAGCGCCATGGATTCGTCGCCGACGGCGACCTCGGCCAGCCAGGCCGCCTCCTCCTGCTGGCGGGGCACCCACCGGTCCGCCCGGCCGAACCGGGGGAGCGGCCGTACGGACCCCTCGCGCAGGAACCGGCCGTACGGCGGCCGCGCGGCGAGCACCGAGTCCAGCAGATCGGTGCGGTGCGCCGACAGCACGTCCAGTACGGGCTCCAGGGCGACCGCCGACGGCTCCTGCTCCAGCAGCACGGCCACCCGCTCGCCGCGCGTCGCCTGGTCCGCGAGCCAGATCCGGGCGAACTGCGGGAACAACGCGTCGGTGCACCGCTGCCGGGCCTCTTCGAGCCTTCGCTGGAGCTCCGGCATGCGGTGGCCGCGGTCTCCCAGGTGGCTCGCGAGCCCGAGCAGCGGCTCGTACTCACCCTTGGCCGCGCGTACGTCGAGCCAGGGAAGCAGGACTTCGAGGATCTGCTGCGCCCGGCCGGGCGGCAGCGCGCTCCCGTACGGGGCGTGTACGAGGCGGCCGGTCCGCATGATGAGCTCGTGGAGGGTGCGCAGCGCCCAGTCGAGCAGCGCGGAAGGGGGAGCCGGGTCCCCCAGAACCGCGAACACCAGGCGCTCCAGGGCCCAGTACGTCGAACCGGAGCAGTCGCGTGCCCCGACGGCGTCCACGGCGATCCGGTCCAGGCAGGCGACCGACGCCTCGGCGGTCAGCAGTGGCACCGGTACCCGGGCCAGCGCCGTCAGCGCGGACGAGCGCACGGGGTCGCGGTCGTTGCGCAGCCGCCGCGCCATCAGTTCGAGTACTTCGCCCAGCGCTTCGGCATCGCGCGCGTGGACCGCGTTCTCGACGAGCCGGGCCCAGGCCACCCGACGGGTGTCGGCGTCGGAGCTCCGCGTCCCGGCGAGGAGTTCCGGCCGGGCCTCGTCGACCGGAAGGTGCGCGACCACTTCGAGGAGCCGGTCGGGCGCCCACGCCTCCCGGCGTGCGCGGTCGGCGTGGCGCCGCGCCACGGCCTGGCGGCGCTCGCGCGGGAGCACGGCCAGCACCTCGTCGGGGACCGTCCCGTCCGGGGCGGGGACGTGCTCGGTGGCCGCGTCGTGGAACGCCGAGCGCCGGCCCGGAGGCAGCGCCTTCAACAGCGCGGCCAGGTACGCGGGACGCCCCGCCCAGCGGCGGCCGAGGGCGGGCAGGGACGGCGGATCGGCGCGGACGAGCTGCCGCAGACGGGACGGCGGAAGGAGGTGCTCCTGGTACCCGTCCGCCCGGTCGGGGGCGGTCAGCCAGCACACGAACCGCTCGGCGTCCGCGGCGATCAGATCGCCGGCCCGGTCCGCCAGGGGCCGGGGCAGCCGGCCCGGCCCGTACTGCTCCAGGAGGCCGAGCACGCGCTCCGGGTCGGCGGGCAGGGCCGCGGCCAGACCCGGAGCCTGACGTTCCCACCAGCTCGCGCGCAGGCCCTCCGGCAGCTCCGCCAGTTCGCTCGCCGCCTGGTCCAGCACCGGGCCGGGATGGCAGCGCCCCAGCCGGGACCAGTGGGTGACGGCGTGGGCCAGTTCCGGCAGCAGCCGGGAGACGAACTCCGGCCCGCAGGCAGGGAGCAGGGAGGCGGCCTCGCCGTCGCCCCACTGGGTCCGCATGACGGGCGTCAGCCGCTGCGCGAGCGCCCGGCGGGAACCCCGGAACACGGCTTGCGTCAGCTCGCGGCGGATCTCGGCGGAGGCGTCGTCGTACGCCGCCTCGATCGCCGCGTCCGGCACGGGCAGCGTGCGCACGGCCCGGTGGGCGAAGGACCGCACCACCGGGTCCGGGTCGGCGAGCCGCTGCGCCAGGTACTCGGTCTGGCGCCCCGCCAGGGCCGCCAGCGCGGCCAGCCGCCGCTCGTACCGGCCCCGGCCGGCCAGGTCGGCCAGTACGCCGGGCAGTTCGCCACTGCGGGCGAGGTCCCGGGCGGTGGTGGCGAGCAGCCGCAGCCGGTCGGCGTACGGGAGGGGATCGAGGTCGGCGAGCAGGCGTTCGACTGAGCGGGGCATGGGTTCAGTGTGCCCACCGGGGCCGACGAGGAGAAACGGTTTCCCGGCGGCTGCGTACGGCGAGGAGCCCGGGCGGCCGTCACTCGGCCGCCCGGGCTCCCCTCCCCTCGTCTCCCCTCGTCTCCCCTTGTTGGGGGGCCGCCGGATTACACCGGCATGGGCACGGACACGAACCGCCTGCCCGATTCGTTCTCGACCACGACCTCCTTGACGTTGGCCGGATCCACCGCCGCAGAGCCGTCCAGCGAGGCGCCCTTGCCCTCGCCGTTCTGGCTGCCGACGACCCAGCTGCCCGCGGAGGTGCGCTTGCCGTCCTTCCCGACGACGATCAGTACGCAGCGCTCGCCCGGCGCGATCCCCGCCACGGCCGCGTGCACCCGTACCCACTTGGCGGCGGGCGTGACCTGCACGGTCATCCGCGCGTTGGTGCCCGGGTCGGTCGCCGAGGCCACCTTCGTACCCGCCACCGGCGGTGACGGCTGCGCCGTGACCGTCGGCGAGGGCGGCAGCGGCTGGGCGACCGGCCCGCCGTCCGCGGAGCCCAGCTGCGCCCCGGCCCAGAACACGGCGGCCAGCGAGGCCGCCGCGGCCAGTCCCGCGACGCTCCACCGTCGGCGCCGCTCGCCCGCCGCCTCGTTGCGCATCTGCCGCAGTGTGCGCTGGAGCAGCAGATCACCGCCCTGCGGCGGTCCGTCGAGGAAGGCCTCCGCAGGCACCTCGCCCAATGCCGCTTCCATCTCGCGCAACGCGGCCACCTCCTCACGGCATTGCACGCAGCCGCTCATGTGCTCTTCGACCCGGCGGACGTCCTCCGCCTCCAAGACGCCGAGAACGTACGGGCCGAGCAGTTCCTCCTCGTGCCGCTGCCGGTTCATGCCACCACCTCACGCAGTCCGGCGGGCTGCTGGGGCGGCCTGCCCATTCGATTGCCCTCCTTGGTACTGCCTTGTCGGAACACCTCGCGCAGCGCCTTGAGCGCGTAGTGCGCGCGTGATTTGACCGTGCCCGCCGGGATGCCGAGGCTGTCGGCCGCCTCGGCCACGCTGAGCTGGCGGTAGTACAACTCCTTCAGCACGTCCCGGTGCTCCGGGGACAGCTGGTCGAGCGCACCCAGCACGGTCATCGTGTCCACCACGGAATCGGCGTGGTCCAGCTCGACCGGGGGAGTGGCTGCGGCCCCGGAAACCTCCGCGGGGCGGGCGGCCTTGGCCCGGTAGCGGTCGGTGATGATGTTGCGGGCCACCGTCAGCAGCCAGCCGCGCACCGAACCCTTTCCGTTGACCAGGACCTCGGAATGCCGCCAGGCCCGGATGAGGGTCTCCTGGACGACGTCCTCGGCCGTGGCCCGGTCGCCGGTCAGCCGGGTGGCGTAGGCGAGCAGGGCGTGGCCGTGCTCCTCGTAGACCGACCTGATCAAAGCCTCGTCGGTCGAGCCCCGCCGCGTGCGGGGCCACAGTGGTCCGGCCATCTCACCCTCTCCGTCTTCCTCGCCCATCTGGTGCGGACAGAACACGCCTGCCGCCGGGGCCTGGTTCATGTGACCCCCGTCACTTCGACGGGGTGGCTCTCACGTGCGGCAGCCGAGCCCCTCGTTGAGGCAGTCGACGACCGCGGCCATCTGCCCGTCCGTCATGGCGTCCACGAACATCGCGTGGTCCGTCTTCGGGCTGTGCCGCTGCTCGGGGAAGGAGTCGACGGCGACCGGCACGCCCGGCGGCACCTCGTACGCGAGGGAGATGCGCAGCTGCGGCACGGCGAAGGTGCCCTGCGGGCAGACGCCGTTGGCCGCGGGGAAGGCCAGGTGCGACCGGTGGCCCGGGCTCTCGGTGTCCAGTCCGTTCCAGCAGCTGGGGAAGACGAGCGTACGGGTGAGGCGTTCGCCGGCGGGGCAGCGCGGGTAGCGCGTGGTGAACCGGTCGGGGGAGCCGGAACAGCCCCAGCGGGCCCGGACGTCGGCGTCGCTCGCGGCGGTGTACGCCACCGCGTCGCCGGTCATCGCGCGCAGGAAGCGCGGCATCGGCACGACCTGGCCCACCGGGCTGCCGCGGAACTCCACGGAGACCGCCGCCTCGGGCAGGATCTCGCCCGAGTTGCCGTGCCCGGCGGAGCTCTCGTGCGGGTGGCTGCCCGCCCGGTCCAGCCGGCGCAGGACGGGCCAGTAGTACGTGGACCGGTCGCCGCCGCGGCAGCTGGTCGCGGCGGCGGCCAGGGAGGCGTCTGTCGACATCGCGTCCGTGGACAGGTTCCCCACGTACGCGTGGGTGTGGTGGGCGCCCGAGCGCAGTCCCGGCGACACCACCAGGTTGTCCTCGTTGTAGTGGCGCTCCTCGTTGCGTCCGCAGTCCACCGTCACGGTGCCCGTCGAGGCACCGGGCCCGGCCGACGGTTCGCGGGGTCCGGCCGGTACGTCCTGTATGTCCACGTAGTCACGGGAGTTCATCCCGGAATGCGGCGTCCCGTCCGGGCTCGCCACCCGGGCAGCGCCCAGCACGGCTGCGGTCAGCCCGATGCCGAGCACCAGGCAGACGAGCAGTGTGAGCAGTCGGCGTTCGTTCCCCATGTGGGTCACCGTTGCCGGTGCGGGCCGCAGCGTCAACCTGGCATCCGCATGTCGGCCGGGACGCCGCCGGGGAGCTTGCCGAGCCGGCGGGCGACCGCGCACAGTACGCGGCATGACACCCGCTGAGCTCCTGAACGCGTTCGCCCGCACCCGCGCCTCGCTCGACGGCGCCGAGGTGACCTTCTGGTGGTCCGGGGACGTCCACTCCTGGGCCCCGGACCAGCCGTACCGGCGCCTCTTCGGCTTCGAAGGCGTCAACGTCGCCCGCCTCGTCGAGGACCCGGAGACCGGTGGCTTCCAACTGCTCACCAGGGAGGCCGCGTTCTACCTGGATCCGCAGACCCGGGAGATCCTGGACACCTGGGAGGGCAAGCCGGTGATCCACATCTGGAACGATCCGGCCAACCTGCGGCTGCGGCCGTTCCCCGTCCCCTTGACCGAGCTCGGGGACCAGGTCTGCTTCAGCCTGGAGATCCCGCTCGCCTACCCCTCGCCCCTGCCGGTCGCCGAGTACCCGCTGAACTCCGCCGACGACACGTACAGGGCGCTGGAGCTCTTCCAGTTCTTCGCGCCGCGCTCGGTGCTGACCACCGACGAGCCCGGTGTCCCGTGCACCATGTCCTGGATGCGGATGTCCCCGTGGCTCCCCTGGATGGAACAGGGCCAGAGCCCGGGCGGCCTCACCTTCCACTGCCGGGGCCGCAAGCTCGCCTCCTACGCGCAGGTGCCGGAACGCACCCGTGCCCACATCGCCGCACACCACCCCGAGTACGCGCACGCCCCGGAGAAGTGGACCGAACCCAACGAGACCAGCTGGACCTACTTCCGCAGGCACCACGAACCGCAGCCTCGGCCCTGACGGGCATTCGGCCCCGTACGGCGCAGCCCGGGATGCGGCACGCGGCCGGTTCTGACGATGATGGTCAGGACCCGGCAGCGGGCTCGTGCGCGCGTCGATCGGTCGATCGCATGTGCCGCCGGCCCCCGACGCCATCGCCGTCCCGTTCGCGGCCATGAGCGGCCTCAGCCCTACACGTGCGGGTGGAGGAGGAGTTGTGGCACCTCTGGCTCGGATTCCCTTGGACGGTGGGGGCAGTCTTCTGATCGAGGCCCCGGCCGGATCGGAGGCGTTGGAGGGGCCGGTGAAGGCCGGTCGCCTCAGCGAAGCCATCCACGACCTGCCGGAGACGCTGCAAGAGGCTCTGGTTCCGATCACGGAGACGGTCCGCGCCACGCTCGAGCAACTGCGCAAGGCGCGGCCCGACGAGATCGTCGTCGGATTCGGTGTCGACCTCGCGTTCGAGGCCGGGGCCGTGATCACCAAGACCGGTGCCGGATGCCACTTGAACGTGACCGTGGCATGGAAGGCGTCCGCCGCCGCCCGTCCGGGCCCGGACGGCAGCGCGGGCTGACCCGGGTGGACAGCACTGCCGGGGGGCCGGATCCCGCCGGGGGGCCGGACGGCGGCCACACCCCGGGAGCGGGAATGCCGCCCGCCGTGGCCCAGATCCTCGCCGTCGGCGGCGAGGTGGCCGGCGCGGGCTTCCTGGTGGCCGGGGACGTCCTGGTCACCTGCGCGCATGTCGTCACCGGGGCCGGATCCGGGCCCGGCGGGAGCGTACAGCTGGTCTTCCCGCGCGCGGCCGGCGCGCCTCGGGTCGAGGGACAGGTCCTCCAGGAGCCGTGGCGGGACCCGGAGCACGAGGACGTGGCCGTCATCCGCCTGAGCAGCACCCTGCCGGACGTGGAGCCGCTTGCGTTGGGCTCTGCCGCAGGCAGCGAGGGCCACGAGGTGCGCTCGTTCGGGTTCCCCGCCCAGGCCCCGCCGGGCGGACACTGGGGCTACGGCCGGGCCGGCAACTGGCTGCCGGCCATCGAGGGCCGGAGCGAGCGGCTCCAGCTGACCGGCGCCAACGACCTGACCACCGGGTTCAGCGGCGGGCCGGTCCTCGACACCAAGACCGGCCTGGTCATCGGCATGCTCACCGAGATCACCGCCCCGGACGAGTACGCGCGGGGGCTGGGCATCGCCTACGTCACCCCCGTACGGGTCCTGCGCGAGGTATGGCCCGATCTGGTGGAGCAGGACGTGTGCCCCTACCAGGGGCTGGAGCCGTTCACCGCAGAGCAGGCCCACTGGTTCGAGGGCCGGAAGGACGCCGTACGGCAGGTCATCGCGAGCCTCGCCCGGCAGCGGCGGGTGACCCTGCTGCTCGGCCCCACCGGTTCGGGCAAGTCCTCCTTGGTCGAAGCCGGCGTCCTGCCCGTGCTGGCGCACGGTGGACTGCCCGGCAGTGACCGTTGGCTGCAGGTCATCGCCCGGCCGCGGCAGAACCTGCTGCTCGAGATCGAGCGCGCCGGGCTTCCGGGTGCCGCCACCGACGGGATCGCCGCAGCCGTCACCCGCAGACTCGAGGCCGAACCCGTGTACGAGCGCGTCGTCCTGGTCATCGACCAGTTCGAAGAGCTGCTCGCTCCGTCCGGAAACGGCGGGCAGCGCGCACACCGCCAGGCCGCGACGGACCAGATCGCCGAAGCGGTGAAGTCGCACGCCGAGCTCAGCGTGATCCTGGTCATGCGTGACGACTTCTACCCCCAGCTGGCGGCCCTGGCCCGGATCGTGGAGGCGGCGATGCCGGGGCTCCTCAACGTACCGAGCGCGCTGAGCCAGGAAGACCTGCACGACATCATCACCAAGCCGGCCGAGGACCTGGGAGCCCATTTCCAGCAGGGGCTGCCCGAGGAGATCATCAGCGACGTCCTGGACATCGCGCCCGAGGGCGCTGCGACCCGCGAGGCACCCGTCACCGCGCTCCCCCTGCTGGAGCTGACGCTCAGCCAGCTGTGGCAGAGGCGCCAGGACGGATACCTCACGCACGAGGCGTACCGGCGCATCGGCGGAGTCAGGGGCAGCATCACCACGTGGTGCGAGGCGGCCCTCAACCAGTTGCCTCCCGACCACCGGCTCATCGCGCAGCGGATCCTGACCTCTCTGGTGCGGCCGGCCGACCCCGCCCACCACATTCCCGCCATCCGCGCGCAGGTCTCCCTGCACGACCTGCGCGACCTGGCGGCCGACCCCCACGCCGGCCCCGACGCCGGCGAGGCCTTCGACGAGGTACTGGAGGCCCTCACCGGCTACCGCATCATCACCAGGCACACGCCCCGCACCCCCGGCGACGCCGACGAACAAGCCGGCCCGCCGGTCGCCGAACTGGTCCACGACGCACTCATCCAGGACTGGGGCACGCTGCGCGACTGGGTCAGCCAGGACCACCGCTTCCAGGACTGGCTCGAGGGCACCCGCGAACGGCAGGAACGCTGGAAGAAGCGGAGCGATCCGGGGGACCTCCTCGGGGGAACGGCACTCGCCGAAGGCCTCGAGTGGCAGCAGCAACGCCGCCTGCCGCGCGACATCTGGGACTTCCTCACGGCGAGCCAGCAGCGCCAGCTGGCCGTCATCCGGCGCAGCAAGATCACCATCGGGTTCCTTTCCGTCCTGCTCGCCATGGCGCTCGTCGCCGCGGGCGTAGCCTTCTGGGAGTGGCGGACGGCCGAAGTCCAGCGCAATACGGCCCGCTCCCGCGAGCTCGCCGCGCAGTCCGACACGCTCATCAGCGCAAACCCGGACCTCGCCGCATTGCTGGCCATCAAGGCGTACCGCACGAAGCCCACCATCGAATCGATCAAGAGTCTGGACGCTGCCGCCGCCCTCCCGCTGCGGCGCCGCCTGTCCGACCACACCGGACCGGTGTGGTCGGTGGCGTTCAGCCCCGACGGGCACACACTCGCCACCGGCAGTACCGACAGGACGGTGCGGTTGTGGGATGTGGACGCAGGCACGAGTAGCCCCCCGCTGTCCGGCCACGGCGGCGTGGTGCGCTCGGTGGCGTTCAGCGCGGACGGGCGCACGCTCGCCACCGGCAGTGGTGACAGGACGGTGCGGTTGTGGGATGCCAAGACCGGCGAGTTCCGCACAACACTGCCCGGCCATACCGGCGCGGTCCGGTCGGTGGCGTTCGGTCCCGACGGCGCGCTCGCCAGTGGCGGGGAGGACGGGACGGTGCGGTTGTGGGATGTGGAGGCGGGTACGGCGCGTACGCTGTCCGGCCACACCGAACCGGTGGCCTCGGTCGCGTTCGGCCGTGACGGCGTGCTCGCCAGTGGCGGGGAGGACGGCATGGTGCGGTTGTGGGATGTGGAGGCGGGTACGGCGCGTACGCTGTCCGGCCACACGAGAGCGGTGGAGTCGGTGGCGTTCAGCCCCGACGGGCGCACCCTCGCAACAGGCAGCCTCGACGGCACCGTGCGGTTCTGGGACGTGGAGGCAGGTACGAGTCGCCCGCCGCTGTCCGGCCACGGCGACGGGGTGTGGTCGGTGGCGTTCAGCCCGGACGGGCACACTCTGGCCACAGGCAACTCCGACCGCACGGTGCGGTTGTGGGATGTGCGCGCAGGTACGAGTCGCCCGCCGCTGTCCGGCCACGGCGACGGGGTGTGGTCGGTGGCGTTCAGCCGGGACGGCACGCTCGCCAGCGGCGGTGACGACAAGACGGTGCGTCTGTGGGACACGGACACGGACATGAGCCGCCCCCCGCTGTCCGGTCACACCGGCGCGGTGTGGTCGGTCGCGTT
This sequence comes from Streptomyces sp. NPDC032745, assembly GCF_055579465.1. Taxonomy (NCBI): domain Bacteria; kingdom Bacillati; phylum Actinomycetota; class Actinomycetes; order Kitasatosporales; family Streptomycetaceae; genus Streptomyces; species Streptomyces sp. NPDC032745. The sequence continues at coordinate 95,733 of NZ_JBVING010000002.1, read as the reverse complement.
CAGTCCGGACGGGAGTGAACTCGCCAGCGGCAGCGACGACAAGACCGTGCGGTTGTGGGACGGGAAGACCGGCAGGCTCCGCAGAACGCTGCCCGGCCTCGGCGACCCGGTGCGGGCGGTGGCGTTCGGCCCGGACGGGCGCACCCTCGCCAGTGGCGGTGACGACAGGACGGTGCGGTTGTGGGACCTGGACACGGTCACGGCCCGCGCGCTGCCGGGGCATACCGGGGCGGTGCGCTCGGTGGCGTTCAGCAGGGACGGCATCCTCGCCAGCGGCAGTGACGACAAGACCGTGCGGTTGTGGGACGGGAAGACGGGCAAGTTCCTCAGAAAGCTGTCCGACCGCACCGTCAAGCCGGTGAGCTCGGTGGCGTTCCGCCCCGACGGGCACACCCTGGCCACCGGCAGCACCGACGGCTCGGTGCGGTTGTGGGACGTGAAGACCGGCAAGCTCCTCAGAACGCCGTCCGGCCACACCGATGAGGTGGGCTCGGTGGCGTTCAGCCCCGATGGGCGCACCCTGGCCACGGGCAGCCTCGACGGCACCGTGAAGTTGTGGGACGGGGACACCGGCAGGCATCGCAGCACCCTGCCGCGCTCCACGTACCCGGTGCACGCGGTGGCGTTCAGCAGGGACGGCCAAACGCTTGCCACCGGCAGCGACGACTCGGACGTGTGGTTGTGGCACGTGGCCACGCGCAAGGTCCGCAGCAGGCTGCCCGGCCACACCGCCGTGGTGCGCTCGGTGACGTTCAGCTCCGGCACCCTCGCCAGTGGCAGCAAAGACAGAACGGTGCGGTTGTGGGTCGTCCGCGATCCCGATGCATCGATCAAGGAGATCTGCCGGTCCGTCAACCGGAACCTCACCGAAGACGAACGCAAGTCGGTCGGCCGCGTGTGCCCGACCCGCTGAGGCCGCGTCGCGGCGCACAGGACCCTGAGCGAACGCAGCCCTGCACGGCCTGACCCGTAGCCCGGGACAGGCCGTGCTGCGCTGTGGGCGGGGGTCCTGTCCGAGTTCGGGTGACATGTTCGGTTTTGCCCTGCACCGGCTCTCCGGCTGCCGCTGGAGGCCGCCTCGACGTGCGGTCGGCCCGCGCCGTACGGGACACCCCCGCAGGAGGGCTTGGAGGGGCGGGAGGTAGGGTCCCGGGGAGGTGTAGGGGGGCGTCAGGGGGGTGGACAAGGGTTTTCCCGGTATCGGGTTCATCCTCGCGTTGCCTACTGTCTGCCCACCGGCGATCTTTCCCGCCCCGAACGGACCCCGCGCCAACCCCACATGGTGTGAAGCCGTACGGCCGGGAGGATCGCCCGCACCGCCGTTGCCCCTGCCCCGCCGAAGCGGCCGGGGCAACGCGGCGAGCAGCGGTGGCCGGGACGGGCGTGACCAACCCGTCCCCGGCCCCGTAGCCGCCGGTTCACCTCCCACACAGCTCGAACCGCCCGCTCCGGCTTGCCCGGAAACGGCCCGCGAAAGGGAACACCGTGCACGCAACGAGACGCAGGCTCATATCCGTGGTGGCGATGTCCGTCACCCTGCTCGCCGGCTCCGCCACCGCTTCCGTGGCCCTGACCGGTGCGGAGCCCGCGCCGGCCCCGGCCGCCTCCACCCTCCCGGCTGCGGGCGCGCCCGCTTCCCCCGCCGCCGCGCCGGTGCAGAACCTGATCGTCGGCTACAAGTCCTCGGCCACCGAGGCCAGTTCCAACAAGGCCGCGGCCGACGACGCCACCGCCAAGGGCAAGAAGGCCGGCAACAAGAAGGCGAAGTTCGACCGCCGCCTCGGCACCGGTGCCGCTCTCGTCAACCTCGGCGGCTCCGTCGCTCCCGCCGAGGCGGCCGACGTGATGGCCCAGTTCCGTGCCGACCCGGACGTCGCGTACGTGGAGACGGACTCCCGCGCCTACGCGATGGCCACCCCGAACGACACCGAGTACGCCAAGCAGTGGGACCTCTTCGAGCCCACCGCCGGCATGAACGTTCCGGCAGCCTGGGACAAGACCACCGGCTCCGGCGTCACCGTCGCCGTGATCGACACCGGCTACGTGGCCCACTCCGACGTGGCCCCGAACATCGTCGCCGGCTACGACTTCATCAGCGACTCCACCGGCGCCCGCGACGGCAACGGCCGCGACAACGACCCGGCCGACCAGGGCGACTGGAGTGCGGCGAACGAGTGCGGCACCGGCTCCCCGGCCAGCGGCTCCTCCTGGCACGGCACCCACGTCGCGGGCACCATCGCCGCCGCCACCAACAACGCCAAGGGCGTCGCGGGCATCGCGTACAACGCGAAGATCCAGCCCGTCCGCGTGCTCGGCAAGTGCGGCGGCACCACCTCCGACATCGTCGACGCCATCACCTGGGCCTCCGGCGGCTCCGTCGCGGGCATCCCGGCGAACGCCACCCCCGCCAAGGTCATCAACATGAGCCTCGGCGGCTCCGGCGCCTGCACCGCGTCCTACCAGAACGCGATCAACGCGGCCGTCGCCCGCGGCACCACGGTCGTGGTCGCCGCCGGCAACAGCAACGCGGACGCGGCCGGCTTCTCGCCCGCCAGCTGCAACAACGTGGTCTCCGTGGCCGCGACCAACCGCACCGGTGACCGCTCGTTCTACTCGAACTACGGCACCAAGGTCGACATCGCCGCGCCGGGCGGTGAGACCCGCCGCGCCACCGACACGCCCGGCACCGTCACCACCCCCGAGAACGGCATCCTCTCCACCCTGAACAGTGGCGCCACCACCCCGGGCTCGGAGATCTACAAGCCCTACCAGGGCACCAGCATGGCCGCCCCGCACATCGCGGGCCTCGCCGCGCTCGTCGTCGCCGCCAAGCCCTCGCTGACCCCGGCGCAGGTCGAGTCGGCCATCAAGGCCAACGCCCGTCCGCTCGCCGGCACCTGCACCGGCGGCTGCGGCGCCGGTCTCGCCGACGCTGCCGCCACCGTGAACGCCGTGACCTCGCCGACCACCCCGGGCTTCGAGAACACCACGAACGTGAACATCGGCGACAACACGACCGTGGAGAGCCCGATCACGGTCACCGGCGTGGCGGGCAACGCCCCGGCCGCCCTCAAGGTCAACGTGAACATCGTGCACACCTACATCGGTGACCTGAAGGTCGACCTGGTCGCCCCGGACGGCAGCGTCTACACGCTGCACAACCGGGCCGGCGGCGGCACCGATAACATCAACCAGCAGTACACCGTGAACGCCTCCTCGGAGGTCGCCAACGGCACCTGGAAGCTCCGCGTCAACGACAACGCCGGTGGCGACACCGGCTTCATCGACGCCTGGAGCCTCGGCTTCTGAAGGCCCGATAGTACGGACCATTGAGCCCGCGGACCTGCTGATACACCTCGTATCGGCAGGTCCGCAGCCGTTTCCTGACAGCTGACTGAATTCTGCGTCACAATCCGTGTCCACCCGGCATCCGACCTCGTATTGTCGCCTCTCACAGGCAAGGCACAGAGTGGGGACCGAGAGGCTGGTGGCTGTGCGTGGTGGCGGCGACGGGGAACGCTGACACGACCGTCGGACACGGTGAACTGATCAAGGCGGTCGAACGCGCGCTGACCACGCACGGGCGGGCGCTCCTCACCGGACCCGCCGGCGCGGGCAAGACGGAGGCGGTCGGCGCGGTCGCGGCTGCGGCCGCGACCCGCCACGAGACCGTGCTCCGCCTCGCCCCCGACGCCGCGGACCAGTGGATTCCGGAGGCCTCCGCCGCCGCCCTCCTCGCCTCCGTGCCCTGCGCCGCACTGGAACGGCTCTCCGGCCCCCAGCGCACCGCCATCGCCCTCCTGCGCCGCGAGGCCGACGCCCCCCGGGCCGGCCGCGACCACGTCGCGCTGCGCCTCGCCGTCGTCGAGGTGCTCCGCACCCTCGCCGCCCGCACCCCCGTCCTGCTCGTCCTCGACAACGCCCAGTGGCTGGACGCGGAAAGCACCGATCTGCTGCGTTTCGCCCTGCGCCTGACCCCGCCCCGCGTACGGGTCCTCGTGGCCGAGTGCGTCCAGGGCGGCGCCCCCGTCGGAGGCCCCCTGTGCGGCCCCGGCACCCCCGAGATCCGGGTCCCCCCGCTCGGCGCCGACGAGGTGGCCGAACTCCTCGCCCGCCACGGCCTCCCCGCCCGCCTCGCCGGCCGCATCCACCAGGCCAGCGGCGGAAACCCCCGCCTCGCCCTCGCCCTCGGCCACTCCCTCGCCGAAGCCGCCGAGGCCCGCGACGCCAGCGCCCACCACGCCGACCCCCTGCCCCTGTCCGGCCAGGCCCGCGAGGTCGCCCGCCGGCTCCTCGCCGAAGCCCCGGCCCGGGCCCGCCGCACCCTGCTGCTCGCCGCCCTCGCGGCCCGCCCGACGACCGCCCTGCTGCGCCGGGCCGGCCGGCCCGACGCCGAGGCCGAACTCGCCGAGGCGGAGCGGGCCGCGCTGGTCACCGTCGGGGAGGACGGCGCCGTCGCCTTCACCGCCGGCGCCCTGCCCATGGCCCTGGCCGCCGACGCGGGCTGGCCCGAGCGCGCCGCCGGACACGCCGCGCTCGCCGCCGCCGTCGACGACCCCGTCCAGGCCGTACGGCACCGTGCGCTGGCCGTGGACACCCCCGACGAATGGCTCGCCGCCGAGATCACCGAGGCCGCCGCGGCCTGCCGGAGACAAGGCAAGCGCGCCCTGGCCGCCGAGCTCGGCCTGCTCGCGGCCGAACGTACGCCGACCAACCGGCCCGGGGACGAACTGGCCCGCCTCGTCGCCGCCGCCGAGGACGCCGGCTGGGCCGGCCGCGCCGATCTCGCACGCCGTGCCACCCGCGCCGTGCTGGCCCGCGACGCCTCGCCCGCCGACCGGGTACGGGCCCGGCTCGCCGTGATCGACGCCGCGGGACAGGCCCTCGCCGCGCTCGACGAAACGTTCGCGTACGCCATGGACGACGCTGCCGGAGACCCCGCCCTCCAGGCGGCCGTGCAGCTGCGCATCGCCACGAAGTACAACCTCAGCGACGGCGATCCGGTCCGCTCCCGCGACGCGGCCGCCGAGGCCGGCGCACTCGCTGCGAAGGGCGGCGACCAGGTCGCCGAGGCCATGGCACTGACCGTACGGGCCCGCATGGGCCGCATCCTCGGGGACCGGGACGCCGAGGACATCCTCGCCGAGGCCCTGGCCCTGCCCGCCCCCGAGGTACCGCTCGGCATGCGCAACGCGCCGCAGTACCTCGCCGTCCGGCACGCCCTCTTCGACGACCGCCTCGCCGACGCCCGGCGCCAGCTGCTCGTCCTGCTGCCCGCCGTCCGGCGCACCGGATCCGCGGAGGACGTCTTCGAGGTGCTGCGCAGCCTCACCGAGGTCGAACTGCGGCGCGGCCGGTGCGCGGTCGCGTCCGCGCACGCCCGCCGCGCCCTGGAACTGACCATCGAGGCGGGCCTCTCACCGGGCCCCGCCTGGTACGCCGCCGCGATGGCCGAGGCCATGGGCGGCAGCTTCGCCCGCGCCGCCGGATACGCCCGGCGCGGCATCCAGGCCTCGGAGGAGGAGCACGACCAGGTGTTCCTCTCGCGGAGCCTGTACGCGCTCGGCCTGACCGAGCTGGCGACGGGGGAGGCCGCGAAGGCCGTGGCCACGCTGCGCCGGGTGGCCGAACTGGAGGCGGCCCAGCAGGTCGTCGACCCCTCGATCCTGCGCTGGCACGGAGAGCTGGCCGAGGCCCTGGTGGCCGCGGACGCACCCGACGAGGCCGCGGACCTGCTCGGCGCCGTCCGCACGGTCGCCCTCGGCCTCGGGCGCACCACGGTGGTGGCCGCGCTCGACCGGGCCCGCGGGCTGTGCCTGTCCGCGCACGGCGATGCCGAGGCCGCCGTGCAGCTGCTGCAGGCCACGGCGGACCGGTTCGGCGCGCTCCAGCTCCCGGTGGAGCGCGGCCGTACGCTGCTCGCCCTGGCCCGGGTGGAACGGCGCCGCCGCCGGCGCGCACCCGCCCGCGCCGCGCTGCGGGCGGCGGCCGAGGTGTTCGCCGCGGCCGGCGCGAACCCCTGGGCGGAGCTCGCCGCCGAGCACCGGGAACCGGCCCCGGCCGAGGGCGGCACGGCCGTGGCGCTGGCCGCCCTGACGGAGGCGGAGACTCGGCTCGCCCTGCTCGTCGCCGACGGTGCCAGCAACCAGGAGGCGGCCGCGAAGCTCTTCGTCAGCGTCAAGACGGTCGAGGCCCGGCTGACCCGGATCTACCAGAAGCTCGACGTACGCTCCAGAGCCCAGCTGGCCACCACCCTGCGCACCCGCTGAGGGAGCGCGGAGCGGTGGCCGGACCGGTCAGCAGCCGAGGTTGTTGCCCGGTGTCACGCCCAGGATCTGCGTGAAGCCCTGGTACGCGTTGATCCGGCTCTGGACCTGGGCGGGGTTGCCGCCGTTGCACTCCAGGGAGCCGTTGATGGAGCGGATCGTCTCGCCGAAGCCGGCTCCGTTGACCATCGCGGCGTGGGCGGTCATGGTGCCCGGGCCGTTCTGGGTGTTCCAGTACCACAGGGCCGTCTTCATGGCGATGGCCGGATCCTGCTCCACGAGGTACGGGTTGGCGAGCAGGTTGATGCCGAGCGCGTCGCCGGCCGCCTTGTAGTTGAAGTTCCAGCTGAGCTGGATCGGGCCGCGGCCGTAGTAGGCGGCCTGTCCGGCGGGACAGCCGTAGGGCTGGCTCGCGTCGCAGTAGTGGGGGTAGTTGGCGGTGTTCTGCTCGACGATGTACACGAGCCCGCCCGTCTCGTGCGAGACGTTCGCCAGGAACGCGGCCGCCTCGCGCCGCTTGACGGTGTCGTCACCGGTGTTGGCGAAGGCGGGGTACGCCGACAGGGCCGAGACCAGGCCGTTGTAGGTGTAGAAGGAATTCCGGTTCGGGAACATCTGGTTGAACTGGGCCTCGGAGACCACGAATCCGGACGGGTTGCCGGGGTTCGGGTCCTGGCCGCCGCCACCGCCGCAGGCGCCGAGGTCGGACCAGACGCCCCACTGCCCGGTGGTGCCGGGCGTCTCGCCCTGGGTCCACCACTTGGCCTGCCAGTTGTGCCCGCTGTAGGAGGCGCTCATGCCGTTGGTGTAGACGGCGGACGAGGCCCACGGGGTGACGCAGGCCGGGGCCGCGGAGGCGGAGGAGGCGGGCAGGGCGACTGCGAGGCCGAAGGTGGCGGCCGCGGCGGCGGCCAGGGCGAGGGCGCGGCGGCGAAGCGCACGTATCACGTAACTGCTCCTTCAGTGGGGGGAGTTGCCGTGGGGGGCAAGTACCGCCACTGAAGCGAAACTGGTCTGGACCTGTCAAGGTCTAGACCAGCTTTTATCGTGTTCGGGCAAACGGGCAGGGCCCGTACACGCCATGGTGTGTACGGGCCCTGCCTGTCACCCGAGTGGCTCAGTGCGCAAAGGGGGCCGCCCCCGGCTCTGTGAGCTGGAGGCGGCCCCCTTGTCCGACATCTTCAGGGCATCGCCGTGGAGACCGCGGCAGGTCAGCCCGTTTTGCGGCGGGTCTTCTTGTTCTTGCCACCGGCGCCACCGCTGGCGCCCTGGATCTTCGCCCGGCTCTGGTGAGCCTGCTGTGCATGGGCACTGCGGGCGTTGCGCTCAAGGGCCTCCCGGAACTTGCGCTTGGCCTCCTCGGCCGCCGATTCGCCCTGCGGGGTGTCCGACTCTTCTGCCATGTTGTCCTCCTGGGTTGACCTGAAGCCGTTTCAGTCTGTCACCCTCCGTCCCCCCTGACCAGCGGGTTCGGTTCCCAGGGCCGAGCCGGGCCGCCTGGTGCGGGTCAGGGGCGGGTGGTGGGGCGGGCCCAGGCCTCCAGCTCGCCGAACGCCGCGACGAAGGACGGCAGCATCGGCTTCAGCCGATCCTTGTCGAGCACGATCAGCCCGTCGGTGTGCGCGCCGCCGTCGACGTGGACGTAGCGGTGCAGCGACGCGCGTCCGGCGTCGGTGACCATCCGGTCGTACACGTCACCGAACGTGACCGGCGGGGTCAGCGCGTCGAGAGTGCCCTGGATGCTGATCAGCGGGCGCTGGATCTTCCCGGTCAGCGAGATCCGCTCGACCGCCCGGTGTACCGCCTCCGGGCGCGAGGCGTAGTCGTAGTCCGTGTCGCAGCCGGGACCGGTTCCCGCCGGGCAGAGCGGGGTGCCGCCCTGCTGGGCGCCGTCGTAGCCGGGGTCGAGCTCCTCGCGGACCACGCGCTGGAGGAGGTCCCACTGGTAGGTGTGGTGGTAGCCCCACTGCTTTTCCGAGCCCGCCGGGTAGCCGGCCGCGACGATCTCGTCGTGTGCGGACGGGTCGCCCTTGGCGAGGCGGGGGTAGGCGCGCAGCGCCGGCGGGAGCGTCGTGAGCAGGCTGCCCTGTTTGGTGAAGGTGAGCGCGTTCCAGTCGATGCCGCCCGTGTAGAGCTCCGGGTGGTGCTCCAGCTGCCAGCGGACCAGGTACCCGCCCGCGGAGAGCCCGGCGGCGTACGTGACGCGCGGCGTGCGCCCGTAGTGCTGGTCGGTGACCCGCTTCGCCGCCACGGTGAGCTCCGCCACCCGGCGGTGCCACTCCATGATCGCGTCGCCGGGGCGGTCGCCGTCCTTGTAGAGCTCGTCGCCGGTGTTGCCCTTGTCCGTCGCGGCGTAGGCATAGCCCTTGGCGAGCACCTGGTCGCTGATGATCGGGTCGTTGGCGTACTGCTCACGGGTCCCGGGCGGGCCGGCCACGACGAGCCCGCCGTTCCAGTTCTTGGGCAGCCGGATGACGAACTGGCTGTCGTGGTTCCAGCGGTGATTGGTGTTGGTGCGGGAGGTGTCGGGGAAGTAGCCGTCGATCTGGACCCCGGGGACCCCGGACGGCGCGACGTTGTCCGCCGCCACCAGCCCCTTCCAGTCATCCGGATCGGTGTGCCCGGTCTTGGTGGTTCCCGTGGTCGTCAGGTCGGTCAAGCAGGCGGAGACCGCGTACTCGGCTCCCGGGACCCGTACGCCGGAGCAGCGGTCTCCGTGGTGGTCGGTGGCCGCCGGAACGGTCAGGGCAGTTGCGAGCAGCAGTGGGGCGATGGCGAGTTGGCGAAGCACGACACTCATCTCGATGGGGAACGTGACGCCTCGAAATCTAGAAACCGCAGGTCACCGTGGGTAAGTGAGAGACGGCCCGATCGGCTCGACCAGAGGTCACATGACCTTCGGCCAATCCCTGCACGGGCTCTCGGAGCGAATACGGGATCGGGACACCGGCCGCGTACGCTGCACGTCAAGAGAGCCTTCGAGCCTTCATGAGCCCAGCCCTTGAGGAGGCCCGGTGTCGCGGCCCGTTCCCTGGATACCCGCCGTCCTGTACGGCGCCGTACTGCTCGGTGGCGTCTACTACGCCCTGATCGGCCCGGGCCCGGGCGCCCGGACCGCCGGATACGCGGCTCTGCTCGGCGCCTTGATCGCCCTGGACCGGCGCGAGTGGCGGGAGCTCCGGATCGCGCCGGGCGCGGTGTTCGCCCTCAGGGTGGTGCTGCTCTGCGCGGTCGCGGCCCTCGACCAGTCCGGGCTGTCGCGCATCCTGTTCGTCCTCCTGCCGTTCCTGGCGTTCTTCGCGTACGGGTCCGCGGTCGCCATCGGGCTCGGCGTGGGCTGCGTGGCGGCGCTGGCGGGCGCGTTCACCCTGTGGGTGCCGCACTGGCAGGTGCGGGCCGAGTACATCTCGGACCTGCTGATGTTCGCCCTCGGGGTCGTCCTGGCCCTCGCCATGGCCGCGGTGGCCGTCCGCGAGCAGCAGGCCCGCGCCCGGCTGGAGGGCACCCTCACGCAGGTCGCGGAGCTGTCGGCGGCCCGTGAACGCAACCGGCTGGCCCGCGAAATCCACGACAGCCTGGGCCACCATCTGACTGCGATCGGAATCCAGTTGGAGAAGGCCGAGGCGTTCGCCTCGCTCGATCCGCAGGCTTCGGCGCAGGCGGTGTCGCACGCCCGCTGGTCGGCGAACCGCGCGCTGGACGAGGTACGGGCATCCGTGCGCACCCTGGGGCCCGAGGCGGAGTCCGAGCCGGTCGGCCTCTCCCGGGCGCTCGCCGACCTCGTCCATCACCTGGACGGCGGGAGCCGCCGGATCACCCTGGAGATGTCGGGCGCCGAACGCAGGCCGCTGCTGGTGCTGTACCGGGCCGCGCAGGAGGGGCTGACCAACGCCTGCCGGCATTCCGGCGCCACCGAGATCGGGGTGAACGTCGTCTACGACGAGCGCGGAGCCCGTCTCCAAGTGGTCGACAACGGCAGAGGATTCGACGCGGCCGACGAGGGCTTCGGACTGACGGGACTGCGTGAACGGGTCCGTCTCGCCGAGGGCACCGTGGCCATCGACAGCTCGGCCGGCGGCACGGTCCTCACGGTCGGGGTCCCGTGGTGAGCGATGAGGCGATCGAGAATGCGAACGTACGGGTCTTCGTCGTCGATGACCAGGACCTCGTCAGGGAGGGCATCACCGCACTCCTGGGCATCCAGCCGGGCATCGAGGTCGCGGGCAGCGCCCGCGATGGCGCCGAGGCCGCCGAAACGGCCCCGGCCTGCCGCCCCGACGTGGTGCTGATGGACGTCCGGATGCCCGGGATCGACGGCGTGGCAGCCACGGGGCTGCTCCGCCGCAGCCTGCCCGCATGCAAGATCGTGATGCTGACGACGTTCAACGACGACGAGTACGTCACCCGGGCGCTGAATGCCGGCGCGGTCGGCTACCTCCTGAAGAACCTGCCCGCCGCCGAGCTGGCCCGGGCCGTACGTCTCGCCCACGCGGGGGTCGCCCAGTTCGACCAGACGGTCATTGCCAACCTGGCGGCCGGGCTCCCGGCCCCCGAGCTGCTCACGCCCCGGGAGACGGAAGTGCTCCGCCTCATCTCGGCCGGGGCCACGAACAAGGAGATCGCCTCCCGCCTCTACCTCAGCGAGGGCACCGTCAAGAACCACATCTCCCGCGTCCTGAGCCGACTGGGCCTGCGCGACCGCACCCAGGCCGCCCTCTACGCCAGGGACAACGGCCTCATCTGAGCCGGAGCGGCAGGGGGGGCGGCACACGAAGTCCCGGGCCTCGCGGGGAGACCCGGGACTTCGCTGGTGCACTTCGCTTGACCGCAGTGTTCAACGACGGACCGCGCCGGAGGTCACCCACCGTCCTGGGTCTGCACCGCGCGCTGCTGGTGCACCCGCAGTTGCAGCGTGGCGAGGTCCAGCAGCGGGGTGGGTACGGCGAGCGCGCGGGCCCGGGCGACCAGGTCGGCGAAGACGTGCTCGACCTCCGTGGGACGACCGGCGATCAGGTCCCGGTACATCGACGGGGTGAGCGGGGAGCCGGACGTGGTCACCGTCCGGGTGGTGAAGGCGAGTTCGGCCTCCGGTACGGGATGGCCCGCGGCAGCGGAGACGGCCGCCGCCTCCGCGAGTACGGCCGGCCCGAGACCGGAGCCGCCGGGAAGGGCGCAGACCTCGCCGACGGAGCCGCGCGCCAGGCAGGTGACGGCCGCCAGGGTGGTGATGAAGACCCACTTGTGCCACATGGAGGCGACGACGTCAGGGATGCCGGGGCTGTCGATGCCCGCCCCGGTCAGCAGGGCGCGCACGGCGTCCACGCGGGCGGAGGCCCGGCCGTCGAGTTCGCCGGTGACCAGGGTGGACGGCGGGGCCATGCGCACGATGTCCCCGTGATCGTTCAGGGTGGTGACCACCTTGGCCACGCCACCCAGGACCGGCGCGCTGCCGAAGCGGCCTATGAGGTGGTCGAGATGGGCCATGCCGTTGAGCAGCGGCACGATCGCGGTCCGCGGGCCGACCGCCGGAGCCAGGTCCTTCGCGGCGCGGTCGAGCGCCGTGGACTTCACCGAGAGCAGGACGAGGTCGTACGGGTGCGACAGCGTGTCGGCGGTCACCAACTGCGGGGTGAGGGTCAGGTCTTCGCCGAGGCCCGTGACGCGCAGCCCGCGCTCACGCAGCGCGACGGCCCGCTCCGGGCGGACCAGGAACGTGACGTCCTGCCCGGCGTGGGCGAGGCGGGCGCCGAACCAGCCGCCTGCTGCGCCGGCGCCGACTGTCAGGATTCTCATACGGGAGAGCCTTTCGTGAGGGGCAGCGGCTGCAGGAGCCGGTGCGGTCGGTGCAGGGCCGCGGTGACGGGATCGTCATCGGCGGAAGGTTGCGGCAGTCCGGGCCCGGGTGCCACGAGGAGCTCGGCGACCTCGACGGGTGCGTGGCAGCCCGTGCAGCGCCCGTCGACGGCGACCGGGGCGTCGTCGACGGCGTGCAGGAAGACCCGGCGCGGCCCGCCGGGTGCGGGCCGGTGCTCCTCGCCCCAGAGGGACAGCGCGCGGACGGCCGGCCAGAGGCGGACCCCCTTGTCCGTGAGGGCGTACACCTCGCGCCGGCCGTCACCGGGTACGCGGACCAGCACCCCGGCCCCGGTGAGACCGGCGAGCCGGTCGGTGAGGACCGCGCGCGGGATGCCGAGGTGGGCGGCGAAGTCCCCGAACCGCCGGACCCCGAAGAAGGCGTCCCGCACGATCAGCAGGGTCCAGCGCTCGCCGACCACCTCCATGGCGCGGGAGAGGGAGCAGGACTGACCGCGGTAGTCGCGAGGGAGCGTCATCGGCCCACCGTAGCAAATCAGTTCGGTGACCGAACTGATTTTGCCACCTGGCGATGCCCCTCCCGGTGGCGCCGGGCCCCGTCGGGTCGATCGGCTCAGATGGTGAAGGGCTTCTGGCCGAGGAACCGGCTGTCGGGGCTGCCCGTCGTGAAGAAGTTCGGGATCTGGGTGGCGGGCATGCGCTTCTTGATGTCGTGGTGGAAGGCCTCGTAGTCGCCGCTGAACTCCCCGCCGTTCCAGACCCGGAGCAGGGTCTCGGTGAACTTGCCGTTGACGCGGCCGTCCAGGGCGACCTGGTCGTCCTGGCAGGCGGAGATGAGCACGACGCCGGGTTCCCCGCCGTCGCCGTTCGTACTCCGCAGCTCGCGCTGGAGCTCCTGGAAGAACGCCTTGTCCCGCTCGAAGATCTGCTGCTGCTTCAGTACCGGCATGAGGCGGACCGCATCCCCCTGGGCAGGGGTGTCGGTCAGTTCGGTGGCGGTGCCACTGTGGCAGCAGTCGAGGAAGGTGATGATCCGGACGTCCTTGTGGAACTGCTGGAACTCCCGGTGCAGCTCGTCGTCGAGGAACTGGCGGTCGTAGAACACGAGGGTCTCGTCGAGCTCGTCCGGCTCGTCGCCGTCGCTGTCGGGCATCTGGCCGCCGTGGCCCGAGTAGGTGAGGAGCAGGATGTCCCCGCCCCCGAGCTTCCCGGCCGCCTTGCGCAGTGCGGTGGTGACGGTGTCGACGGTGGCGTCCTTCGACAGGATCACGGTGTCGTCGAACCCGGCGCCGCGGGCCAGTTCGGCCATGTCGCGGGCGTCGTTCTCGCACGCCATGAGCTGTCCGTCCCAGCCGCCGTACTTGCGGGGGTCGACGTTGTTGAGTCCTACGTGGATGGACACGCCTGCGGGCATGAGGTCCTCCTCGGATGCGGTGTGCACGGTGGCACCGGATGGGGCGACACCTCGGGCATGGGTTCCGCGGCAGAGGGCCCGCCGAACCGCGCGGCGCGCAGTGACGCCCGATCGGGCGCGGCGGCCGGAGCAACGCCCGCGATGCCCGTGGCCCCGCGCGGTCGGCCGGCGGTCACCCGGCGACCGGCCGTGTTGCCACCGAACAGACCGAGTGAAACCATGACAAGTAGCAATCAATCCGTCTGCTGCCCGTCAAGGGCGGCCGGGTAGGTGCGGTATGCCGCTCACCGAAACGGAATGGGGCCTCGTCACCACATGGGTGTCCGACTACCTTCTCGACACTCCGGACCCGCATGACAGGCTCGCCCAGAACGGGTTTCCCCCGGAATTCATCGCCGGCCTCGCGCTGACCAACAAGGCCGGGCAGAACGCCGTCACGCTGGTCCGCGCCTCGCGCAAGGACATCCCGGTGCAGCTCCGCCTGCTCGAGGTCCTGGTCAGCCTCGACCAGCTGAGCTCCCTGCCGGACGGCAAAGAGGCCGAAAGGTTCCGGGCCAGGCTGCTCGAGGACGCGAACGTGCACTCCGAAGCCCCGGACCACTTCCTCGCCGGCGTGCTCAAGAACGGCACCGAGGTGTTCATCGACCGCGCCGACCTGCGGGCGCGCCTGCGGGAATTCCTCGCCGACCCCGAGAAGACCGTGCTGGTGGTCGACGGCGAAGCAGACAGCGGGCGCTCGTACACCTACAACCTGATCCGGCACCTCGGCCAGCACCGCGGATTCCGCCCGGTGCGGGTGACGCTGTCGCGCACCTCGACCGCCGCCCAGCTGGTCCGGCGGCTGGCCGAGTTCGTCGGGGACCGGGACCCTGACATCTCACCGTTGAACACGACACAGTTGAACGATCCACTGCCGTGGGTCGACGAGGCCGTCCACCGGATCGTCAGCCGCGCCACGGCCGCGGACGAGCGGTTCTGGCTCGTCCTCGACGAGTGCGACAAGCTCGACGCCAACTCCGACGTCTGGGACTGCATCGGCCAGCTGGCCCTGGCCATCTACGAGTACACCCCGGTGCAGGAGGAGACCGTGCCCCGGCTCGTGCTGCTGGGCTACGGGTCGGCGATGCGCCAGCTGCCCTACGACGTCCGCAAGAACGAGTGCCGGGACACGGCGCGGATCGCCGGTCCCGAGGATCTGCAGATCTTCTTCCGAACCTTCTTCGCCCAGACGCCCGAGCCGGGGGACACGGCCGGGCCGCCGGACACGGCCGGGATCGAAGCACTGACCGACGTGGCCGTCGCGACGATTCTCGACGCGGCGCAGCGTCCGGGGGACGACAGCTACATGCGGAAGATCTGCACGGCGTCCGAACGGACGGTACGCCTCTACCTCTCGCTGCGGTCCGGCGAGGACTTCGCCGCCCGGTTGCACGGGGAACTGCTCGCCCCGGAGGGCGAGCCCCAGCCCACCGTCCCGGACCGCCGCAGGGCGTACCGGGAGGCCGCAAGCCTGCTCACCGAGTTCGATCCCGCGCAGCTGCGGCTGCCGGGCGAGGGGGAGAGCAGCGGCCGGGCGGCGCTGGAACTCGTCCACGACTGCACGTGCCTGCGCACGCAGCCCCGGACCAGCTGGGTCCTCAAGCAGGAGGTCCGCGAGACGGCACTGCGCGGCCTGGCCGGACCGGAGGCCGCGCGCCTCGGCCTGGAGGCCAACCTCGGCCAGGTCCCCGAGGGCCCCGGACCGGAGCGGTTCGCGCTCGGCTACCTCTCCGGTGCGCCCCCGGCCCTGGGGGAGCAGGATGTCGAGGGGCTCGCCGACATCCTCCAGGCGGTGCTGTGGCTCGGGCAGATCCCGCACGCGACCGGGATACCGGACCCCGAGCACGTCCAGCAGCTGCTGGAGCGCGCCAGACTGCGCGAGCCGCTCGAACGCCTGGTCAGGGACAGGTTCTGCGGGCGCGCCGCCGAGCTGGACGAGCTGCGGGCGTACGTCGGGCTGTACCCGGCCCCCGAGCCCGCGGCCCCGCCGCCCGACGGGGCCGGTTCCGTCCACGAACCCGTCAGGGAACTCGTCAAGGACCCCCCCTTGCTCATCCACGGGCTGGGCGGCATGGGGAAGAGCACCCTGCTCGCCAGGTTCCTCCTCGACCTCCCCTTCGACTTCCCCTTCGCCTACGTCGACTTCGAGCGGTCCACGCTCTCGATCCACGAGCCGGTCACGCTGGTGGCCGACATCGCCCGGCAGCTCGGCATCCAGTACCCCGAGCACCGCACCGCGTTCGACGCACTGGCCGGCGAGTGCGAGGAGACCGCCCGCACCCAGCGGGAGGAGCAGAACACCGTCGACGAGCTGTACCAGCTCTCCACCACCCGCTCGGGAGCCGGGCGCGGAGCCGCCGAACAGTTCCACAGCCGGGCGCGCGCCCGCGAGACGGACCTCGTCCGCCGGGTCGGCGCATGCCTCGTCCAGGCGGTGGCGGGTGCGGGCGGCGGCGCGGAGGGCGGCCCGCCGCTGGTGATCGTGATCGACTCGTTCGAGGAGGCCCAGTACCGCGCGAACCCCGTACTCGGCCGCATGTGGGCCATCTGGTCGGTCCTCCACGAGGGGTATCCGCGGCTGCGGTTCATCGTCGCCGGACGGGCCGGCGTCCACCACCCGGCGCAGGCCGTGGAACCGAAGACGATCGCGCTCGGCGACCTCGAACCGGACGCCGCCGTGGACCTCCTCATGTCCAGCGGGATCGACGGCGAGGGCGTGGCCCGGGCCCTGGCCGAGCGGGTCGGCGGCCACCCGCTCAGCCTGAAGCTGGCCGCGCAGGCGGCCGTGCTCGCCGGCCAGGAGGCCGGTTCGCTCGGCGAGCTGGTCGAGAGCCTGCCCGCCCGGCGCCGGTACTTCTACCGCAAGGTCGACCAGATGCTCGTCCAGGGGATCCTGTACGACCGCATCCTCAACCACATCGCCGACGTGCAGGCACGCGGCCTCGCCCAGGCCGGCCTGGCGCTGCGCACCATCACCCCCGAGCTCATCGGGGAGGTCCTCGCCCCGGCGTGCGGACTGGACGTGGACTCCCCGGAGCAGGCGCGCCGCCTCTTCGGACGGCTGGCCCGGCTCGACCTGATGGAGCCGGCCGGCCCCACTGCCCTGCGGCACCGCTCCGACCTGCGGGCCATCATGCTGCGCCTGTCGGACACCGCACGCACCGACATGATGCGTACGGTCGGGCAGCGCGCGGTGGAGTACTACGCGGCCCGCGAGGGGATCGAGGCCCGCGCCGAGGAGATCTACCACCGGCTGCGCCTGAACGAGAACCCCCGCTCCGTGGAGCAGCGCTGGGAGCCCGGCGTCGAGCGCTACCTCGAACACTCGGACCAGGACATGACGTCCCGGTCGGCCGCCTTCCTGACCGGCCGCCTCGGCGGACACATCCCCGAGGAGACACTGCACGACGCCGACCAGGAGGACTGGGAGCGCAACGCCGCACGCGAGATCGAGGACATGCTGGCGCAGGGCTACACCGACGAGGCCGCCGCCCGGCTCGCCGAACGCCGCCCCTGGACACCGGGCAGCCCCCTCGACCCGTTGCTCGTCGAGACCCTGGCCCGCAGCGGACGCCGTACGGAGGCCAGGAACACGGCGCAGGAGGCCGTCGACCGCGCGGAGGAGGCGGGCGACGTCGATGCGCAGCTGGATCTGCTGCTGCTCTCCGCACGCCTCGCGGAGGAGGACGGCGACGCGGCGGAGGCCGAACGCGACCTCGTCGAGGCGGAGGACATCGCGACCGGCCTCGGCCGTGACTTCGACGCCATGGTAGCCACGCTGGCCCGGGCCCGGCTGGCCGCCTCGCGCGAAGGCGACTCGGACGTCGACCGTCGCCTGGCCCGGCAGCTGCGGCAGCTGCCCGACGAGGCGCTGGCCGAGCAGCCGGTCCTGGTCCGGGCCGTCGCGGCCGAGGTGTCCCGGCACGATCCGGCCGCGCTCGGCCACACCCTGGACGTCGTGGGACTGCCGGACACCGACGACGGGGCCCTGGACGCGCTCGCGGACACGATCGTGCGGGTGCTGGCGGACCAGCCCGAGCTGGGGTTCGCCCTCGCGAAGATCCTCCAGAACGCCGTCGGCCCCGTACCGGCCCGGCCCGTGCAACAGCAGCTGCCCCCGCCCCCGCCGCCGCCCTCCATGGCCGAAATGCTCCGCGAGGCCCGAGACCGGGGCACCCTGGACGCGCTCGCCCAGCGGCTCCTCGTGCTCCACGACCACAGCGGCGCACTCGTCTCCGGCGTGGCGGCCGCCATGCGTGCGGGTACCCCCGGCCCTGCGCCGTCGGCGCCGGCCCGCACAGCCGAAACAGCCGAAAGGAACGGCCCGCGAGCGGCCTGAACCCGTATGAGCGACGCGTATCTCCCCTCCGAGGAAATCGTCCGGCTGGTCGACGCCTCGCTGGAGGCCGGGCTCGCCGATCCGTCGGTACGGCGGCTGCTCCTCGACGGCATCATGCCCAAGTACCGGGGCACGCTGCCGCTGATCGCAGCCCCCGGCATGCAGGTGCACTCGGACCTGAACGAGATGAACCGCGTGGAGCGGCTGGTCGACGGCTCGGTCCCGCTGGAGATCTGGCTGCGCAACGCCGTCGCCCAGACCGTGGAGGCCGGTCCGCTCGCCGTCTTCCAGAAGGCCCTGGACGAAGTGGCGCGCGACGCCGCCGGTGAACCCGACGTGCCGGCCGGGCTTCCCGCCGGGGAGACCAAGGAAGAGATCATCCACCGGGACGACACGGTGCCCTTCGAATTCCTGCGCGGCGGCGAGGAGGCGGGCAGGGCCGTCGCCCGGATCAAGGTCCTGCCGTACCAGGCCGGTGCCCCGCTCCAGCCGAACGGCTTCCCGCACTCGGGGACGGGCTGGCTCATCGCCCCGGACCTGCTCGTCACCAATCACCACGTGGTGAACGCCCGGACCCGCAGTGCCACCGACCGCGCCGTCGTGGATCCCGCGGACCTGCAGCTGCAGGCGCAGAACTCCCGTTCGCGCTTCGACTACGGCGCGGACGACACGGAGACCGAGGAGGTGGCCGCCAGCGGCCTGGTCGCCTGGGACGAGGCCCTCGACTACGCGGTCCTGCGGCTCACCGGCCAGCCGCCGCGGGCCGCTCTGCGGGTGGCCACCGAGCCGTTGACGGTCGCGGGGGAGCCGGTGGCGGTCAACATCATCCAGCACCCGGGCGGCCAGCCCAAGCGGGTCGCGCTGCGCAACAACCTCGTCTACGAGGCGAACGAAAACGACGTGCGCTACTTCACCGACACCCGGGGCGGCTCCTCCGGATCACCCGTCTTCACCGACGACTGGCAGGTGGTCGCACTCCACCGCGGGACGCGGCGCGTCGAGGACGTCAACTTCCAGGGCAAGACCACCGCGTTCGTCAACGTCGGCACCCAGATGAGCAGCGTCATGCGCCACCTGCGGGAGCACAGCCCAGAGGTCCACGACGAGATCACGGCGGCGCAGTCGGCGCCGGCGCAGCAGGGCCGGCCGGAGGAGGCATGAGATGGGCGGCAGCGGAAGCTCACCGGTGGCGACCCGCCCCGAGCAGGTCTTCCGGGACCTGCGCGAGGTCGCCGAACGAGTGCGCCGGGGACTGAAGGCGGACGAGGCCGCGGAGATCCTCGAGTCCTCGGAGAGCCTCCCGGCGGACCGGGCCCCGGCCGGGCAGATCGGCGAGTTCGCCCGCCGCGAGCGGGCGAGGGTGCTGAACGCGGGCGTCAGCGGGCTGGAGAAGCTCGCCGCCGGGCGGGCCGACGAGGTCGACGACGACGAGTACTTCGGCGTCGAGGCCATCGTCCTCCTCGAAGGCCGGCCGGCCCTGCTGATCCAGGGCCAGGACTTCCCCTCCCCGCAGGGCGACTGGGTGGTGCTCGAGGGCCAGCGGGCCGCCATCCGGGAGTCCATCGCCCGCGTGGGCCGGGTGGAGGTCACGGGACACGCCAGTCTGGACTGGCTCGGCACCGCGTTCCTCGTCGGCCCCGACGTCGTGATGACGAACCGCCATGTGGCCGTCGAGTTCGCCACGGGCGACGGAGCGGGCTGGACGTTCCGGCCGGGCATGAGCGCGCGGCTGGACCTGGCCGAGGAGCTGGCCGCCGTTCCCGGCGACGGCTCGCTGGAGTTCGCGGTCACCGAGGTCGTGGGCATCCACCCCGACGTCGACATGGCGCTGCTCCGCATCGACAGCACCCGTGGCGGCCGGGCTCCGGCGACCCCGGTGGCGGTGGCGGCCGATCCGCCCGCCGACGTGCCCGGCCGGCCGGTGTACGTGATCGGGTACCCGGCGGAGGACGGCCGCCGCAACGAACCGGAGGCCATGCGCCGCATCTTCATGGACGTCTACAACGTGAAGCGCCTCCAGCCCGGTACGACGACGGGGCTGGTTCCCGGCGAGCTCACGGTGAAGCACGACTGCTCCACGCTGGGCGGCAACAGCGGCTCGCCGGTCTTCGACCTGGTCGACCACCGCGTCCTCGGCCTTCACTACGGAGGCCGCTACGGCTTCGGGAACTACGCGGTCCCGCTGTGGGAGCTGGTGGACGACCCCCTGCTGAACCGTGCGCAGGTCAACTGGGTGTGACGCGGCGACCGGCGCGTCAGCTCGAAGGGACGCGCAGCGCGTCGCCGACCAGGCGCACCGCGCGGGAGAGCCGGCCCAGCTGCTGGAGTTCGACGGCGTACATCCGGATCGAGTTCTCGATGACGGACTCGGCCACGCCCATCGAAGGCAGTTCGGCGCGGCTGGTCTCCAGGGCGACCCGGACCGCGCGCATCTCGTGCTGGAGCTGGAGCTGGGCGTGCCGGGTGAGGAGGACGGGGCTGCGGGTCAGCGTCGAGTAGCTGCCGTAGCGGGCCGGGAGCAGGTCCCGCAGCCAGCGCATGGCCGTGCGTTCCCAGTCGTGGGTACCGGGGGCCTTGACCTGACAAGGCCAGTCCGGGCTGAGCGTGGTAGAGGCCGTCTGGCGCATTCTCGTCGCTTCCGAATGGTGTCGAACTCTGATCGAGAGGTTGGTGGGCGGCCTCGGCCCAGGGGTTGACCGAGGCCGCCACAAGCGCTCTGGTGGATCCCAGTGCCGGGAACCGGCACCGAGGCGGAACGTGAGGAGGAGCGTCCCGCGCGGGTGCCCGTTCTGGGAGGGCGTGGGGTCGCTCTCCTTGGCGTCTGGTGGATCCGGCGCGCTGCTCAGTAAACATATATACCGTCGAGTAAACAAGAGAATGAAAAATTACATACCTGCGGATGGCGTAAAAGTGGACTGCCTCGTACCGGTTGAAAATCGGTCTTACAGGAAGAATCCGTGCTGGTCGGCGACCTGCTCGTACCCTTCGAGCCGCGCCTGCGTCCGCTCGGGATCCGCGTCGGCCATCGCCTGCAGCAGGGCCGCGGACAGCATCCCCGGCGCCGCGTACGAGTCGAACACCAGCCGCGCCCCGGTTCCGGCGGTCAGCGCCACGTCCGCCTCGTCCACCAGCGGACCCAGCGTGGTGTCGGTGATCAGAGCGATCTTCAGCCCGGCGCTGCGGGCAGCCCGGAGCGCCGCGAGGGTCTCCTTGGCATGCCGGGGCATGGCGAAGGCCAGCGCCCAGGTCCCGCCGGCCTCGCGGGACTGGAGCAGGGCGTCGTAGGCGACACTGCCTCCACGTGTCACCAGCCGGACATCGGGGTGGATGCGCCGTGCCGCGTAGGCGAAGTACTCCGCGAGCGAGACCGAGATCCGCAGGCCCAGGACCGTGAGCGGCACCGAGCGGGCCAGCTCACGGCCGATGTCCAGCACCTGGTCGGTGTCGGCGAGCAGCCGCCGTACGTTCTCCAGGTTCAGGATCTCGGCGTCCACGGCCGCCTGCAGCTCGTTGCGGCGGAACTGCTCGCGGGTCTCCGGGGAACCCGCGACCGCGCTCAGCGCCATCGGCTGCAGGGCGTCGCGCAGGGCCGGGTAGCCGCTGAACCCGAGGGAGGTGGCGAAACGTGTCACCGACGGCTGGCTGACGCCCACCCGCTCCGCGAGCTCGGTGATCGACAGGAACGCGGCCTCGGTGAGGTGGTCGATCAGGTACTGGGCGATCCGCCGCTGCCCGGGGGACAGCCGATGGCCGTCGAAGAGGGCGCGCACCCGGTCGCCGGGGGCGCGCTCATGGACCGGCGGCGCCTGCCCACTCGGCGTGATCGCAGCCGCCTGTGCGCGTGCCTGCTGCCCCGATGACACCGATGGGCCTCCCTCTCATGTCACTCGTCTTCAAACATAGCTCACGCCCTGTGGTCGGCCGACCTGCAGCCGCCGGGCCCGGTCCCGGGGTGTGCGGGCCGCATCTGTCGCGGCCTCCGGAGGCCGGAAATATGATGTGCTCGGGTCTGCGGCGCAGCGTGCGCACCGCGCGCGGCGGGAGCCGAGAGCCGAGAGCAGGGACGGGACGTATGGATGCACCCGGGAGCGGTCCATGACCCCGCGCCGTCCCCCGAAGTCGGTGAGCGCCGACGACCTGCTGACCACGCTGGGCCGGCTCACCGCCAGGGCGCGCGCCGGGGCGGAGATGCAGCAGGCCCGGGTGGAGCTCGCCGAGGCCCTGCAGCGGGAGATGCTGCCGGCCGCGCTGCCCGCCCTGCCCGGGCTGCGCAGCGCTGCCCGCTACGTGCCCGCCCGGCACGGCCTGGACATCGGCGGCGACTGGTACGACGGCTTCCCGCTGCCCGAAGGCGCCCTCGCCTTCTCCATCGGCGACGTCCAGGGCCACGATGTCGAGGCCGCCGCCTTCATGGGGCAGGTCCGCGTCGGCCTGCGCGCGGTGTCCGCCGTCGTCGAGGACCCGGGGGAGGTGCTGAGCCGGGCCAACGACGTACTGCTGGCCCTGGACTGCGAACTCTTCGCGACCTGCACCCTGCTCCGCTTCGACCCCGGGACCTGGGAGCTCGAGAGCGCCCGGGCCGGCCACGTGCCCTCCGTCTGGGCCACGGTCGACGGCCGGTACGGCATCACCGACGACGAGGGCGGCCTGCCGCTGGGGGTGGAGCCGGGGGCGGGATACGCGGTGACCCGGCGCCGGCTGGACCAGGCGGGCTCCATCGTCCTGCTCACCGACGGCGTCGTCGAAGGGCCGTCGTTCCCGATCGACGTCGGGCTGGACCGCGTGGTCCGGGTGGTCCGGGAGGCGGCGGGCGCCGATCCCGACGAGATCGCCGCCGAGATCATGAAGGTGGCCGACTCCACCGGCCATGCGGACGACGCGGCGGTGCTCGTCCTCAGCCACGACGCGGCAGGACCCCCGCGCCGGTAGCGCGTGTCACGCTCCGCCCGGAGGCGGCGGCTGTTGTCTGATGCTGTGGTGCGCACCGAGGAATGGCGACGGATCGCGGGAACTCTTCTCGGGATCCTCGCCGTCACCGCCGCCTACTACGCCTCAGCACGGATCGGCCTGCTGCTGCGCGTGGTCCTGGAGGGCGCGGTGGTCACGGCCCTTTGGCCGCCCACGGGCATCGCGGTCGCCGCCCTGCTGTGGTTCGGCCCGCGGATCTGGCCGGGGATCGCCCTGGGAACGTACCTCTCCATCGAACACCTCAGCAGCTTCCAGCCCGCCGACGTCGGGATCGTCCTGGGCAACACCCTCGCACCGCTGTGCGCGTACCTGCTGCTGCGCCGGGTGGGCTTCCGCACCGAGATCGACCGGCTGCGGGACGGCCTGGCCCTGGTCTTCCTGGGCGGGCTCGTGCCGATGCTGATCAGCGCGTCCCTCGGCGCCGGGGTACTGGTGGCCACCGGCAACCTGGCGCCGAGCGGATTCTGGCCGGTGTGGTCGGCTTGGTGGGCCGGCGATGCGATGGGGGTGCTCGTGGTGACCCCGGTGCTGCTCGTCCTGCCCGCGGTCCGGATGCCGGATGATGCGTACCGCGTCGCCGAGGCGGTGGCGCTCACCGTTGCCATCGGGCTCGGCGCCTTCATGGCCTCCCACAGCTCCCTGTCGCTGCTCTTCCTCGTCTTCCCGCTGCTGATCTGGGCGGCCGTGCGCTTCCAGCTGGCCGGCAGCGCGCCGTGCGTCCTGGTCATGTCCGTCGTGGTGATCTGGGCGGCGACCGATCGCGCCGGACCCTTCGCCGACCACACCCTCTTCGAGATCATGGTCAACCTCCAGGCGCTCAACGGCTCGGCGGCCCTGACCGCGCTCCTGCTGTCCGCGATGGTCACCGAACAGAACAACATCCGCCTGAAGATCGAGCAGGTGTGCGACGACCTGGCCGAGGTCGTCGACCGGCTCGCCCCCCGCAGGCCGGGCGACTGAGCGGTGTCCGGCTGACCGGAGGCCTCAGGTCCGTGCGTCCGCGGGTGGCAGCGCGTCCGCGACGGCGCGTGCGAGTGCGTACGGATCCCCGCTCGGCTCCGTCGGAGGGGAGCTCGTACCGCGCGCCCAGGCCTCCTCGACGGCGTACCAGTCGACCGCCTCCGGCGCCTCACCCGAGACCAGGGCCCGGTCCAGCGAGGCGAAGTACCGGGCCCAGCGCGGCGCGTAGAACTCCTCCAGCAGCCCCGCCCATTCGCGGTTCGCGTAGTCGTGCAGCGAGAACGGCGGCTCGCTGGTGGTACGCGTGCCCCACGTGGTCACCAGGGAGCGGACGTCGTACGCGTAGCGGTCGCGCTCCGCGTCGTTCACCCCCCAGGACCGGGCGTCGGCAGTCCACCGGCCGAACAGGAAGTTCCGGTCGGATCCGGTGACGGCCGCCAGCAGCCGCTCGTCGCGCTGCCACTCCTCCACCAGGAGGCGGAACCGGCCCAGGTCCCCCGTCCGGTAGGCGGCCCTGATCTGCGGCAGCAGCACCCGCGCATGGTTGGCGAGGGCCTGACGCGCGGTGTCCACCAGGTCGTAGCGGTACGCACTCGAACGGCGCAGCCGGGGCGCGACCTTGAGCAGCGCGTCCAGCGCGCTGCGCACCGACGCAGCCGGATAGCGCATCCCCCCGGGCGACCAGGTGCTCGCCTTGTTCGCCGTCAGGCTCGGGCGGGCCGTGAACAGGCCGTCCTGGGGCTGCGCGGAGTCCGTCCCGGTGCTGTAGGGACCGCGCCGCAGCGCTTCCCACGCGGCCTCCGCGTACGCGTCCGCGCCGCCGTAACGGCTGCGCGCGTACGCGGCGAACCACGCCTGCTGGTCGATCGGCCCGGGCTCCCAGGCGAGATCGGTGAACAGCTCGAACGCCGCCGGGTCGCTCCCGGCCGCCTCCGGCATGTACGCGATGCCGGTCAGCGCACTGTCCGGCTTGGCCCGCCACGAGCCGAACCGCTCGATCCAGACAGAGGTGTTGGCGCCGACCGTCGTGTGCCCGCCGAAGTTGTGGATCGTGCCCAGCGCGTACGGGGTGTGCGCCCAGGACGTCTCGCGGTCCGGCTCCTCGTAGCGCTCGGACATCCCGTCCACGATCAGCATCCGGGAGGTGTCCACTCCGGCGAGCAGTTCCCTCGTTGGATCCTCCTGCCAGCCCAGCACGGCCCAGACGGCTCCCGGACGGGCCGTGTCGAGGGCCTTCTGCACGGCGCCCGCGGCCGCCTTCACGTCGACCGACGCCACCCTCCCGCCCTCGTGCAGCGGGCTCATCCGGTACATCGCGCTGTCGCCGAACCGGGCGCGCTGCGCCGCGTAGTAGTCGGCCGCGAGGGCGGCGAACACGGGCCCGGCGGGATCCAGCCAGTCGGGCCGGGTGAACCCTTCCCAGGTGCCCTGGGGACGTACCCGGGCGCCGGGGTTGCGGCCGGCGAAGCCGGGCGGCACCGTGCCGAAGAAGCCGGGCAGGACCGGGGTCATGCCGAGGGCGCGCAGTTCGTCGGCGACCCGCCCGCCGAGCGCCGCCCGCTCCTCGATCAGCTGCTCGTCGACCGGACCCCCGAACCCGCTCAGATTCTGCAGCAGCCACCAGCTCTGGTGCGCGGGGCCCGGGATCCATGCGCGCAGTTCCGCCGCGGTGTACCCGTACCGCTGGAGGGCTGCGTAGTACGGGTATTCCGCGCCGACCTGGACCAGCACCTCGTTGATGCCGTGCAGGGCGAGCAGGTCGATCTGCCGCCGGCGCTCCTCCCACGTGCGGTACGCGCCCGCGTATCCGTCGTCGGTGTCGTTGAGGGCGTACCGGTGGCGCACCAGGGCGCTGCGGGTGACCGGTTGCGGGAGACCGGGCAGGACGTCCGGGAGGGCGCCCAGGCTGTCGCCCGGCCAGCCGATGTCCACGTGTGCGACGCGCCGCAGGTACCAGCCGACCCCGGTCAGCACGGTGGCCGGCGTACTGCCCCGGACGACGACGGCCCCGGCTCGGCCGGACACCGTGAAGCTGTCCTGGCCGTCGGCGCTGCGGGGACCGGGCAGGAGGGTGAACTGGCCGGCGTGCCGGGGCAGCAGCCGCCGCAGCGCGGCCCGGGCGGCGGGGACACCGGCGTGTACCGGGCCGGAGACCGGGGCGGGCGGCGTGGGCGGGGCGGATGCGGCCGCCGGGGCGGGTTCCACCGACGGGGTGACGGGCAGCGCGGCGGCCCCGCCCGGGGCGGCCGCGAGGACCAGCACCACGAGGAGGGCCGGGAGCCCGGGGCGGCGTGACGGCCGGAGCCGGTCGGATCGTGGCATCGGAGGTCCTCCCGATTCGGTGGCCCCGCAGGGCGGCAGCCCCATAACGTCACCGGGGGCGACGAGGTGACGGGCCGTCGCCGGCGCGACCGGGCGGCCCCTCGGAGGGATACCGCCGGGGGAGTGAGCCGGCCGGGAAGCGGGCGACGGATGACGGGCTGATCGGCCTCGGGGAAGTGGGGCCGCTGAGCCACCGCCGGGCGCATCCCGTGCAGCTGCCTTACGATTTACCGGCGCGCCGACCGCCACCACCCCGGCTGCTCGGCGTCCGCGCCCTGCTCGCCGGGGGCGCGCGGCCGCCGCGGACCCGGACGCCACCGCCGCCGTGGTCCCCGGGCGAACACCGCCGCCGGGACCGGGAATCGGCCAGCCGGGGGCCTGGGCCGGCACCTGCCGCGAGCGGGCCGGATTACCGTGGCCGCCGAGTCCCGTGCACGCCCACCGGCACGCACTCATCAGCACCCACGCAAGCACGCCCGCATGCACCGCCGTCCGCACGGCGCAGCGCAGCCCACGGCACGGCGCAGCGCGAGGCCGTCACCACCCCAGGACCCGTCACCGGAGGAGCCCGATGAACCCGATACTCGAGGCGGTCCGCGAAGGCCGCACCGACCTGATCCCCCGCCTGCTCAAGCCGCTCGCGCCGCCCGAGCGCCGGGAGCTGCTCGCCCGACTCGCCGATCTGCGCCGCGAGATACGCGGCTGGGACTGGAACCACTGGCAGGAGCGCGACGGCATCCGCTCCGGCCTGCTCGTCGCGGGCGCCGGCTGCCACACCGGCGCTGCCGCCGCGGCCTCCTGGATCGGCGCGCCCGATCTTCGCGACGGGCAGCAGTTACCCACCGGCCTGCTGCTCGACCTGTTCAGCGACCGCGACCCCGGCTGGCTCGGCGACCTCGCCCACCGCCTCGCCGACCGCCCCGCGACCGCCGAGGCGGACTATCCGCTGATCCGGGAGCTGGTCCGGGTCGCCGGCTGCCCCGTCCCCACCACCGACGCGTTCGTGCACGGCTGGGTCCGGTCCATCTTCACGATGGACCGTGCCCGCTCCACGCACAGCCCGCTGTCGATCGTCCTGCGTCAGGATCCGTACGCACGCGAGCTGGTGCCCCAGCTCTTCGTCACGGCCGAATCCCCCGAGGCACTCCACTGGTGCAGCGATCCGACGGCCCCGAACCACTGGCCGTCCGAGCTGGCCGCGCTGGCGCAGGAGGGGATCGTCGAGCGTCGGGTCCTGGTCGACGGCTGCGTCGCCCGCCTGCTGCGCGGCGGCCGGCAGAACCAGCTGAAGTTCTTCCTCGCCATGCTGGAACGCCTCGAACTCACCCCGGCCGAGGAGCGGGAGCGCACGGCCGACTGGATCGCGCTGGCCGCCGACGGGCCGTCGCCGCTCGCCGGGCACGCCCAGCAGGTGCTCGCCCGGCTGTCCGGGGCGGGCGAGCTGCCGGCGCAGCAGCTCGCGCAGATGTCGTGTGGCGTGCTCCGCCGGCCGGAGAAGAAGCTCGTGCGCGCCCAACTGGTTCTCCTGGGGCAGGCCTTACGGCGCGAGCCGGCCGCCCGGCACGCAGTGCTGCCCACCGTCGCCGGCGTCTTCGGGCACGAGGACACCGCTCTGCAGGAACGCGCCCTCGGGCTGCTCGTCCGGCACCTGCGGCCCGGCGACCGGGAGCTGCGCCGGGAACTCGCCCTCCACGCCGACGCGTTGAGCCCCGTCCACCGGCGCGCCGCCGCGGAACTGCTCGGGTCCGCGGGCGGCCGCTGCGCGGAGCCGGCGTACGAGGAGGTCCTGCCCCCGGCGCCGGTACGCCGCCGCCTCGCCGCCGGACCCCCGACGCTCGCCGGGACCGCCGACCTGGTGGCGGCCTCCGTCACCTGCGGGGAGCAGGGCGCCGCCGCGTTCGAGTCCGCCCTCGACGGCCTCGTCCGGCACGCCCACCACGACCGCGCCGCCCTGGCCGAAGCCCTGCGCCCGGTCCTCGGCGGCCGCTGGTGGCATCCCGGAGGCGGTCGGCCGGTGGATCCGGAGCGGCTGTCCGGGCTGGAGCCGATGGCGGCCGCGGTGCTCGGCCGGGTCCGCGCGTACGACCTGCGACCGGAGCGGGGCCCGCGCGGCGACGGCTGCCGGCCGGACTGCGTCCACGCCGCGCTGAGCGCCGTGACGGCCTCCCGGGTGGCGGAGGCCGCGTACCGCGCCCTCACCGACCCGCTGCCCTTCCTGCTCGCCACCCCGACCTGGGAGACGGGCTCCCTGGAGCCCGAAGAGCTCGTCGTACGGCTCGCCGCGTACCGGCGGACCGGCGCGGAGCCCGCCCCTGCCGACTTCGCCCAGGCGCTGCTGCGCGTACGGCGCGACCCCGGGGCCGCGCCTGCGGCAGCCGCGCTCGGCACCCCCGAGGGCGAGCGGCTGGCGGCCTGGCTCACGGGTGCGGGCGAACCGCCCGCGGTGCTGCGCCGCGTGACGGTCCCGGCGGCGGCACCGGACCTGCGGGCCGGCCACCTCTGGTGGGACCGGCCCCCGGCGGCGGCCCGGCAGATCGTGCTCGAGCCCCGGGAACGGTGCGTCGTCCGGCAGGAGTTCCCGGCGGTGTTCCGCAGGCTGGACCTGGCACTGGCCGAGCCGGGCCGCAGCTGCTCCCGCGCGTGCGAGGGCGGCCTCGTCCAGCAGGCCGTCCTGCCCGAGGACCGCGAGACGCAGGCCGCCTGGCTGCTGCCCGAGGTGACCGCCGGCGCCACGGCGCGGGAGCGCGGCGCGGGAGCGCCGCTGCCGCGGCTGGCGGAGCTGGGCGGACCGGCGGGCCCCGCGCTGCACCTCGCGGTGGCGACCGGTCTCGGCGCGGGCCATGCCGAGGACCGCCGCGCGGCCGTGGACGCACTGCTGCTCCTCGCGGCCCGCGGTGAGCTGGATGCCCCGAGGGTCGGGCGGGATCTGGCCGAACTGCTCGGTCTGGGCACGGTGAAGCCCAGCCGGCTGGCCGAGGCGGCGCGTGCGGCCGCCGTAACCGGTGCGTACGCCACGACCTGGGCGGTGCTCGCGGAGGCGCTGCCGCCGCTGCTGGCGGGGGGTGCCGCCGCGCGGGGCACGGGCGAGCTCCTGGCGGTGGCCGCGGACTGTGTGGAGCGCTGCGGTGCGCGCGGTCCCGCCCCGGCGGGGCTGGCCGAGGCCGCCGCGCGGACCGGCTCCTCGCAACTCGTCACGCAGGCCCGGCGGTTGAGGGCGGCTCTGGCGGCGGCTTCGTAGCGGGCCGGCCGGGAGGGGCCGGGGCGGGACGGGCCCGGTGCACAGGCTGTGAGCCGTGAGCCCGCCCCGGCTCACAGGCCGTACCGCCGGAACGACTCCTCCTCCTGGGCCAGCCGGTGCAGCGCCTTCATCACCGGCTGGAACAGCACGGTCGCCGCCACGGCGGTCTCGACCTTCTCGGCCTCGGAGGGATGCGTCTCCACGAAATCCAGGTCGCGGACCGCCGCCTGGTGCATCAACTCGGCGTAAGGGGCCATCAGTTCGGCCCGCCAGGGATAGCCGAGCCGGATGAGCGAGGCAACCGCCACCACCAGCGACCGGTGGACGGGCGAGAGGGCGCCGAGCTCCCGGGCGGTCGTCCAGCCCAGCATGTCGAGCAGCCGGCCCACCTCCCGGCGCGCGGCCGCCACCGCCTCGTCCCCCTCATCCGGTTCGGGCCCGTGCGGCAGCGCCCACAGGGCGGCGCCGAGGCGGATCGTCCGGCCGAGGGAGTCGTCGTCGATGTGGCGGAGCACCTCCCGGGCCGTCGCCACCGGGATCCTGCCGACCTGGAGCAGCGCGCGGATCAGCCGCAGCCGGCGCAGGTGGCCCTCGTCGTACGCGGCCGTCGTCGCGCTGATCCTCCGTCCGGGCGGCAACAGCCCTTCCCGCAGGTAGTACTTGATGGTCGAGGTGGAGACGCCGCTCCGCTCGCTCAGCTCTGCCAGCCGCATCTCGTGTGCCCTTCCTCGGCGAGTGCCGCGATCCCGTTCTCGGACAGCGTCGCCATCCAACCAGCCCTCTGGCGGAAGCGTGTTCGCCAAGCCGGAACCGGGCCACGCCACCGCAGCCGTCGAGGGCGGGGCCGCCGTGCTGCTCATCGGCGCCGCAAACGCACCGGCCCGGCAGCGGAGGGAGCTCCGCTGCCGGGCCGGGAGTGGGGGAGAAGGGGAGAGGGGCGGCCTCAGCCCTTGGGGACCGTGATGACGACGGTGCTGCACACCTTGTCGGCGAAGGTCTGCTTCTTCTCGTCCCACAGCGGCCACAGCCAGCCGACGTAGCAGGCGAGGCTGTCGAGCGCGTGGGCCAGCTTGCGGACGAACGCCATGCCGAAGCCGAGGGTGTTGCCGTCGGCCTCGCGGCGCACGCTGATGCCGAGGACCTTCTTGCCGATCGTCTGACCGGTGGAGCCCTCCTTGTACAGCTGGAAGACGGCCATGCCGATCGCGTACAGCACGCCGATCGTGAAGAAGATGCCGGGCTCGGCCGTGGCCGGGTTGTCGCTGCTGGCGAGGTCGATGAACCCCAGCGCGTACATCGGACCCGCGATGATCAGGAGGTCGAGCAGGTACGCGCCGAAGCGCTGGCCCCAGTGGGCGAGCGGCGGCATACCGGCGCCGGGCATGCCGGGCATCCCGGGCGGCGGGTACGCGCCGTACGGCGGCGGGGTCTGCTGCGGGTAGCCGTACTGCGGGGGGACGCCCTGCGGCGGCTGCTGCGGGTAGCCGTACTGCGGCGGCACACCCTGGGGGGCCTGCTGCGGGTAACCGGGCTGACCCTGCGGGGGCTGCTGGCCGTACGGGTTGTTCGGGTCGCCGAAGCTCATGGCGGAAACTCTCCGGTGTCGGAAACGGGGACGTAGCGCAACGATCGGAGGAACATCACCATATGGGCGGTTTTGCCCCCCTGAGCGGCCGCGATCTAGCGCGCATCATCGTGGTCGTTCCATCGACCACTTGTCCAATCCGGCCAGTTCGGTACGGGCGGTGAGCCCTGCGCCGGCTGCCGCGCCGACGTGGCCGAATCCGACGAGCGGGAATTCCGGGCGCTTCCGACCCGGTGGTAACTTCCGCGAGTTGATCTGGCCGGTCGCCCCCACGCGGCGACGGCGATCCCTCCTGCAAGGAAGTCACATTGCACCGCCATTCCCTTCCCCGCCCGCCAGCTCCCGCCACCCGCTGGGCGGTGTCCGCGGTCCTGCTGGCCCTGTTCACCGCCGGTCCGGCCTCGGCCGCTGCTGCGGCCGGCTCCGGGCCCGCCGCCACCCCGGCGCCCCACCTCGATGCGGTGGAGCAGACGCTCCGCCAGGTTTCCCCCGGCCTCGAAGGCCACGTGTGGGAACGCACCGGAGGCAACATCCTCGACGCCTCGACTCCCGGCGGCGCCGACTGGCTGCTGCAGACCCCGGGCTGCTGGGGCGACGACACCTGTGCTGCACGGCCGGGAACCGAGCGGCTCCTCTCGAAGATGACGGAGAACATCTCCCAGGCGACGCAGACCGTCGACATATCGACTCTCGCACCATTACCCGACGGCGCGTTCCAGGACGCCGTCGTGGCGGGTCTCAAGTCCTCGGCCGCGCGCGGGAACAAGCTCAAGGTGCGCGTCCTGGTCGGTGCCGCGCCGCTCTACCACCTGAACGTGATGCCGTCGAAGTACCGTGACGAGCTCGTCGCCAGGCTCGGCGCGGACGCCCGCAGCATCGACCTGAACGTCGCCTCGATGACGACCTCGAAGACGGCGTTCTCGTGGAACCATTCCAAGCTCCTCGTGGTCGACGGCCGGTCCGTGATCACCGGCGGCATCAACAGCTGGAAGGGCGACTACCTGGAGACCGCCCACCCGGTCGCCGACGTCGACCTCGCCCTGCGCGGGCCCGCCGCCGCGTCCGCCGGCCGCTACCTGGACGAGCTGTGGTCCTGGACCTGCCGGAACAAGGGGAACATCGCCAGCGTCTGGTTCGCCTCGTCCAACGGCGCCGGGTGCATGCCCACACTGGCGGAGGACGCCGCTCCCGCCACGCCCCCGGCCGTACCCCCGGCGGGCCCGGGCAACGTACCGGCGATCGCCGTCGGCGGACTCGGCGTCGGAATCAAGCGCAACGACCCGGCCTCGGCCTTCCGGCCCACCCTGCCGAGCGCACCCGACACCAAGTGCGTCGTCGGCCTGCACGACAACACCAACGCCGACCGCGACTACGACACGGTCAACCCGGAGGAGAGCGCCCTGCGGACGCTGATCTCCAGTGCGAACCGGCACGTCGAGATCTCCCAGCAGGACGTCAACGCGACCTGCCCGCCGCTGCCCCGCTACGACATCCGCGTCTACGACGCCCTCGCCGCGCGGATGGCCGCCGGTGTGAAGGTCCGCATCGTCGTCAGCGACCCCGCCAACCGCGGAGCCGTGGGCAGCGGAGGCTACTCGCAGATCAAGTCACTCTCGGAGATCAGCGACATCCTCCAGGGCCGCCTCGCCCTGCTGACCGGCGACCGGCGCACGGCCAAGGCCGCGATGTGCTCGAACCTCCAGCTGGCCACGTTCCGCAGCGCGCAGAGCCCGACGTGGGCGGACGGCCACCCGTACGCGCAGCACCACAAGGTGGTCTCCGTGGACGGCTCGGCCTTCTACATCGGCTCCAAGAACCTCTACCCGTCCTGGCTCCAGGACTTCGGCTACGTGGTGGAGAGCCCGACGGCGGCCGGGCAGCTCGACGCCCGGCTCCTGACCCCGCAGTGGCAGTACTCCAGCGCGACGGCCACGGTCGACCACGAACGCGGCATCTGCCCGGCCTGATCCACCGGACATGGCCCCTCCGCCCCCGGCGGCAGCTGCCGGGGGCGCAGGGGCGGCCGGGGCGGCTGCGCGGCGCCGGCGGGTGGAGCTCGTTCACTGCGCGCCCGCCGGCCGTGCCGCCTTCACCTGCCGTTCGCCCGGGGCCCGCAGGCTCAGCTCGAAAGCCCGCCCCTCACACCGGCCACCACCGTTGGCCCCCGCCCGGGAGCGACCATGAACTCTGCCCCGATCCCCTCCGCCCGGCAGCGCCAGAAGCGCCTGCGCCGGTACCTGATGTGCCGCCCCTCCCACTTCGAGGTGGTCTACGCGATCAACCCCTGGATGGACCCGGAGAAGCCGGTCGACGCCGACCTCGCCGTCCTCCAGTGGGAGCGGTTGCGCGAGCTGTACCGCGAGCTCGGGCACACCGTCGAGCTGATCGAGCCGGTGCCGGGCCTGCCCGACATGGTGTACGCCGCCAACGGGGCCACCGTCGTCGACGGCCGCGTGCTCGGCGCCCGCTTCCGCAACGCCGAGCGGATCCCCGAGGGGCCGGCGTACCTGGACTGGTTCCGCGAGCACGGCTTCACCGAGCTGCACGACCCGGAGTACGTCAACGAGGGGGAGGGCGACTTCCTGGTCACCGCCGGCTTCGTCCTGGCCGGCTACGGCTTCCGCAGCGACCAGCGCAGCCATCAGGAGGCGGAGGCGTTGTTCGGGCGGCCCGTCATCAGCCTGGAGCTGGTCGACCCGCGCTACTACCACCTCGACACGGCGCTCGCCGTCCTCGACGGTGACGAGATCATGTACCACCCGGAGGCCTTCGCCCCCGGCAGCCGCGCCCTCCTGGAGACGCTCTTCCCCGACGCGCTGCTCGTATCCGCCGAGGACGCCGCAGTATTCGGGCTGAACGCCGTCAGCGACGGCCTGAACGTGGTGCTTCCCGAGGCGGCCGAGGGGCTGGCCGGCCGGCTGCGCGAGCGCGGCTTCCACCCCATCGGCATGGACCTGTCCGAACTCCTCAAGGGCGGCGGCAGCGTCAAGTGCTGCACCCTCGAGATCCGGCCCTGACCCGCGTCGAAACCGGTGTGCCGCAGCCCCGGGCGGGGCTGCGGCGGGTGCGGGATCAGTGGAAGAGCATCGAGGCGTCGCCGGCCGCCGTCGTGACCGAGCCGGGGCACAGGAAGCTGCCCGAGGTCTTGGTCGCGGTGAAGGCCTGGTTGACGTACTTGCGGGTGGCGCCGTCACGGTTCCACGTGATGTTCGTGGCCTTGTAACGGCAGGATATGAAGCTCTGCTTGCCGGTGATGTCGATGGCGTCGGTCTTGGCGAGGCCTGCGGCGTCGTCGAAGGTGAACGCCGGGTTGTTGTTGAGGCCGGCCGTGATGCTGCCGTTGCAGCCGAGGTTGCCGCCCGGTGTGTTGACGGTGGTGCGGTCGACGCTCAGTGCGCTCGGGGGATCGGCGCTGGTGTGCGCGTTGGTCCACGTACAGGTGTTGCCGGCAACGACGATGACGCCGTCGAGCCGCTGGTCGGCCGTGGGGCCGAGGGCCGTCGCCGACGTCGCTCCGCCGACGATCACTGCTGCTGCCAGGGCGGTCACGCCCGGCCATGTCGAGATCTTCATCCTGTCGCTCCTCTTCGCCACGTCCTCGTGGGGTGTGAAGCGGGGCCTTGGGGGGCCTCGCCGGCGTGCACCCGGCCGTCGGGGGCGGTTTCCGTCATGGCCGGGGGAGAGAGCTTTCGAGACACGCCGGGGAAGGTCCCACAGGGACCTTGAAATGTCAGGCCCATGTCAAGAGATTGGCTGGATGGCTCCGGTCCCCGGGAACGGGGTGGAACGGATCGGCTCCGGTTGCTCTCTAGCCCTGTGCGCACGCACCGGCGGCGCCGCCGGACCTGCCGGTCCGTGCCGACACCACGCAGAGAGTTCCCCTGATCCGTGAGTCTGACAAGCAGCACGCTTCTGATCACCGTCTTACTCGCCACGGTGCTGGCCTTCGCGTCCGCCGTGTGGCTGTGGCCACGCCTCGGCGGCCGGGGCCGGCGGCCCGTGTTCGGCCGGGTCGGTGTGGTACTGGTGCTGCAGGTGCTGCTGCTCGCCTCGATCGGTCTCACGGCCAACCGGACCTTCCTGCTCTACGGTTCCTGGGCGGACCTGGCCGGCGTGGAACGGCCGATGCCCTCCATGGGTGAGGACGCGACCGCAGGCTCGGGGGTGCGGCTCCTCGGACGGCGGCCGACGGACGTGCCGGGCGGTGGAACACCGCACGTGGGCGGCGAGATCGAGAAGGTCACGGTGCAGGGCGAGCGGTCCAGGGCCGCAGTCCAGGCGTACGTGTACCTGCCGCCGGAGTACTTCCAGAAGGGGAACGAGAACAGGAAGTTCCCGGCCACCGTCGTGCTCACCGGATTCCCGGGGATGGCGGATAACCTGCTCAAGGGGCTGGACTACCCGAAGACGGCGTGGAAGCTCGCCAAGCAGAAGAAGATGCCACCGATGATCATGGTCATGATGCAGCCCTCGGTGGTGCCGACCCGCAACACGCAGTGCATCGACGTGCCGGGCGGCCCGCTCAGCGAGACCTTCTTCGGTACGGACCTGCCCAAGGCGATCTCCGGCGCCTACCGCGTCGGCACCTCGCCCTCGAGCTGGGCCATCATGGGGGATTCCACGGGGGGTTACTGCGCGCTGAAGGTCGCGCTGCAGCACCCGGAGAGCTATGCGGCGGGGGTGGGTCTGTCGGCGGACTACAAACCGGAGATAGACGCGGATTCGGGCGATCTGTTCCACGGGAACACCGCCGAGGAGAAACGATCCGACCTGCTGTGGAGCCTGGACAACCTGCCGCAGGGCAAGTCCTCGTTCCTGGTGGCGACCTCACAGCAGGGCGAGGGGAACTACAAGCCGACGCAGAAGTTCATCGAGAAGGTGAAGGCGCCGGCGCGCGTCTCGTCGATCACCCTCGACCACGGCGGGCACGGCTTCAACACGTGGCGGCGGGAGATCCCGCCCGCGATGCAGTGGCTCGGCGGCCGCATCGGTGCCGAGTGACCTCCGGCGCGCACCGGCCCCGCCACCGGCCATCACGATCAGACAAGGAAACAGGACAGGGCATGACCCGGAACGCAGCAACCACCACCACGCCACCCCTCCCGTGCCCGTTCGACGCCTCGTTCGCACGCGACCCCCACGCCGTCTACGCGCGCCTGCGGGCCACCGGGCCGGTGCACCGCGTCGCCCTGCCCGACGGCTCCCCGGTCTGGCTGGTC
Organism: Streptomyces sp. NPDC032745; assembly: GCF_055579465.1. Taxonomy (NCBI): domain Bacteria; kingdom Bacillati; phylum Actinomycetota; class Actinomycetes; order Kitasatosporales; family Streptomycetaceae; genus Streptomyces; species Streptomyces sp. NPDC032745. The sequence continues at coordinate 59,569 of NZ_JBVING010000002.1, read as the reverse complement.
ACCCACGCGTCGGACGTACGGGCCGGGCTCGCCGACCCGCGCCTCTCCGTCAACAAGCGCCATTCGACGACCGGGTTCAGCGGCTTCTCCCTCCCGCCGGCCCTCGACCGCAACCTCCTCAACATCGACCCGGAGGACCACCTGCGGCTGCGCCGCCTCGTGTCGAAGGGCTTCACCGCCCGGCACGTCGAGCTGCTGCGCGCCGGCGTCCAGGACTCCGTCGACGAGCTGACCACCCGGCTCGCCGACAGGATCGCCCGCTCCGGCGAGGCGGACCTGGTCGCCGAGTTCGCCAAACCGCTCCCGCTGCGGACCATCGGGGCACTGCTGCACGTACCCGCCCCCGACCAGGACCGGTTCTCCGACTGGGTCGCCACCATGCTCGCCCCGCGCTCGAAGGAGGACCTCGTGGCGGCCATCGGCCACGTCCACCGGTTCCTCGTCGACCTGGTGGCGCAGCGGCGCGCCCGCCCCGGCGACGACATGCTGTCGAGCCTGATCGCGGCGCGCGACGAGGAGGAGCGCCTCACCGAGGACGAGCTGGTCTCGCTCTCGTTCCTGATCCTCATGGCCGGCAGCGAGACCGTCCAGCACGTCGTCTCCGCCGGGGTCCTGACCCTGCTCACCCACCCGGACCAGCTCGCCGCCCTGCGCGCCGACCCCGCCCGGCTCCCCGAAGCCGTCGAGGAGCTGCTGCGGTACGCGGGCCCCAACCAGACGGCGATCCGCCGCTTCCCGACCGAGCCGGTGGAGATCGGCGGCGTCCGCATCCCGGCCGGCGACACGGTCCTGTTCTGCCTGGCCTCGGCACACCGCGACCCGGCCCGCTACCCGGACCCCGACCGCTTCGACATCGACCGGGAGGACAAGGCCCACCTCGCGCTCGGCCACGGGCTGCACTACTGTCTCGGCGCGCCGCTGGCCCGCCTGCAGATCACGCTCGCGCTGGGCGCGCTCCTCGAACGGCTGCCCGGGCTCCGGCCGGCCCGTCCGGTGGCGGAGCTCCCCTGGACGAGTACGTTCCGCTTCCATGCCCTGCGTGCTCTGCCGGTCACCGCGGACCTCTGAGGCCTCGGGGGTGTCCGGACGGCGGACGGGGCCGCGTCGTCCGGATGCGGCCCCGCCCGTCCCGGCGGAGGCTGGGCCCATGCACCATGCGCCGATCCTCGTCCACCCGGTCGCCCCCGCCGGCGGCCGCCGGGTCTCGCTGCGCGCCGACGGGCAGGACACGGTCCTCGGCACGGCCTTCAACGACGCCGACGTGATCGAGTTCCTGCGCCGGGCCGGCGTATCCGACCCCGACGAGGTGGTCCTCGGCAGCTCGGCGCTCGTCGAATGGCAGGGCGACGAGCCGCACACCTACGAGGCGGAGCCCTCGGACACCGACATCCCCTGACACCGACATCCCCTGACACCGGCATTTCCCTGACACCGACATCCAGCAACACAGACATCCCGCGACGCCGCACCCCGAACCCGGCGCCCCGGCCGGCCGGGAAGGCACCATGGAGGTGGTGGCTGACCCGAGCCGTCCGTTCGGTAGATCCGGGAAAGAAGGGGAGACGGCATGCTGAAGGCCTTCACCGACCTGTCCACGCCGCTCGTGGCCGATGCCTGCGTCCGCACCGGCGTGCCGCTGCGCGTCGCACCGCCGGGCATCCGCGCGGTACTGCCGGAGCACCGGCTCGCGGGACGCGCGCTCCCGGTGCGCCACTACGGCAGCGTCGACGTGTTCCTGGAGGCGTACGGATCCGCCGAGCCGGGCGACGTCCTGGTCATCGACAACGGCGGCCGGTCGGACGAGGCCTGCGTGGGCGACCTCGCCGTGCTCGAGGCCGAGACGGCGGGCGTGGCGGGCCTCGTGGTGTGGGGGCTGCACCGCGACACGCCCGAGCTGGCCGAGATCGGCCTGCCCGTGTTCAGCTACGGAAGCCACCCGCCCGGGCCGGTACGGCTGGACGAACGCGAGCCCGAGGCGCTGGTCACCGCCCGGTTCGGGCCGCATCTGGTGGGCGGCTGGGACTTCGTCTTCGGCGACGCGGACGGTGTGCTGTTCGTCGCCGCCGACCGGGTGGAGGAGGTGCTGGACACCGCGCTCCGGATCCGGGAGACCGAGCGCGAACAGGCCCGCCGGATCCGCTCGGGCGACACCCTGCGCAGCCAGACGGCGTTCGCCGACTACCTGGTGCTGCGCGAGGCCGACCCCTCGTACACCTTCCGCCGGCACCTGCGCCGGACCGGCGGCGCCATCGAGGAGTGACGGCGCCGCCGGACCCGCTGCGCGGACGGGCCGGTCACCCGGCTGCGCGGATCACCGCCGTGCCGCCGGGCACGTGGTGTCGCCGGCCGGCAGGGTGCCGTCCAGCAGATAGCCCTCGACGTGGGCGTCGACGCACGCGTTGCGGTTCTGGAACTGCACGTGGTCGCCGCCCTCGACGGTGACCAGGCGCGATCCCGCCAGCCCCCGGTGGGCGCGTACGGCGGCCTCGTAGTACGTCGCCGGGTCGTTCTTCGAGTTGAGCATCAGCACCGGCGGCAGCCCCTCGCCGGTGACCTTGATGCGCGGCGCCTTGGAACGCGGCCAGTTCGCGCAGACCCCCGCGAACGTCAACTCCCGTGCACCGGCGAGGGGGTGGGTCCGCGTGGCTTCGGCGCTCTCCTTCACCCAGTACCGGCTGTCGCGGTTCCACGGGGTGTCGCCGCAGGTGACCGCGAAGTAGTCGGCGACGAAGTCGGCGCCCATGACGTGCTTCAGCCGCCCGGCGACGGCCTTCCTCGTCTCCGCCGGTGCCTGCTCCGGATGTTCCAGGAAGCCGAGGAGCGAGGCGAGGTCCGCGAACTGGTCGGCGTTGTACAGGGCGCTCGTGGCCGCCGCGTCCAGGTGGTTGGGCGTGATGACGGTCCCCTCGACGTCCAGCGGCCGGTCGTGCAGCGCGGCCCGCAGCCGCTCGTACGAGGCCTGCGCCTCCTCGGGGGTGCGCCCCTGGTGGTACGTGGCGTCGTTCTTCGCGAGCCACGGCAGGAAGTCCTGCTCGAACCGGCGCTGGAAACTCATCGGCTGCCCCGTGAGGAAGGACTGCCAGTCCCCGGTGAAGTCGATGTTGCTGTCGAGGACGACCCGTTCCACGCGACGGGGGAACTCGGTCGCGTAGTACGCCCCGAGGAAGCTGGCGTACGAGGGCCCGTAGTACGAGATCCTCTCCGCCCCGAGCAGCTCCCGGTACAGGTCCATGTCGTGCACGGCCTGATCCGTGGTGATGTACGGCAGCAGTCCGCCCGAGTTGCGCTTGCAGTCCTGTACGAAGTCCCGGGCGCGGTCCAGGGTCTGCCGGACGGCGGCCGCCGACCGGTCGCGCAGATCGGCGCCGCCGAACATGGCGTCGACCTTGTCCTGGTCCGCGCAGACGACCTTCGTACTCGCGCCCACACCGCGCTGGTCGAAGCCGACGATGTCGTACGCGTCGGCCAGCTTCGGGCTGTACGAGGCGAGCCGGGCCGGCCGGGGGAGCCCCGAGGCCCCGGGGCCGCCGGCCGCCATCATGAGCACGCCCCGGCGCTTCGCCGGATCGGCCGCGCGGTGACGGGAGACCGCGATCGTCAGGTCCGGTCCGGAGTCGGGGTGGTACCAGTCCCGGGGGACGGACATCGCGGCGCACTCCAGTGAACCGCCCGGACAGGGCTGCCAGTCGAGCTGCTGGTGCAGATACCGGTCAGGCGTCCGCGGGCTCCCGCCGCCCGGAGCTCCGCCGCCCGCTCCCGCGGGCGCGGCGCTCGCGTGGCCGACGGGCAGGACGGCTGCGGCGAGCAGCCCGCAGGCGGCGGCCGCGAGCCATCGGGCAGGCTTCTTGAACACGTGCATGTCTGAACTCCCCCTGGGGTCCGGCAGGTCCCCTTGATCGTCCCGCCCCGGCCCCCCGCTCCTCGATACCACTGCCATCCGCATCGGGGGTGGCAGTAGTGCCACCCCCTCCCGGTCTCGGCCGGGTGCCCGCGCTGCTTCTCCAGCGGGTGGCCGGGGGAGAGGGCGTCCGCGATCCGGCAGGCCATCGTCTGCGCCGTGCTGCCCTCGGCCGCTTCGGGTATCCCACCGGCGAGCGGTCGGCGTCGGCGGGCCGACACCGTGCGCGGAGTCCGTAGCAGAACCGATACTTCACGCCCCTGTGACGTGTATCGCACGCAGCGCTACATTGCCCACGCCCCGTAGCTGCGGGGCGGTTCGGGCCGTACGGCGGGGGAGGGCATCGACGATGGGCTCTGGAGTTCTCGCGAAGCTGGGCGGTGCGATCACCGCCAAGACGGCCGCCGTGGCGGCCGCAGGCGCCCTGGTGGTGTCCGGCGCGGTGGGGGTCGGTGTGTGGGCGGTGGGCGGCGGACCGCAGCTGGCGGTCGTTCAGCGCAGTGTCTCGGTGTCGGTCGCTGCGCGCGGCGAGCAGGCCGCGGTCGCCCCGTGCCAGGCGCACGAGAAGGCGCTCGGCGGCGGGTACGCGATCACCGGCACCGGCTTCGCCACGAGCAGTCTCTTCGTGGGCGACGCGTGGCTGGCGGCCGCGTACAACCCGGACGACACGCCCGCCACGCTCACCTCGTACGCCCTGTGCATCAACGCGAAACCGGATTTCCTGGGCGGAGTCGACTGGACCGAGCAGGCGCACGCATTCCACGACCGGGGCAACAAGGTGACCGCCACCGGCGGTGCGATCATCCACGACCTCACGACCGATGGGCCGTTCGCGGACGCGGCCGAGCAGGCCACCGCCTGGCCCTCGTGTTCCGGCGACTTCACCCCGGTGGGCATCGAGTTCCGGGCGGGCCGCACCGTGTCGGGCCGCGCCGTCGCGCCGGTCCCGCTCGACAGCCTGACCACGAAGTCGTCGGGGGCCGGCGTCACCAAGCCCGTGCCCCGGGTCGCGCTCAACCCGGGCACCCGGCTGAGCACCGGCGTGTTCCCGCTCCGTTCGTCCGAGAACATCGTGCGCCAGACCCGGATCGAGGACCCGCAGCCACCGGAGTCGAACTACGCGGTCGCCGTCCGTCCGATCTGCGTCCGGCTGAAGAGCGTGTCCGTGGCCACCGTGAAGGTGGCGGTGGCCGCGGGCGGCAGCGCGGACATGGCCGTGTCCTGTCCGAAGGGGAAGCTGGTGGTCGGCGGCGGCTTCCAGTTCCCTGCCGACAACGAGAAGGGCGCCGCGGAGGCTCCGACACGCTTCTTCGGCGACGGCTGGCTGTACGCGCCGACCGACGCGCCGGCGGCCGGTGAGCCCTCGGGCCACAAGGTGAAGGCATGGCACGTCACCGGCAGGAACCAGCAGAAGGCCGGTCTCGACTACCACAACTCGGTCTGGATCGAGCACAGCGACCGCGAGACGCTCACCGGCAACGGCTACTTCGACACGCACGGCCGAGGTCCGGACGACCAGGCACTGCGCGTGTCGCCGGTGCCGGACAGCCAGGAGCTGGTCTCCAGCGCGGTCTGCGCCACGATCGACGCCAAGCCCACCGAGCCCGCCAAGGCCCCTTCGCCGCCCGCCGTCACCAGGCCGGAACCGCCGCACGCACTCGACCCGCTGCCGGGCCCGACGGGCGGCCCGGGCTCCGCGTCGCCCTCGGCCTCCGCCCCGACCCCCGGCGCCTCGCCCACGACGAGCCCGACCGCCCCGCCCGGTACGTCTCCCACGCCCGGCAGCCCCAACAGCCCGGGGACCCCGACGACGGGCGGCCCGAGCCGGCCGGCCACCCCGTCGCAGGGCAGTTCGCCGACCCGGCAGCAGCCGCAGGCCCCGACGGTGAGCATCCAGCAGCCCGCCGCCGGCGGACAACTGCGGCGCGGCTGCGAGGAGTCGTTCGCCGGGACGGCCCGGACCCGGCCGGGCAACCAGCCCGTCACCGACCCGCAGTACACGAGCTGGCGGATCAACGGGCCGAACGGGCCCGTGACCCTGGGCGCGGGAGCGTCGGGCCGCTTCCTCGTCCCCCTGCTGCCCGACGGAACGTACAAGCTGGTGTTCAGCGCCACCGATCCGGCGGGCGGACTCACCGGCAGCGCGGAAACCTCCGTCAGGATCGTCGGCTGCCTGCGCTGAACACAGAAGACGGAACGGGGGACACCCTTCGGGGGAACGGCGCCGCGAGGGTGGCCGGGGTTCCGGCCGGAGAGGATCATGAGGAGGGCGCCGGCCCGCCGGGCCCCGCCTCGCCACCGAGTCCAGGAGGTACGTGTGTCTGCCGCGTCGAGCACCGCGTCGTCGAGTTATGCATCCGGGGTCTTCGAAGTGCCGCTGCTGGGTGACACGATCGGCGAGAACCTGGACCGCACCGTCCGCCGGTTCCCCGAGCGCGACGCCCTCGTCGACCTCGCCGCCGGGCGCAGGTGGACGTACGCGGAGCTCGCCGCCGATGTCGACGCCCTCGCGCTGGGCCTGCTGGACCTGGGCATCGCGAAGGGGGACCGGGTCGGCATCTGGGCCCCGAACCGCGCCGAGTGGACGCTGGTGCAGTACGCCACCGCGAAGATCGGGGCGATCCTCGTCACCGTCAACCCGGCTTACCGCTCGCACGAGTTGGAGTACGTCCTGCGGCAGTCCGGGATCCGGCTGCTCGTCGCGGCGGAGCGCTTCAAGACCTCCGACTACGCCGGGATGATCGAGGAGGTGGCTCCGCACTGCCCGGAGCTGGAGTTCACGGTCCTGCTGGACGGACCGCGGTGGACGGCCCTGCTCGAGCAGGGCCGCCGGGGCGACCCGGCCGATCTCGTACGCGCGGGGGCCGAACTGAGCCCGGACGACCCGGTCAACATCCAGTACACCTCGGGAACCACCGGCTTCCCCAAGGGTGCGACCCTGTCGCACCACAACATCCTCAACAACGGCTTCTTCGTCGGCGAGTTGTGCCACTACACCGAGCAGGACCGGGTCTGCATCCCGGTGCCGTTCTACCACTGCTTCGGCATGGTCATGGGCAATCTCGCCTGCACCAGCCACGGTGCGGCGATGGTCATCCCGGCGCCGTCGTTCGACCCGGAGGCCACCCTCGCCGCGGTCGAGGCGGAGTCGTGCACCTCCCTGTACGGGGTGCCCACGATGTTCATCGCCGAGCTGGCCGCACCGGGATTCGCCGCGTACGACCTGTCCAGCCTGCGTACGGGGATCATGGCGGGCTCGCCCTGCCCCGTCGAGGTGATGAAGGAGGTCATCGACCGGATGGGCATGCGCGAGGTCTCCATCTGCTACGGGATGACGGAGACCTCGCCGGTCTCGACGCAGACCCGCGCCGACGACTCGGTCGAGCGCCGGGTGTCCACCGTCGGCCGCGTCGGACCGCACCTGGAGGTCAAGGTGGTCGATCCGCAGTCCGGGCGGACCGTGCCCCGCGGCGAGCCGGGGGAGCTGTGCACCCGCGGCTACTCGGTGATGCTCGGCTACTGGGGCGAGCCGGAGCGCACCGCCGAAGCCGTCGACGCGGCGCGCTGGATGCACACCGGCGACCTGGCGGTGATGGACGAGGACGGCTATCTGAGCATCACCGGCCGCATCAAGGACATGGTGATCCGCGGCGGGGAGAACGTGTACCCGCGGGAGATCGAGGAGTTCCTCCACGCCCATCCGGACGTGCTGGACGTCCAGGTCATCGGCGTCCCGGACCCCAAGTACGGGGAGGAGCTGATGGCGTGGCTGCGGATGCGCGGGGGAGCGGAGCCGCTGACCGCGGCCGCCGTCCGCGCCTTCTGCGAGGGCCGGCTGGCCCATTTCAAGATTCCGCGGTACGTGCACGTCGTGGACGAGTTCCCGATGACGGTGACCGGGAAGATCCGCAAGGTCGAGATGCGTGAGGCGGCGGCCCGGCTGCTGGAACTCTCCTCCTGAGCGGCCTCGGGGAGGCGGCTCGGCGGCCGGGCCGGCCGGCGCGGTTCAGTTACGGGGGGACAGCTCGGCCATGGCGCTCCAGCCCTGGCCGGGCACCTCGACGTGGATGATCTCCGGCGTGCCGGCGATGGCGCCCGCGAGGGTCTCCATTCCGGCCTTGAAGTGGTCGGACGCGACGTGCGCGGCGCCCGCCTCGGCGTCGGTGAAGGCTTCCAGCAGCGTGTACTTGTTGGGGTCGTCGACGCTGCGCGACCAGTCGTAGAAGAGGTTGCCCGGCTCGTTGCGGGTGGCCCGGGTGAACTCGTCGACGAGGGTGAGCCAGTTGTCGCTGTGCTCCGGACGGACGTCGAACCTGACGGCGATGAAGATCATGCCGACCAGCCTGGCAGGCCGCCGCGGGCCGCGCATCCCCATCGCGCCGTATTTCCGGCAGGGTCGGAAATCCCGGCGCGCCCCGGCGCCCGCCGGTCGGCCGTCAGACGCAGTCCGCCACGGCCTGCGCGAGCGCGGTGCGGATCTCCTGCGGGCGCCGCCGGAACTCCCCGGTCGGCAGCGACACCGACAGGGCGTGCACCGCGTCGCCGTCGTCGCCGCGCCCGCGCGGCAGGGCGACGGCCAGGCAGGTGTACGAGGGATCGGCCTCCCCGACGGAGAGGGCGAAGCCCTGCCCACGGACCCGGGACAGCTCCGCCTCCAGCAGCTCGGCGCTGGTGATGGTGGCCCGGGTCAGCCGGGCCATTCCGTGCTCGGCCAGGTACCGACGCCGCAACGGCCGGGGCAGCTCGGCGAGCAGGGCCTTGCCGTGTGCGGTGGCGTGCGCCCGGGTCTCCCGCCCGGGGGTGAACGGGTTCGCCGCGTCCGTGACCGGGGCGGTGGTGTCGAGGACGGTGATCAGGCCGCCCCGGTAGGCGGTGTGGTACGCCTCGGCGCCGGTGGCGCGGCGCAGCCGGGTCAGCAGATCGGCCATGCGCGGCGCGGGCTCCAGCTGCCGCAGGAGGCTCCGGTGCAGCCCGGGAACGCGCGGTCCCAGCACGTATCCCTGCGCGGTGCGGGCGAGGTACCCGCGTTCGGTCAGCGGGGCCAGCAGGTGGTAGGCGGTGGACAGGGAGCACTCCGTCCGGCGTGCCAGCGCCTTGGCGCTGACCGGCCCGGCCGCGTCGGCGACGGCGTCGAGGATCGCCAGCGCGCGGTCGACGGACTGCGGACCGGTGGACGGCATGGCGGGTTCTCCCGAGGTGGTGACGGCACGGATCCCTCGACCCTACGGCGTGTCCTCGCGGGCGGCGTTCATCGAACGTTGACCGTACGCAGAGAGGGGGCGCGCACAGTGGTGCGTATGGACAGCGAACACGGCACCCCCGCGAGGCGGTACGACCCTGCGGCGGCTGCGGACCTCACCGGCATCCGGCTCGCCCACCGCGCGATCCTGGCCGACATCGAGCGCCTCGCCCGGCTGCTCGCCGCTCTCGCCGCGGCCGCGGAACCGGCCGGGCCCGCGCGGGCGGAGGCCGTCGCCCGGTACGTGCACCGCTACCACTCCGTCGTACGCGGCCACCACCGCGGCGAGGACGAGATCCTGTGGCCGGTGGTGCTGGACGCCGTGCCCGACGCGGCCGACGCGGTGGCCGGCATCGTGCGCTTCCTCCACGACCACGAGGCGCTCGACGCGCTCCAGGCCGCCTGCGACGCGGCCGCGGACCGCTTCGCCGCCGAGCCCGGCCGCCACGCCCGGCGGTTGGCCGGGCTCCTCGCCGACCAGCGGGATCTGCTGGCCGAGCACATCGAAGCCGAGGAGCAGCACGTGTTCCCGGTCATCGCCGCCCGGGTGCCCGGCGCAGCTTACGCCGCCGCGGAGGCGCGCATCCGCAGCGCCGACCGTTCCGCGGACCCGGCGTGGGCCCGCGCGTGGCTGCTGAGTCACGCCACCGAGGACGAGGCCCGCCGTCTGCTGCCCGGCCCCGCCGAGGACCCGGCCATCCTGGAACCCCTGCTACGGGCGTACGCCGCCGAAGTGGCGCTGGTATTCGCGGCCTGACCACGGTTTCAGCCGTCGGCCCACTGCCGGGCCAGCGAGGTGAAGGCGCGGGAGGCGGCGCTCTCGTACGCGCTCTCCCGGCGCAGGAGGACCACGGTCCGCGCGGGGAGAGCGGGGGCGAGGGGGACGGGGTACAGCGGGGTGTGGTCGCGGGTGACGGCGTCGGGGAGCACCGTGGCGAGCCCGGTGCGCCGGACGATCTCGGTGAGGGCGCTGATGGAGTTGGCCTCCACCGCGATCGGCGGTTCGACCCGGTGCCGGTGGAAGTACGCGTCGATGTGGGCCCGGGTCGCGAAGTCGCCGCTGAGCAGCGCGAGCGGGCACGCGGCGAGTTCCGGCACCGGCAGGGGCTCGGTACGGCCGGCGTGCGGGTGGGCCGGGCCGACCACCAGGCCGAGGGACTCGGTGAACAGGTCGGTGGCGCCGACGCCGGGCAGGTGCGCGCCCTGGAAGGCGATCCCCAGGTCCACGGCATCGGCCAGCAGCGCCGACTCCAGCCGACCCTGCGTCATCTCCTTGACGTTCAGGGTGATTCCGGGGTGCCGGGCATGGAGTTCCGCGGCCAGCGGGCCCAGCAGGTACGCGGTGAACGTCGGCGTCATGGCGAGGCGCAGGCTGCCGCGGGAGAGGTCCGCCACGTCCAGGACGGCCCGCTCGGCGGCGGCCAGGTCCTGGAGTGCGCGGCGCGCGTACGGGAGGAATGTCGCGCCCGCGTCGGTCAGGCGTACGGCGCGCCCCGTACGGTCCAGCAGCCGGCTCCCCACGGTCCGCTCCAGCTGCTTGATCTGCTGTGACAGCGTGGGCTGCGAGATGTGCAGCTCCTCGGCGGCGCGGGTGAAGCTGCCGTGTTCGGCCACGGCCAGCAGATAGCGGAGATGGCGCAGTTCCAGAGGCATGAGCACCACTATAGATCGCACCAATAACGATCATGAATATTGCGTCTTGGACACTATAGGTACAGGTCATGCAGGGTGGATCTCGTCAGCCCGACCAGGGCAGGCACCACCGAAGGGAGTGACCGTGCAAGACCTCGCCGAGGGCGTCGCGCACTTTCAGCAGGACGTCTTCCCGGCCAAGGCGGAGCTCTTCGCCCGCCTGGCGACCACCCACCGGCCGCAGACGCTCTTCATCAGCTGCTCCGACGCCCGCGTCGTCCCGGAGCTGATCACCCAGCGGGAGCCGGGCGAGCTGTTCGTCATCCGGACCGCCGGCAACCTCGTACCGGCTCATGCGGCCGCCGGCGACGGCGCCGACGGCGCCGACGGCGCCAACGGCACCGACGGGGTCGCTGCCAGCATCGAGTACGCGCTCGCCGTCCTGGGCGTCCGCGACATCGTGGTCTGCGGACACTCCGCCTGTGGCGCCATGACCGCGCTCGCGGCCGGCCAGGACCTCGCGGACCTGCCCGCCATCGCCGGCTGGCTGCGCCACGCGGCGCCCACCGGGGCGCCGCGAGGCGAGGTCGAGGTCCTGATCCGGAACAACGTCGCCGCGCAGCTCGCGAACCTCGCCACGCACCCCGCGGTCGCCCGCGCCCTGGCCGCGGACGCCGTCACCCTGCACGGCTGGGTCTACGACATCCCCACCGGGACGGTCGAGCGGATCGACCCCGCCACCGGCCGGTCCGCCGCCCTCGCGGCCTGATCCGCCCCTCCCGCCACTCCACCCTGAAAGGGAACCTACCGTGATCCACGCCCAGTTCGACCCCGCCGCCCGTCAGGCCCTGGCCAACGCCGCCGTCGCGGCCAAGATCCGCAAGGACCTCACCTGGCAGCAGATCGCCGACGCGGCCGGCCTGTCGGTCGCCTTCGTCACCGCCGCGGTGCTGGGCCAGCACCCCCTGCCGGCCGCCTCCGCGGAGGCCGTCGCCGAGCTGCTGGGCCTCGACGCCGAGGCCGCGCTGCTCCTGCAGACCATCCCGACCCGGGGCTCGATCCCCGGCGGCATCCCGGCCGACCCGACCGTCTACCGCTTCCACGAGATGCTGCAGGTGTACGGCACCACCCTCAAGGCCCTGGTCCACGAGCAGTTCGGCGACGGCATCATCAGTGCGATCAACTTCAAGCTGGACGTCAGGAAGGTCGCGGACCCCGAAGGCGGCGAGCGCGCCGTCATCACCCTCGACGGCAAGTACCTCCCCACCAAGCCGTTCTAGGCGCAGGAGCCGAGGAGCGTCTCGGCCACCGCGGTGCGGGCGTACAGCACCGAGCGGCCCGCCCGGTGCGCGCTGACCAGGCCCGCGTCGCGGAGCGCGGTCAGGTTCCGGGACACCCCGGCCGCCGAGAGCCCCGTACGGCGGGCCAGCTCGGTGGTGGAGGCGGGCGCCTCGAGCTCGGTCAGCAGCAGGGTCCGCGAACGGCCGAGCACGGCGGCAAGGGCCTCGGACTTCCCGGTCGGCGGCCGCGACGCCCACAGCGCGCCCACCCCGCGCGCCGGATAGGCGAGCTGCGGCGGATCCGGCGGCGTCATCCGGGTCAGCAGGCCGGGCCCGAGGAAGGCCGAGGGAACCAGCAGCAGCCCCCGGCCCGCCGTCTCCCGGGACAGGGGCCGGGTCCGGCGCACCAGCCGCAGGGCGTTGTCGTCCCACTGCACCGCGCTGTGCAGCTCGTTGATGACGTGGCCGGCGCCCTGCTCGGCCGCCTGCCGGGCCCGGTGGAAGACATCGGCCTCCAGCACCGAGCGGATCCGGGCCCAGTACGGGGCGAGCGCGAGCTTCCAGTACGCCTCGAGCTCCTCCGCCAGCCGGGGCAGCCGGGCCTGCGGGTCCGTGTGCCGGGCCCGTGCCCGGGGGCCGAGCGGGCCCTGGTGGTAGCGCAAGTGGTCGAGGTTGCGGCGGACCGGGTCGGCGGGAGCGGCCAGGAGCCCGGCCAGCTCCGCCGTCAGGGCGGGGGCCGGTCCGGCGGGCGCGGGGTCGCCGAGGTCCGGGCCATCGCGCCGGTGGTCTGCGTACAGAACCTGTACGGGCTCGGCGCCCGGCCCGAGCAGGAGGCGTTCCTGCGCACCTGCGGCGAGCAGGGCGTGGCGTTCGTGCCGTTCTACTCGATCGCCGGTACGGGACGCGAAGCGGGCACGAGCGGCGCCGAACACCCGCAGGTGCTCGCCGTGGCCCGCGCCCACGGGGTGGGCCCCGCCGAGATCCGGCCGGCCTGGACCCTGCACCGCGGAGCGCACGTCCTGGCCATCCCCGGAACCGGCAACCCGGACCACCTCACCGCCAACGTGGCCGCCGGCGCCCTGCGCCTCCGTGCCGAGGACCTCGCCGTGCTGGACTCGCTGCACTCCGAGGGAGCGTGACGGCGGACACCCGCCGGGGCAGAGCGACCGCCGGATCGCCGTCCGTCCCGCCGGGGCGGAACGGACGGCCGGTTGCCCGGTCAGCGGGGACCGAGCGGTCCCTTTCCGGCAACGGTGTTGCCGGTGACCGTGCCGTCGGCGCCGGCCAGGGTCACGGCGTGCCGGACCCCGTCGGGACCGAGGACCACGGCGAGCCAGGCGCTGCCGCCGCCCTGCTGCGCGACGGCGCGCAGCGACTCGAGCTTGCCGCCCTCCACGGCGGCCGTCGCCTTCTCGACGGCCTGGGCCGCCGACAGCGCGGGCAACGGCACCGGGGCGCCCTTGGCGGACCCGTCCACCCGGCCTCCCGGACCGCGGGATCCCGGTCCACGGCCCGGGAGGCCGCGGTCGCCGTCGACGACCTCCGGCTCGGCGCCCTTGTGCAGCTTCGGGCCCATCGGGCCCTCAGCCGGCTTCCCCGCACGGCCGTGCTCGCGGACCTTGGCGACGAAGCCGTCCCGCATGTGCTCCCGGTGGCCGTGCTCGGCAGCCGCCACCGCTGCCGCCCCGCCGCCGATCAGGACGACCAGCCCGAGGGCGACCCATCGCGTACGCCCCTCACGGGCCAGCCGGACCAGCCGGCCGCGGCGACCGGCCGCCGTACCGGTCGCGGTCGCGTCGGCCTTGGCCTCGCCCGGGGCCGCGGGCGGCTCGGGGGGCTGGGGACTGGACTGAGTCATCGGCATGCTCCTCGCGTTCTCCGAGCACCCTGCCCGGCTCGGCAGATCCTGCGCGCCGGATGCTGAAGCCCCGCTGAAGCCACCTGAAGACCTCTTCAGCAAGCCGCCGGAGCGACCTGAGAACCTTGTCCCCATGCGCGTACTGGTGGTCGAGGACGAACGGCGGCTCGCCGCGGCCCTGCAGCGGGGTCTGCAGGCCGAGGGCTTCTCCGTGGACGTCGCCCACGACGGCCCGCAGGGCCTGTGGCTGGCCGGCGAGCACGACTACGACGCCATCGTGCTCGACATCATGCTGCCCGGGCTCAACGGCTACCGGGTCTGCGCCCGGCTGCGCGCGAGCGGCTGCGAGTCGGGAATCCTGATGCTCACCGCCAAGGACGGCGAGTACGACGAGGCCGAGGCCCTCGACACCGGCGCCGACGACTTCCTCTCCAAGCCCTTCTCCTACGTGGTCCTGGTCGCCCGGCTGCGTGCCCTCATCCGGCGTACCGGCCGCCGCAGCCCGCAGGTCATGGAGTTCGGCGACCTGGTGATCGACCCGGCCGGGCAGCGGTGCACGCGCGCCGGTACCGAAGCCCGGCTGACCTCGCGCGAGTTCGCGGTCCTCGTGTACCTGGCCCGGCGGGCCGGTGAGGTCGTACCCAAGCGGGAGATACTGGAGCACGTCTGGGACTCCGCCTACGAGGGCGACCTGAACGTCGTCGAGGTCCACGTCAGCGCCCTGCGCCGGAAGATCGACGCTCCCTTCGGCCGGGCCGCCGTGGAGACCGTCCGCGGCGCGGGCTACCGGCTGGCGGCCGACGGTGGCTGAACCGGTGAACCGCGCCGCCGCCCCGTCCCCCGGCGGAGGCCGCCCACGCACCCTCCGCCGGATCCGAGACACCGCGCGGCGCCTGCGCCCCAGCTCCGTCCGCGCGCGGGCCACGCTCGGCGCCTCCACGGTGGTGGCCCTCGCGCTCGGCGCGGCCTCCTTCGCCCTGCTCGGGATGCTGGACGGCAACCTGATGCGGGGCGCCCAGGCCGATGCCGAACGGCAGGCCCTCTCCACCGCCGGGCTCGCGGCCGCGGGCCGCCTCGACACCGTACTGACACCCGGGCGGGACACCGACTTCCTGCAGGTCGTCGACGCCGACGGCCGCGTCCTGGCGGCGAGCCCCAACCTCGCCGGCCGCCCCGCCCTCTCCCCGGCCCGCCCGGGCAAACCCGGCACGGTCCGCGGCACTTGGAAGGAGGGCCCGGCCCGCGGCGACCGCCGCCATCGCGTCGTCCAGGTCACCACCGTCACCGGGGAGGGACTGGTCACCGTCTACGCGGGGACCTCGCTGCGGCAGGCCGACGCCGCCGACGACGTCATCACCGGCGCGCTGGCCGTCGGGGTACCGCTGCTCGTGCTCACCGTCGCGCTGGTCACCTGGCGCGTGACCGGCTGGGCGCTGCGCCCCGTCGAGGCGATCCGCGCCGAGGTCGCCGAGATCAGCGACCGCGACCTGCACCGCCGGGTGCCCGTACCGCGCAGCCAGGACGAGATCGCCCGGCTCGCCGTCACCATGAACACCACGCTGGACCGGCTGGAAGCCGCCGGGATCCGCCAGCGCCGGTTCATCGCCGACGCCTCGCACGAGCTGCGCAGCCCGATCACGGTGCTCCGCACCCAGCTGGAGGTAGCCCAGGCCCACCCCGATCCGGCGCTGTGGGGCGAACTGGTCAGCGGGGCCCTGGAGGACACCGTACGGCTCCAGGACCTCGCCGCCGACCTTCTCCTGCTGGCCCGCCTGGACACCGGGGAACCGCCCCCGGCAGCAGCCGTCGACCTCGCGGACGTCGCCCGCGAGGCGGCCCGCTCGCGCAGGCGGGACCGGATCCCCGTCGACATGGACATCGCTCCCGAGGCCACCGTGCGCGGCAGCACGCTGTGGCTCTCCCGGCTCGTCACCAACCTGCTGGACAACGCCCAGCGCCACGCCGACCGGCGGGTCCGGCTCCTCCTGCGGATCGACGCGGCCCGGCGTACCGCCGTGCTGGAGGTGCGCGACGACGGGCCGGGCATCCCGGCCGCCGACCGGGAGCGGGTCTTCGAGCGGTTCACCCGCCTCGACGACGCCCGCAGCCGCGACGAGGGAGGCACGGGCCTCGGCCTGGCCATAGCCCGCGACATCGCCACCCGGCTGGGCGGCTCCCTCACGGTCGAGGACGCCCCGGCCGGCGCACGGCTGGTGGCCCGCCTTCCTCTGGACTCCGCCTGAAGCGGGCCCGTATCCGGTTCTGATTGTTCCCCGTTCTGCTTTTTTCGCACCTGTCCAACTCTGTTCACTCCATGCTTGCCCTCGGCTCTTGAAGGGGGGCGCCGGCAACGCCAGGAGCCGGAATCCCGGACAGACATCAACCATGGCGCACACAGCCAGAGGACGGCGCGATGAAGAACAACCGGATGATCGTCACCGTGGTGGCGCTCTTAGCGATCTTCGCATTCAGTGTGGTGATGGTGGTGGCGGGACAGCCCGTCGCAGCCATCACCGCACTCATCCCGTCGGTCGCGCTGGGCGTGCAGCAGATCGTGCAGGCGGGCACGGGACCCGCGGAGAGCCGCCGCGAGCGGCCCTCCGTGCAGGTGCCCGACCGGGACGAGGAGCCGCGCGGATGAACCTCCACTCGGCACCCCAGGACGTCCCCCAGGGCGGGCGCGGCAAACCGGGCCGCCCGCTGGGTCCCATCGCCGAGGGCACCGGAGCGGCGCACCGCGCCTGGCTGGAACCGCTGCGCGACGCCATCCACGGCAGGGGAGTGACCCTGGACGAGCTCCAGGCGCGCACCGGCCGGCCCAAGGGGCACATCTCCGAACTGCTGCGGGCCGTCGGCCGCTATCCCCGCTGGGTCTTCGTCCGTACGGTGCTCCTCGCGCTGGACCGGCCCGGCGTGCCGTACGACACGATGCGGCTCCGCTGGGTGCTTGCCGCGCGGGATCTCGGCAAACGCACCTCGTGGATCAAGGACTGCCTCCACGAGGGCGGCGCCCGCCACCGCACCCGGGCCGCCTCGGTCCCCCTGGACTACTTGGCCTTCCGGCAGATGCACCACCCGCACTACACCTGCTACGCCTCGGCGTTCCTGCGCCGCCCCGGCCTCGTCCGCAATGCCGTCGACGACGTGTTCACCCTGCTGCTGATGCTGTGGCACGACGCACTCGCCAGCGAGAACCCCGAGCGGTTCGCGTGGCCGATCCTGCGCCAGACCGTGCTCGAACGCGCGCCGAAGGACAACGGCCGCCCCTCCCTCGTCGAAGCCGCCTTCGACACGATGGCCCTGGACCTCGCCCCGGACCCGGTCGGCCAGGTCGCGGAGTCCATGGCCCTGTTCCGGGCCGTCGGAGAACTGGCCCCGCTCCAGCGGGACGTCATCGTCCTGCTGTACCTGTGCGGGCTGGAGGACGACCGGGCGGCGGACGAACTGGGCGTCTCCCTCGCCGCCGTGCGGTCCACCGCACGGCACGCCAAGCGCAACCTGCACGCCGCCCTGTACCCGGACACCACCACCGAAGAGGAGGTCTCCGGTGACCTCGACCATTGACCAACTGCTGGCCCGAGCCCGTCTCCACGACGCCTCGCACGCCCCCGCCGACATCGCGGACACCGGCGGCGAACCGCACCACCGGGCGGGCGCACGGGCCTCCGGCGCGGCGGCGGGCGAACCGCACAGAAAGGATATGCGGGGAGCCGCGCGCGACCTCCAGGCGCTGTGCGAAACGGCCGTCACCGGAGCCGCCGTCGCCGAGCTGGGCGACTTCCTCACGAACAAGCTGCCCCAGCCCTCCGGTGCGCGCGTCCTGGGCTGCATCCTGCTGCTCACCGACGCCGAGGACTCCGCCCGCTTCTGGTGGCAGTACGCCGCCGGCGCCGGAGACTCGATCGCCTCGTACTGCCTGTACCTCCACCACCTCGCGCTCGGCGAGAACCACGAAGCCGTCTGGTGGCGGCGCCAGTCGACCCCGTCCGCCGCCCGGCACGCGGCGGATTCACCGGATACGACGGATGCGCCCGGCGCGGCGGACGCGCCGGACGGGCCGGACGCCGCCACCGTGGTCTTCGACGGGGCGGAGCGGAACCTCTCGGCCGATGCGAGCCTGCCCACCACCCTGCGCGTCCTGCGGGCGCTGCGGCCCAGCGGAGGCGGGCCGAAGCGCGGCTCGAGCACGGTCATGGCCGTCATGGAGTACGTCTCGGCCGCCGTCAGCTACGTCGACGACGATCTCGAACTCCCGCTGCCGGACCCGGACTTCACCGACCGGATCCGTGCCCTGACGGCCGCCGTCCGCCCGGCGCGACCCGGCCGCCGCACCTCGCCCCGGCTCCCGCCCAGGCTCCGGGCCACCTGATCGTCACCGCCCGGAACAGAGGTGCCGCTCGGCAGGGGACCGCCGAGCGGCACCGGCTGCCGGGGTCAGCGCGAGCCGTGCTCCGGGAGGTCCTGCTCGGCCGGGGCCGCCGTCAGGTCCGGGATCAGCGCGAAGCTGCGCTGGGCCTTGGGGGCCGCAGGCGCCTTCTTCCCGCAGAACGCGCCCTCGAGCGTGCCGCCCAGGGCCGTGTTCGCCTCACCCTTGTTCGAGGTGTTCGCCACCGCCGCGAGGCTGCGCTTGCCGTCGCGGGTGGCGAAGGCGTACGTGTAGAAGCCCTGGACCGTGCCCGTGTGCCCGTACACCGAGGTACCGCACGACAGGTCGTAGCGACGCAGGCCCAGTCCGTAGAACCGGGTGTTCGTGGCGTCCGTCGGGGTCATGGTGAGCATGCCGTCGAGCATGCGCGGCGCCAGCAGCTTGCCGCCGAGCAGCGCCGACATGAAGGTGTTCAGATCGGCGGCGCTCGAGATCATCGCACCCGCGGACTGTGCCCAGGACACCGTCTGCTCGGTGGAGTCGACCAGCGGCGCCCCGGCCTCGTCCGGGTGGAGGTAGCCGTGCAGGTGCGCACCCTTGATCGCGGTCGAGGGGTGCACGTACGAGGTGTTCTTCAGCTTCAGCGGCTTGATGATGCGGCGCTCGTACTCCTTGGCCACGCCGTTCCCGGTGGCCTTCTCGATGAGCATGCCGACGACCACGAAGTTGGTGTTGGAGTACTTGTACGAGACGCCCGGCTCGGTCGTGCGCGGTTCGCGCAGCGAGAGCTGGACCAGCTCCTGGTAGGTGAAGACCTTGTTCCGGACGGCCTCGAAGCCGGGCACGGTCTTGTCGAACATGGCGTTCGTGTAGTCGGCCAGCCCGCTGCGGTGGGTGAGCAGATGACGCACCGTGATCCGGTCGTCGGGCAGCAGGCCGGGCAGGTACTGGTTGACCGGGGCGTCCAGGCTCAGCTTCCCCTCGTCCACCAGCTGGAGCAGGACGACGCTGGAGAACGTCTTGGTGACGCTGCCGATGCGGAAGCGGCCCTTGAGGTCCATGGCCGCACCGGTGGTCCGGTCCTGCACACCCACCGCACTGGTCAGCGGCGCACCGGAACCGGTGATGCGGACCATGGCGCCGGGGGCACCGACCGCGGTGGTGTTCTTCAACGCCTGCGTCACGGCCTCGAGATCGGGCACCGGCGCGGGCGCGGCGGTCTGCGCCGCCTGGCCGGAGAACGGGGTCGCCGCTGCCTCGGCGGCGGTCGCGGGCACCACACCGGCGAGCACGGCGAGCAGGGTGGCACTGAGAGTCAGGCGTCGGTCGAGAGGCAGGCGCACGTGTTGTTCCTCAACTGCAGAGTGACGGGAAGGGTTTCGCGTTCGTGGACTCGCCGCCCCCGGGCGGTGATCAAGGCCGCGGCCTGCGATCGTACGTGCCGGACGGGTGCGGACCGACTGCGGGCCGCCTCAGAACGTGCAGGCAGGGACGTTTTCCAGCCACGCCGGCCCCTGGATGTAGATGTTGGTGACCCATGCCTTGTAGTCGGGCAGGTAGGACCAGGCGTCGTTGGTGTAGCCGTCGGAGGTGACCTTCTCCGCGTGCTTCTGGCACTCGACGCGGATCGTCGTCGGCCCCGGGAAGGCGTAGACACGCGCGGCCGCGGTGGACGGCTGGGCCTTGGTCCAGACACCGGTGCCCCAGGTCCGGAACACGTGCCCGGTCACCGGACCCGGGTCGATCCGCACCGCCCCGTAGTAGCCGTCGTTCAGCCGGACGTCGCTGACCATCAGTTTCGTACCGGACTGCCGGGCCTCCGCCATCTTGCCGGCGCCCAGGTAGATCGCGATGTGGTGCAGGTCCCGGGAGGTGCCCCACACCAGCAGGTCGCCGGGGAGCAGCGGGGCCAGACCCTGGGCCGCGCTGAAGCGGCCGGCCGCGTGGTGCGTGTAGTACTGGGCGCCGGCGACCCCGTTCAGGATGTCCGACCCGGTGGCCTCGGCGTAGGCGTGGCGGACCAGTCCCGAGCAGTCGAAGCCGAGCCGCTCGGGATCGTGCTCGCTGGCCGGATCTGTAGGGTCCACCTGCCCGTACGTGGCCCCGGGCTGCGGACCGTGGCCGCCGCCCCACGTGTACCAGACGTCGGCGGTGACTTGTGCGCAGGCGGCGCCGACGGCCCGCTCGGCGGCGGCGGACGCCCCCGGGGCCAGGACCCGGCACGAGTTGTCGGCGGCTGCGGCCGAGGCAGGGGGCCACAGGAGGCAGACCAGGAGTGCGATGAGTGTGCCGATGAGACCGGACCGGCGAAGCATGCGGGATCCTCGATTCTCGTTGCCGTGGGGAAGCGCTGTGGCGGGGGAGGCCGTTGGCGTGTGCCGCAGCCGGAACGAGCCTGCGGGCTGCGGCCTCCCCGCGTCGAGGTCCCGGCGGCACACCACCCGGACGGGCAACGGGAAACCCCCGGGAAACCCCCGCCGGTCAGGGCTCTTCGGCGCACCGCGCGGCGCCGTCGCCCGCGTGCAGCCGGCAGATCTCCGCGAGCCGGGCCCGGAGGTCCGGGTTCCACAGCCGCACCGTGCCGTCGTTGCTGCTGCTGGCCACCGTCCGTCCGTCGGGCGAGAAGACCACGCCCCACACCGCGCTGGTGTGACCCGTCAGGGCGGCCCACAGCCGCCGCCCGGCCACGTCCCACAGCCGCACCGTACGGTCGTTGCCGCTGCTGGCCAGCGTCCGGCCGTCGGGGGAGAACGCGACGGCGCGGGCGGAGCCGGTGTGGCCCGCCAGCACGGCCCCGGCCTCGAACCGCCGGGCGTCCCACAGCCGTACGGTGCCGTCGTTGCCGCTGCTCGCCAGCGTCCGCCCGTCCGGGCTGAAGGCGACGGCCCGTACCGCACCCGCGTGACCGGTGAGCGTGGCCAGCGGCCGCCGCCCGGGCACGTCCCACAGACGTACCGTCAGATCGTCGCCGGCGCTCGCCAGGGTGTGGCCGTCCGGGCTGAACACCACGTCGTTCGCGAAGTCGGTATGGCCCGTGAGCGCGCCCAGGGCCGTACGGGAGGCCACGTCCCACAGCCGCACCGTACGGTCGGAACCGGCCGACGCCAGGAGCCTCCCGTCGGGGGAGAAGGCCACCGCGAACACCGTCCCGCTGTGACCGGCCAGCGTGCCCAGGGCCGTACGCGAGGCCACGTCCCACAGCCGGACCGTCCCGTCGGAGCCCGCCGACGCCAGGAGCTTCCCGTTGGGGGAGAAGGCCACCGAGAACACCGTCTCGGTGTGGCCCGCGAACGTCGCGACCACCCGCCGCCCGGCCACGTCCCACAGCAGCACCGTGTGATCGGCGTCGGCCGTGGCCAGCAGCTTCCCGTCCGGGCCGTACGCGGCGTGCCAGATCTCCGTGAACGGGCGCGAGGTCAGGACCGGGCCGCGCAGGTCCCACAGCACCACCGACTGGTCGAAGGCCGCGGTGGCGAGCATCGTGCCGCCCGAGTCCACCGCGACCGCGAGCACGTAGTCGGTGTGTCCGGCCAGCGTCGAGGTGAGCCGGCCGCTGCGCACGTCCCACAGCCGGGTGGTGCCGTCGCCGCTCGCGCTGACGACCGTGGCGCCGTCCGGGGTGTAGGCGACCGCGTTGATGTCGTCGTTGTGGCCCGTCAGCGCCGTCGTCGTACGGCCTTCGGCCACGTCCCACAGCCGCACGGTCCGGTCGACGCCCCCGGAGGCCACCGTCCGCCCGTCCGGCGCGAACGCCACGCCCAGCACCTCACCGGTGTGTCCCTCGAGGACGGCGAGCTGACGGGCCGCCACCGGATCCCACAGCCGCACGGTCTGGTCGACGCCCGCCGACACCAGCGTCCTGCCGTCCGGCGCGTACGCCAGGGCGTTGACCCTCCCCGTGTGGCCGGCCAGCACCGCCGCCGCACCACCGCCCGCGGGATCCCACAGCCGGACCGTCCCGTCGGCGCCCGCCACGGCGAGCGTGTGCCCGTCGGGCGCGAAGGCCACGGCACGGGCGTCCGCCGTCTGCGCGGGGAGCACCGCGAGCTCGTGTCCCTCCGTGTCCCACAGCCGTACCGGACCGTCCGTGGACGTCGCCGCGAGGGTGCGGCCGTCGGGGCCGAAGGCGACCGCGCGCACCCGGCCAGGCACGGTCAGGGTCACCGTCGTCCGCCGGTCCGAGACCCGCCGCAGCAGCACCTTCCCGTCGGAACCGGCGGTCGCCAGCAGCCGGTTCCCCGGGGCGAAGGCCACCGCGTTGACCGGGCCGCTGTGCCCGCCCAGGCGGGCGAGGAACGGCTGGGCCTGCGTGCTCAGCAGCGCGCCCCGCGCCTGGGGCGTCGCCTCGGTGCGGTACGCCTCCTCGGCGAGCCGCATCGAGGCCTCGGGCTGACCGGCGGCGAGGGAGGTGGACTGCACGGCGAGGGCCTGCGAACGGGCGATGCGCTCCTGGCCGAGCGCGCCCGCCCGCTGCTGGTACGCCAGCGCCCCGGCCGTCAGGGCCAGGGCCAGCAGGCCGACCAGCATGGCCAGCATCCGCTGCTGGAGCCGGACCTGGCGCCTCGCCTGCGTGCGCCGGGCGTCGTCCGCGGCCTGGCTCGCGCGCAGGAAGGCCGCCTCCCGGGGGCTGAGCCGGCTCCTTCCGTCGAGCTCGTCGGCCCAGGCACGGGCGCTCTCCAGCCGGGTCCCGCGGTACAGGACGGACGGATCGCGGCCCTCGCGCTCCCACTCCTCGGCGGCCTGGGCCAGTTGACGGTGGACCAGCAGCCCGTCCCGGTCGGCGTGGATCCAGCCGCGCAGCCGCGGCCAGGCGTGCAGCAGGGCCTCGTGGGTGATTTCCACGGTGTCGCTGTCCATCGTGATCAGCCGGGCCCGGACGAACGCGTCGAGGGCCGCCGCGGCCCGGTCCGCGTCGGCCAGCTGCTCCATCAGCGCGGTCCGGTCCGTCCGCCGCCGCGTCGCCCCCGTGCCCTCGGCGACATGGACCAGCGCCACCAGGATGCGGCGGATCGTCCGCTGCTCGGCCGGGTACAGGCGGGCGAACGCGCTTTCGGCCGTGTGCGCGACCGCGCCCCGGATCCCGCCCGTGTCCTCGTAGCCCGCCACGGTCAGGGTGGCCCCCTCGCGCCGCTGCCAGGTGGCCATCAGCGCGTGGGACACCAGCGGCAGCGCACCGGACGGCGTGTCCCCCGGCCCGCCCGCCGGGGCCGGCGTCCCGGGCTCCTCCCGCAGGCCCGCGTCGCGCAGCAGCAGGGGGACCAGACCCGCCTCGAGCGTGAGCCCGGCCAGCTCCGCCGGGCGAGTGATCGACTCGCGCAGCTCGGCCACGGACATCGGGGGGAGGACGAACAGCCCGTCGGTGAAGACCGGGGCCAGTTCGGGAAGGTCCAGGCAGTTGCCGGAGAAGTCGGCCCGGACTCCGAGCACCACCACGGCCGGGTCGTGCGCCGCCGGCCCCGGCCCCGGTGCGGCCAGGGCGCACAGGACGCGGACGAAGCCGCGCCGCTCGTCCTCGTCGGGGCAGAGGGTGAAAAGTTCCTCGAACTGGTCGACGAGCAATACCGGCCGGACGGTGGGGAGCCGGCGCCCCCGGGATGGTGCCGCGGTGCCGCCCGCCAGGTCGTCGACGGCCTCGAGCAGCCGTTCCGGCCGGTCCCGCAGCTCCCGTACGGTGAGGCCGAGATCGCCGCCGAGCACCTTCGAGGTGCGGTCCAGCAGCTCCTGGAGCGGATGCGCGGTCGGTGTGAACCGTACGACCGGCCAGCCGTCGGCGCCCGCCATCGGGAATCCGCCGGTGCGCCGCAGGGCCGGTACGAGACCCGCGCTGAGCAGGGACGACTTGCCTGCGCCCGACCGGCCGACGAGCATCAGCGGGCCGCTGCCGATCCGTTCGAAGACCCGCTCGACCAGGGCGGCGGTCACCAGGTCGCGGCCGAAGAACCAGGCCGCGTCCCGCGAGGTGAAGGCGGCGAGGCCGCGGTAGGGGCACTGGCCGGCCGACTGAGGCCCGGCCGGACCGTCGGCGCCGCCCCCCGTGCCCGATCCCGCCCGGGCCCTGGGGACTTCCGCCTCCGGGACCAGCCGTAACAGGGCGCCGCCGGCCTCCAGTACCTGGTCGCAGCGCAGCGCGACATCGCGGGTGACCCGCTTGGCGCCGGTCTCGATCTTGCTCAGGTAGCCCTTGCTGTAGTGCGTGCTGCGGGCCAGGTCGGCCAGCGACAGGCCGCGCTGCACCCGCAGCTGCCTCAACCGGGCGGGAAAGGACGTGCCGGAGCCGTCGGTGGCCTCGACGGCCTCGGTGGCTTCGGGTGAATCGTGCTGGTGGTCGGTGTTCCGTCCGCGGTCCGGGTCCCCCACGGCATCCCCCATGGCACAGCGCGCCCAGGTTGTGAGATGGAAGGTCCCAGGCTACCGCGGGGGTCGGACGGCGGAGCACGCGTTCCGCCCGGCGTGGCGCAAAAACGCGCAGCACAGCGGCCTTCCGGAGCCGCCGCGGCCGGCGGATCCGGAAGGATGTGTGAACAGCCGCTCGGTTACGGCCGGTTGAGGGTGATGGAGTTGATCGGGCCGAGGTCGGCGTAGACGCCCGTCCCCTCGGCGATGCGGGACCCGCAGCCGACGCCGTTGTAGCCGGTGCACAGGCTGGCGGTGGCTCCGCCGTACTGGTTGTTGAGGACCCAGTGGTTGCCGAACTGGTTGCTCAGGTTGTGGGCTCCGTAGCTGTAGAAGATCTGGCTCGGCTTGACGGCTGGGTTCTGGTTCTGCGGGTAGATGCAGACCGCCCCGTACGGACAGCCGGCCCAGTCGTCGGCAGGCTTGGCGTCGGCCGCGCCGCCCAGTGCCACGACGGCCGCGGCGGCGGTGGCGAGCGCGGCGGCGCCGCGGATCATCTTGCGCATCTTGTCCCCCTGTTGGGTTGCCTCGGTGCTGACGTGCTGACGCCATCAGCCTTGCCCGGCTGCCCGCGGGGGTCGACGGGTTGCCTGTTGCCCATCGGCGGCCCCACCGGGAAACCGCCTGTGACCTGCCCGGTCGCGAGACCGTGGTCAACTCGGGAGAGCGGGGTTCGGTGTGCGTCATGGGCGTCCCTCCCGGACACGATGCTGCCCGGGGCCCCGCCCACCCGCACCCGCGCGGCACCCGCACCCGCGTAGGCCTGCGGCCGGTGTCACCGGGGGCGACCGGCCCGCTCCCGTGCGGCGCCGTGATGTCCTCCTTCCCGATGGCGGGCAGAATTGAGGGGAGCGCCCGTGTCCGCCACGCGTGCTCGGTCAGCCACGCGTGCGAGCCGTGCGCAGAAGGGGGCCTGCCGATGCCATCGGACCGGCTGGGGGGCGCGGACGGTCCCGGCCCGATTCGGTCCGAACCGGGGTCCCTGCTGGAACAAGTGGTGGTGGCCGTCTTCGGCATCGACGACGAGGACCGGGTCTGCTACTGGGGCCCCGGCGCCCAGAACCTCTTCGGCCACGAGGCCCCTGCGGTGCTGTCGCGGCCCGCGGCGGTCCTCTTCCCCGAGCCGGCCCCCGGCGACGGTCCCGGTGGGGCCGCGCAGCTCGTGGAGCGCGCCCGGGCCCTGGGCTACTGGCGGGTACGGATGCCGGCCCTGCACCGGGACGGCTCCGTGTTCAACTGCGGCTTCCGGGTCTTCCCGATGACCGGCTCCACGGGCGGCTCCGTGGTCATGGGCCTGGCGAGCAGGGGCGACGAGCTGGACCGGGTGAAGACCAACCTGTCCTTCCTCGACTCCCTCTTCGAGACCTGCCCGATCGGCCTGGTCATGCTGGACGAGGAGCTGCGCTACGTCCACCTCAACCAGGCGCTGGCCGACATGGACGGGGTCCCGCTCGAGGAGCACCTGGGCCGCCGGATGGCGGACATCATGATCACCTCCGACGGCGGGGAGTACCAGCGCATGCTGCGGTCCGTGGCCCAGGAGGGCCGGACGGTGATCGGCACCCTCGTCGGGCTGCGCACACCGGGCCACCCCGACCGCGACCAGGTGCGCTCGGTCAGCTTCTTCCCGCTCAGCGGCGCGGGGGACACCCGGCGCGGCGCGGGCGGACTGCTGCTGGACGTGACCGACCGGGAGCAGGCCATCCTGGAGGCGACGGCCGCCCGCCAGCGCCTCGCCCTGCTCGACCGGGCCTCGGCACGCATCGGCACCACCCTGGACCTGCACGTCACCGCACAGGAGCTGGTCGACTCGGTGATCCCGGACTTCTGCGACGCCTCCGTCGTCGAACTCGTGGAGTGGATGGACGAGACCGAGGCTTTCGACCCGGCGCTGCCGGTGACCACCCGCCGGATCGCCTCCGGTACCACCCTCCCCGAGCCCGCCGTCGAACTCGTGAGCGGCCTGGAGAAGGTCACGTACCCGCCGGGCTCCAACATCCACCAGATGCTGAGCACGGGCCGCCCGCTCTGCTTCACGGTCGACGAGGACTTCACGACCCGGACCGTCGTGCACCAGCAGCGCGCGCGACTGCTGCTGGAGAGCGGGCTGACCTGCATCCTCATGGCACCGCTCATCGCCCGCGGCACGGTGCAGGGCATCAGCATGTTCGGCCGCTCCGCCGCCCGCCCGGCCTTCGCCGAAGAGGACCTCGGCCTCGCCGGTGAACTGGCCTCCCGGGCCGCGCTGTGCCTGGACAACGCCCGGCTGTACGGCAGGGTCCAGGACATCGCCCTCACCCTCCAGCGCGCCCTGCTGCCCAGCGCCCCCGCCGGCGGCCCGTACGTGGACATCAGCCACCGCTACCTGCCCGGCAGCAGGGTCACCGAGGTCGGCGGCGACTGGTACGACGCGATCGCCCTGTCCGGCGACCGGGTCGCCCTCGTCGTCGGCGACGTGATGGGACACGGCGTGCCCGCCGCCGCGGCCATGGGCCGGCTGCGGATCACCGCGAAGACGCTCGCCCGGCACACCGCGGAGCCCGCAGCGCTGCTCGAAGAACTCGACGTCTGCGCCCAGGAGGCCGGCATCGAGTGGGCGACCTGCCTGTACCTGCTCTACGACCCGCACACCGGCCGCGCCCGCATCGCCAACGCCGGCCACCTCCCACCCCTGGTACGCCACCCGGACGGGACGGTGCACACCGTCGGCGACGTGCTCGGGGTGCCGCTCGGCGTGGGCGGCGTACCGTACCGGTCGGTCGAGATCGAGCTCCCGGAGGGCGCCACCGTGGCCCTGTACACCGACGGCCTCGTCGAGGCCCGCGGCCAGGACATCGACACCGGCGTGGACGCGCTGCGCGAGCAGCTGCGCGCGCCCCTGGGCTCGCTGGAGGAGGCGGCCGACCGCATCCTCGGGAACCTGCTGCCCGACACGGCGACCGACGACACGGTCCTCGTCCTGGCCCGGGTCAGCGCGGTTCCCGGCCGCTCGGCGGCCGGGTGACGGCCCGCCCCGCGCAGGCCAAGGAGTGGCGGCGCTCCGGTTCCGGAGGGCCGCGGGAACCGGATCACCGCGCGCGGCGTCGTCGTACGGTGCGACGTCGTGCGAGTGGCCACGATGCGGGGGGATGCCGAGCCGATCGGGAGCAGGGCGCGTGGGGAAGCAGTGGTCACGGCGGTGGCCGTGGCGGTGGCAGGGGTCGTGGCAGGGGTCGTGGCGCGGGCGGGGGCGGGTGCTCACCGGGCTCTCGGTCCTCGTCGCCTGCCTGCTGGTCTTCCACGGCGCGGTGCCCGATACGGCGGGCCGTCCCGGCAGCCTGCTGGAGACGTTCCTCCCCTGGCTCGGCCTGGCCGTCCCGGTCCTGCTGGCCCTGACGCTGCTGCGCCGCTCGGCCGTGGCCGCCTGCGCAGTGCTGCTGCCCGCAGCCGCCTGGCTCGGCCTCTTCGGCGCTTTCCTGCTCCCCGGCGACGACCGGGCCCCCGACCTCCTCGCGGTCCAGCACAACGTCAGCGACGAGAACCCCGATCCGGCGGGCACCGCGCGCGCCCTGGCCGGGACCCGGGCCGATCTCATCGCCCTGGAGGAGCTGACGCCGGCCGCCGCGCCGGCGTTCGGGGCGGAGCTCGCGCCGGAGTATCCGTACCACGCGGTGGAGGGCACGGTCGGCCTCTGGTCGAAGCACCCGCTGTCGCAGGTGCGGCCGGTGGACATCCGGCCGACCGGCGTGGGGGAGGGCTGGAACCGCGGACTGCGGGCCACCGCCCGTACGCCGAACGGCGAAGTCGCCGTGTACGTCGCGCACCTGCCCTCGGTGCGCCTCGGCCCGACGCACGGGTTCGGCTCCGTACGGCGGGACGAGAGCGCCGCCCTGCTCGGCGCCGCGCTCGCCGCGGAGCGGACGGACCCGCTGATCCTGCTCGGGGACCTCAACAGCACGGTGGACGACCGCGGGCTGGATCCGGTCGCCGCGCAGATGGACCCGCCCAGCCGGGACTTCGCCTTCAGCTGGCCCGCGGCGCTGCCGGTGGCCCGGATCGACCAGGTCATGACCCGCGCGGCGACCGTCACCCGGATCCGGGCGCTGCCCGCGACGGGAAGCGACCACCTCCCCGTCGCCGCCCGCATCAGGTGGCACGGCTCCGGGCCGGACTCCGACGCGCGTCAGTGATCAGCTGCGGCGCGCTCGTGGACGAGGTCCGCGAAGCGCCGTAGCCCGTGCTCGCTGTGGGCCATGAAGAGGTTGGGCTCCACGAGCTCCACCTCCATCAGGACCGGCGTACCGTCGTCCGCCGTCGCGATGTCGACCCGCGCGAACAGCAGGTCCTCCGCACCGGGAACGGCGGCCAGCGCCGCCCCGGCCAGGGCCAGTTCCGCCGCGGACGGCCGGTGCGGCACCAGGTTCGGATGCGGCACGCGCTCGTTGTCGACGACCCCGACGTCGGTCAGCACCGGGCCCTTGCGCATCGCGTGGCTGAAGACGCCGCCGAGGAAGACGAGCGCCCGCTCGCCCTCGTCGATCCGGGACAGGTACGGCTGCACCATCGCGGTGGATCCGGCGGCGTGCAGCGCCGCGACGTGCCCGGCCGCCAGATCGTGATGGTGCTCCGCGTACCGCGCGGTGTCGCGCGCGCCGGCCGAGACGGCCGGTTTGACGACGAACTGGCCGTGCTCGGGCAGCGCGAGGGCCTCGCCGGGTGCGATGAACCGGGTCGGCACGACGGGCACGCCACGGCCGGCGAGCTCCCCGAGGTACCGCTTGTCGGTGTTCCAGCGCACGAGCCCGGCCGGATTGTCGAGCCGCGTCGCATCCTGCACCGCGTCCGCCCAGGCCAGGTACTCCGGCCACCGCTCGGCGTAGTCCCAGGTGGACCTGATGACCACGGCGGCGCACTGCGACCATTCGAAGCCGGCGGCGTCCCAGGGCGCCGCCACGGCGTCGACCCCGCGGGCGCGCAGCGCTTCGAGCATCAGCGGCAGGTCCGCGTCGAAGGCCAGTCCCATGGCCGAGGTGGCCAGCGCCACTCGCGTCGCGGCGGTCACCGGTGGCTCCTCGCCTCGTCGCCCGCTCCGCCCGGGGCCTCGATACGGTGCAGGACGCCCCGCTCGTCGCGGACGTAGACGCGGTCGCGGTTCTTGGCCAGCTTCCGCTCCACCTCGGACTCCAGGTCGATGCCGTTCATCTCGGCGAGGGCCGCGACGTACAGGACCACGTCCGCGAGCTCCTCCCCGAAGTCGGGCAGCTTCTTGCGCCAGGCGGTGAACGCCTCCCCGACCTCGGCCGTCAGCAGCCCGAACTCCAGTGCCACGTCGGTGGTGTTGAAGCCCTTCGCGAGCTTGTTGTCCCAGGCGAGCTGCTGGGCCGAGCGGATGTCCACCGGTTCCTCCGGGTGTGCGTACGGGAGTTGGCTGCCCGGCGAGCCTAAGGGCGAGTGGGCGTCCCCTCGGCCGGGGCCGGGGCCAGGCCGTCGGCGACCAGGCCGGCGAGTACGGCCTCGCCCAGGGCGTGCACCGCGGACTGGGGCCTCACCATCACGGTGAACTCCTTGATCCGGCCGTCGTCGGCGTAGTGCAGCAGGTCGATGCCGTGGATCGCCCTGCCGTTCACCGTCGCTCGGAAGAGCAGGACTTCCGACGGGGACACCGTGCCGTCCACGCTCGTCTCGGCGGTGCCGGCGTACTGCCCGACGTAGCGGAAGTCCTCGAAGGTGCGCAGCAGCACCCCGAAGAGCCCCAGCACCATCGGCCGGCCCTCGAACGGCGTGAACTTCACGGGGCTGTACAGGCGGACGTCCTCGGTGAACAGGGCCTCCAGGGCGGCGGCGTCACGGTTGTCGACGGCGGCGCGGAAGCGGTCTGCTGCGGTCACGGCTTCTCCCTGATGCTCGGCTGTATCTACTCATCAATATGATTAGTCAGTTTCTTGAGTATCATGCCGAGGGTGTCCGTGGACAGGGGCCACGAAGGAAACAGGGGCGAGGAGGAGGCGATCCGATGGCTTTGCGCCACGCCGTACTGGCGGCGCTGCTGGACGAGGAGCTGAGCGGGTACCAACTGGCCAAGGCGTTCGACCTCGGTGTGGCCAACTTCTGGCACGCGCTCCCGCAGCAGCTCTACGCGGAGCTGACCCGGCTGGAGAAGGACGGGCTGATCACGGGCCGGGAAGTGGTCCAGGACACCCGGCCCAACAAGCGACTGTTCACCGTCACCGGCGCCGGCCTCGCCGAGCTGGAGCTGTTCACCGCCTCCGCCGCCAAGCCCTCCTCCATCCGCGACGACCTGGTCGTCAAGGTCCAGGCCGCCGACCACGTCGACACCGAGACGCTCATCGCGCAGCTCACCGAGCGCGCCGCCTTCGCCCAGGCCAAGGCCGACCTGTTCACCGGTCTGCTGCGCACGATGCGCGGCGACCGCACCGAGGAGGACTTCCTGCTGCACGGCGACCGCGTCGGCCCCTATCTGACCTGCCTGCGCGGCCTCGCCTTCGAGCGGGGCAACCGCGACTGGTGCGCGCGTACGATCGCGGTCCTGCGGGAGCGGGAGGCGGCACGTGCCGGGCGCTGAGCAGCAGTACCTGCGTTACGTCGCCCTGGGCGACAGTCAGACCGAGGGCGTCGGCGACGGCGACGACACGACCGGGCTGCGCGGGCTGGCCGACCGTCTCGCCGAGCACCTCGCGCTCCACACTCCCGGCCTGCGGTACGCCAACCTTGCCGTCCGCGGGCGCCTCGCCGGGCAGGTCCGCGCCGAGCAGCTCGCACCGGCCCTTGCCCTGCGCCCGGACCTGGCCACCGTGGTCGCCGGGGTCAACGACATGCTGCGGCCGCGGTTCGACGCCGACGAGGTCGCCGGCCACCTCGAGGCGATGTTCGGGGCGCTCACCGCCCAGGGCGCCCGCGTCGCCACGGTGACCTTCCCGGACCTCGCGCGGATCACCCCGCTCGCCCGCCCGCTCACCCCGCGGGTGAGCGCCCTCAACGACCGGATCCGCGGGGCCGCCGGCCGCCACGGCGTGGTCGTCGTCGAGACGGGGCACCATCCCGTGGTCACCGACCCCCGCCTGTGGAGCGCCGACCGGCTGCATGCCAGCCCGCTCGGACACCAGCGGATCGCCGCCTCCCTCGCCCACGCCCTCGGCCTGCCGGGCAGCGACGACTCCTGGACGCACCCGCTGCCCCCGGACCGGGCGGCCCCGCCCACGGTCCTCGCCGAACTGCGCTGGGCCGCCGCGTTCCTGGGGCCCTGGCTGGGCCGCCGCCTGAGCGGCCGCTCCTCCGGCGACGCCCGT
The DNA here is from genome assembly GCF_055579465.1 of Streptomyces sp. NPDC032745. Lineage (NCBI taxonomy): Bacteria > Bacillati > Actinomycetota > Actinomycetes > Kitasatosporales > Streptomycetaceae > Streptomyces > Streptomyces sp. NPDC032745. Next base: position 27,617 of record NZ_JBVING010000002.1, on the reverse strand, counting down.
ACCGCCAAGCGCCCGGACCTCCTCCCCGTGGAGCCGGCGACCGGCCTGGCATAGGGCGCTTCGGCGGGGGTTACGGCACGGGGGTGGCTGCCGCCGCGAGGCGGTGGCGCAGCATCTTGCGCGCGTACAGCAGGTGCACGATCGCCTCGGCGGCCAGCAGCAGGACGACCAGCCACGGCGTGAGCTGACCGGCGCCCCAGACGACGAGCAGCGGGATGCAGATGCCCGGAACGGCCCAGACGGCGACGGAGCCCGGCGGGCGGCCGTAGCGCAGCGCGATGCAGGCGTGGGCCGCGTGGTAGAGGGCCAGGCCGCCGGCCAGGGCCCACACCGCGCCGGCCGGCAGATGGGCGTGGCCGGCCTCTTCGACGGCGGTGGCCAGGCCCGCGGCCATGCACAGCACGCCCGCGGTCACGAAGAAGTGCAGGAAGCCGCCGATGTCGCGGGCGAGGAGGTAGGCCTGGTGGTCGTCGGCCTTGCCGAGCATCAGCTCGGCCGAGGTCGAGCCGAAGTCGAAGTACGACCACCAGAGCGCGGCGAGCAGCACGAAGCCGAGGACGCCCACGACCCCGGCCTGCAGGGTCCAGGTGTGGTCGGCGGAGGTCACCAGCGCGATCACGGATTCGCCGAGCACGATGATGACGAACAGCCCGACCCGCTCGACGATGTGCCCGGTGTCCAGGCGGGCGGGCATCCGGTGGCCGCGCGCGATCAGGAGCAGCGCCATCTCGGCGGCGATGAGCACGGCCCAGACCACGTACTGCCAGGGTGTGGGTACCGTGGCGGAGGCGGCCCACAGCAGGCCCGACGCCAGGCAGTAGGTCAGGGGGCGCCAGCGCGGGACGCGCAGGGGCTCGGGGTACTTGGTGGCAGGCCACCACAGCCCGAGCAGCACCAGCCGGGTGCCGGCGTACCCGAGGGCGTAGACGGACGCGCGGTCCGTGTCGGCCTCGGGCACGGAGGCGGCCATGACGGCGATGCAGAGCATGGCGGAGAGCATGAGCAGCCGGCGGCGTGGGCTGTTGTCCACGAAGATGTTCGCCGAGACCGTGAGGTTGATCCACAACCACCAGGGCGGGAAGTAGAGCGCCAGGAACACGGCGAAGTCGCGCAGGCCGGGATCGCCGTGCAGCTGGTGCGAGAGCTGGGCCGCGAGCGCGACGAAGACGAGGTCGAAGAAGAGTTCCAGCCAGTCGGCATGGCGCCCTTCGGTCGCGTGGCCGTCCGGGTCCGCGTTCGCGCCCGTCTGAGGTGTGCCCATGGGTCCGCCCGGGTCCGTGCCGCCGCCCTCGCGGCCGGCATCCTCGTATGAGATCACGGTATGGCCCACGGCGGACCGGTCGCCGTCAAGCCGATGGCCGAGGGGTCGACAGCGCCGCCTCGACGGCGGCTTCGGCGTGGATCCGGGCGGTGGGGAAGACCGGTACGGGGCTGTGCTCGGCGTCGATGAGCAGCTCGATCTCGGTGCAGCCCAGGATGATCCCCTGGGCGCCGGCGGCCACGAGTTCCTTGATGACCTGCTGGTAGGCGGCTCGCGACTCCTCGCGGACGAGGCCCAGGCACAGCTCCTCGTAGATCACCCGGTGCACGAGCGCACGCCCGCCGGCGTCCGGGACGCACACCTCGAGTCCGCCCGCCGCGAGTCGGCCACGGTAGAAGTCCTGCTCCATCGTGAACGCGGTTCCCAGGAGGCCGACCCGGCTCAGGCCCGCCGCCTTCACGGCTTCGGCGGTGGCGTCGGCGAGGTGCAGCAGGGGGACCGAGATGCCCGCCTGGACGCGGTCGGCGACCTTGTGCATGGTGTTCGTGCAGATGAGCACCAGGTCCGCACCGGCGGCTTCCAGCCGCTGGGCCGCTGCGGCCAGCACCTCGCCGGCCTCCGCCCACCGCCCCTCGGCCTGCAGCTGCTCGATCTCCGCGAAGTCCACCGAGTACAGCACGCAGCGGGCCGAATGCAGCCCCCCGAGCCGCTCACGGGTGAGCTCGTTCAACAGCCGGTAGTACTCGGCGGTCGACTCCCAGCTCATTCCTCCGAGCAGTCCGATCGTCTTCATGGCGGCACCCCTGAGCAGCTCGGGCGGCCCTTCGGCTGCGGCGCCGCCCTATCCATAAGCAGACACCGTAGCAGAGCTGCGTATCCATAAGGATTGCTTTGGGATGTCAGGGGCGAGGCGTTCACCGGAGATGCCTCCGCCGCCGGCGCGTGGACCTCCCATCGGTCCGGCGCCGCCGGCGGAAGCGTGGTTGTAGGCGGTTGATCACCCCCACTGTCAGGACTCGGCGGAGCCTTCCCGCATGACGTTTTGGAAGGCCGTCATGCATGGCCCGCAGTGGTGGTCCGTTTCGGCGTTGCCGCCCGGCTGGAGGGGGCGGCCGCACAGGGTGGCCCGGCGGTCACGGGCGACGACGTGCCATACGAGGCCAGGCCCTGTGGCCGCCTCACCGACCTGCATTTCATACATGAGAGTGCTCCATGTGGTGGACAGCTCTTGTGTCCACCAAAGCAGTGCACGGCGCCGAAAGCCTGACGGGTGAGCCGTCCGGGTGACATGCGGCCGTCCGCCGCGCCAGGGCATCCCCCCGACACCGGCAGCTCCCCGCAAAACGAAAAATACCCCGGGACCAATTGACGGTCGGGGTATTCGACTGCGTATATTTGATGTTTCACGCCCTGATGATGGCAGCGCGTGAAGAAGCTTTACGAGGACATCATATCGGGTCGGGAGTGGAATTGTCAACCGTGGAATTCCGTAATGAGCAGCAATTCATCGACGAGCTCTATGCGCGCCTCGACGACCTGCGTGACCAGGCCGAACATGCCGTCCAGCGGGCACTGGCCGCGACGGGGAGCGGGCTTCAGGCGCGCCTGGAGCGGGATGTTCTCGTCGCCGAGCAGTCCGGTCTGCTTTCCGCACTGAACGCGGGCGAGAACGGTCTGTGTTTCGGCCGGCTCGAGTTCTCCGGCGGAGAGGACCACCACATCGGCCGTATCGGAATCAGGCAGGACGACGCCGACCGCACGCCCCTCGTCCTCGACTGGCGGGCCGAGGTCGCACGCCCGTTCTACCTCGCCACCGGGCACTTCCCCATGGGCCTGCGCCGACGCCGCCACATCACCACCCGCGGACGGGAGGTCACCGCCCTCCACGACGAGATCCTCGACCTCGCCGACACCGAGCGCACGGGCCACGAGGGGGCCGACGCGGACGCCGTCCTGCTCGCCGCGCTCGACGCCGCCCGCACGGGCCGCATGCACGACATCGTGCAGACCATCCAGGCCGAGCAGGACCACATCATCCGCTCGCCCCACCACGGGGTACTCGTGGTGGAGGGCGGCCCGGGAACCGGGAAGACGGCCGTCGCCCTGCACCGGGCCGCCTACCTCCTCTACGAGCACCGGGAGCTGCTCGCCAAGCGCGGCGTGCTGATCGTCGGCCCCAACCCGGCGTTCCTCGGCTACATCGGCGAGGTGCTGCCCGCCCTCGGCGAGACCGGCGTCCTGCTCGCCACCCTCGGCGAGCTGTTCCCCGGCGTCCGGGCGTCCGGAACCGACCGGCCCGGCGCCGCCGCCGTGAAGGGCCGCGCGGAGATGGCCGAGGTCCTCGCGCGCGTCGTACGCGACCGGCAGGCGCTGCCGGAGACCGTACCCGCGGGCAGCGGCGAGGACAGCGCGGTGCTCCCGGAACCGGCCGTGGAGATCGACCACGACGACTACGGCACCCTGCTGCTGGACCGGACCATGGCGCACGAGGCCCGGGACCGGGCGCGCGCCACCGGGCTGCCCCACAACCTGGCCCGCCCGTACTTCGCGTTCCGCGTCATCGACGCACTCACGGAGCAGCTCGCCGACCGGCTCGGCGCGGATCCGTACGGCGGCCCCAACCTGCTGGGACCCGACGACATCGCACAGCTCGGCAAGGAGATCGCCACCAGCGCCGAGGTGCACGCCGCGATCGACGGCCTCTGGCCGCCCCTCACGCCCCGGCAGCTGATCGCCGGCTTCCTCGCCGATCCCACCCATCTCCCCGCCCACGAAGCCGAGCTGATCCGGCGCACGGCGGACGACTGGACGCCCGCCGACATCCCGCTGCTGGACGAGGCCGCCGAGCTGCTCGGCGTGGACGACAGCGCACAGCGCGCCGCCGAGGAGCGGGAGCGGCAGGAGCGCATCGCGTACGCGCAGGGCGTCCTGGACCTGTCGCAGGGGTCCGAGAGTTACGAGTTCGAGGACATGGAGAACGAGTTCCTCGCCGCGCACGACATCATCGACGCCGAGCGGATGGCGGAGCGGCACGAGGAGGCCGACCACCGCAGTGCGGCCGAGCGGGCCGCCGCCGACCGCACCTGGACCTTCGGGCACGTCATCGTGGACGAGGCGCAGGAACTGTCCGAGATGGCCTGGCGGTTGCTGATGCGGCGCTGCCCCACCCGCTCCATGACGCTGGTGGGCGACCCGGCCCAGACCGGCGACGAGGCCGGCTGTGGATCGTGGAAGCGGATCCTGGACCCGTACGTCGGGGACCGCTTCGAGCTGGTGCGCCTCGGCGTCAACTACCGTACGCCCGCGGAGATCATGGACGTCGCGGCCGCCGTGCTCCGGGCCCGCCACCCCGGATTCGAGCCGCCGAGCTCGGTGCGCTCCACGGGGCAGCGGCCCTGGGTGCGGGCGACGGACGACCTCGCCCGCACGGTCTCGGAAGCGGTGCGCAGCGGCGCCCCGGCCGAGGGCCGGGGCGGCCGGCTGGCCGTGATCGCCCCGCGTCCGCTCCACGAGGCGCTGGCGGCCGGGCTGCCCGGCGTACGGGCGGGCGGGGAGCCGGACCTGACCCGTACCGTCGTCCTGCTGGACCCGCGCCAGGCCAAGGGGCTGGAGTTCGACTCGGTGATCGTCGTGGAGCCCGCGGACCACGAGCCGAGCGACCTCTATGTCGCCCTGACCCGGGCCACCCAGACCCTCGGCGTGGTCCACACGGGCCGGCTGCCGGAGGGGCTGGCCGAGCAGCCGTAGCCGCGGGCGCCGGGGCCGGCGGGGTGCCTCAGGCCATGGCGGGCTCGAGGTGTTCCAGCTGCTCCAGGCGGGCGCGGCTCTCCTCGTCGACCGGCACCATCGTCACCAGCCGGGGGCCCGCCGCCGGCCCGAGCCACAGATTGGTGTGCTCCAGGTGCAGCAGACCGACGTGCGCATTGCGGATGTACTTCGTCCTGCCGCCCTGGCCCACCACCTCGTGCCGGGCCCACACCTCCCGGAACTCCGCCGACTCCGCCTCCAGCCGCGCCAGCAGGGCCTTCCAGGCCGGCTCGGCGAGGTGCTCCGCCATGGCCGCCCGGAATTTCGCGGCGATGTTGCGGTTCACCTCGCCGACGTCGACGAAGGAGGCCCGCCAGTCCGCGTTGGTGAAGGCCAGCCACAGGCAGTTGCGGTCCTCGGGCGGCAGCGCGTCCAGGTCGCACAGCAGCCGTCCGTACGTCGCGTTGTACGCGAGGATGTCGTACCGGCTGTTCTGGATGCATGCCGGGATCGGCCCGAGCCGGTCGAGCATCGCCCGCAGTGCCGGGGTCACGCTCGGGCACGGCGCGTGCGGGGCCGGATCGAGGCTGCCGGCCAGCGCGAACAGGTGCATACGCTCACTGGAGTCCAGCAGCAGGGCGCGCGCCAGCGCGTCCAGGACCTGCGGGGAGACCTGGATCTCGCGGGCCTGCTCCAGCCAGGTGTACCAGGTGACACCGACGGCGGAGAGCTGCGCGACCTCCTCGCGGCGCAGCCCCGGGGTGCGCCGGCGGCGCCCGCGCGGCAGCCCCACCTGCTCGGGGGTGATCCGTTCCCGGCGGCTGCGCAGGAATTCGGCCAGCTCGTGCCGGCGTACGTCGCTTTCCGGGGCCACAGTGGTCATGGAACCAGGGTGCCGCACCGCCCATCCCGTTGCCAGGTACTCCTGGTACCAGGATAAGGAGACTCTGGTACCAGGCTGAGTGGAGGGCGATCGTTTCGGTGTGAGTGAAGCAACCGTACGCACCCCCCGCCCCTCCCCGTCCGCCCCGACGGGCCGCCCGGCCTCCGGTCCGGCCCCTGGGCCCGCCCCCGCGGCGATCGGCCCGCTCGGGCTGTTCACCGTGCTGCTGGGCGCGGCCCTGCCCCTGATCGACTTCTTCATCGTCAACGTGGCGCTGCCCGCCATCGACAGCGACCTCGCGGCCGGCCCCGCCACGCTGGAACTGATCGTCGGCGGCTACGGCGTCGCGTACGCCGTCCTCCTCGTCCTCGGCGGCCGCCTCGGCGACATGGCCGGACGGCGCCGGCTCTTCCTGATCGGCATGGCGGCCTTCGGCGTCACCTCGCTCGCCTGCGGCGTCGCACCCACGGCCTGGACCCTGGTCGGGGCGCGCGTGGCACAGGGCGCGGCGGCCGCGCTGATGCTCCCGCAGGTGCTGGCCACCATCCAGGCCACCACGCAGGGCCCGCGCCGGGCGCGGGCGATGAGCCTGTACGGGGCCACCGCCGGGCTGTCCATGGTCGCCGGGCAGATCCTGGGCGGCGTCCTGGTCGCCGCCGACGTCGCCGGCTCCGGCTGGCGCTCGGTGTTCCTGGTCAACGTGCCGGTGGTGATCCTCGGGCTGGTGCTCGCCGTCCGGGCCGTTCCGGAGACCCGCTCGGACCGCCCGGCCTCGGTCGACGTCCCGGGGACGCTGCTGCTCGGCCTGTCCCTGATGTCCCTGCTGCTGCCGCTGACCGAGGGCCGGGCCGCCGGCTGGCCGCTGTGGACGTGGGTGTCGCTCGCGGTCTTCCCGTTCGCCGCCACGGCCTTCTACCTGACCGAGCGCCGCGCCGACCGGCTCGGACGCACCCCGCTCGTGCCGCCGAGCCTGCTGCGCCTGCAGTCGCTGCGGCGGGGGCTGGTCCTGGTGGTGCCGTTCTCGATCGGCTTCAGCGGATTCATGTTCGTCATCGCGGTGGTGCTGCAGCAGGGCCTGAGCATGGGGCCGGTGGCGGCGGGGCTCGCGCTCGTGCCGATGGCGCTGGCCTTCTTCGCGGCTTCCCTCGCCGGGCCGCGGCTGGTCGGCCGGTTCGGCAGCCGGGTCGTCACCGCGGGCGGCGTCCTCCAGGCCGTCGGCGTCGCCCTGATCCTCCTCGCGTTCCTGCGCGGCTGGCCGGACCTCGGGATCGGCGCACTCGCTCCGGGCGTGGCCGTCGCCGGTCTCGGCCAGGGGCTCCAACTGCCGGTGCTGATGCGGCTGATGCTCTCGGACGTACCGGCCGACCGGGCCGGTGTGGGCGGCGGGGTCATGATCACCACCCAGCAGTCCGCGCTCGCCCTCGGCGTCGCGACCCTGGGCAGCCTCTTCCTGGCGCTCGCCCCGACGATGGGCATGCGGGACGCGCTCGCCGTCACGCTGCTGGTGCAGCTCGGCATGGTCGCTCTGACGGTGCTGCTGAGCCTGCGCCTGCCGCGGATCATGCGCTGAACCGTATGCCGGGCCGGGCCGGGCCGGTGCCGGCTTCGGCGGCGGGCTGTCACGGGGCACGTCCGCTCGCGTACAGTCCGTGATGCCAACACTGCGTCAGGGACCAGGACCAGCGGTCGAACAGGAGAAGACCCGTGGCCACCGAAGCCGGCTTCGACCCTCGCCCGTACGCCTCCCGCACGGGTCGGCCGGTCCCCGAGCTGGATTCCGGCCTCGTGGAGCAGTGGCGCTCCGACCGGGCCGAACTGGTCGATCTGCTGACCGTGGTGCGCGAACGGCTCGGCGGCGTCGGCGCGTTCCGCCTCGGCCCGGACCCCACCGTCCTGGTCACCGACCCCCAGGCGGTCCAGCACGTGCTGGCCCTGCACCCGGACCGGTACGTCAAGCGCTCCCACCGCGCCCGCCTGCTGATCGGTGACGGCGTGCTCGCCGCCACCGGCGAAGCCTGGAAGCGCCAACGGCGCCTGCTGCAGTCCCAGTTCACCGGTACCGGGATGCGCCGCTACGAGCAGCGGATCACGGAGGCGGCCCGGGTCACCGCCGAGCGCTGGGCCGGGTACGCCCGGACCGGGCAGACGCTCGACGTCGGCCGGGAGATGCGCAGCTTCGCCCTGGACACCATCTGGCGCTCCCTCACCGGGCATCCCCTCGACGCCGCCACCGAGCGCGAACTGAACTCCGTGGCCACCGTGGTGGCCGCCCTGCCGACGCTGCCGGCCGACGCCGGCGACGCCCGGGACGCCGTCGCCGGGGACCTCGCCAGGATCGACGCCGTCGCGCACCACGCCATCGGGGCGGCCCGCGGCGGCGATGCCGGGCCCGACGGCCCGGGCCTCCTGCACATCCTGCTCGGCGCGGCCGCCGAGCGCCCCGAGTACACCGACCGCCTGATCCGCGACGAGCTGATCACGCTGCTCGTCGCCGGCCACGAAACCACCGCCACCACCCTGACCTGGCTCTACCTGCTTCTCGACCGCCACCCTGCGGCCCGCGAACAGGCCCTCGCCGCAGGCGCCCCGGGCTCGGCGGAACGCCGCCGGGCCGTCCAGGCCCTGGTCCACGAGACCCTCCGGCTCTACCCGTCCGCCTGGATCCTGCCCCGGTACGCCGCCGAGGAGGACACCCTGGCCGGCTACGCCGTCGAAGCGGGCTCCGACGTGGTGGTCTGCCCGTACCTCACGCACCGCGACCCCGAACTGTGGCCGGACCCCGAGCACTTCGACCCCCGTCGCTTCACCAACCCGGACGGCCGCCCGACCCACCCCGGCGCCTATCTCCCCTTCGGCATCGGCCCGCGCGCCTGCCTCGGCCTGCAGTTCGCCCTCCGCGAGTCGACCGTCCTCCTCGAACACCTGCTGCCCGCCCACGTCCCGGCGTTCCACTCCGTCCCCACGAAGGCCGCGTACAGCATCACCGTCCGCCCCGACGGCCCCACCCCGGCGACCCTCTCCTCGTAGAGCCTCTCCTCCGTACCCCGCCCGGCCCGCGACGCCCGGCTGTCCTCCTCCCTGAGGCGGCCGGGTCTGGCGTGAAGCAGTGAATCGGTGCTTCAATTCTTCCATGCCCTACCGTCGCCCCCCAGCCGTACAGGCCCGCCTCGACGCCCGGCGCGACCAGGTGCTCGAGGCCGCCGTTCACCTGCTCTCGCGTGAGGGCTACAGCGGCTGCTCGGTCGCCGCGATCGCGGCCGAAGCCGGAATCTCCACCGGCAGCGTGTACCAGTCGTTCTCCGGGAAGTCCGAGCTGGCCGCCGCCCTCTTCCGGACCTTGGTGGCCCGCGAGCTGGAGGCGGTGGCCGCTGCGACGGACCGCCCGGGCGGCGCGGCGCAGCGGGTGGCCGCCGCCGTCGAGACCTTCGCGTACCGTGCGCTGCAGGCGCCGCGCCGGGCCTTCGCCCTGCTCGCGGAGCCCGCAGACCCCGCCGTCGACACCGAACGCCTCGTCTTCCGCCGGGCGTTCCGCGACGTGTACGCCGAACAGATCGCCGCGGGCGTGGCCTCCGGAGAACTCCCGCCGCAATCGCCCGAGTTGACTGCTGCCGCACTGGTCGGCGCAATCGCCGAAGCACTCGTCGGCCCGCTGGCCGACGGGGACGCGGCCCCCGGGGACGTCATCCCCGGCCTGATCACCTTCACCCTGCGTGCCCTTGGAGGACACGATGCCGCAGACGCATGAGGTCACCAACCAGGTGCCCCCGCACCACGGTTACGACGCGGCCGCCGACCCGGCACTGCTGGAGGCGGTCGCCCGCGAGGGCGCCGCATGGGCGCTACCCGAGATCCACCGCCTCGGCGCCCTCGCCGGTACCGAACAGGCCGCGGAGTGGGGCCGCGTGGTCAACGAGAACCCGCCGGTGCTGCGCACCCACGACCGCTACGGCCACCGCGTCGACGAGGTGGAGTTCCACCCGTACTGGCACGAGCTGATGGGCACCGCCGTCTCCCACGGGCTGCACGCCGCGCCCTGGGCGGACGACCGGGCCGGAGCGCATGTCGCGCGGGCCGCGAAGTTCCTCGTCTGGGGCCAGGTCGAGGCGGGCCACTCCTGCCCGGTGTCCATGACCTACGCCGCGGTACCCGCGCTGCGCACGACCCCGGACCTCGCCGGGTGGCTGGAGCCGCTGCTCGCCTCCCGCACGTACGACTTCGGACTCCGCCGGCCGGACACCAAGCAGGGCCTGATCGCGGGCATGTCGATGACCGAGAAGCAGGGCGGCTCCGACGTACGCGCCAACACCACGACGGCGGTCCCGGCCCCGGACGGCACTTACCGGCTGACCGGGCACAAGTGGTTCACCTCCGCGCCCATGTCGGACGTCTTCCTGACCCTGGCGCAGGCTCCGGGAGGGCTGACCTGCTTCCTGCTGCCGCGGGTGCTGCCGGACGGCAGCCGGAACCGCCTGCTGCTGCAGCGGCTCAAGGACAAGCTCGGCAACCGGTCCAACGCCTCCGCCGAGATCGAGTACGACGAGGCCTTCGGCTGGCTGGTGGGGGAGGAGGGGCGCGGCGTCGCGACCATCATCGAGATGGTCAACATGACCCGCCTCGACTGCGTGCTCGGCGGGGCGTCCGGCATGCGGCTCGGAGTCATCCGCGCCGTCCACCACGCCACCCACCGGCGGGCGTTCGGCAAGGCGCTGATCGACCAGCCCCTGATGCGCAACGTCCTCGCGGACCTCGCCCTCGAATCCGAGGCGGCGACCGCCGTCGCCCTGCGCCTCGCGGGCGCCACGGACCGGGTCGCCCAGGGCAACCAGGACGAGGCGCTGCTGCGCCGGCTGGGGCTGGCCGTCACCAAGTACTGGGTCTGCAAGCGCGCCCCCGGGCATGCCGCCGAAGCCCTCGAATGCCTGGGCGGCAACGGGTACATCGAGGACTCCGGCATGCCGCGGCTCTACCGGGAGGCCCCTCTGTCGTCGATCTGGGAGGGCTCCGGCAACGTCGCCGCCCTGGACTCGCTGCGGGCCATGGCCCGGCAGCCCGAGACGGTCGAGGCCTTCTTCGAGGAGGTCGGTCGGGCGGCCGGCGCCGACCGGTATCTGGACGCGGCGGTGGCCGGTCTCCAGAAGCAGCTGGCCGACACCGTCGAAGCCGAGTACAGGGCCCGGCGGCTCACGGAGACGATGGCCCTGGTCTTCCAGGCGTCGCTGCTGCTGCGCCACGCCCCGGGGGCGGTGGCCGAGGCCTTCTGCGCCTCCCGCCTGGGCGGCGAGCACGGCGGTGCGTACGGCACCCTCCCGACGGGCGTGGACACGGAAACCATCCTCGCCCGAGCCAGGACCACGGCCGCGTCGGCCGCCTGAGGCCGGTGCGCTGACCGGCGCTGCCGTGTGGGCCGCGGGCAGGTCCTGCCGGACGTGGCAGGCTCTGCCCACAGGCCGTTCGTGGCGGGGGCGGTCCCCCGTCAGGTGCGACGGCGCCGGGTGCGCAGGGCCACGTAGCCGGTGAGCCCGCCCAGTGCGACGCACAGCGGGGAGTACAGCAGCAGGTCCCAGTGGCGGAACTCGGGCGGCGCGGATCCCAGGCCGAGCCCCGAAGCCGCCAGACCGCCGAGCCCGCGTACCGCCAGTACTCCGGACACCGCCCACAGCCCGGCCCGCACGGGCCGCGACCGGCCGAACCGGCCCGTCGGCCGGGCGCCGGTCACCACCAGCCCGGCGGCGGCGCCCAGCAGGCCCGCCACGGCGAGCGTCAGCGGCGCGGACGGCAGCTGTGCCTCCTCCACGCCGACCACCACGGCCGCGAATTCGGCCCGGGAGCCCAGCGGCCACGGGGAGAACACCCACACCGCGTGCAGGGCCCCCGCCGCGAGCAGCCCCCCGGCCGCGGCCGCCGCCGCAGCGCGTACCGAGGCCCCCGCCCGCTCCGTACGGACCTCCGCGTTCCCGTCTTCCGCCGTACCGGCACCTCTGGTCATGGCGCTCATGCCGTCACCCCTCTCCCCAGTTCCATACACCTCTGTATGGATGTTCCGTACAGTACTGTACGGAACATGGCCAAGGGGAGAGTCACCAAGGACGACTGGACGATGGCGGCGCTGCGCGCGTTGGCCCGGGGCGGGCTGTCTGCGGTGGCGGTGGACGTACTGGCCCGCGAACTCGCGGTCTCGCGCGGCAGTTTCTACTGGCACTTCGAGAACCGGGAGGCGCTGCTCGTGGCGGCCCTGGAGGCGTGGGAGCGGCACGCCACCGCGGAGGTCATCACCGCTGTCCGGCAGGAGGGCGATCCGTGGAAGCGGGCGCGGGCACTGTTCGCGGTCGCGCTCGGCACCGAGGAGATCGCCGGGCTGGAACCGGCCCTCGTCGCGCACACCGCGCACCCGGCGGTCGCCGAGGTCGTCGCCCGGGTCACCCGGACCCGGCTCGACTTCCTGGCCGAGATCTTCGGGGGACTGGGCTTCGGGGCGCAGGAGTCCCGCCACCGCGCCCTCGCCGGGTACGCCGCCTACCTCGGCTGGCTGGAACTGCGCCGGACCGCCCCCGACACGGCCCCCGAGGCGCTGCCGGAAGCCCCGGGCGCGGAGGCGGCCCTCGACCACCTGATCGGCATGATCCTGACACCGCCGCAGGCGCCCGCCCCGTAGGGCGCCCGGCAGCACCCCGCCGTCGGCACGGCCGGGTACGCGCGGCGTTCCTCCGCCCCCGGGGGCGGAGCCGACCGCGCGGTCGGGCAACGCCACTGCACGGATGGACTCGTTGCGGGGCGGGGGCCGTCGGCGGTGCGCAGGGGCCGGGGTGGCTCCCGTCCGGGCGGGGAGTTCCGGTGGAACGGCGCGCCGACGGGCCCACCGGCCGACTCCGGTCGCGCGAAGGCCGCCCACCGCGATCCGGAGCCGGCTCCGGACGGCACCCGGGGCCGCCGCGACGGGCATGGGCCCGCTAGGGCCTGTCTGACAATTCGCGTCGGATCAGGCCGGGCGAGCCGGACCCGAAGGGAAGGGGCAGACAGGCCCCAGGGCGGACCCTACGGCCGGGCCGTCCCGTCCGGCACCGGCGTGGCCTGGTGGTAGTAGAGCCGGAATTCCCCGGCGGCGTCGCGGCGCCAGATCGACGAACGGCGGGCCTGTCGGTCCTCGATGCGGGTCTCGTAGGTGAGGTGAACGATCCCGGGGGCGAGGACCGTACCCTCGAAGTGCTCTGCGGTGATGGGGGTGCTGTTCTCGGCGCCGCCGTGGAGCGTGGGCAGGGCGGCGACCATCTCCGCATGCGTCCACCGCCGCCCGGAGGCGCCGACCTCGATGAAATCGGGGTCGAAGAGGGCTTCGGCGAGGGGGCCGGAGAGGCGGACGGAGGGGTCGTGGAGGCGTCGCTCCCGGACGATCGCCTCGGTGACGTCCGGATGCTGCGGGAGCGCCTCGGGCGCGTGCCGATCGTTCTGGATCATGGCGACATGATGCACGGTCGCGGCCGGTGGGCCCTCGGCGGCCGGGCGGCCTTCAGCAGCGGCGGGCCCTGGCGCCGCCGATAATTGATCTTGTGGTGGGTCGTGGTGAGCTGACGGATGCGGCATGGGCGCGGATAGCGCCTCTGCTGCCGGGTGTTGATGGGCGAGGGCGTCCGTGGCGGGATCACCGGCAGGTGATCAACGGGGTGTTGTGGCGGTTGCGGACCGGTGCGCCGTGGCGTGACCTGCCGGAACGCTATGGGCCGTGGCAGACGGTCTATGAGTGGTTCGCCCGCTGGGAGGCGGACGGCACCTGGGCCGACCTGCTCAAGCAGGTCCAGGTCCGGGACGACTCCGTCGGAACCGTGGAGTGGACGGTGTCGGTCGACTCCACGATCCACCGAGCCCACCAGCACGCCGCCGGAGCCCGCAAAAGGGGGCGGCGGCGGGGGACGAACTGGAAGATCCGGCACGCGCGAGGGCTGGCAAGGCGCTCGGTCGGTCCCGCGGTGGGCTGAGCACCAAGGTCCATCTCGCCTGCGATGGCCGCGGCCTGCCCCTGGCGTCGTCGTCACATCCGGCAACGTCAACGATTCCACCGTCTTCGACGCCGTCCCGGAGGGGCTGAGGGTGCCCCGGGCCGGCGCCGGACGACCCCGCCGCAGGCCCGGCGCGGTCATCGCGGACAAGGCGTATGCGTCCCGGGCGATCCGCCAGTCCCTGCGGCGCAGGGGTATCCGGGCGGTGATCGCGGAGCGGGCGGATCAGAAGGCCAACCGCCTGCGGCGCGGACAGACCGGTGGCAGGCCGCCGGCCTTCGACCGAGAGCTCTACAAGGCGCGCAATGTGGTCGAACGCTGCTTCAACCGCCTCAAACAGTTCCGCGCGATCGCCACCCGCTTCGACAAATTCGCCGACCGCTACAAAGCCGGAGTCCACCTCGCCTCACTCATTCTCTGGCTCCGTGCACCCACCCAAGATCATTTGTCAGACAGGCCCTAGGCCGGGTCCCGCGGCGGCGCCGTGATGCGGCGTACGGCCTCGACCACCGCCGCGCGGTGCCGGGCCAGCCGCTCCGGCGCCCAGCCGGTGCCCGAGCCGCCCGCAGCCGGCCCGCCCACTGCGCCGAACCAGGCCTGGGACAGGCCCATCACGAGCGTGAGGACATCCGCGGCGTCCAGCGCGGCGTCGACGCGCCCCGCCTGCTGAGCCTCCTCCACCACCGCGATCTTGCCGCGGTAGGACTCCGCCTCCGTGTCCGTGACGCCGGGCCGCTCCAGCTGCTTCCACACCACGAGCCGCATCAGGGACGGCTGCGCGACGAGGTGGTCGAAGACGGCGCCCGCGTACCCCGGCAGGTCGTCGGCGCTGAACGGGACGGACTCCGAACCCGTCTCCAGCGCCCGACGGAGCACGGCGTCGAAAAGCTGCTCCTTGTTGCCGTAGTAGACGTAGATGAGCCGCTTGTTCGCCTGCGCAGCCTCGGCGATGCGGTCGACCCGCGCGCCGGCGATGCCGTACGCGGCGAATTCGGAGAAGGCCGCGTCGAGCAGGCGTGCCTTGGTCGCGCTGGAATCCCGTGCCATGGGGCGAAGCCTAGCAAGTAACTATCTGGTTATTGACATGCGGCGCGAGCGGGGTGCATAGTCAACCTATCCAGTTAGTTACTTACGGAGGAAGCACCATGGAGATTCGCGCACTGGGCGGTCAGGGACTCGAGGTCGGCGCCGAAGGCCTCGGCCTGATGGGCATGAGCGCCCACTACGGAGCCACCGACGAGACCGAGTCCCTGGCCACCATCGACCGCGCCCTGGAACTGGGCGTCACGCTGCTCGACACGGCCGAGGGCTACGGCCCCTTCCTGAACGAACAGCTCCTCGGCAAGGCGCTGGCCGGCCGCCGCGACGCGGCCGTGATCGCCACGAAGACGGGCGTCGAGTTCACCGACCAGGGCGCGTTCCGCGGCTACAACGGGACCCCCGAGTACATCCGCCGCTCGGCCGACCGCTCCCTGCGCCACCTCGGCACCGACCACATCGACCTGTACTACCTGCACCGCGTCGACCCGAACGTCCCGATCGAGGAGAGCGTCGGGGCCATGGCCGAGCTCGTCTCCGCCGGCAAGGTCCGCCACATCGGCCTGTGCGAGGCCGCGCCCGCCACCATCGCCCGTGCGCACGCCGTGCACCCGCTGGCCGCCGTACAGACCGAGTACAGCCTCTTCGAGCGCGGCATCGAGTACGACGGAGTCCTCGACACCCTGCGCGATCTCGGCATCGGGCTCGTCGCGTACTCGCCGCTCGGCCGCGGCTTCCTGTCGGGCGCGATCACCACCCCGGACGATTTCGCGGCGGACGACTTCCGCCGTACGGACCCCCGCTTCCTGGGCGAGAACTTCGACCGCAACCTGGCCGTCGTCGACCGGGTCCGCCGCCTCGCCGCGGAAAAGGGAGTCACCCCCTCGCAGCTGGCCCTGGCCTGGACCCTGCGCCGGGGCGCGGTGCCGATCCCGGGCACGAAGCGCCGCCGCTACCTGGAGGAGAACATCGCCGCCACCGCGGTGACGATCACGGACGCGGACCTGGCCGCCATCGACGCGGTGGCCCCGCACGGGGTCGTCTCGGGCGACCGCTACGCCCCCGAGCTGATGAAGTCCCTGAACGGGTGAACCTGCGGGGACTGGGATGACGGCGGCCCGGATGCCAGGGGGACCCTCGCCGTCGGGCGGGAGCGTGTCCGTGATCCGGAGTGCTCCCCGCATCCCGCATCCCGCATCCCGGATCCCGCATCCCGCCCACCGGCCGGAGCCCCGGGCCGCTGCAACTGCCGGCCCCGGGGCGGGCCGGTACTGCCGAAACGGAATCGCGCCGGGTGGCAACCGGTGGGGGTGGGGCGGGCGTCTCCGTCCTCGGCGGCGCGGTGCCGCACGGCGACAGGGGTGGGTCATGGGACGCGGGCGCAGCAAAAGGGCGATGCTCGGAGCCGTCGTGGCACTGGCGGCACTGGGCGTTTCGGCGTGTTCCCCGGAGGAGGTGCCCGGGTCGGGCGGTGGTGCGGGGGCCGGCGGCGCATCGCCGTCCGTCGCACCGTCCGGTACGACGGTGCCCACCGGCGTTCCGACGGGCAGTCCCCGGCCGTCCGGTGCGCCGTCGGGCCCGGCAGCGGCGAAGCCCGTCGTCCGCACCGGAGTTCCGTGGAACCTCGACCGCCTCGACCAGCGCACCCGTCCGCTCGACGGGAAGTTCACCTCGCGCGCCGACGGCAACGGCGTGCACGTCTACGTGATCGACACCGGGCTCGACGTCAAGCACGCGGAGTTCGGCGGCCGTGCGGCCCTCGGCGGCGACTTCGTCGGGGATCCGGACGCCGGTGACTGCTTCGACGGCGGCGGACTGGGTCACGGCACGTTCGTCGCGGGCATCATCGGCGGCGCCACGTACGGCGTCGCCCCGAAGGCGGGCATCGTGCGCGTCCAGGGCATCGCGTGCGAGGAAGGCAGTGGCCCGCACACCAAGGACGCCTCCCCGAGCACGGGTACCGCGCCGGAGGACTCCGTCGTCAAGGCGGTGGAATGGGTGACCGCCCACGCCCAGCGCCCGGCCGTGGTGAACATGTCCCTCAACCTCAAGAACCGCTCCACGGCCGTCGACACCGCCGTTCAGCACATGATCGAGGCGGGGATCACCACGGTCGTCGCCGCCGGCAACTTCAACGACGACGCCTGCGGCCACTCCCCGGCCGGCGCCCACGGCGCGATCGTCGTGGCCGCAGCCACCGCCGATGACCGCCACTGGACCGACGGGGGCGGATTCGGCTCCGGGTACGGCCGCTGCGTGGACCTCTACGCCCCCGCCGAGAAGATCACCTCCGCGCTCGCGGGCGGCTCCGCGGCCACCAGTGACGCCACCGCCACCTCGTGGGCCGCCCCGCACGTCACCGGCGTCGCGGCCCTCTACCTCTCCGCACACCCCACCGCGACGCCCGCCCAGGTCCGCACCTGGCTCACCGAGCAGGCCGTACGCGACGTCCTGACCGGCGTCCCGGCCGAGACCCCGAACCGGCTGCTCCACACCGGAGGCCTCTGACACCCCGAACCGGCTGCTCCACACCGGAGGCCTCTGACACCCCGGGCCGGGCCCGGCCTCACCCGCGCGGGTCCAGGGGCGTGAGGACCCCGAGCCGGTCCTCGACCGCCTGCGCGGCGTCCAGGCACAGGTCCTCCCGGAACGCCCGCCCGACGATCTGGACCCCGCACGGCAGCCCGTCGGCCACCCCCGTCGGCACGGCCACGGCCGGCACGCCCACGAAGCTGGTCACGCTGCACAGGCGCATGCCCGCCCCCACCCGGTCGCGGCCCGCCCTGTCACGTGATTCCAGCCCCGGCTCGACCGGCGGCTCGGTGAACACCGGGCCGAGCAACAGGGGGTACTCGTCCAGGAATTCGGCCCATGAGCGGCGGATGTTCAGCCAACTGCCCATCAGCTTCACGAGCTCGTCCGCGCTCGCGGGCGGGGTCTGCTCCATCGCCATCGCGATGTACCGGTCCCCGCCCGGCCCGAGCAGCGTGCGCACCACCGGCCAGCTCGGGGCGAACTCGGTCACGGTGATCCGGCCGTACGCCTCCAGCGCCTCGGCCATGCGCGGTACGTCCGCCACCTCGCGTACGTCGTACCCGGCGTCCCGCAGTGCGCCGGCAGCGGCCTCCACGGCCCCGCGTACCGCCTGGTGGACGCCCTGCCCGCCGGGGTCCGCCACCACGGCGACCTTCACCGGCCCGGGCAGCGGCTCCCCGTAGAGGGGCACCGGTACGGCCCGCGGATCACGCGGATCGGTCCCGGCCAGCACCTCGTACGCCAGTCGCAGGTCTCCCACCGACCGCGCCAGCGGTCCGTCGGTGACGAGCATCTGGGAGGCCGGGCCGGGGTCGTCCGGGCCGAATGCGCGGTGGTCCGCCGGGAACCGGCCCGTGGACGGCTTCAGCCCCGCCACGCCGCAGAACTGGGCCGGGATGCGCACCGATCCGCCCGAGTCGTTGCCGAGCCCGAGCGCCGCCATGCCCGTGGCGACGGCCACCGCATCGCCCCCGCTGCTGCCGCCCGGGGTCCGGCTGCGGTCCCACGGGTTGACCGTGTCGCCGAACAGCTCGCTGCGGGTGTGCATCCCGGCCAGGATCAGGGTCGGTACGTTGCCGTGCCCGATCGGGATGGCTCCCGCCGCGCGCAGCCGCGCAACCGGAGGGGCGTCGGCCGGGGCCACCAGATCGCGGAAGCGTGCGGTGCCGAAGGTGGTCGGCACGCCTTCGACGGCGGTGGTCTCCTTCACCGTGAACGGCACACCCGCGAGCGGCCCCAGCGCCGCACCTTCGGCCCGCAGCCGGTCGGTGTGCGCCGCGGCCGCGCGTGCGCGCTCCGCCAAGAGCTGAGTGACCGCGTTCACCTGCGGGTTGACCTCCGCGATGCGCGCCAGGTGGCTGTCGACCAGCTCCACTGCCGACACGTCCGCGCGGCGCACCGCCTCCGCCTGCGCGGCGGCCGACATCTGCCACAAGGGATCCAGCATGGCGTGAACCCTCTCCCCTCCACGTTCCGATGCAACTGTATCGGAACGATAGCCCGGAACCGATGCGATCGCATCGAATAAACTCGCCCGTACGACAGAGAAGCGGGTGGGAGGGGACCGGGCATGCCCAGGCAGGTGGACCACGAGGGCCGACGCCGCCTCATCGCCGAGGCCGTGTGCAGCCTCGCCGACGAAAGCGGGCTCGAAGGCGTGACCCTGCGCGACGTCGCCGCACGGGCCGAGGTGTCGATGGGCGCCGTGCAGCGGTGCTTCCGCACCAAGGACGAGATGCTCGTCTTCGCCCTCGGGTACGTCGGCGAGCGCATCGGCGAGCGGGTACGGGCCCGGCTCGTCAGGAGCCCGGCCCAGTCGGCCGGCACCGCCCTGGGCCATGCGGCCACCGAGATCTCCCTGCTGCGGGAGGAGCACCGGGCCGAGGCGCGGGTCTGGCTGGCCTTCGTCGCGCAGGCGGCGGTCAGCGAGCCGCTCGCCGGGGCGCTGAAGGCGAACTACGCAGCCCTCCAGGAGTCGTTCACGCGGCTCATCGCGGAGGCGGCGGAAGATGCGGGCCGCGCCGTGCCCCTCGATCCGCAGCGCGAGGCCCGTACCCTCCTCGCCCTCGCGGACGGCCTCACCGCACACGTCCTCATCGGCCACCTCACCCCGTACGAGGCGCAGGACGTCCTCCACGCGCACCTGGGCGGCCTCTGGACGCACTCCGGGTGACGGTCGTCGCGGATGCGGGAAACCCTCCGGCGCGCCGTGACCGCGGTGCACCCTTTGCGCTCTAATGTCACGGCATGGCTGACATGTTCGATCACAATCCGCAGGTGTGGACCGCTGGCCGGCTCCGCGAGGTACTGGCAGCGCTGCCCGACGAGACGCCGATCCACATCGGTGTCGCGGACGGGCCCGGGGACTTCGAGGGCTACGGGGAGTACGTCCTCGTGGACGCCGAGCCGGTGGAGGTGGACCTCGACGGCGAGGGCGAGGCAGAGGCCGGCCGCGGCGGCGAGCCGGGCCCCCGGATCCAGTTCACGCTGTTCGCCGACGCCGCGGCCGGGGCCTACCACCTCGACCTGGACTGACCCCCGGCCGGTTCAAGGCCGGTCGGCGGCCGTGAGGAACTCGGAGATCAGGCGGTTCGTCCGGGCCGGCGCTGCCGTGGGCAGTGCGTAGTGGCTGAGGTGCGGGAGCACCTCGATCCGGGCGTGCGGTACGGCCTCGCGGGCGCGGGCCGCGACCTTCTGCGGATCGTGGGCACCGCTGCGGCCTGCGAGGAGGACCAGCAGCGGGGCGGCGAGCGCCCCGAGGTCCGGGCGGCGGCCGACGATCAGCTTGCGGTCCGTGAAATCCGAGGCCGCCGAAGCGAACAGCCGCTTCCAGCCCGGGTCCGTGTCCGTACCGGCCGTCTCGCGGTCGAGATGGCCGAGCACGCGCGCCGCCGTCGGGCGCACCAGCACGGGCAGTGAGCGCAGCAGGAAACCGGGCCGGTAGCCGGCGAAGCACTGGGTCGGGTCGAGGAGCACCAGCCGGTCGACCCGCTGCGCCGCGTGCAGGGCGTACGTCAGGGCGATCCAGGCACCGTACGAATGGCCCAGCAGGCTGGCGCGCCGGGCGCCGAGGCCGTCGAGGAGCGCGTCCAGCCAGGCCATGAGGTCGGCGGTGGTGCGCAGCGGGCGGCCCGCGCGCACGCTGCGGCCGGCGTCGCCGAGGATGTCGACGGCGAGCACCCGGTGGTGCGCGCCGAGCGCCGCGGCGTTGGCGAACCACACGGCGCCGGTGGAGCCGCCGCCGTGCAGGAGGAGCAGCGGAGCGGCCTCGGCGGGCCCGTACGCATGGACGCGGGTCGTGCCGTACGGGGTCGGAACGTCGATCTCTGCGGTGCCGGCCGGCCAGCGGGCGAGCAGCGCATCGTAAGCGGCGAAGAATCGACGGGATGCGGACACGGTGGCCCCTGGGCATCGTCTCGTTGGCCAATTATCTCGCTCGGCGAGATACTAGCCGAGTGAGCGATGACGACACCCCCGCCATGCGGCTGGTCCACCTCCTGCGGGCGGTCACGGTGGAACTCCACCTGCGCGGCGGCGAGTTCGCCGGGCGCAACGGCCTGCACCCGACCGACCTGCGGGCCCTGATCCGGCTGCTCGACGCCGGCCGCGCGGGTGAGGCCGTCACCCCGGGGCGGCTCGGTGAGGCCCTGAGGCTCAACTCGGCGGGCACCACGGCCCTGCTCGACCGGCTCGAACGGCTGGGCCTGGTCCGCCGCAGTCGCGACGAACGCGACCGGCGCCGGGTGCTGTTGGTGGTGGAGCCGAAGGCGGTCGAGCTCGGCCGGTCCTTCTTCGGCCCGCTCATCGGCGGCCTGGTCGATGCGGCCGAGGACTTCACGCCCGCCGAACTGGACGTCGTGCAGCGCTACTTGGCTGCGGCCCTGCATGCTGCGGTTGCGGCCGCCGGCGCGGAACAGGGCCCCGCCCCCGGGTGAAGACGGCCGGGTGCAGGGGAAACCCGGTTGCCGGGTGCCGCGGGCGCTGACAGGGTCTGGGCCCATGCCTACTTTCACCGCCCCGGACGGAACGCTGCTCGCCTACCACGTCTTCGGGGACGGGCCCCCGCTCGTCTGCCTCCCCGGCGGGCCGATGCGGGACTCCGCCTACCTCGGAGAGCTCGGCGGGCTCTCCGCGCACCGGAAGCTGATCATGCTCGGTCTCCGGGGCACCGGCCGCTCGGAGGTGCCCGCCGACACCGGCTCCTACCGCTGTGACCGGCAGGTCGAGGACGTCGAGGCCCTGCGCGCGCACCTCGGCCTCGACCGGATGGACCTGCTCGCGCACTCGGCCGGCGCGAACCTTGCGGCGCTGTACGCCGGCCGCCACCCGGAGCGCGTCGGCAAGCTCGTCCTGCTCACCCCGAGCGTCATGGCCGTCGGCATCACGATCACCGGCGAGTCCCGGCTCGAGACCGCCCGTCTGCGCCGGGGCGAGCCCTGGTACCCGGACGCGTACGCCGCCCTCGAAGCCGTCGTCGCCGGCCGGGGCACCGCCGACAGCTGGCAGGCGATCGCCCCCTTCCTCCACGGCCGCTGGGACGACGCGGCCCGCGCCTACGACGCCGCCGACGAGGCCCAGAAGAACGCCGAGGCCACGGCCGCCTACGCCGGCGAGGGCGCCTTCGACCCCGACACCACCCGTAAGGCACTCGCGGGGCTCGACGCCCCCGTGCTCGTCCTCGCGGGCGAGTTCGACGTATCGCTGCCGCGGCCCGCCGCCGTCGAGTACGCCGGTCTGTTCCCGCACGCCCGGCTCGTCGTCCAGCCCGGAGCCGGTCACGCCCCGTGGCTCGACGACCCCGAGCGGTTCCTGGCGGCCATCACGGCGTTCCTCGCCACCACGGCAGTCCGGAACCCGGCGTAGCCTGGTCTGACCGCCGTATCCGCCTGTGACCAGGGAGGCGGCGTATGACCGACCCGTACGGCTTCCTCCGGACCCCCCGGAACCCCGTCCCGTCGCGCCCCGCGGACCAGCGGCTCGGCGACTGGCGCGAGGTGCACGCCGGGCAGACGCTGCTGCCCCTGGTGTCCGAGCAGGCGAACCGCTGCATGGACTGCGGCGTCCCCTTCTGCCACGGTGGCTGCCCGCTGGGCAACCTCATCCCCGAGTGGAACGCGTACGCCGCGCACGGTGACTGGCGGGCCGCGGCCGAGCGGCTGCACGCCACCAACAACTTCCCCGAGTTCACCGGCCGGCTCTGCCCGGCACCCTGCGAAGACGCCTGCGTACTGGCCATCAACGCCGACCCGGTGACCATCAAGAACGTCGAGCAGACCATCGCCGACCAGGCCTGGGAGCTCGGTTACACCCCGCCGGCGCCGCCCGGCCGGCTGAGCGGGCAGACCGTCGCCGTCATCGGCTCGGGCCCGGCCGGGCTCGCCACGGCCCAGCAGCTGACCCGGGCCGGGCACACCGTCGTCGTGTACGAGCGGGACGACCGCCTCGGCGGTCTGCTCCGCTACGGCATCCCCGCGTTCAAGATGGAGAAGGCGCACCTGGACCGGCGGATCGCCCAGATGCAGGCCGAGGGCACCGTCTTCCGTACGGACGCGGACATCGGCGGCCGGACATCGGCGGCCGAAATACGACGGCGCCATGACGCGGTCGTCGTCGCCGTCGGGGCCGCGGAGCGCCGGGAGCTGGCCGCGCCGGGCCGCGCGCTGCACGGCATCCACCAGGCCATGGACTACCTGACCTGCGCCAACCGGGTCGGCGAGGGCGATCTGGCAGCGCCCGGGATCACGGCCGAGGGCCGGCACGTGGTGATCGTCGGAGGCGGGGACACCGGCTCGGACTGCCTGGGCACCGCCCTGCGGCAGGGAGCCCTGTCGGTGATCCAGCTCGACATCCGCCCCGAGCCCGGCCCGGAGCGTACCGACGCCGAGCCCTGGCCGCTGGTGCACCCGCAGGTGTACCGGATCTCCCATGCCCACGAGGAGGCGCGCGGACGTCACGGCACCGATCCCCGGGTCTTCTCCAGCGCGACCATGCACTTCGAGGGCGATGCGCAGGGCCGGGTACGCGCCCTGCACCTGACCGCGGTCGAGCCCGCGGGGAGGACGCCCATGCCGGGCACCGAGCGGGTGCTGGAGGCCGGGCTGGTCCTGCTGGCGCTCGGTTTCTCGGGGCCCGAGCGGGCCTGCGGGCTCGGCGAGCAGCTCGGGCTCACCCGGGACGGCCGGGGCAACTTCGCGCGGGACGCGGATTTCGCGGCCCTCGGCGAGCCGGCGCCGTCGCCCCCGGACGGATCCCCGCCGGGCGGGGCAGCCCCGCACGTCAGGACGCCGCCGTGGGCCGAGGCGCCGGCCCCGGGCGTGCCGCCGGCGTGGGGCAAGCCCCCGGAGCGGGCCTCCCGCCGCCGGCCCGACGGGGTCTTCGTGGCGGGCGACGCCGGGCGCGGACAGTCCCTGGTGGTGTGGGCCATCGCGGAGGGCCGGGCGGCCGCCGCGGCCGTGGACCGCTACCTCACCGGCTCGACGGCCCTGCCCGCCCCCGTCGGCGCCCACGACCGTCCGCTGTCGGCATGACGGGCCCCACCACGACCCCGGCGGAGGCCCCTGGCCCGACGCGGCTCCGGGCGGCCCCGCGGGGCTGCACAATCATGGGGTGACTGTTGAAGATCGTTTCCTGTGGCTCGAAGACGTCGAGGGCGAGGCCGCGCTGGCCTGGGTGGAGGAGCGGAACGCGGAGACGGCCGCCGCGCTCACCGGCGACCCGCGCTTCGACGCGCTGCGCGCCGAGCTGCGCGAGGCCCTCGACGACGCCGACCGCATCCCGTACACCGTCCGCCGCGCGGCGCACCTCTACAACTTCTGGCGGGACGCGGACCGCCCGAAGGGCGTGTGGCGGCGTACGACGCTGGAGCAGTACCGCAAGGACGACCCCGCCTGGGAGGTGCTCCTCGACATCGACGCCCTCGCCGCGCAGGAGGGCGAGGAGTGGGTGTGGGCCGGCGCCCGGGTGCGCCACCCCGACTACCGGCGGGCACTGGTCCAGCTGTCCCGGGACGGCTCCGACGCCGTCGTGGTCCGCGAGTTCGACCTCGAGGACCGCGCCTTCGTCGACGGCGGCTTCGAGGTCGCGGAGGCGAAGACCCGGATCGGCTGGATCGACGAGGACACCGTCTTCCTCGGCACCGACTTCGGACCGGGCTCGCTGACCGCCTCCGGCTATCCCCGTACGGTCCGCCGCTGGCGCAGGGGCACCGCCCCGGCGGACGCCGAACTCGTCTTCGAAGCCGAGGCCGGGGACGTGTCCGCCTCCGGATGGCACGACGCGACCCCCGGCTACGAGCGCGACTTCGTCTCCCGCTCCACCGACTTCTTCCACGACGAGCTCCACCTCCTCGCCGACGGCGACCGGCTCGTCAGGATCGACGTGCCGGACGACGCCGGGAAGTACGCGTACCGGCAGTGGCTGATCGTCACCCCGAAGACCCCGTGGCTGGGGCATCCGGCCGGCTCGCTCCTCGCCTTCGGCTTCGAGGCGTTCCTCGCCGGGGACCGCACCGCGCACGTGCTGTTCGCGCCGGACGAGCGCACCGCGCTGGCCGGGCACAGCTGGACCCGCCACCACCTGATCCTGGAGACGCTCGCCGACGTCGCGACCCGCATCGAGGTCCTCACCCCCGGCCCGGACGGCTGGAGCCGCCGGCCGCTGGCGGACGTGCCGGCGCTGTCCTCGGCGACCGTCACCGACACCGACCCGGACGTCGGCGACGAGTACTTCCTCAACGTCGACGGCTTCCTGCAGCCCTCCACGCTCACGTACGGGCACATCGGCGCCGACACCGAGCCGCTCAAGCAGGCCCCCGCCCGCTTCGACGCCCGCGGCCTGTCGGTCCGGCAGTTCTTCGCGACCTCCGCCGACGGCACGCAGGTCCCGTACTTCGTCGTCGGCCCGGCCGGCCGGGACCGGCCGGGGCCCGCGCTGCTCTACGGGTACGGCGGCTTCCGGGACCAGCAGACCCCGTACTACAGCCCGCTCACCGGCCGCGCCTGGCTGGCCCGCGGCGGTACGTACGCGGTCGCCAACATCCGCGGCGGCGCCGAGTACGGCCCCGCCTGGCACCGGGCCGCCCTCGGCGCGAACCGGGTACGGGCCTTCGAGGACTTCGCCGCCGTCGCCGCCGACCTCACCGCCCGGGGCATCACCACCCCCGGGCAGCTCGGCATCACCGGCGCCAGCAACGGCGGCCTGCTCATGGGCGCCATGCTCGTCGGCTATCCGGAGCTGTTCGGCGCGGTCGTCGCCAAGGTGCCCCTGCTCGACATGCTCCGCTACCACCGGCTGCTCGCCGGGGCGTCCTGGGTCGCCGAGTACGGGGACCCCGACAGCGAGGCCGACCGGCCCCACCTCGAAGCCCTCTCCCCGTACCACAACCTGTCCGCGGACCGGCCGTACCCGCCCCTGCTCCTGATGACCTCCACCCGCGACGACCGCGTCCACCCGGGCCACGCCCGCAAGACGGCCGCCCGGCTGCGGGAACTGGGCCACCGGGTGCTGTTCCACGAGAACACCGGCGGCGGTCACGGCGGAGCCAGCGACAACGAACAGGCCGCCGCCAACCACGCGCTCGCGTACACCTTCCTGTGGCAGCACCTGGGAACCGGAACGACGTGACGTGATGCGACGGGCCCGGGCCCGGGCCCGGGCCCGGGCCCGGGCCCGGGAAAATCCGTTGCCCGGGCGCGAGCGGGTCACGCACGATGATCCGTTGTGAGTACCACCCGTTCGTCCCGCTTGCTTCCCGACCTCGCCCCGTGGCGTTCCAGCCGCGATTTCCGTCTGCTCTTCTTCCAGGGCGCCGTCACGTTCTTCACGTCCTTCATGGCGATGATCGCCCTCCCCCTCCAGATCAAGCACCTGACGGACTCGCCGCTCGCGGTCGGCGCGATGGGAGCGGTGGAGCTCGTCCCGCTGGTGGTCTTCGGCCTGTACGGCGGGGCCCTCGCCGACGCGATCGACCGGCGCCGGATGATCCTGCTGAGCGAGGCCGGTCTGGGGGTGCTGGCCCTCGTCCTGCTCGTGAACGCCCTGCTGCCGAACCCACTGCTGTGGCCGCTGTACGTGGTCGCGGCCGGCGTATCGGCACTGGCCGGGCTGCAGCGTCCGGCCCTGGACTCGATGATGGCGCGGATCGTGCCGCACGAGCAGCAGACCGCGGCCGCCGCGCTCAACGCGCTGCGCTACCAGATCGGCGCGATCGCCGGACCGGCGCTCGCCGGACTGGTCGTCGCCTACGCCGGCTATCCGGCGGCCTACGCCGTCACCGTCTGCGGCTTCGTGCTGTCCGTCGTGCTGTGCACCCGGCTGACCCCGGCGCCGCCGTCGCCCGGCGCTGAACGGCCGTCGCTGCGCGGGATCGCCGAGGGGGCGCGCTACGCGTGGAGCCGGCCGGTGCTGCTGGGCACGTACGCGGTGGACCTCGCGGCGATGTTCTTCGCCTTCCCGAACACGATCTTCCCCTTCCTCGCGGACGAGCTCGACGCGGTGTGGGCGCTGGGCCTGATGTACTCCGCGGGCGCCGTGGGCTCCCTGGTGCTCGGGATGACCAGCGGCTGGACCTCGCGGGTGCGGCGGCACGGCCTCTTCGTGGTGTTCGGAGCCGTGGTCTGGGGCGCGGCGATCGCGGGGGCCGGCTGGTTCACCGACATCTGGGTCGTGCTGGCCTGCCTTGCGGTGGCCGGAGCCGGCGACATGCTGAGCGGCCTGGGCCGGGCGACGATCTGGAACCAGACCATCCCCGAGGAGCTGCGCGGGCGGCTGGCCGGCATCGAGGTGCTGTCGTACAGCGTGGGCCCGCAGCTGGGCCAGGTCCGCGCCGGCAGCGTGGCGGGCTGGACGGGCACCCGGCCGGCGTTCTGGAGCGGCGGCCTGATGTGCGTGGCGGCGGTGGCGGCCCTGTCCGTACTGCTGCCGAAGCTGGTGACGTACGACGCGGACACGGACGAGGACGCGCTGCGGCGCCGCGAAGCGAAGCGCGCGGACCAGCTGGCGGCCTGAGCCAGGCCGCCGCCGCCGGCCGGGCTAGCTGTATTGCCCAGTGAGGTTGGGGACGCGGCTGACGGGTGGTTTGCCTGCGAGCGCGGTGTGTCCGCGGTGGTGATTGTAGGTGTGGAGCCAGCTGGGGAAGGCGTCGCGTCGTTCCTGTTCTGAGCGG
>NZ_JBVING010000001.1:804454-990236 GCF_055579465.1 Streptomyces sp. NPDC032745 | reverse complement strand
ATCCACCGAAGTGGACGGGGTATCAACTTCTGGCGTTGATTTTTGGCACGCTGTTGAGTTCTCAAGGAACGGACGCTTCCTTTGTACTCACCCTCAGTAACACTTACTGGGGCTTTCCTCCGGGCTTCGTTCTTGCGTTTCCGACTCTATCAGAGTCAGTCTCGCTTGCTTTCCAGGGTCTTCGCTTTCGCGTTTTCCCTTTCCGGCGGTTCCAACCTTACCAGATTCTTTCCGCTCCGTTTCCGGAGTGGATTTGAATTCGGTGGCTGTTGGAGAGCCTTTCCCTTTCGGGCGGATCAGACTTTATCAGGTCTCCCTGGGTCTTGAATCCCACCCGCTCGCCGAACACGTCCGGGCACGCGTGCGTGCCGGGGTGCCGTGCGAGGTGGAGCCGTAAACGTACTGGAGCGGGGCCCCCGGATGCAAATCCGGTTGCCCCGCTCCAGTGACGGCGCTACGGCGAGGCTCAGACCTCGACGACGACCGGGAGGATCATCGGGCGGCGGCGGTAGCCGTCCGAGACCCACTTGCCCATGGTCCGGCGGATGAGCTGCTGGATCTGGTGCGGTTCCGCGACGCCGTCGGCGGCGGCGCGGGCGATGGCTTCCTCGATCTTCACCATGACGGACCCGAAGGCCGAGTCCTCGATGCCGGAGCCGCGGGCCTGGATGTTCGGGCCGCTGACGACCTTGCCCGTGCTGCTGTCCACGACCACGTAGACCGAGATGATGCCCTCGTCGCCGAGGATCCGGCGGTCCTTGAGCGAGGACTCGGTGACGTCGCCGACCGACAGGCCGTCCACGTACACGTAGCCGGCCTGGACCTTGCCGGAGATCCGGGCCTTGCCGTCGATCAGGTCGACGACCACGCCGTCCTCGGCGATGACGATGCGGTCCTTCGGGACACCCGTCATGGCGCCGAGCTCGGCGTTGGCGCGCAGGTGGCGCCATTCGCCGTGGACCGGCATGAGGTTCCGCGGCTTGCAGATGTTGTAGAAGTACAGCAGCTCG
Source organism: Streptomyces sp. NPDC032745 (assembly GCF_055579465.1). Taxonomy (NCBI): domain Bacteria; kingdom Bacillati; phylum Actinomycetota; class Actinomycetes; order Kitasatosporales; family Streptomycetaceae; genus Streptomyces; species Streptomyces sp. NPDC032745. Next base: position 989,226 of record NZ_JBVING010000001.1, on the reverse strand, counting down.
CCTGCGGAGGCGTGGCCGGAGACGTGCACCTTGGCGTTGCCCTTGTGCACGACGTTGGCGCCCCAGCGGGTCAGGCCGTTGATCACGCGGTAGACCGCGTTCTCGTTGCCCGGGATCAGCGACGACGCGAGGATCACGGTGTCGCCGGGGACGATCCGGATCTGGTGGTCGCGGTTGGCCATGCGGGACAGGGCCGCCATCGGCTCGCCCTGGGAACCCGTACAGACCAGCACGACCTCGTCGTCCGGCAGGTCGTCGAGGGTCTTCACGTCGACGACGAGGCCGGCCGGGACGCGCAGGTAGCCCAGGTCACGGGCGATGCCCATGTTGCGGACCATCGAGCGGCCGACGAAGGCGACACGGCGGCCGTACTCGTGGGCGGCGTCGAGGATCTGCTGGATGCGGTGCACGTGGCTGGCGAACGACGCCACGATGATCCGCTTCTGGGCACCCGCGAAGACGCCGCGGATGGCGTTGGAAATGTCGCGCTCCGGCGGGACGAAGCCCGGGACCTCGGCGTTCGTCGAGTCCGAGAGGAGAAGGTCGATGCCCTCTTCGCTCAGGCGCGCGAAGGCGTGCAGGTCGGTGAGGCGGTTGTCCAGCGGCAGCTGGTCCATCTTGAAGTCGCCGGTGGCGACGACGAGACCCGCGGGGGTGCGGATCGCGACGGCCAGGGCGTCCGGGATGGAGTGGTTGACGGCGATGAACTCGCAGTCGAAGGGGCCCAGGTTCTCGCGCTCGCCCTCCTTCACCTCGAGGGTGTAGGGGCGGATGCGGTGCTCCTGGAGCTTGGCCTCGATGAGGGCCAGCGTCAGCTTGGAGCCGATCAGCGGGATGTCCGGCTTCTCCCGGAGGAGGTAGGGGACGGCGCCGATGTGGTCCTCGTGTCCGTGCGTGAGGACGATGCCCTCGATGTCGTCGAGGCGGTCCCGGATGGACGAGAAGTCCGGCAGGATCAGGTCGACGCCCGGCTGCTCCTCCTCGGGGAAGAGAACGCCGCAGTCGACGATCAGCAGGCGGCCGTCGAACTCGAAGACGGTCATGTTGCGGCCGATCTCGCCGAGACCGCCCAGCGGGGTGACCCGGAGGCCGCCCTTGGGGAGCTTCGGCGGCGGGCCGAGTTCAGGGTGCGGATGGCTCAAAAGTATCTCCTCACCACACACGCCACGTACCTCGTAAGGCACGTGGCGCGCATGTCGTTCGTGCACTTGCATTCGTCTGTTTTGTTCGTCTTGCTTATTCAGTTGTGAAGTCTGATGTCAGAGCTGTACCCCGCCGGCGGCAAGATCGATCTTGAGCTGGGCCGTCTCTTCGGCCGTCAGCTCGACGAGCGGGAGCCGCAGCGGGCCCGCGGGCAGGCCCTGCAGGTTCAGGGCGCCCTTGGTGGTGATCACGCCCTGCGTGCGGAACATGCCGGTGAAGACGGGGAGCAGCTTCTGGTGGATCTCGGTGGCCTTCTGGACGTCGCCGCCCAGGTGGGCCTCGAGCATCGCGCGGAGCTCGGGGGTGACCACGTGGCCGACCACGGAGACGAAGCCGACGGCGCCGACGGACAGCAGCGGCAGGTTCAGCATGTCGTCGCCGGAGTACCAGGCGAGTCCGCTCTGGGCGATGGCCCAGCTGGCGCGGCCGAGGTCGCCCTTGGCGTCCTTGTTGGCCACGATGCGGGGGTGCTCGGCGAGCCGCACCAGGGTTTCGGTGTTGATCGGGACGCCGCTGCGGCCGGGGATGTCGTAGAGCATCACCGGGAGCTCGGTGGCGTCGGCGATCGCCGTGAAGTGCCGGTAGAGGCCTTCCTGCGGCGGCTTGCTGTAGTACGGGGTCACCGCGAGCAGGCCGTGGGCGCCGGTGCGCTCGGCCTGGCGGGCCAGCTCGAGTGTGTGCCGGGTGTCGTTGGTGCCGATGCCGGCGACGACGTGGGCACGGTCGCCGACCGCTTCGAGGACGGCTCGTACGAGGTCGTTTTTCTCCGCGTCGGTGGTGGTCGGGGACTCGCCGGTGGTCCCGTTGATGATCAGGCCGTCGTTGCCTGCGTCCACCAGGTGGACGGCGAGCTGCTGCGCGCCGTCGAGGTCGAGTGCGCCATCCGCCGTGAAGGGCGTGATCATGGCGGTGAGGACCCGCCCGAAGGGGGTCTGCGGAGTCGAGATCGGAGCCATGGGTAACACGCTACTCGCTGCCATGCTCACGTTGTCCCCTCGGGGGACGTCAAGAGGGTGTGGCTCCCGGCACGGGCCGGGAGGGTTGTTGGATCCCGGCACTGCCTGCTCGGGGGTTCAAGCAGTGCCGGGTCCGTTTGATCAGCCTAGATGAACTTTACGAAACGTGGCAATACGGACACTTCGGACTTGACTCCGCACATCTGTACGGAGTGGGTCCATCCGTGCCCATCGAGCCGTACCGACCCTTACGGGGCGACGCGACCGTTGGCGTTGTACGCGGCGTACGTCAGCGGCATGAGCGCGGCCCAGTGCTGCTCCATCTTCTCGCCGACCATCTCGATCTCCCGCTGCGGGAAGGAGGGGACGGTCGCGAGCTCGTGCTGCGTGCGCAGGCCGAGGAAGTGCATCAGCGAGCGCGCGTTGCAGGTGGCGTACATCGAGGAGAAAAGTCCGACCGGCAGGACCGAACGGGCAACCTCGCGGGCCACGCCCGCGGCCAGCATCTCCTGGTAGGCCTCGTAGGCCTGACGGTACGAGTCCTCCATGACCCGGCCCGTCAGTTCCTGCTGGGCCGCGGTGCCCTCGACGAAGACGTACTTGCCCGGGCGGCCCTCCTGGACGAGCTTGCGCTCGGCGTCCGGGACGTAGAAGACCGGCTCGAGCTCCCTGTAGCGGCCCGATTCCTCGTTGTACGACCAGCCGACGCGGTGCCGCATGAACTCGCGGAACACGAAGATCGGGGCGCTGATGAAGAACGTCATCGAGTTGTGCTCGAAGGGGCTGCCGTGGCGGTCCCGCATCAGGTAGTTGATGAGGCCCTTGGAACGCTCCGGGTCCTTCTGGAGCTCCTCGAGCGACTGCTCGCCGGCCGTGGAGACACGGGCGGCCCACAGCACGTCGGAGTCGGCGGCGGAGTGCTTCACCAGCTCCACCGTCACATCACTGCGGAAGCTGGGTTTCAGGTCTGAAGCGGCGGTCTCGCTCACCGGGGGTCCTTCCGAACGACTCACATGGGGCGCGCCCACTCTACGGCGCAGCCGACGGCTCCCCGCGCAGCTCTCGCGCCGACCGGGCACGGGCCGCGGCGGCGACTCCGTCACCCTTTCAGCTGACGCCCAGCCATGAAATTTGGTTAATGTCCCGAATTCCGGCACCGATTGGGCGGCTCATACGTCTTCACCAGTACAGGCCACACACACCCACCACCGCCGCCCCCGGGCCCTGACCGTGAGGAGAGTCCCTCCATGTTTCGCCGGAGCGAACCCGTCCCGTTCGCCTTCGTCGCCGAGGCCGACCGTTTCCGCAGCAATGTCACTCCGCCGCCGCGCGAGCGTCTGGGCGCGGCCCAGATGGCCGCCCGTAGTCTGGTCGGGCTGACCGTGGTGGCGGGGCTCGTCGGCTCCCTGCTCTTCGGCATGCCCGCGCTGCAGCCCCACCAGGCGCCCGCCAAGTCGCAGCAGTCGGAGGCCTCCGAGGGACGGTAGCCTCACGGGCACAGCCCAACCGAACGTGCATGTGAGTGAGGTACAGCCGTGCCCCTGCCCTTCTTGACGGCCGACCGCGCGTTCGACGCGCACGAAGACACTGCCGACGAGGACGTACTGGCCCACGAGGACCCCGACCGCTGGCGCCGGCCGTACCGGCCCGGGCCCTGGCGGGTGGCCGGCGCCGCCCTGCTGCTCCTGCTGGCCGCGTTCATGCTGCTCGCCACGATGATCATCGCGTTCGCGGGTGCATGGGCCGGTGCCGGTGTCTGTGTGGCCGCTGCGCTCGGCGTGATCGGGTCGGCGCTGCGCCTGCTCATGGCGGGCGTCTGGGTGAGCCCGGCGGGGCTTCGCCGGGTGGGCTTCTTCCGGACCCGCTCGATCGCCTGGGACGAGATCACCGAGGTCCGTACGGTCCAGCAGCCGGTGCGCTGGCTGGGGCTGCCGCGGACCGTCCAGGGCCAGGCGCTGACGGCGGCCGCCCGCGACGGCGCGGAGCTGCCGGTGCTGCTGACCGACCACAACGCCGATTTCCTCTCGCGGACCGAGGCGTTCGACCGGGCTGCCGACATGGTCGAGGCCTGGGCCGACGAGTACCGGCCCGTGCCCGCCTGACACCGGCGTGCAGTGCCCTGGAAGCCCGTACAGGATCCGCTCAGGCGGCTGCACGGGCTTCCGGGTTCTACGGGCTTAGGGGCCGGTCTGGCCGCGCGGTCCGCCGTGCAGGGCGATGGCCCGCTGCATGGCCTTGCGGGCCCGCGGGGTGTCCCGGGCGTCGTGGTAGGCGACGGCGAGGCGGAACCAGCTGCGCCAGTCCCCCGGCGCGTCCTCCGTCTCGGCCTTGCGGCGCGCGAAGACCTCGTCGGCGGAGTCCCGCACGATCCGGCCGTACTCGTCCCGCTCCAGCTCGTCCACGGGCAGTCCGCCCTCGGCCTCCAGCTCGGTCGCGAGCTGGTTCGCCTTCGTCACGAACTGCGTGTTCTTCCAGAGGAACCAGACGCCGATGACCGGCAGGATCAGCACGGCCGCCCCGAAGGTCACGGTCAGCCAGGTGCCCTGCCGGATCAGCAGCACGCCCCGGCTGCCGGCCAGGACGAAGTAGACGACCAGGACGGCGGCCGTGAGGAAGTAAGTGATCTTCGCGCGCATGGGTACTACTGCCTGCTCATCAGCCGAGGTCGAGGAAGTTTTCCAGGCCGAACGTGAGGCCCGGGTGCTGCACGACGCGGCGCGCACCGAGCAGGATGCCCGGCATGAAGCTGCTGTGGTGCAGGGAGTCGTGACGGATGGTCAGGGTCTCGCCCTCGCCGCCGAGCAGCACCTCCTGGTGGGCCAGCAGGCCGCGCAGGCGGATCGCGTGCACCGGGACGCCGTCGACGTCCGCGCCGCGCGCGCCGTCCAGGGCGGTGGCGGTGGCGTCGGGCTGCGGGGCGCAGCCGGCCTCGGCGCGGGCGGCCGCGATGAGCTGCGCCGTACGGGTCGCCGTGCCGGAGGGGGCGTCGACCTTGTTCGGGTGGTGGAGCTCGACGACCTCGACGGACTCGAAGTAGCGGGCGGCCTGGGCGGCGAACTTCATGGTCAGGACGGCGCCGATGGAGAAGTTCGGGGCGATGAGCACGCCGGTCTGCGGGGAGGCGGCGAGCCAGGTGTCCAGCTGGGCGAGGCGCTCCTCGGTCCAGCCGGTGGTGCCGACCACGCCGTGGATCCCGTGGCGGATGAGGAAGTCCAGGTTCTCCATGACCGAGGCGGGGGTGGTCAGCTCGACCGCGACCTGCGCGCCGGCCTCGGCCACCGTCTCCAGCTTGTCGCCGCGGCCGAGGGCGGCCACCAGCTCCATGTCCTCGGCGGCCTCGACGGCCTTGACCGCCTCGGAGCCGATGCGGCCCTGGGCGCCGAGAACGGCCACCCGCAGCTTGCTGCTCATGCTTCTTCGCTTCCTGTCGTACGGGCCGGGCACCGGCCGGCGGCCGGTGCCCGGCCCCAAGGTATCCAGGGTCTCGGGGTCTCAGGACACCGCTTCGTCGAGGCGGGCGGCCTGCTTCTCCTTCAGCGGGCCGATCACCGCGAGCGACGGCCGCTGGGCCAGTACATCCTGCGCGACCGAGCGGACGTCGTCCGGGGTCACGGACGCGATCCGGGCCAGCATGTCGTCGACCGACATCTGGTCGCCCCAGCAGAGCTCGCTCTTGCCGATGCGGTTCATGATCGCGCCGGTGTCCTCCAGGCCGAGGACGGTGGAGCCGGACAGCTGGCCGATGGCCCGCTTGATCTCCTCGTCGGTGAGCCCCTCGGAGACGACCTTGTCGAGCTCGCCGCGGCAGATCCGCAGCACGTCGTGAACCTGGTTCGGGCGGCATCCCGCGTACACGCCGAAGAGCCCGGTGTCGGCGAAGCCCGAGGTGTACGAGTACACGCTGTAGGCCAGGCCGCGCTTCTCCCGGACCTCCTGGAAGAGGCGGGAGGACATGCCGCCGCCGAGGGCCGTGTTCAGTACCCCGAGTGCCCAGCGGCGCTCGTCGGTACGGGCCAGGCCGGGCATGCCGAGGACCACGTGGGCCTGCTCGGTCTTGCGGTTGATCAGGTCGACGCGGCCGGAGGTGCGGATGCGCTTGGCTCCGGAGCGCGGGCCGATCGGCTCGGCGTCGGTGTGCCGGAGGGCGCCGGCCTTCTCGAAGGCCGCGCGGACCTGGCGTACGACCTTGTTGTGGTCGACGTTGCCGGCCGCGGCCACCACCAGGTGGCGGGGGTCGTAGTGCTTCTTGTAGAAGCGGCGGATCCGGTCAGCGCCGAGGGCGTTGATCGTGTCGACGGTGCCGAGGACGGGACGGCCCAGGGGGGTGTCGCCGTACATCGTGTGCGCGAACAGGTCGTGCACGCAGTCGCCCGGGTCGTCCTCGGTCATCGCGATCTCTTCGAGGATGACGCCGCGCTCGGCGTCGACGTCCTCCTCGCGGATCAGCGAGCCGGTGAGCATGTCGCAGACGACGTCGATCGCCAGCGGCAGGTCGGTGTCGAGCACCCGTGCGTAGTAGCAGGTGTACTCCTTCGCCGTGAAGGCGTTCATCTCGCCGCCGACCGCGTCGATCGCGGAGGAGATGTCGAGGGCGCTGCGCTTGTGCGTGCCCTTGAAGAGGAGGTGCTCGAGGTAGTGCGTGGCACCGTTGAGCGTGGGCGTCTCGTCGCGGGAGCCCACGTGCGCCCAGATGCCGAAGGTGGCGGAGCGGACCGAGGGCAGCGTCTCGGTGACGATGCGCAGTCCGCCGGGGAGGACGGTGCGCCGGACGGTGCCGATGCCGTTCTCGCCTTTGAGGAGGGTTTGGGTACGGGCGACGGCCCGCCCCTCCGAAGAGGGGCGGGCCGTCACACGGGAACTACGCGACGTCACTTGTCGGAGTCGTCCTTGTCAGCGTCGTCGCCGGCGGCCTCGCCGTCGATCACGGGGATCAGGGAGAGCTTGCCGCGCTGGTCGATCTCGGCGATCTCGACCTGGACCTTGGTGCCGACCGCGAGCACGTCCTCGACGTTCTCCACGCGCTTGCCACCGGCGAGCTTGCGGATCTGCGAGATGTGCAGCAGGCCGTCCTTGCCCGGGAGCAGGGAGACGAAGGCACCGAAGGTGGTGGTCTTGACGACCGTACCCAGGTAGCGCTCGCCGACCTCCGGCATGGTCGGGTTGGCGATGCCGTTGATCGTGGCGCGGGCGGCCTCGGCGGCCGGGCCGTCGGCGGCACCGATGTAGATGGTGCCGTCGTCCTCGATCGTGATCTCGGCGCCGGTGTCCTCCTGGATCTGGTTGATCATCTTGCCCTTGGGGCCGATGACCTCACCGATCTTGTCCACCGGGATCTTGACGGTGATGATCCGCGGGGCGTTCGGGGACATCTCGTCCGGCGTGTCGATCGCTTCCATCATCACGTCGAGGATGTGGAGGCGGGCGTCGCGGGCCTGCTTGAGGGCCGCGGCCAGGACGGAGGCCGGGATGCCGTCCAGCTTGGTGTCCAGCTGGAGGGCGGTCACGAACTCCTTGGTGCCGGCGACCTTGAAGTCCATGTCGCCGAAGGCGTCCTCCGCACCGAGGATGTCGGTGAGGGCGACGTAGTGCGTCTTGCCGTCGATCTCCTGGGAGATCAGACCCATGGCGATACCGGCGACGGGGGCCTTGAGGGGCACACCGGCGTTCAGCAGCGACATGGTGGAGGCGCAGACCGAGCCCATGGACGTCGAACCGTTGGAGCCGAGGGCCTCGGACACCTGGCGGATCGCGTACGGGAACTCCTCGCGGGTCGGGAGGACCGGCACGATCGCGCGCTCGGCGAGCGCGCCGTGGCCGATCTCGCGGCGCTTGGGCGAGCCCACGCGGCCGGTCTCACCGACGGAGTACGGCGGGAAGTTGTAGTTGTGCATGTAGCGCTTGCGGGTCACCGGGGAAAGGGTGTCCAGCTGCTGCTCCATACGGAGCATGTTGAGGGTGGTGACGCCCAGGATCTGGGTCTCGCCACGCTCGAACAGCGCCGAGCCGTGCACGCGCGGGATGGCCTCGACCTCGGCGGCGAGGGTACGGATGTCCGTGATCCCGCGGCCGTCGATGCGGACCTTGTCCTTGATGACGCGCTCGCGCACCAGGGCCTTGGTCAGGCTGCGGTAGGCGGCGGAGATCTCCTTCTCGCGGCCCTCGAAGGCCGGGAGGAGCTTCTCGGCGGCGATCTCCTTGACGCGGTCCAGCTCGGACTCGCGGTCCTGCTTGCCCGCGATGGTCAGCGCCTGGGAGAGCTCGCCCTTGACGGCGGCCGCGAGGGCCTCGTACACGTCGTCCTGGTAGTCCAGGAAGACCGGGAACTCGCCCTCGGGCTTGGCGGCCTTGGCCGCCAGGTCCGCCTGGGCCTTGCAGAGGGCCTTGATGAAGGGCTTCGAGGCGTCGAGGCCGGCGGCCACGATCTCCTCGGTCGGCGCCTCGGCGCCGCCCTTGACCAGGGTGATGGTCTTCTCGGTGGCCTCGGCCTCGACCATCATGATCGCGACGTCGCCGTCCTCCAGGACGCGGCCCGCGACGACCATGTCGAAGACGGCGTCCTCGAGCTCGGTGTGCGTCGGGAAGGCCACCCACTGGCCGCGGATCAGCGCGACGCGGACGCCGCCGATCGGGCCGGAGAAGGGCAGGCCGGCCAGCTGCGTGGACGCGGACGCGGCGTTGATCGCGATGACGTCGTACAGGTGGTCCGGGTTCAGCGCCATGACGGTGGCGACGACCTGGATCTCGTTGCGCAGGCCCTTCTTGAAGGACGGGCGCAGCGGGCGGTCGATCAGACGGCAGGTGAGGATCGCGTCCTCGGAGGGGCGGCCCTCACGGCGGAAGAAGGATCCGGGGATCTTGCCGGCCGCGTACTGGCGCTCCTCGACGTCCACCGTCAGGGGGAAGAAGTCGAGCTGGTCCTTGGGCTTCTTCGACGCGGTGGTGGCGGAAAGCACCATCGTGTCGTCGTCCAGGTAGGCAACGGCGGAGCCGGCGGCCTGGCGGGCCAGACGGCCCGTCTCGAAGCGGATGGTGCGGGTGCCGAAGGAACCGTTGTCAATGACGGCCTCGGCGTAGTGGGTCTCGTTCTCCACTAGCGTTTTCTCCATTTTCGTCGTCTCCGTCCGCTGCCCGTGTGGCTGCGGACGGTTGCGGAGAAGCGCTCCTTGCGTGCGGGCCGGTCTTCGATCGAAGTACCCGGTTCGGTGCCCGTGGGGCTTTCCGGGTACCACTACCGAGGACCGGCGGCGTGGGGAGGGCGCTCCTCCTCTTCAGTTGTGCACGTGGGTCGCGTGCCCGTGCGTCCAGACTACAAAGCGTCCGGTACGTCCCGCACGTAGAGCGACAGCACGTACAGCAAAGGGAGCGGCCCCCTCAGTGTGGGAACCGCTCCCTTCACAGCGTCTTTACTTGACGCCGGCCGCACCGCGGCGGATGCCGAGGCGCTCGACCAGCGTACGGAAGCGCTGGATGTCCTTCTTGGCCAGGTACTGCAGCAGGCGGCGACGCTGGCCGACCAGGATCAGCAGACCACGACGGGAGTGGTGGTCGTGCTTGTGGGTCTTGAGGTGCTCGGTCAGGTCCGTGATGCGCTTGGAGAGCATCGCAACCTGGACCTCGGGGGAGCCGGTGTCGCCCTCCTTGGCACCAAACTCGGCGATGATCTGCTTCTTCGTAGCGGCGTCGAGCGACACGCGTACTCCTCGTATAGGTCTTCGTGGCCACCGAGTGCCCCAGGTCGAATTCTCTGGGGATCTTCCGTAACTCGGGAGGCGGGGTCCGCTGAGCGCAGCCTCCAGAGGGTTTCCGGGGGCGCGTACACAAACGGCCGTCACACAGCGTACCAGGCTGCCGCCCGGCCCCCGTCTCAGCTGGTGAGAGCGCGGGCCCGGGCGTACACGTCCAGCACGGCGAGGGTCAGCGGGACAAGACTGAGCAGTACTGCCGCCTCGGTGAGGTCGAGCAGCCGTCCCCAGAAGGGTGACAGGCCCTTGCGGGGGATGACAAGCGCAATTCCCGCGAGGAGGGCGGCGCCGGCGGCGACGGCTGCGGAGAGCCAGATCGTACGGAGGTCCAGGCCGCCTCGGTCGTGGTACTGGACGAGCTCGCGGACCAGGTCGGCCGGCGGGTGCAGGGCCAGGCCCAGGATCAGCAGTCCGATGGCGGCCAGACCGGCGACCAGGGTGCACACGACCTGGGAGGTGTAGCGGAAGAGGCGGGCGCGCAGCAGCATGGCCAGCCCGGTGGCGAGGGCGAGCAGCCGGCCCCAGGTGTTGTCGGAGAAGCCGAGGACGGCGGCGGATCCGACGACGACCGCGGCGCAGCCGCCGACCAGGCCGAGGAGCATCTCGTGGCCGCGGCGGGCCTGGGTGGCGATGGCCTCGGCGTCGAGGGGGGTGCCCGCCTCGTGCTGCTCGGAGCCGGCGGGGTCGCCGTACGGCTCGGTCTCGTAGCGGTCCGGGGTCTCGTAACTCTCCACGGCGCTCTGCGGGGCGGCGTAGCCGATCGGCAGCCGGGCGAAGCGGGCGGAGAGGCCGGGCAGGAAGGCGACGAGGCCGATGGCCACGGGGGCGCAGACGGCGGCGGTCGCGGTGGCGGAGGCCCCGGTGACGATGGCGACGAACGTGGCCAGGGTTCCGGTGGCGGCGAGGAAGGTGGCCGCGACGAAGGGGGCGTCCCCGTTGGGGGTGAGTGCGACCAGGGCCACGGAGGCGACCAGGACGCAGACGCACCCGAGCAGGAACTGCAGCCGGCCGGGTCCTTCGCCGGCACCTGCGGCGATGATGCCGGAGCCGGCGATCAGCAGGTGCGGGAGGGCGCCGAGGCCGAGGGCGACGGCGGAGCCGCGGTCGCGGTAGACCCGGGCGCGCACTCCGGCGGCGGCGGTGAGGAGCACGCCGACGGCGCCGGCGATGATGCCGGGCAGGCCGTGCATGTCGTGGCGGACCGGGTCGGCGTACCAGAGGACGAAGCCGAGCAGGACGAGCAGCAGTGCGGCGCCGGCCAGGCCCGCGCCGCGCAGCATGTCGTCGCTCCAGAGGTGGCGGTCGCGGACGACGGCGGAGGCGACGGCGTCGGAGACGTCGTCGAAGACGGCCGGCGGCAGCGACTCGGCGAAGGGGCGCAGGCTCAGCACCTCGCCGTCGAGGACCTGCTGGGCGGCGAGGGTGCGGGCGCCGTCGAGGACCGTGCCGTCGCGGCGGACCAGGTGGAAACCGGTGGGTGCGCCGACGGGCTGGGTCTGGCCGGTGAGGCGCAGGAGTTCGGGATAGACGTCGGCGACGGCGATGTCCTCGGGAAGGGCGACGTCGATGCGGCTGTCGGGAGCCACGACGGTGACCCTGCAGAAGCCCGTCGTTGCGGCCGTACTCACCTGTGTGACCCCCCTGGTTGGCGAAGCGGGTGCATGGGCTCTCGCCTTGGATTCGCGGATGCGCATACTGCGCGGGCCACCCTACCGGGAGTATGAGTGACTGTCGGCAAGTAGGATCACCGTCGCGCAGGGGAGACCCCCTTCGCGCCCGGGACTTGGGGGCGCCGGTTGCGACGTCCCGTCCGTTTTCGAGGGATTGATGCTCCGGTGACTCAGATCGTCGTCAAACGCCCGCCGCGGTCCTTGCCGCCCGAAGTTCCTTCGGACGAGCTGAGGCTGGAGGCTCCGCCGGAGCTTCCCCGCGGGCAGCAGGAGGGCATGCTGATGCAGCTCCTGCCGATGCTCGGCATGGGCTCGTCGGTCGTCTTCTTCTTCATGCCGGGTGCGGCGCCCTTCATGCGCATCATGGGTGTGCTGATGCTGGTGTCCACGGTGGGCATGGTCCTCGCCCAGCTGGTGCGCCACCGGCGCGGTACGCAGGGGCAAATGGCCGATGTACGGCGGGACTACCTGAAATATCTTGCGCAGACCCGCCGTCAGGTCCGCAGGACCGCGCGGGCGCAGCGCGACGCGCAGCTGTATCTGCACCCGGCCCCCGAGCAGTTGTGGTCGGTGGTGGCCGAGGGATCGCGGCTGTGGGAGCGGCGCGTCGGCGACGAGGACTTCGGCCAGGCCCGGCTCGGGCTGGGCGCGCAGCGCCTCGCGACTGCGCTGGTGGCGCCGGACACGGCGCCGGTGGACGAGCTGGAGCCGCTGACGGCGGGCGCGATGCAGCGCTTCCTGAAGGTGCACTCCTCGCTGGACGGGCTGCCGGTGGCGGTGTCGCTGCGGGCGTTCTACCACGTGACGGTGTCCGGCGAGCCGGAGTCGGCGCGCGGCGCGGCGCGGGCGCTGGTGGCGCAGCTGGCGACGCTGCACTCCCCCGAGGACCTGGTGGTGGCCGTGGTGGCCGCGCCCGGAGCGGCGCCCGCGTGGGACTGGACGAAGTGGCTGCCGCACACGCAGGTCCCCGGGCAGGTCGACGGGGCCGGTACGAAGCGGCTGTTCAGCGATGACCTGGTCGAGCTGGAGGGGCTGCTGGCGCCGCGGCTGGAGGGGCGGCCGCGGTTCAGCCGGGACGTGTCCCCGGTGCTGGACCAGCCGCACCTGGTCGTCGTACTGGACGCGAACTCCCGGGGCGGCCTGGTCCCGCCGGACTCGGCGTTCGCGGCGGCCGAGGGGCTGCAGGGCGTGACCATCGTCGAGGTGGTCGCGGGCGAGCTGGACGAGCCGCGCGGCGGGCTGTCCGTAGTGGTGCGGCCGGGCCGGCTGCGGCTGGAGTCGGGCGCGGGCATCGCGTACGAGGGCGTACCGGACACGCTGTCGCTGCCCGCGGCGGAGGCACTCGCGCGGCAGCTGGCGCCGCTGCGCACCGGCGGCGGGGACGACGACGAACCGCTGCTGGCCAACCTGGACTTCACGGATCTGCTGAACCTCGGTGACGCGGCCTCGATCGACGTGGCCCGTACCTGGCGGCCGCGTTCGGCCGGTGAGCGGCTGCGCGTGCCGATCGGTGTCGGCGAGGACGGCGCCCCGGTCATGCTGGACCTCAAGGAAGCCGCACAGGAAGGCATGGGCCCGCACGGCCTGTGCGTGGGCGCGACCGGTTCCGGCAAGTCGGAGCTGCTGCGCACCCTCGTGCTGGGCCTCGCGGTCACGCACACCTCGGAGACGCTGAACTTCGTCCTCGCGGACTTCAAGGGCGGTGCGACCTTCACCGGCATGGGGCAGATGCCGCACGTGGCGGCCGTCATCACCAACCTGGCGGACGACCTCACGCTCGTGGACCGCATGGGCGACTCGATCCGCGGTGAGCTGCAGCGCCGGCAGGAGCTGCTGCGCTCGGCGGGCAACTACGCGAACATCCACGACTACGAGAAGGCGCGCGCGGCGGGTGCCCCGCTGGAGCCGCTGGCCTCGCTGGTGCTGGTCATCGACGAGTTCAGCGAGCTGCTGACCGCGAAGCCCGACTTCATCGACATGTTCATCCAGATCGGCCGCATCGGCCGCTCGCTGGGTGTGCACCTGCTGCTGGCCTCGCAGCGCCTGGAGGAGGGCAAGCTGCGCGGGCTGGACACGTACCTGTCGTACCGGATCGGTCTGCGGACCTTCTCGGCGGCGGAGTCGCGGACCGCGATCGGCGTGCCGGACGCGTACCACCTGCCGTCGGTGCCGGGTTCGGGCTACCTGAAGTTCGGTACGGACGAGATGACGCGGTTCAAGGCGGCGTACGTCTCGGGCACCTACCGCTCGGGCGGGCCGGACCTGTCGGTGGGCCTGTTCCCGGTGGAGCGGCGCCCCGCGCTGTTCACGGCGGCTCCGGTGCCGGTCGTGTACGCGGCGCCGGACCCGGCGTACCTGGCGGCGCAGTCGGAGCGGGAGGACGACGCGCTCGCGGACACGGTGCTGGACGTGATCGTGGCCCGGCTCGAGGGCCAGGGCGTGCCGGCGCACCAGGTGTGGCTGCCGCCGCTCGACCAGGCCCCGCCGCTGGACCAGCTGCTGCCGGCGCTGGCGCCTTCGGCGGAGCGGGGGCTGCACGCGGAGGGGTACACACGGCCCGGCGGGCTCGTCGTACCGCTCGGCCTCATCGACAAGCCCTTCGAGCAGCGCCGCGAGGTGCTGTACCGGGACTTCTCGGGTGCGGCGGGCCACATGATGGTGGTCGGCGGCCCCCAGTCGGGCAAGTCGACGCTGATGCGGACGCTGATCTCCTCGTTCGCGCTGACGCACACACCGCGCGAGGTGCAGTTCTACGGACTGGACTTCGGTGGCGGCAGCATGTCGTCGATCGCCGAGCTGCCGCACGTCGGCGGGATCGCCTCGCGCCTGGACCCGGAGCGGGTGCGGCGTACGGTCGCGGAGGTGGGGGGCATCCTCAACCGCCGCGAGGAGTTCTTCCGCGCGAACAACATCGACTCCATCGGGACCTACCGGCGGCGGCGCGCGGCGGGCGAGCTGCCCGGCGAGGCGTGGGGCGACGTGTTCCTCGTCGTCGACGGCTGGGGCGGCTTCCGCACCGAGTACGAGGGCCTGGAGTCGGTGGTCACTGACATCGCCTCGCGCGGTCTGGGCTACGGCATCCACGTGGTGATCACGGCGGCGCGGTACATGGAGGTGCGCGCCGCACTCAAGGACCAGATGCTGAACCGGCTGGAGCTGCGGCTCGGCGACGTCATGGACTCCGAGTTCGACCGCAAGGTCGCCGCGAACGTGCCGACGGGGATGCCGGGCCGCGGGCAGGTGGCGGAGAAGCTGCACTTCCTCGGCGCGCTGCCGCGGGTCGACGGCGCGCACGACCCGGAGGACCTGTCGGAGGCCACGGCCGCCTTCGTGTCGGCGGTGAAGCAGAACTGGGCGGGGGCCGCGGCTCCCGGCGTACGGCTGCTGCCGCGGCTGCTGCACGCCGACCAGCTGCCCAGGGGCGGGGACAACCCCGGCCGCGGGCTGGCCATCGGCATCGACGAGACGAACCTGGAGCCGGTGTTCGTCGACTTCGAGAGCGACCCGTTCTTCCTCGTGTTCGGCGAGAGCGAGTCCGGCAAGACGAACCTGCTGCGGCTGATCTGCCAGCAGATCGCGGAGCGGTACACCCCGGACCAGGCCCGGCTCGTCGTCGGCGACTACCGGCGCAGCCTGCTCGGTGCGCTGCCGGAGGAGCACCTGCTGGAGTACGCGCCGATGGCGAGCTCGCTGCAGACGCACATGGAGGCGCTGGGCGGGGTGTTCTCCCGGCGGCAGCCGCCGACCGACGTCACTCCGCAGCAGCTGCGCGACCGCAGCTGGTGGACCGGCCCGGACGTGTTCATCATCATCGACGACTACGACCTGGTGGCCACCAGCCAGGGCAATCCGCTGGCCCCGCTGGTGGAGTTCCTGCCGTTCGCCCGGGACACGGGTGTCCGCTTCATCATCGCGCGCAACTCGGCGGGCGCCTCGCGTTCGCTGTACGAGCCGTTCATGCAGCGCTTCAAGGAGCTCGGCGCGCAGGGCGTGGTGCTGTCGGGCGACCCGTCCGAGGGCGACCTGATCGGCAACGTCCGGCCGCGGCCGATGCCGCCGGGCCGGGCGTACTTCTCCTCGCGCAAGCGCGGCACGTCCCTGGTCCAGCTGGGCCGCCTGCCGGGGATGCAGTAGGAGGCAACCGCACGAGGCGGGGCCCGGACGACCGGGCCCCGCCGTGAGAGAGGCTGAGAACACCGTGATACGTCGTCGGAGAGAGCGCAGCCGCCGGTACGCAGCGCCGGTCGCCCTCGTGGCAGCCGCGGCGCTGCTGGCCGGCTGCCGGTTCGCAGACGCCCTCAGCGTGGACGAGTTGCAGGAGATCGCCGGCGGAGTCGATCGGGAGAGCGGTGTCGAATGCCCCCTGCCCTACGACTTCGCCAAGGCTGCCAAGGCCGCCGGGGTGGCGGGGGACACGGGCCCGGGGTACGCGAAGGCCGACCTGCCGGCCATCTCCGGGGAGACCGGCGAGGGGGCCGGTCCGGACGCCCCCCTGGCCCGCAACCCGGGGGCACTGGTGAGCTGTGTCTTCCACATCGGCCAGGAGGACCTGGAGGTGCACACCGTCGCGACGCAGAAGCGGCAGGCGCTGTCCGTGCTGCTCCCCGTGGTCTCGAAGGCGGCCGGTGTGGGGCCCGAGGGCCTGATCCCGTTCAGCGAGGAGGCGGCCGCGGCGAAGGCGGGTACGCCCGTCCTGACCAGGAGCGGCAACGTGGCCGCCGTACGGCTCGGCCTCGACGGCGACGGGGATGCGTCCCTGCTGCTGACCGCCGGGGACGCGGGCCGCACCGGGCTGAGCCGGGACCAGGTCGAGGACCTGGCCCGGGCCCTCGCCGGCCAGACCGGCGAGTAGGCGGTGTCCGGGTGCCGGATGCCGGATGCCGGGGTGATCAACGGGAAACACTCCCCCGGCCCGCCCCGCAGCACCGATAATCGGCAGTGAAGACCGCGGTAGCACCGCACCGCCGAGGGAAAGGCCGCACATGGGCACTCAGCAGGAGAAGGACGAGCTGTACGCGCTCGACATCAGCGGCGTGGAGTGGGAGGGCCCGCCCGGGACCAGCCCCGACGAGGAGCGGGTCGAGATCGCCCGGCTCCCCGAGGGCGCCGTGGCCATGCGGTCCTCGCTCGACCGGGACACCGTCCTGCGCTACACGGCGGCCGAGTGGGAGGCCTTCGTACTCGGGGCCAGGGACGGGGAGTTCGACCTCGACCGCGGCCCCCACTGAGGCCGGTACCCCGGGGTACGACGACGGGGCGCGCCCGGTGCGGGCGCGCCCCGTATCCGCATGCGACTGCGGTCGACCTGGCTCAGTAGGCCTCGGTGAACAGGCGCGAGGCCTTCACGTCGGTGGCGCGGTAGTCGCCCTTGCCGCGCTCGATCAGCCCGGCGACCTGCTCGAGCTGCCTGTGCATGTCGTCGGCCTTGCTCTTGTACTGCTTCTGGAGGGTGAGGTACGCCCGGTGCGCGTCACCGTCCCAGGTGTCCGTGACGACCTTGATGGCCTGCTCCATCTCCTGCAGGTCCGTCACGATCTTCTTCGAGACGACGCGGATGCGGTTCGCCATCTCCTGGACGCTCTCATACCGGACCTTGGTGTGGCCGTCGGAACCAGCCATGTTCTTCTCCTTCGCGCTGAGCTGAGTGGGAAACGACGTAAAGACGTAAAGGGCAGGTCAGATGCCGTTGAGGCCGGAGCCGCCCTGGCCCGCGGAGGCCTGCACGTTCTTGAACGCCGCGCGCACCTCGTCGTCCTGCGCGTTGCTGAGGTTCTTGGTCTGCGAGACCGCGTTGTGCAGCACCCCGAGCAGACGACGGATCTCGTCGTGGTCCTCGTTGACGACCGTCTGGGCGGAGACGAAGCCCGAGGCACCCACACCGGTCCAGCCGGCGCTCACCGTGGCGAGGATGTCGGCCAGCTCGCGGGACTGGGTGGTGACGGCGCGGGCCGTCGTCTCGATCTTGTTCTTCGCCTGGACGATCGGATCGTCTGCGAGTCCGAAATTGCTCATCCGAAGCTCCTCACTTCTCAATTCGCCGGCAGAACCGGCGGATTGCGCGGCAGAGCGGGCGTTCCCGGCGCGGATTCGAGCCGCGCGCCCTGGAACTCCCCCTCCGCCTCACGCGATCCCCCGATCACAGTCGTGAAGCCTGGTGTCACTCTAGCCAGTTCATCGGACCGCCCCAACACCGGTGGGCCGCTTCCGTTGATGAACTGTGACGGTTCACTGCAAACGGCCTCGTCGCTTGCGGGCATCCCGGACCACCGTCGCCGTGCCCGCGATGACCGCGATCAGCACGCCTGCGATCCCGAGAGCGTACGTTCCGAACCGCTCCTCACGCTCCTGCGCCGTCTCGGTCATCCGCAGCGCCGCCGCCTCGGGGGCGGCCGCCGGCGGCGGGCCGGGGTCCGGGACGGGGGCCTTGGGCCGGTCGTGGTCCTGGGTGACCGCGCGGACCGGGTCGACCACGCCCCATCCGACGTAGTCGTCACGGCCGTTGATCGAGCGCTCGGCGGTCCCCTGGATCTGCCAGACGATCTCCTGCGGGGACCAGTCCTCGTGCTTCGCGCGCAGCAGGGCGGCGACTCCGGCGACGTAGGGCGCCGAGAAACTGGTTCCGTTGTCGATGCACTGGCCGAAGCCGGGGACGGTGGAGACCATGTCGACGCCGGGCGCGGCGACCCCGATGAAGTCGCCGGGCTGCGAGAACGGGGACCGCTCGTTGTTGCGGTCCGAGGAGGCCACGGCGAGGACGCCGGGGAAGGCCGCCGGGTAGGTCCTGTGCTTCTCGCCGCTCATGCCGTCGTTGCCCGCCGAGGCCACGACCACGACCTTCGCGTCGATGGCGCGCTGGACGGCCTTGCCGAGCTCGGAGTCGGCGCTCAGGGGGACGTCGGTGTCCTGCGAGATGTTGATGACCTGGGCGCCCTTGGACACCGCGTGGTCGATCGCCTGGCCCAGGGAGAGGGCGTTGCCCTTGCCCTGCCCGTCGTTCTGCCGGATCGGGATGATCGTCGAGTCGGGGGCCAGGCCGACGAAGCCCGTGCCCTCCTGCGGTCGGGCCGCGATCAGCCCGGCCACCTTGGTGCCGTGGCCGACCGTGTCGCTCGTGCCGTCGCCGCCCTTGGGGTCGACGAAGTCCTTGCCGGCGCCGACGTCGATGGCGCCGCTGAGCTGCGGGTTCGCACGGTCCACGCCGGTGTCGATGACTGCGACGCGGACGGGCTTGCCGTTCTTGTCCTTGCCCTTGGTCTGCGCCCAGAGCGCGTCGAGCAGCAGCCGCTGCAGGGCCCAGGGGCGGTCGGCGATCTGCTTCTTCATCGGGAAGGTGCACTCGCCGGCGCCCGCGAGGTCCAGGGCCGGTGCGCGGACGGGTTCCGGGTACGGTGCGGCCGCGGCGGTGCCGGTCACCGCGGCACCCGTCGCGGCGGCCGCGGCGGTCGTGCCGGACAGGGCGGCCAGGGCGAGCGCCGCGGTGGCGAGTGCGCTGCGCGTGTACGGGGGCATGGGCATCGGCGGCGTCCTCACGAACCCTGGGGCTGGCGGGCGGAGTTGGTGTCCAGGCGGGGGCCCTTCGAGAGGAACTCGGACCAGGCGATGGGCACCATGGCCGGTGTGACCGTCCCGTAGCCGAGCCGGATCTGCGCCTGACTGGCCTCGGGGCGGCCGTCCGCGCCGGCCTGGCCGTTCGGCTGGTCGGGGGCGCCGATCTTCGACTTCTCGGCGTCGCTGTCCCCGTTGGCCTGCACCGCGTACCGCAGGCCGGTGTCGGCGACCAGGAAGAGGGCGCCGCCCGCGGTGGTCTGCTTGCCCTGGACCTGCGTGTAGAGCAGTCCCGAGCCCGGCGTGACGTACGCGCTCGTGCCGCTGGCGGTGATGTCGATGGGGAATCCGGTGCCGGCCCAGGTGCTCAGCGTCTGGTTGCCCTGGCCGTCGACCGAACGCAGCACGTTGCAGACCGTGTCGCGGGCGCCGGAGCCGCCGGCCGGGGCCGTCGTGCCCTGCCCGTCGGCGGCGCCGCCGGCCTGGTTGATCCGGTCGGACTTCTTCTGCGGCCACTTGGCCTCGCCCCTGAACGCCGTGGCGTCCGGGTTGAGCGACTGGAGGTCGACCTCGCGGGGCTTTCCGTGCATGTTGAGGCCGTCGGTCGCGGGCGCCGAGATCAGCAGCCACGCCACGAAGTCGGAGACCGGCGCCACCTTGCCGGGCAGGACGACGTAGTGCTGCGTACCGGAGCCCGTCTGCGCCTTCAACACCATTCCGACCTTGTTGTCGCCGGTGGTCAGGCCCTGCACGTCGGCCTTCGCGCCGGCCGCGGCGGGCAGTTGTGGGAAGGCCAGGTCATCCCCGGAGTTGAGGGTGGCCAGCCAGTTCTCGGTGACCTGCTGCGGGGTGGCGCCGGTGCTGCCGACCAGTGCGTTGGTCATCTTCCCGGCGTCCGCGCCGCCTTCGGGGAACTTGTACTTCGTGCCCGTCGCGTCGACCAGGTAGCGCTCCTTGGCCCCGCCGGTGCTCTGCACGTACAGCATCTGGCTGTCGGTGACCTTGCGGGCGTCGTCCATCAGCCCCGCCTCGCGGTCGGCCAGGACGAACGTCGCGGTCTGCACGGTCTTGCCGTTGCCGCCCGGCGCCTGGCAGACGGCCCAGCGCTTCGCCTTGCCGGCGTCCTGCGGGGCGGGCAGCCGGTCCGGCGCGTACGGGATGCCGATGATGGGCCCGCGCGGCGGCTTGCCCGCGTCCAGGACCTTGTCGTCGATCTGGATGACCGTGAACTTCTGCGGATCCAGGAGCAGTCGGGCGGAAGCCAGGTTGAGCACCGGGTGCAGCCGGGTCTGGTCCTTGCCGTTCACCTTGGTCGTGAGCACCACGTACCGGGTCGTCGACTGCTTGCCGACGATGACCTTGGTACCGGCCTCGTCCCAGCCCTTGGGCGCCTGCGGCTTGAACATTCCCCAGGCACCGAACGCGGCGAGTACGAGCGCCCCCGCCACCAGCCCGGGCAGGACCGCACGCAGCGGACGCGGCGCACCTTCCTCGGACCCCGTGGCGGAAGGCTGGAGGAACGCGGCCACCGTGCGCCGCTTCGCAAAGGTGTACGCGTTGAGTTCATCACGTCGTGATGCCATGACCGCCTGCTTCTCCCCGCACGGCCCGGTCGGTGAGTACGGTCCCCGGGCCTCGATTGTCGGACCGGGGACCTACTATGCCTCTTGACGGAGGGTGCCCAGGGGCCGGGTAGGGTGAGGCCGCCGCTCACTGTCTTCCGGACCGCACGATTCAGGGGTCGTCGGGGTATTCAGGGCTTGTTGGGGTGGATTGGGGAGATCCGGGGTCATGCGGCGGGCAGCGCCCGGCTCCGGCACTCACGGGGTACGGCCCCGGGAAGGGGAGGTGGGCGAGTGATGGCCACCGCGACGCAACCGCAGACGGGTGCACCCGCACCCGTTCGCGGTGGGGTGACGCCGTATCCGAAGTCGAGCCCGGGCCGCTTCGGCCCGTTCCGATTGCAACAACTCGTACTGCTCCAGATCGCCGTGGCCGCCCTGCTGGTGGCCTGGGTCGTGGAGCCGATGCTGCTGATCCCGGCCGGTGTCCTGGCGCTCGTCCTGGTGGTGCTCGCCGTCGTACGCCGCCACCAGCGCTCCCTGCCGGAGTGGATCGGCGGCGCGCTCGAACTGCGTTCGCGGCGGCGCAGGGCCGCGTCGTTCGCGGTTCCCGCGGGTACCGAGCCGGGGCTGGCCCCGCTCGTCGAGGCGGATCCGGCGCTGCGGACCCTCACGTTCAGCGACCGCGACCGGCGGCCCGTCGGGATGGTCGGCGACGGGACGTTCCTGACCGCCGTCGTCCAGGTGGACACGGACGCCACCGCACTGCGGCCCGACCGCGGTGCCCGGCCGCTGCCGCTGGCGCTCGTACGGGACATCCTCGAAGTCGACGGCATCCGGCTGGAGTCCGCGCAGCTGGTGCTGCACACCCAGCCGGCTCCGGCCCCGCACCTGCCGGCCCAGTCGATGGCCACCCGCAACTACGCGCCGCTGCAGGCCGCCACGGGCACCCCGGCGGTACGGCTGACGTGGATCGCGCTGAAGCTCGACCCGGAGCTGTGCCCCGAGGCGGTCACCGCGCGCGGCGGCGGGCTGGCGGGGGCGCAGCGTTGTGTGGTGCGGGCGGCCGACCAGTTGGCGAGCCGGCTGACCGGGGCCGGTTTCCGGGCGACCGTGCTCACCGAGCAGGAGCTGACGGCCGCGCTGGCCACCTCCTCCTGCGCGAACCCGATGGCGATCACGCAGGCGGGGCGCTCGGCGAGCACCGGCCGGCGGACGGAGGAGACGGCGCGGATCTGGCGCTGCGACGACCGGCGGCACACCACGTACTGGATAGGCCGCTGGCCGCAGCTCGGCGGCAGCGGGGCGGCGTCCCTTCCGCAGTTCGTCGCGCTGCTGACCTCGCTGCCGGCGCTGGCGACGAACTTCAGCCTGACGATGGCTCCGGCGGAGCGCCAGGGCGTGACGCTGACCGGCCACGTACGGGTCACCGGGCGCAGTGACGAGGAACTCGTGGCGGCCCGCCGGGAACTGGAACGGACGGCCCGCGGTGTGCGCACCGGGCTGGTCCGGCTCGACCGTGAACAGGTACCGGGGCTGCTGGCTTCGCTGCCGCTGGGAGGGGCGCGATGAGGGGCGGGTTCGGGCTGATCGGCCCGCGCCGGGAACGGCATGCGGTCCCCGCGGCGGACCTGGACGCGCTGGCGCTGCCCGTCGGGGACGACGGGGTCGTCATCGGCGTGGACGCCGAGGGGCGTCCGGCGGTGCTCGGCATCAACCGGCCGACGCCGTACGAGGTGACGCTGATCGGCGGCCTGTGGACGGCGCAGGTGCTGGCGCTGCGCGCGGCGGCCACGGGCGCGCGGGTGGCGGTGGAGACGGGGCGCGGGCAGGTGTGGTCCGGACTGGCCCAGGCTGCGGGCGGCGGCCAGCAGTGCGTGACGCTGCACGAGGTCGGCCGGGTGCCGCCGCAGGGCGCGTCGGCGGGCAGCCCGGTGCTGGTGATCCGCGACTGCGGAATGCGGCCGCCGCGCGGGCGCGTGGTGGCGGGACCCTGGCAGTCGGTGCTGACCCTGCTGCCGTACCTGAGCCCGACGGCCCCGAGGCTGCTGCAGAACTCCTCGCTGGTGGGCGTCCAGCGGGTGTCCCCGGACGAGGCGGAGCAGCTCGGCCGCCTGATGAACCTGCCGCGGGCGGCGGTGGATTCCCTGCCGACGCTGGGCGACGGGGTCACCCTGTGGTGCACACCGAAGGACCGCCAGTTCGTGATGACCCAGGGCACGGAACCGGAAGCCGGCCTTCTGGGCCCCTCCCGCCGCATCGACTGACCGGGGCCGGGCGGGCAGGCCGGGCCGGGCATGCCGACCGGCCCGATCCAGCCCTGCCGGCATCACCAGCGCCGCCGGAGAATGACGTGAGGTGTCGGGGGCAGAGCCCCCGGGCGTCTCCAGCCCCGCCACCACCCAGCCCCGTCGCCGTTTGAGGCGCGGGGTCCGGGGCGGAGCCCCGGGGTCTTTCCAGCCCCGTCGCCGTCTGAGGCGCGGGGTCCGGGGCGGAGCCCCGGGGTCTTTCCAGCCCCGCCGGCGTTTGAGGCGCGGGTCCGGGCGGAGCCCGGGAAACGGAGAAAGGGCGGGGCGGGGAGAAGAGCCCCGCGCAGCGGCACCCCACCGGGCCGGTGACGGTTGCTCAGGAGTCAGCCAACCTGTAGGCAGGACGGCAAGGACGACGGCACAGAGCCGGCCCGCAAGGGCCCCCGCGCCGCGGGACGTCCAACGGGGGCGGACACCGGTGTCGGCGCGCGATTAGGCTGGACGCGGGCGCGGCGTCGAGGTGGGCGCCGGACCAGTGTTCGACAGACCAGGAGGACCAGTGAGCGGCGATCGGAACGAGAGGCGCGGCGGGACTTGGGACGTCCCGACGGACGATCAGTCCGACGCGGAGCCCGAGATGACGGGCGAGTTCACCATCGACTACACCCCGCCGGCTTGGTACACGCAGGGCGCGGCCCCGGCCACTCCGGTACCGGGCCTCCCCGAAGGCAGCGGCTTCGAACCCCACCGCCCGTCGGACGTGGCCTCGCCCGAGACGATGCGGATCGCCCCGCCGGCCCCGCGCACCCCGTCGGACGGCGCGGGCGTGCCCTCGCCGTTCCCGGCGCCGGCCACGCCGGCCCCGGCACCCTTCAGCACACCGGCCGACAACGCCACCCCGCCTGCGGCTTTCCCGCCCCCGGCGCCCGCCGACAACACGGGCGCACCCTCGGCGCCCCCGGCGCCCTTCAGCACACCGGCCGATGCCACCGGCGCGTCCGCACCGCTCCCGGCACCCGCCGAGGTACCGGCTCTGCCGGCCCCGGCACCCGCCGGCCACCCGGGCCTGCTCCCGGCAGCCCCGGCCCCGGCCCCGGACATGGCACCCGCCCTGCCGGCCCCGGTGCCCGCCCCCGCACCGGCGCCCTTCGGCGCGCTGTCCGCCGGGGCCCCTGCCGATGCGCCGGGACCGCTGGTGAAGGCCTCCTTCGAGGGATCCGCCCCCGTCCAGCGGCACGACACCCCGCCCGACGGGACGGCCATCCCGTTCGCGAACCCCGAGCCCGCGGCTCCGGAGGTTCCCCGGGACACCGCTCCCGCGCCGGTGGCCGACGCCGTCCCTGCGCCCTTCGCGCCCCCCGTACCGGAGGCTCCGGAGGCCGTCACCCCCGTGGATGCGGTTCACCCGCCCGTGGAGGCCCCCTTCGGGGGACCCGGAGGCGAACTGCCCGCGCTGCCGCCCGCGTTCCCCGCCACCACGGCACCGCAGGACGGTTACGGCTTCCCGCCGGCCCCTGTCCCCGCCACCACCGCACCCCGGGACGGATACGGCTTCCCGCCGGCGCCCCAGAACGGGTACGGGTTCCCCCCGGCCCCCGGCCCGGCCACCACCGCACCCCAGGACGGATACGGCTTCCCGCCGGCCCCTGCGCCGGCGCAGCACCAGCCGCAGCCGCCCGCGGACGCCGGCGACTACGCCTTCCCGCCTGCGCAGCCCGCCCCGGCCCCGGCTCCCACGCCCGTACCGCCGCAGCACCAGCAGCCGCAGCAGCAGTACGACCCCCGTGCCGGCGGCGCCCAGTGGTCCGCCGGGCCCCAGCCGGGCCCGCAGCCGCACGACCCCCGCTACCAGCCCGGCCCGGGCACCGGCGGCGGGGCGCCCCTCGGCTACACAGCCGCTGTCGAACTGTCCTCCGACCGGCTGCTGCGCGGCAAGCAGAAGCCCAAGCCCCAGCGCACCGGCTTCCGTTTCGGCGGCAAGGCCGCCGAGGCCGAGCGACTGCGCAAGCTCGAGCTCATCCGCACCCCGGTCATGTCCTGCTACCGCATCGCCGTCATCAGCCTCAAGGGCGGCGTCGGCAAGACCACGACCACCACCGCGCTCGGCGCGACCCTCGCCACCGAGCGCCAGGACAAGATCCTGGCCATCGACGCGAACCCCGACGCCGGCACCCTCGGCCGCCGCGTCCGCCGCGAGACCGGGGCCACGATCCGGGACCTGGTCCAGGCGATCCCGTACCTGAACTCGTACATGGACATCCGGCGGTTCACCTCCCAGGCCCCCTCCGGTCTGGAGATCATCGCCAACGACGTGGACCCGGCCGTCTCCACGACGTTCAACGACGAGGACTACCGCCGCGTCATCGACACGCTCGGCCGTCAGTACCCGATCATCCTCACCGACTCGGGCACCGGCCTGCTCTACTCCGCCATGCGCGGCGTCCTGGACCTGGCCGATCAGCTGATCATCATCTCGACCCCGTCGGTGGACGGTGCCAGCAGCGCGAGCACGACGCTCGACTGGCTCTCCGCGCACGGGTACGCCGACCTGGTCTCCCGGTCCCTCACCGTCATCTCGGGGGTCCGCGAGACCAGCAAGATGATCAAGATCGAGGACATCGTGCAGCACTTCGAGACCCGCTGCCGCGGCGTCGTCGTGGTGCCGTTCGACGAGCACCTCGCGGCCGGTGCCGAGGTCGACCTCGACCTGATGCGGCCGAAGACCCGGGAGGCGTACTTCAACCTCTCCGCGCTGGTGGCCGAGGACTTCGTCCGCGCCGGCCAGCAGGCCCCCCAGGGCCACTGGGGAGCACCTCAGCAGCCCCAGCAGCCCCAGCAGCCCCAACCCCAGCAGCACCAGTCACCGCATCAGCCGCAGCCGCAGCCGCAGCCGCAGGGCCAGCCGTACGGCCAGCCCCAGGGCCCGTCCCCGTACCAGCAGCCGCCGCAGCCGTACGCCCAGCCGTACCCGCAGCCCGGCCAGCCCTGGCAGCCGCAGCAGCAGCCGCCCCAGCAGCCCCAGCACCCGCAGCAGCCCCCGCGCGACCCGCGCCTCGGCTGACGACGGCAGCAGGAAGGGCCCGTACCTCCCCGGGGAGGTACGGGCCCTTCTCGTGCGCGCCGGGCAGTCGCCCGCGGCTCAGTGCTCCGCGTCGTACGACTCGGTCAGCGTCCGCGCCCGCTTCACGTCGTCGGCGATGGCCTCGAGCAGGCCGTCCAGCGATTCGAACTTCGCCATGCCGCGCACGTACGCGAGGAAGTCCACGGTCACGTGCAGGCCGTACAGGTCCAGGCCGATCCGGTCGATCGCGTACGCCTCCACGGTCCGCTCGGTGGCGTCGAACTGCAGGTTCGTGCCGACCGAGATCGCCGCCGGCATCCGCTCGCCGTTGGCCGTGAGCCAGCCCGCGTACACGCCGTCCGCCGGGATGGCGGTGTGCGGTGCCGTCTCGACGTTGGCGGTCGGGTAGCCGAGCTCGCGCCCGCGCTGGGCGCCGCGTACGACGACGCCCTCGACCCGGTGCGGCCGTCCGAGGATCTCGGCCGCGCCCGCCATGTCGCCCTCTGCGACCAGCTTTCGAGCCAGGGTCGAGGAGAACGGCACGCCGTCGCCCGCCGCGCCGCGCTCGACCAGGTCCACGACGTCGACTTCGTAGTCGTACGTGCCGCCCAGTTCGCGGAGGAATTCGACGTTTCCGGCGGCCCGGTGGCCGAAGCGGAAGTTGGGGCCCTCGATGACGGCCCGCGCGTGCAGCTTGTCGACGAGCACCTTCACGATGAAGTCGGCCGGGGAGAGCTGCGAGAACTCCGCCGTGAACGGCAGGATCAGCAGCGCGTCCACCCCCAGCCCGGCCATCAGTTCGGCACGGCGGTCGTACGGGGCCAGGATCGGCGGGTGGCTGCCCGGGCGCACGACCTCGCTCGGGTGCGGACTGAAGGTGACGACGACGGACGGGACGCCGAACGCGCGCGCCTTGGCCACGGCCCGCCCGATGATCAGCTGATGGCCCCGGTGCACACCGTCGTACGAGCCGATGGTGACGACGCTGCGTCCCCAGTCCTGGGGGATGTCCTCCAAGCCACGCCAGCGCTGCACTGTGACCGCTCCTCGCCCGAACCGTGTAGGCCCTGTCCTGGTTGCCGATTGCAGGTCTAAGACTGCCATGCCCGTGCCCGGGGGCCCGCATCGGTATCTGGCTGGGGGCGCTCTGTGTCACCTCGGCAGGGCGGAGCCCCGGCTCGCGGATGTAACGGTGGGGGCGGCTGCGGCCAAGTAAGGGGTAGAGGGGCTCGTACGGATCCCCGACACCAGGGAGGGGGCCCGGTGGGCAGCATCGAGCAGGCGACCGTGCCGGCGGGAATCGGACCGCCGGATCTGACCACACCCGAAGGATTCGGGGCGTTCTACCAGGAGCACATAGACGCGGTTCTGGGTTTCGTCACCCGCCGCGTCACCGACCCGCACCTGGCGGCGGACCTGACGGCCGACATCTTCCTCTCGGCGTTGAAGGCTGCTCCGGGCTACCGGCCCGACCGGGGCGTCCCGGTCGCCTGGCTGTACGGCATCGCGCGGCATGTCCTGGCGGGCCATGCCCGCGGCCGTGCCCGCGAGCGGGGCGCACTGGAGCGGCTCAGCGGCCGCCGGCTGCTCGATGACGAGGACGTCGCCGCGCTGGAGGAGCGGATCGACGCCCAGCGGGCATTCCGGGCGCTGGCCGAGAGACATGCCGCCCTCTCCGAGCCGCTTCGAGCGGTCCTCGACCTGATCGTCGTGGACGGGCTCAGCCCGGCCGAGGCCGCGCAGGCCCTCGGCGTCACCCAGGCCACCGTCCGGGTCCGCCTGCACCGCGCCCGGCGCATTCTGCGGACCGCGTCCGCACCTTCCCAACACCACGTCCCGGCCCACCAGTTGGAGGCAGCACGATGAACAGCAGGCCCACCCGGTTCGAGGAGCGTCTCAAGGAGGAGCTCCTGGCGATCGCCGCCGACCGGAGCAGGCTCGAGGAGCGGGTCGACTTCACCGTCCGCTCCCCCGTACGCCGGTTCCGGATGCCGCTCGCCGTCGGCGTGGCATCGGCGGCGGCCGCCGGCCTCCTGGTCGCCCTGCCGGTCGTCGGCGACGACGGGGGCAGCGCCCCCGCCTACGCCCTGACGAAGAGCAGCGACGGCACCATCACGGTCAAGTTGTTCAATCCCGAGGGGCTGCCCGGCCTGGAGCGCGAGCTCCGCGCGCTGGGGGTCAGCGTCACGAGGGTCCCCGTGAAGCCGGCGAACGAGTGCTCCGAATGGCCGCCCGGCGGTTTCGACGAGGCGGACGGACTCCTCACGAGCGAGGGCGACGGCCCCCTGTTGAAGATCAACTCGACGACGCTTCCGGCGGGACACACCCTCGTCTTCACGATGCACGAGAAGAGCCCCTGGCGAGGTTCCTTCGGCTCGCTGCGCACCTCGCTCGTGCCGTCCTGCATCCCTGACAACTTCAGCTGGGGCGTCGGCAGGAGCCCGCGTCACGGAAAGCGCCCCCTTGTGCTCCCTCAGTCACTCCGCGCGCCTGCTCGGACGGGTGAATACGGGGGTCCGGCTGGATAGACACCTACCCGAGGGGGGTCGTGGAGCGGTGAGCAGCAGGCGATGTGCGCTCACCGCTCCACGTCAAAGCGGATCAGACGAAGACGGCCAGCGACTTCGCCTTGCCGCCCTTGCTCTCCACGAGCCCGAGCAGCTGGCCCTCCGGCCCGTAGACCGCCACCGTCTTGCCTGCGGGGTACGCGTCCGGCATCTCGATGCGCACGCCGTTGGCGAGCAGCGAGGCCCGCCGGGAGTCCAGGTCCCAGCGCGGGAAAGCCGCGGCCGCCGCCTCGCCGATCGGCATGACGGTCAGCTCCTCCTGGAGCTGGTCCAGGGTCCGCGCCCGGTCGATCTTGTACGGGCCCACCCGGGTGCGCCGCAGCGCTGTGAGGTGCCCGCCGACGCCGAGGTCGGCGCCCAGGTCACGTGCCAGGGCGCGGATGTACGTACCGCTGGAGCAGACCACGGAGACGACGAGGTCGACGACCTTGGTGCCGTCCTCGGCCTCTGCATCCCGCATGTCGTACACCTGGAACGAGGAGATGGTCACCGGCCGGGCCGGGATCTCGAAGTCCTCGCCGTCCCGCGCACGCTTGTAGGAGCGCACGCCCTTGATCTTGATGGCGCTGACCTTCGACGGGACCTGCATGATCTCGCCGGACAGCTTGGCGATGCCCTTGTCCACGGCCTCGCGGGTCACCGCGGAGGCGTCCGTCGAGGAGGTGATCTCGCCCTCCGCGTCGTCCGTCAAGGTGTTCTGACCGAGGCGGATCGTGCCGAGGTATTCCTTCTCGGTGAGCGCGAGGTGGCCAAGGAGCTTGGTGGCCTTCTCCACGCCCAGGACGAGGACGCCCGTCGCCATCGGGTCGAGCGTGCCGGCGTGGCCGACGCGGCGGGTCTTGGCGATCCCGCGCATCTTGGCGACCACGTCGTGCGAAGTGAAGCCGGACGGCTTGTCGACGATGACAAGGCCGTCCGGAGTCTTCCCTGCGTTGGTGCTCATTCCGCGGCTGCGTCCTCGTCGTCCTCGCCCGGCTTCTTGTACGGGTCGGCGTCACCGGCGTACTTCGCGCCGGAGGACACCTCGCGCACCTGGGCGTCGGAGGCGCGCGCCTTGTCGAGGAGGTCCTCGATGGTCTTGGCGTTCTCCGGGAGAGCGTCCGCGACGAAGGTCAGGGTGGGCGTGAACTTGGTGCCCGCCGCCCGGCCGACCGCGGAGCGCAGTACGCCCTTGGCGCTTTCGAGACCCGCTGCCGCGCTGGCGCGGTCCTCGTCGTCACCGTAGACCGTGTAGAAGACCGTGGCCTCCCGCAGGTCGCCGGTGACCCGGGTGTCCGTGATGGTCACGTGCGTACCGAGGCGGGGGTCCTTGACACCACGCTGCAGCTTCTCGGCCACCACCTCCCGGATGAGGTCCGCCAGCTTCTTCGCCCGCGCATTGTCGGCCACTGGTCCGTCTCCTTCTTTGTCTTGCAATCAGTCTTCATCACCGTGCAGCCGCCGTCTCACCGACAGCAGCTCCACTTCCGGACGTGCCGCGACCAGCCGCTCGCAGCGGTCCAGTACATCCGAGAGGAACCCCGCGTCACCACTGACCAGAGCGACCCCGATACGGGCCCTGCGGTGCAGATCCTGGTCCCCCACCTCGGCCGCGCTGACCGAGAACTTGCGTTGGAGCTCGGCCACGATGGGCCGGACGACGGAGCGTTTCTCCTTCAGCGAATGGACGTCGCCGAGGAGCAGATCGAAGGACAGAGTCCCCACGTACATTCAGTTCCGGATATCCCGCCGGTGCGGGTTCGGTGGCCTGCCGGCCGTCGCGCGGCAGGGTCACCAGAACCGTACACGCAACGGCCGGGGCCGATCGACGGATATTCCGCCGACCGGCCCCGGTGTTACGACACGGTACGAACCGCCTCGCGCTTACGCGCGGGGCTTCTCGCGCATCTCGTACGTCGCGATGACGTCGTCGATCTTGATGTCGTTGAAGGAACCGAGGTTGATACCACCCTCGAAGCCCTCGCGGATCTCGGTGACGTCGTCCTTGAAGCGGCGCAGACCGGAGATGGTGAGGTTCTCGGCGATGACCTTGCCATCGCGCAGGAGCCGCGCCTTGGTGTTGCGCTTGACCTCGCCGGAGCGGATGAGAACACCCGCGATGTTGCCCAGCTTGGACGAGCGGAAGATCTCGCGGACCTCCGCCGTACCGAGCTCGACCTCTTCGTACTCCGGCTTGAGCAGACCCTTGAGGGCCGCCTCGATCTCCTCGATGGCCTGGTAGATCACCGAGTAGTAGCGGACGTCGACACCCTCGCGGTCCGCCATCTGCGCGGCACGGCCGGCCGCACGGACGTTGTAACCGATGACGATGGCGTCGGAGCCCATCGCCAGGGCGATGTCGGACTCGGTGACCGCACCCACACCGCGGTGCAGGACACGGATGTCGACCTCTTCGCCGACGTCGAGCTGGAGCAGCGAGGACTCGAGGGCCTCGACCGCACCGGACGCGTCGCCCTTGATGATGAGGTTGAGTTCCTGGACCAGACCGGCCTTGAGGACCGAGTCGAGGTCTTCCAGGGACACCCGGCGGACGCGCTTGGCGAAGTTGGCGTTGCGCTCACGCGCAGCACGCTTCTCGGCGATCTGACGGGCGGTGCGGTCCTCGTCGACGACGAGGAAGTTGTCGCCGGCGCCGGGGACGTTGGTGAGACCCAGGACCAGGACGGGGGTCGACGGACCCGCTTCCTCGACGTTGTTGCCCTTGTCGTCGAGCATGGCGCGCACACGGCCGTAGGCGTCGCCCACGACCATCGTGTCGCCGACGCGGAGGGTACCGCGCTGGACGAGGACGGTGGCGACGGCACCGCGGCCGCGGTCGAGGTGGGACTCGATCGCAATACCCTGAGCGTCCTGCTCCGGGTTGGCGCGCAGGTCGAGCGAGGCGTCGGCGGTGAGGACGACGGCCTCCAGCAGGGAGTCGATGTGCAGACCCTGCTTGGCGGAGATGTCGACGAACATCGTGTCGCCGCCGTACTCCTCGGCGACCAGACCGAACTCGGTGAGCTGACCGCGCACCTTGACCGGGTCGGCACCCTCGACGTCGATCTTGTTGACCGCGACGACGATCGGGACGCCGGCGGCCTTGGCGTGGTTAAGCGCCTCGATCGTCTGCGGCATGACGCCGTCGTTGGCCGCGACCACGAGGATCGCGATGTCGGTCGACTTGGCACCACGGGCACGCATGGCGGTGAACGCCTCGTGACCGGGGGTGTCGATGAAGGTGATCTTGCGGTCTTCACCGTTGACGTTGGTACCCACCTGGTAGGCACCGATGTGCTGGGTGATGCCGCCGGCCTCGCCCGCAACGACGTTCGTCTTGCGGATGGCGTCGAGCAGTCGGGTCTTACCGTGGTCGACGTGACCCATGACGGTGACGACCGGCGGACGCGGCATGAGGTATTCCTCGCCGCCCTCGTCCTCGCCGAACTCGATGTCGAAGGTCTCGAGGAGCTCGCGGTCCTCCTCCTCCGGGCTGACGATCTGAACCTGGTAGTTCATCTCGCCCGCGAGGAGCTGGAGGGTCTCGTCGGAGACGGACTGCGTGGCAGTGACCATCTCGCCGAGGTTCATCATGACCGCGACCAGCGACGCCGGGTTGGCGTTGATCTTCTCGGCGAAGTCGGTGAGGGACGCACCGCGCGACAGGCGAACGGTCTCGCCGTTGCCGCGGGGCAGCATCACGCCGCCGACGGACGGGGCCTGCATGGCCTCGTACTCCTGGCGCCTCTGACGCTTCGACTTGCGACCGCGACGGGCGGGCCCGCCGGGACGGCCGAAGGCACCCTGCGTGCCACCACGGGCACCGGGACCGCCGGGACGGCCACCGAAGCCGGGACGACCGCCGCCACCGGCGCCGGCCGGGCCGCCACCGAAGCCGCCGCCACCCGGACGCGGGCCGCCGAAGCCGCCGCCGCCCGCGGGACGCGAGCCAGGACCGGCCGGACGGCCGGCGAAGCCGCCGCCACCGGGACGACCGGCGCCACCACCGGGACGCGGGCCACCGGCACCGGGACCACGGCCACCGGGGCCGCCGCCGGGACGGGGACCGGGACCACCGGCAGCGGGACGCTGCGGCATCATGCCCGGGTTCGGACGGTTACCACCGGGAGCACCACCCGGACGCGGGGCGCCGCCCTGCGGACGGGGCATGCCGCCCGGGGTCGGACGACCGGCACCGGGACCCTGCGGACGCGGAGCGCCACCGGGACCACCCTGCGGGCGCGGAGCACCCTGGCCGCCACCGGCGCCGGGGGCACCGGGACGGGGAGCGCCGGCCGGACGGGGCGCCTGCGGGCGCGCCATGCCGGTGGAGCCACCAGAGGTGAACGGGTTGTTGCCCGGACGGGGACCGGCCGGACGGGCGCCCTGCGGACGCGGGGCCTGGCCACCGGGACCGGCGGGACGCTGTCCCTGGCCGCCGGGGGCAGAGCCGGCCGGACGCGGGGCGCCGGGACGGGCACCGGCCTGGCCACCCTGGGCCGCGGGACGCTGCTGCGCCGGACGCGGGCCGGGGGTCGCGCCGGGACCGGCGGGACGCTCGGTGCGCGC
The DNA here is from genome assembly GCF_055579465.1 of Streptomyces sp. NPDC032745. NCBI lineage: Bacteria > Bacillati > Actinomycetota > Actinomycetes > Kitasatosporales > Streptomycetaceae > Streptomyces > Streptomyces sp. NPDC032745. Next base: position 956,123 of record NZ_JBVING010000001.1, on the reverse strand, counting down.
CGGAGCGGCCGGGGCCGCCGGAGGCGCGGAGAACTCGGTCGCCACGGGAGCCGCCGGAGCGGGCTTCGGGGCGGCCGGAGCCTTGGGACCGGGACGCGGGCCGGAAGCGGCCGGAGTCACCGGGGCGGACGCGCTGGGAGCCGGAGCCTCGGCAGCGGCCGGCTTGGGGGCCGGGGCGCCGGGCTTGGGGGCAGCGGGACGTGCAACAGCACCCGGGGTGGGAGCCCCGGGCTTGGCGGGCGCAGCCTTGCGGGGCGCACCCGGCTTCGCAGCGGACTTGCCGGCGCTGCCGCCGGGCCCCTGCAGTGCGTCAGTCAACTTGCGTACAACCGGCGCCTCGATCGTCGAGGACGCCGAACGGACGAACTCACCGAGTTCCTGGAGCTTGGCCATGACGACCTTGCTCTCAACTCCGAACTCCTTGGCGAGTTCGTATACCCGGACCTTAGCCACTTCGCTCCTTTTAGGTCCGGGTTACGCCGGACCGTCGCTACTTCATGGGCGTACTCATCGCGTACTCATCGAGTGCTCATCGCAATCTCGACCTACTTCCAACTCGCGAGGTACCTGACCGCACGGGGTATCCGTGCCGTACTACTTCTTACGGTGTCGCCTCGGCCACGACGGCCACGGCTTTGCTCAGTCCGGTCGTGTCGAGTGCTCCCGGGGACCGAAGGGCCCGGGGGAACGCTCTGCGACGGACCGCCTTGTCCAGACAGACCACGGCAGGGTGCACATAGGCGCCCCGGCCGGGCAGCGTACCGCTTGGATCAGGGACGCATTCGTCCCCGATCGCCACGATGCGCAGCAGATCGCTCTTGGCCGCTCGCTCCCGACACCCCACACAGGTGCGTTCGGGGCATGCGCGGGCTTGCGTCCGGCCAGACACGCCTAAGTCTACCTCCCCGCACCGACCTCACCCCTTCGGGCGAAAAATCGAACGGATGTTGTCGAGATCTGCTGTCTTGATCCTGTCTACCGGCCGGACAGCTCCGGCCGGTACCGGATTTATTCCCCGTCCCGGGCCCGGTCGGCGTCCGGGGACGCCTCGGTGTCGGGACGGATGTCGATGCGCCAGCCGGTGAGCCGCGCGGCGAGGCGGGCGTTCTGGCCCTCCTTGCCGATGGCCAGCGACAGCTGGTAGTCGGGCACGGTCACCCGGGCGGAGCGCGAGTCCCAGTCGACGACCTCGACCTTGCTCACCCGGGCGGGTGACAGCGCGTTCGCGACCATCTCCGCCGGGTCGTCCGACCAGTCGACGATGTCGATCTTCTCGCCGTGCAGCTCGGCCATGACGTTGCGCACACGGGCGCCCATCGGGCCGATGCAGGCGCCCTTCGGGTTGAGGCCCGAGCGGGTGGACCGTACGGCGATCTTGGTGCGGTGGCCGGCCTCGCGGGCGATCGCCGAGATCTCGACGCTGCCGTCCGCGATCTCCGGGACCTCCAGCGCGAAGAGCTTCTTCACCAGGTTGGGGTGGGTGCGCGACAGGGTCACGGACGGACCGCGGACACCCTTCGCCACCCGTACGACGTACGCCTTGATGCGCAGACCGTGCGTGTACTCCTCGCCGGGGACCTGCTCCTGCACCGGCAGGATGGCCTCGAGCTTGCCGATGTCGACGAGAACGTTCTTGGGGTCCTTGCCCTGCTGGACGACACCCGTGATGACGTCGCCCTCACGGCCGGCGAACTCGCCGAAGGTCAGGTCGTCCTCGGCGTCGCGCAGACGCTGCAGAATCACCTGCTTGGCGGTCGTCGCGGCGATCCGGCCGAAGTCCGACGGGGTGTCGTCGAACTCCTTGGCCTCCTGCCCCTCCTCCAGGTCCCGCGGGTCCTCCGTCGCCCATACGACGACGTGGCCGTTGGTGCGGTCCAGCTCCACGCGCGCGCGCCGGAAGCTGCCCTCGGTGCGGTGGTACGCGATGAGGAGGGCCGACTCGATCGCCTCGACGAGCAGGTCGAAGGAGATCTCCTTCTCCCGGACCAGACCCCGCAGGGCACTCATGTCGATGTCCACGGCTACGCCTCCTCTTCCTTCTTGTCCTTGCGGTTGAACTCGATCTCGACCCGCGCCTTGGCGATGTCGGTGAAAGCAATACGGCGGGCGGTCGCCTTGCGGCCCTTCACGCCCGGAACCTCGAGGTCCATTCCCTCGTCGTCCACGTCGAGAATGCGGGCGATCAGTTCCCCGCCCTCCACCTGCTGGAACTTCACGAGGCGGCCGATCGCCCGTACGTAGTGACGGTGCTCGGTCAGCGGGCGGTCGGCGCCCGGCGAGCTCACTTCGAGGACGTACTCGTCCTCGCCCATCACATCGGATTCGTCGAGCTTGTCGGAGACCTCGCGACTCAGCTCGGCACACGCGTCCAGTTCCACGCCCTCGTCGGAGTCCACGATGATGCGCAGCATCCGGCGCTTGCCGGCCTTGGACATCTCGATGTCCTCGAGATCCAGGCCCTTGGCGGCGACGAGCGGCTCCAGCAATCCGCGCAGCCTGTCGCTCTGGGTGGTGCTCATCCGGGTGACTCCTCGGCCGCGTGTGCTGTTGTGGTTTACGTCGCGTGTCAGGTCAAAGGGTATCCGGTCGCGGAGGGTGTTGCCGTCCTCCGTGGGGACAGGGCCCCGGGTACGGTGATCACACCCTGCCCCGTCACCACCTTCGAGGACGTCGCCGTGCCCTGGACTTCGCCTTTGCGGCTCTCCCGCAGGAGCCTGCTCGCCGGTGCCGCCGGTGTGACCGGTGCCGCGCTGCTCACCGGGTGCTCCGACGGGGACGGCTCGTCGGACACCGCTGCCGGGGTTCCACTCGAACGGCGGATGCGCGGGACGGCCGTTCGGGACAGCGAGCGGCTGCTGGAACGTTACGACGCCACCGCCGCCGCCCATCCGGCCCTGGCCGCGCGCCTCGCACCGCTGCGCGCCTCGGTCGCCGCGCACACGGGGGCACTGGCCTCCGCGGACTCCGCGACCGGCAAGCCCTCGGGCTCAGCCTCACCCTCCTCCTCCGCCTCGTCCGCGCCGGCCGGCGCCCCCGCGGTGAGCGGCGAGCCCGTGCCGCCGAAGCCGGAGGAGGCCCTGACCGCCCTCGCGGACGCCGAGCGGAGCCTCGCCGAGGCCCGGACCATCGCCCTGGCCGGGGCGCCCGGGGAGCTGGCCCGGCTGCTGGCCTCGGTGGCCGCGTGCGGCGCCGTACACGCCTACCTGCTGACCTCGCCCCAGGGAGCCAAGCCGTGAAGCCCGAACCCTCCCCCGCGAACCGCGCCCTCGAGGCCGCACAGTCGGCGCTCGCCGCCGAGCACGCGGCCGCGTACGGCTACGGGGTCATCGGCGCGCGAGCCTCCTCCGCGCGCTCCGCCGAGGCCCGCGAGGCGCACGGCGGCCATCTGTCCCGCCGGGACGCGCTCGCCCGGACGGTGCGCGAGATGGGCGGTTCTCCGCGGCCCGCGGAGGCGGCGTACGCCCTGCCCTTCGAGGTCCGCACGCCGGCCGATGCCGAGCGGCTGGCCGCCGAGATCGAGGACCGGGTGGCGGGTGCGTACTCCGATCTGGTGCGGGCGGCGGACGGCCGGCTGCGACGCGAGGCAGCCGACGCGCTGAGCGCCGCGGCCGTGCGCGCGGCACGCTGGCGTGGTGTCGGCGTAGCCTTCCCTGGGCTCACGGAACGTGGAGAACGAGCCCGGACCAGCTGAAAGGGATCACGCACGCATGGCTTTCGAACCGCCGCAGCGGCTTGTACGGGCGCTCGGCGAGACGCCGGATCCGGCCCAGAACGCGGACTGGCTGGGGCAGTTGCCCCGGCTCGCCGAGGAGGCGCTGGCCCGGCGTGGGGTGCAGGCCCAGCGGGTGCAGGCCCCGGGCGGCCGGAGCAGTCTGGTCGTCCTCGTCCACTACGCCGACGGGACCCCGGCCGCGGTGAAGCTGGCTCCCCCGGCCGCGCGGCCCGACCGGGAGCTGGCCGCACTGGCGCACTGGGGCGGGTTCGGCGCCGTACGGGTCCTCGACACCCGGCACCACGCGGAGGACGGGGCGCTGCTGCTGGAGAGGCTCCACCCGGAGGTGTCGCTGCGGTCGCTGCCGGAGGCGAAGGCCCTGCTGGAGGCGAGCGGGACGCTGCGCAGGCTGTGGGTGACCCCGCCGGCCGGGCACCCGTTCGAGACGGTGGCCGAGCGCACCGCGCAGCAGGCGGAGGTACTGCGCAAGGCCCCGCCGGAGGCCGAGGCGCTGGCGTCCGCCGCGCTCGCGGTCCGCGAGGAGCTGACGGCGCTGCCCGGCGAAGAGCTGCTGCTGCACGGGAACTTCCGGCAGGGCAAGGTGCTCGCGGGCGAGCGGGCGCCGTGGCTGGCGGTCGGCCCGGACCCGCTGGTCGGGGACCGCGCGTACGACCTGGCCCGGCTGGTCCGGGACCGGCTGGAGGACCAGGTCGCGTCCTCGGCGGGGGCGGCGGGCGCCCGGCGCCGGGTGAACAAGCTGGCCGACTCCCTGGAGCTGGACCGGGACCGGCTGCGCGGCTGGACGCTGTTCCGCGCGGTGGAGTCCGGGAACCGGGCGCTGGCCGCGGGGCGGCGCCGGGACGCGGAGCTGCTGCTGGAGTTCGCGGCCTGGTTGTAGGGCATACCGTTTAAGGTAGGTATGCACGTCCGGCAGGGGGCCGTCATGGTCGAAGAACTGCTGACAGCGGCAATCGCCGCGGGTGTGGGCGTCGCGGTCTACATGGGCGCCGCGGCCCGGGTGGTGAAGCAGTACGAGCGGGGCCTGGTCTTCCGCTTCGGCAGGCTGCGCGAGGAGATCCGGCCACCCGGCTTCGCGATGATCGTTCCCGTGATCGACCGGATCCACAAGGTGAACATGCAGATCGTGACGCTGCCGGTGCCCGCGCAGGAGGGCATCACGCGGGACAACGTCACGGTGCGCGTGGACGCGGTCGTGTACTTCAAGGTCGTCGACCCGGCGAACGCGATCGTGGCGGTGGAGGACTACCGCTTCGCCGTCTCGCAGATGGCGCAGACCTCGCTCAGGTCGATCATCGGCAAGTCGGACCTGGACGATCTGCTGTCCAACCGGGAGATGCTCAACCAGGGCCTGGAACTGATGATCGACAGCCCGGCGGTGGGCTGGGGCGTGCAGATCGACCGGGTCGAGATCAAGGACGTGTCCCTTCCCGAGACGATGAAGCGGTCGATGGCCCGCCAGGCGGAGGCGGACCGGGAACGGCGTGCCCGTGTGATCAACGCGGACGCGGAGCTGCAGGCCTCGCACAAGCTGGCCCAGGCGGCGGAGGTCATGTCGGAGCAGCCGGCGGCGCTGCAGCTGCGGCTGCTGCAGACGGTGGTGGCGGTGGCCGCGGAGAAGAACTCCACGCTGGTCCTCCCGTTCCCGGTGGAACTCCTGCGCTTCCTGGAACGCGCGGCACCGGCACAGACCACCCCGGACCCGCCGCAGCACCCGCAGACCACGCCCCCGGGGCCGACCCCGCTCACCGCCTCGCCGGCCCCTGGCCCGGCACTGAACGGCTCGTCGGCCCCCGGCCCCGCGCTGGAGGGCGCCCCGGACGCGGGCGCCGCGCCGGACGGCTCCCCGGGCCCCGGACCGGGCGCGGACGGCTCGCCGGGCCCGCCTTGGGACACGGCCGCCCGGGGCCCCACCCCACCCGGCACGGACGAAGCGCAGGCCGGCTGACTGCCGCGGCTGCGCGGGTGCCCCCAGGGCTCCGCCCGGACCCGCGCCCCCAACGCCTGCGGGGCTGGAGCTCCGCGTGGCCGGTGGGGGTCAGCGCGTCAGGCGCGACAGGGCTTCGGCCAGGGGGAGTTCCTCGCGGGTGCCCGTGGCCCGGTGCTGGAGTTCGACCACCTCGTCCGCCGAGCGGCGGCCCGCCACCAGGATCCACGGGACGCCGATCAGCTCCGCGTCCGTGAGCTTCACGCCCGGCGACAGGCCCGGGCGGTCGTCCAGCAGGACCCGCAGCCCGGACCCCGCCAGCGCCTCGGACGCCCGCTCCGCCAGCGCCAGCGGCACCGCCTTGCCCGCCGCCACCACGTGGACGTCCGCCGGGGCCACCGCCGCCGGCCAGGCCAGGCCCCGTTCGTCGGCGGTCTGCTCGGCCAGCGCGGCCACCGCCCGCGAGACGCCGATGCCGTACGAGCCCATCGTGACCCGCACCGGCTTGCCCTCCCGGCCCAGCACGTCCAGCCCGAACGCGTCCGCGTACTTGCGGCCCAGCTGGAAGATGTGCCCGATCTCGATCGCGCGGTCCAGCCGGAGCCCGGCTCCGCAGCGCGGGCAGGGGTCGCCGGGCTCGACGACGACCACGTCGAGGTACTGGTCCACCTCGAAGTCGCGCCCGCAGACCACGTTCCGGGCGTGCGTGTTCTCGCGGTTGGCACCCGTCACCCACGAAGTGCCGGGCGCGACACGGGGGTCGGCCAGGTAGCGGACCTTGCCGAGACCCTGCGGGCCCACGTAGCCGCGCACCAGGTCGGGGCGGTCGACGAAGTCCTCGGCCGTCACCAACTCCACGACCGCCGGGGCCAGATGCTCGCCGAGCTTGCCGAGGTCCACCTCCCGGTCACCGGGTACGCCCACGGCCGTGATCTCGCCGTCGACCTTCACCAGGAGGTTCTTCAGCGTCGCCGACGCGGGCACGCCCAGGTGCGCGGCGAGGGTCTCGATCGTCGGGGTGTCGGGGGTGTCGACCTCCTCGATCGCGGGGTGCTCGGCGTCCACCGGGGTCAGCGCGAAGGTCACCGCCTCCGTGTTCGCCGCGTAGTCGCACGACGGGCAGTCCACGAACGTGTCCTCGCCCGCCGGCGCGGGCGCCAGGAACTCCTCCGAGGCCGAGCCGCCCATCGCGCCCGACACCGCCGACACGATGCGGTGGTCCAGGCCGAGGCGCTCGAAGATCCGCTGGTACGCGGCCCGGTGCAGGGCGTAGGACTCCGCGAGGCCCTCGTCGCTCACGTCGAACGAGTACGAGTCCTTCATCTGGAACTCGCGGCCGCGCAGCACGCCGGACCGCGGTCGGGCCTCGTCGCGGTACTTGGTCTGGATCTGGTAGAGCATGACCGGCAGGTCCTTGTAGGACGTGCACTGGTCCTTCACCACCAGGGTGAAGATCTCCTCGTGGGTGGGGCCGAGGAGGTAGTCCGCGCCCTTGCGGTCCTTGAGCCGGAAGAGCAGGTCCCCGTACTCGGACCAGCGCCCGCTGACCTCGTACGGCTCCTTCGGCAGCAGCGCCGGGAGCAGCACTTCCTGTGCCCCGATGGCGTCCATCTCCTCGCGGACGATGCGCGAGACGTTGTCGAGGACCTTCTTGCCGAGCGGCAGCCAGGTCCACACGCCCGCGGAGCTGCGGCGGACGTATCCGGCGCGGACGAGGAGCCGGTGGCTGAGGGTCTCCGCGTCGGCCGGGTCCTCGCGGAGGGTCTTGGCCATGAGGCGGGACATGCGCTGCACGTGTTGCGATGACATGACGGGAGGCTACCCGGGGCACCCGGCCCCCCGGAAACCCGTTTCAGGCGCGGCGCAACGGCAGCGGGGCGCCCATCACGGCGTAGGGGAGGCTCGCGCTCGGGAAGTGCACCTGGCGGGCCAGGTCGGTGTAGCCGAGGGCCCGGTAGAGCCCGCGGGCCGGGCTCTCGGTGTCGATGGCGGAGAGGATGGAGCGGGGCTCCTCGGCGGCGTCGGTGAGCCGGCTGATGAGGGTGCGGCCGACGCCGTGGCCCTGGAAGCCGGGGTGGACGTGCAGTTCGGTGATGACGAAGGAGCCGTCGAGCCAGCCGTCGTGGCCCTCGGCCCGCAGGTACGGCTCCACGACCGAGGACCACCAGTACGCCCGGTCGTTCGGCATCCCGTACACGAACCCGGCGAGGGCTCCGTCCTCGGTGAACGCACCGAGGGCGCGGGCTCCGCGGCAGGTCATGTGGCGCTGCACGATGTAGCGCCGGATGCCGACCTCCTCCTCGCTGAGCCCGAAGGCCACGGCCTGCACGCGCAGTGCCTCGTCCACGCGGTCGGCGAGGTCGAGGGGACCGATGCGGAGTCCGGCGGGCCGGTCGGGGTCGTCGCCCCCGGGGGTAGGCAGCATGCGGCCGACCTTACTGGGCACGCCCCGCCCCCGTCCGTACGGCCCCCGCCCTGGCCGGACCCCAGGGGCCGGGGACCGCCACCGCCGACCAGGCACCGCCGGACGGAGTCCGGCGCAGCGCCGCGAAGCCGGTGAGGCCCCCTGGGGCCGAGCCGCGCGAGCGGCGCGTTCAGAACAGGACGCTCATGAACGCGCCCACCTCGCGGAACCCCACTCGCCGGTACGCCGCCCGCGCCGCGGTGTTGAAGTCGTTGACGTACAGGCTGACCACGGGCGCGACATCGCGCAGCGCGAAATCGACGACGGCCGCCATCCCCGTCTCGGAGTGCCCGCGGCCGCGGAACTCGGGGTCCACCCACACGCCCTGGATCTGGCAGGCCCTGGCGGTCGCAGCGCCGATCTCCGCCTTGAAGACGACCTTGCCGTCCTCGATGCGGGCGAAGGAGCGGCCGGTGCCCACCAGCTCGGCGACCCGGGCCTGGTAGAGCAGCCCGCCGTCGCCCGCCATCGGCGAGACGCCGACCTCCTCGGTGAACATGGCCACGCAGGCGGGCATGATCAGGTCCATCTCGTCCTTGCGGATCCGCCGTACCAGCGGGTCGGGGCGCACGTCCGCGGACGCCCGCTCGGTGACCATGAGCGGCTGGTGGGAGCGGACGTCGCGGGCGGGTCCCCAGCTGGGCTCGAGGAGCTGCCACAGCAGCCGGGTGGCGTCGGCGGGGCCGACGATGGAGGAGCAGCGGCGGCCGGTGCGGCGGGCGCGGTCGGCGAAGGCGCGGACCGCGTCGGAGTCGGCGCAGACGGGGACCAGGTTGGCGCCCGCGTAGCAGAGGGAGCGCAGCTCCCCGTCGGCGTAATAGCCCCACATCTCGCCGCCCAGGCGCCAGGGGTCGAGTCCGGCGACCTGGACCCGAGAGGTGACGAAGGCGTTCTCGACCGGCTCGCGCCCGAGGACTTCGAGGGCGGCGTCCAGATCACTGGGCTCAAGGACCCGGGTGGTGGTCTGCGTCAACACTGGGGCCTCACCATACAAGTCTGCTGATCTCCGAACTGTACCCGCCGCCACCGGAGGATGCCTGGTCCCACGGGTCACGAAAAAGCCCCGGCCCCGCCCGCGAGCTGCGGGAACGGGGCCGGGGCCGATGCGTGCGGGGCGCCGCCGAGGCGCCCGGGGTGCTCAGACGCCGATGGCGACGGTGGGCTCGCCGGACATCACGCCGTCCTTCTCCATCTGCTCGGCGATCTTCATCGCCTCTTCGATGAGGGTCTCCACGATCTTCGACTCGGGGACGGTCTTGATGACCTCGCCCTTCACGAAGATCTGGCCCTTGCCGTTGCCGGAGGCGACACCGAGGTCGGCCTCGCGGGCCTCGCCCGGGCCGTTGACGACGCAGCCCATGACCGCGACGCGCAGCGGGACCTCCATGCCCGTGAGGCCCGCCGTGACCTCCTCGGCCAGCTTGTAGACGTCCACCTGGGCGCGGCCGCAGGACGGGCAGGAGACGATCTCCAGGCGGCGCGGCTTGAGGTTCAGCGACTCCAGGATCTGGATGCCGACCTTGATCTCCTCGACCGGCGGGGCCGAGAGGGAGACGCGGATGGTGTCGCCGATGCCCTCGGAGAGCAGCGCGCCGAAGGCGACGGCGGACTTGATGGTGCCCTGGAAGGCGGGGCCGGCCTCGGTGACGCCGAGGTGCAGCGGGTACGTGCACTGGGCGGCGAGCTGGCGGTAGGCGTTGACCATGACGACCGGGTCGTTGTGCTTGACCGAGATCTTGATGTCGCTGAAGCCGTGCTCCTCGAAGAGCGAGGCCTCCCACAGCGCGGACTCGACCAGCGCCTCGGGGGTGGCCTTGCCGTACTTCTTGAGCAGCCGGGCGTCGAGGGAGCCGGCGTTGACGCCGATGCGGATCGGAGTGCCCGCGTCGTTGGCGGCCTTCGCGATCTCCTTGACCTTGTCGTCGAACTGCTTGATGTTGCCCGGGTTCACGCGGACGGCGGCGCAGCCGGCGTCGATCGCGGCGAACACGTACTTGGGCTGGAAGTGGATGTCGGCGATGACCGGGATCTGCGACTTCTTCGCGATGACGGCGAGGGCGTCGGCGTCGTCCTGGGTCGGGCAGGCCACGCGGACGATGTCGCAGCCGGAGGCGGTCAGCTCGGCGATCTGCTGGAGCGTGGCGCCGATGTCGGAGGTCCGGGTGGTCGTCATCGACTGCACCGAGATCTGTGAGTCGCCGCCGACGGCCACCGAGCCGACCTGGATCTTGCGGCTGACCCTGCGGTCGGCAAGCTTCGTCGGCACGGCCGGCATTCCGAGAGAGATGGCAGTCATCTGCTGTGCAACCCCAAGGTGTGGATCAAGGTCCCGAGATCGGCGGGCTCCAGGCTTCGAGATTACGCCAACCACGGGGCGGCCCATGCATCCGAGGGCCCGGAACACCCGAACGTAGGGAGCCGGGCACGAAGCGTGCCCGGCTCCCCGTACGGCCGGAGTACATCCGGACGTACTAGGTGATCTTGATCGGGTTCACCACGTCGGCCACGAGCACGAGCAGCGTGAAGCAGACGAACACTCCGGCCACCACGTACGCGGCGGGCATCAGCTTCGCCACGTCGAACGGGCCGGGGTCGGGGCGCCGGAAGACCCTGGCCACGGTGCGCCGGACCGACTCCCACAGGGCGCCCGCGATGTGCCCGCCGTCCAGCGGGAGCAGCGGGAGCATGTTGAACAGGAACAGCGAGAGGTTGAAGAACCCGACGAGCTGGAGGAAGAACACGAGCCGCTGCTCGGCCGGGATGTCCAGGGTGGCGATCTCACCGCTGATCCGGGCCGCGCCGACGATGCCCATCGGGGAGTCGGGCTCGCGCTCGGCCCCGCTGAAGGCCGCGTTCCACAGGGCCGGGACCTTGGCGGGCAGCTTGAGCAGCCCCTGGACGCTGTTGTCGACGACCTCGCCCATGTGGTCCACGGACTGGCCGAAGGACAGCGGGGCGATCTCGCTCTTCGGGCTGAAGCCGAGCCAGCCGGCCGTCACGTACTGACCCTTGACGTACCCGCCGTGGCCGTCCGTCTTGGCGACCTTGTTCTCGATCAGCTTGACCGGGAGGGCCTGCTGCTTCCCGTCCCGGACGACCGTGACGGTGGCAGGGCCGACGGTGTCGCGGATCTGCTTCTGCAGGGCGGCCCAGTCGGCCACCTTGTGGCCGTTGAACGCCACGATCCGGTCCCCGGCCAGCAGGCCGGCGGCCTTGGCCGGGGCGACCGGGTCGCCGGCCTTGCAGATCTCGCGCTTCTCGCTCTGCTGGATGACGCACGGCGAGACGCTCGCGACCTGCGTGGTCGTCTGGTTGATCCCGAAGCTCATCCAGACGCCGAAGAAGATCGCCAGCGCCAGCACCAGGTTCATGAACGGGCCCGCGAACATCACGATCACGCGCTTCCACGGCCTGCGCGTGTAGAACAGCCGCGTCTCGTCGCCGGGCTGGAGCTCCTCGTACGCCGCCGAGCGCGCGTCCTCGATCATCGAGCGGAACGGCGAGGTCGAGCGGGCGGTCACCTTGCCGTCCTCGCCGGGCGGGAACATCCCGATCATGCGGATGTAGCCGCCCATCGGGATGGCCTTGATCCCGTACTCGGTCTCGCCCTTGTGGCGCGACCAGATGGTCGGGCCGAAGCCGACCATGTACTGGGGCACGCGGATGCCGAAGAGCTTGGCCGTCGAGAGGTGGCCGAGCTCGTGCCAGGCGATGGAGACGAGCAGCCCGAATACGAAGATGAGTATTCCGAGCACCGTCATGAGTGCTGTCATGCGCGCGCCTCCACGGCGGCCCGGGCCGCCATCTCCTGTGCCCGGGCCCTGGCCCAGGTCTCCGCTTCGAGGACGTCTGCGACGGTGAGAGAAGTTCCCGCGTCCGGCGTCCCGTGCTCATCGACCACGGCAGAGACCGTATCCATGATTGCTGTGAACGGCAGCCGACCGGCCAGGAACGCCTCCACGCACTCCTCGTTCGCCGCATTGAACACGGCGGGGGCGGTGGAGCCCAGGGTGCCCACGTGCCGGGCCAGTCCCACCGACGGGAAGGCCTCGGTGTCCAGCGGGAAGAACTCCCAGGTCGAGGCCTTGGTCCAGTCGAAGGCGGGGGCCGCGTCCGGGACGCGCTCGGGCCAGCCGAGGCCGATCGCGATGGGTCCGCGCATGTCCGGCGGGGTGGCCTGGGCGAGCGTGGAGCCGTCGGAGAACTCCACCATCGAGTGGACGTACGACTGCGGATGGACCACGACCTCGATGCGGTCGAAGGGGATGTCGTAGAGCAGGTGCGCCTCGATGACCTCCAGCCCCTTGTTGACCAGGGTCGCCGAGTTGATGGTGATCACCGGGCCCATGGCCCAGGTGGGGTGCGCGAGGGCGTCCTCGACGGTGACGCCGGCCAGCTCGGCGCGGGTGCGGCCGCGGAAGGGTCCGCCGGAGGCGGTGACCACGAGCTTGCGCACATCGGCCCGGGTCCCGGCGGCGAGGGCCTGGAAGAGGGCCGCGTGCTCGGAGTCGACCGGGATGATCTGGCCGGGCTTCGCGAGGGCCTTGACCAGCGGGCCGCCGACGATCAGCGACTCCTTGTTGGCCAGGGCCAGGGTGCGGCCCGCCTGCAGCGCGGCCAGGGTGGGCGCGAGGCCGATGGAACCGGTGATGCCGTTGAGGACGGTGTGGCACTCGGAGGCGGCGAGCTCGGTCGCCGCGTCGGGCCCGGCCAGGATCTCGGGCAGCGGCTCCGAGGCGCCGTACTGGGCGTTCAGCGCCTCCTTCAGGGCCGGTACGACGTCCTCGCGGGCGACGGCCACGGTGTTCACCCGCAGCTGCCGGGCCTGCTCGGCCAGCAGCCCGACGCGCCCGCCGGCGGCGGACAGCGCGGTCACCCGGAACCGGTCGGGGTTGCGCAGGGCGAGGTCGATGGCCTGGGTCCCGATGGACCCGGTGGACCCGAGGATGACGATGTCCCGCCGGCCGGCCGCGGGGTCGAAGAGGAGGTGCGGATCGGCGAGGGGGGCTGGGCGGTCGCTCATGCCCCCCATTGTTGCCGCAACTCAGGAGCGGTTGGACACGGAGTCCCCGTGAACGGCGCCGGCGAGCAGTTCGGGCAGCGTCCCGGCGAAGTCCGGGAGCGCGCGGGCGGCCCGCCACCAGGCGTCGGCCTCGCCACCGAGGGCGGCTTCGAACAGCCGGTCCGCCTCGGCGCGGGCGGCGAGGACCGCCGGGTGGTGGTCGTGGCGGTCGGGGTGGTCCACCTCCCCCAGCCAGTGGCCCTCGTCCAGGGCCCAGGCAGCGGGGGCCTTGTGCCGGATCACGTCGGCGCCGGCCAGGATGCCGTCGTCGAGGCAGGCGCGGACCCACCGGATGTCCTCGCGCAGATCGCCCATGGCGTTGGGCACTCCGAGGCTCGCGAGGGCCAGCTCGCGGTTCACGCTGTCGTCCGGCTCCCACGCGGATCCCGGCGCGAGGGCGTCCACGGCCCCGGCGAGGCCGGGTATCGCGCCCTCCGGCTGCGGCGGCGGCGCGGTCCCGGCGGCGACCGCGGCCGCCAGCTCGGGCAGGGTGCCGGTGAACCCGGGGGCGTGCCGCTGCAGCTCGGCCCACAGCCTCGGGTCGTCGCCGAGCTGCGGGCGCAGCACCCGCAGCAGGGCCGAGCGCATCCCGGCCCACTCGGCCAGGTTCCAGCCGAGGCCGCCGGCGGCGTGGGCCTGCCCGAGCAGCAGGGCCCGGTGGGCCGGCGCGACGGCCGCCGCGAGCTCGTCGAAGGTCAGGGTGCCGGTCCGGACGGCGCGGACCGCCGGCCGGTGCCATGCCGGCCCGTACGAGGCCTGCGCGCGGGTGTCGAGCAGGGCGAGCCGGGCCCGCCGGTCCAGATCGGCGACCAGCAGCAGGGCCTCCACGGAGCCGGGCGGCAGCGGGGCGCGGGCGTGCTCGCGCAGCAGGGTCTCGGTGTCGAGCTCGTACGGGAGGGCCAGCACGTCGAGCGGGATGCGCGGCCGGCGGCTGCCGTGCCGGCGCAGCAGCCCGACGAGCTCGGCGCCGGTCAGCGGCGGCCCGGCGGGCTCGCTGCCGGTCAGCGGCGGCGCGGCGGGCTCGCTGCCGGCCGTCGGCGGCCCGGCGGGCTCGCTGCCGGTCAGCGGCGGCGCGGCGGGCTCGGCGCCGGCCGTCGGCGGCCCGAGCGGGCGGCCGAGCTCGGCGCTGAAAGTGGCCAGCAGCTCCGGCGAGGGGCCGGGGCGGGCCGCGTACCGCGCGGGGCCGGGGAGGCCGGGCAGGGGGCGGCCGTGCACCTGCGGGCTGCGGGCGATGGTGCGGCGGTCCTCGTCGGTTCCCTCGCGCAGCAGCAGGGTGACCGCGGAGGCCGGGAGGTACTCGTCCCGGCACAGGAACCGGCGGGTGGGCGCGTCGAGCCGCCCGAGGAGGTCGGAGGCGACGGCGTCCGGTGCGTGGCGCAGCAGGAGCGCCACGCACCAGGCGAGCCGTCGGCTCTCCCTGTCCACGTTCACATGCATCCGCTTCCCCGGGTTCCCTGTCGCCAGTGTCGTACGCCTGACGGGCACCCGGCGATGATCGCAGGTCAGCGGATGGGGCGGTGGACGTTCTTCTGAGTCGACGGGCCGGGGGTGGCGTCCGCGATCCAGGGGCCGTCGCCGGAGGGGTCGAGCACGCCCTCCTCGAGCCAGGTGTAGGTTCCGGAGAGCACCCCGGCGACGACCTTGCGGTCCAGGTCGTCGGTGTTGGACCAGAGCCTGCCGAAGAGCTCCTCGACGCGGATCCGGGACTGCCGGCAGAAGGCGTCCGCCAGCTGGTAGGCCTCGCGGCCGTGCTCCCCGGAGGCGCGCAGCTGCTCGGCGCGCACGCAGGCGGCGCTCATCGCGAAGAGCTCGGCGCCGATGTCGACGATCCGGCCGAGGAAGCCCTGCTTGGTCTCCATGCGGCCCTGCCAGCGGGACATGGCGTAGAAGGTGGACCGGGCGAGTTTGCGGGCGCTGCGCTCGACGTAGCGCAGGTGGACGGAGAGGTCGGGGTGGCCGCCGGGGTGGAAGGCCCGGTACGCGCCGGGGACCTGGCCGGGGCCGGTGGCGAGCTTGGGCAGCCAGCGGGCGTAGAACCCGGCGGCGCGGGCTCCGGCCCTGGCCTTGTCGCCGAGGGCCTTCTCGGGGTCGATGAGGTCGCCGGCGACCGACAGGTGGGCGTCGACGGCCTCGCGGGCGATCAGCAGGTGCATGATCTCGGTGGAGCCCTCGAAGATCCGGTTGATGCGCAGGTCGCGCAGCATCTGCTCGGCGGGGACGGCGCGCTCGCCGCGGGCGGCCAGCGACTCGGCGGTTTCGAATCCGCGCCCGCCGCGGATCTGGACCAGCTCGTCTGCCATCAGGCAGGCCATCTCGCTGCCGTAGAGCTTGGCGAGGGCGGCCTCGATGCGGATGTCGTTGCGGTCCTCGTCGGCCATCTGGGAGGCCAGGTCGACGACCGCCTCGAGGGCGAAGGTGGTGGCGGCGATGAAGGAGATCTTGGCCCCGACGGCCTCGTGCCGGGCGACCGGGCGGCCCCACTGCTCGCGGACGCCGGACCATTCGCGGGCGATCTTCAGGCACCACTTCCCCGCGCCGACGCACATGGCGGGCAGGGACAGCCGGCCGGTGTTCAGGGTGGTCAGCGCGATCTTGAGCCCGGCGCCCTCGGCGCCGATGCGCTGCGAGGCGGGCACCCTGACCCGATGGAAGCGGGTGAGGCCGTTCTCCAGGCCGCGCAGGCCCATGAAGGCGTTGCGGTGCTCGACGGTGATCCCGGGGGAATCGGCCTCGACGACGAACGCGGTGATCCCGCCCCGGTGGTTCTCCGACTTCGGCACCCGGGCCATCACCACCAGCAGGTCCGCGACGACCCCGTTGGTGGTCCAGAGCTTCACCCCGTCGAGGACGTACCCGTCCTCGCCGTCGGGGACGGCGGTGGTGGCCAGCCGCGCCGGGTCGGAGCCGACGTCCGGCTCGGTGAGCAGGAAGGCGCTGATGGCGGTGGTCGCGCAGCGCGGCAGGAAGGTTTCCTTCTGCTCCTGCGTGCCGAACATCTTCAGCGGCTGCGGGACGCCGATCGACTGGTGGGCGGAGAGCAGGGCCCCGATGGCGGGGCTGACCGAACCCACGAGCGCCAGCGCCTTGTTGTAGTACACCTGGGTGAGGCCCAGGCCCCCGTACTTGGGGTCGATCTTCATGCCGAGGGCCCCGAGCTCCTTGAGCCCGCGCACGGTCTCGTCGGGGATCTTGGCCTCGCGCTCGATGCGCGCGCTGTCGATCTCGGTCTCGCAGAACGCCCGCAGCCGGGCCAGGAAGGCCTCGCCGCGCCGGACGTCCTCGTCCGCCGGCATCGGGTGCGGGTGGATCAGGTCGAGCCGGAAGTGCCCCAGGAAGAGTTCCTTGGCGAAGCTGGGCTTGCGCCAGTCCTGTTCCCGGGCCGCTTCCGCGACCTGCCGTGCCTCGCGCTCGGTCACCTTGGGCTGTGTTGCGGACATGAGGGGACTCACCTCGCCGCCGGAGTCGGTGGTACCGGCCTACTGGCCGGTGCTACCTGTGAGTCGTACCCTCTCCGGCCCTCCGGGAAAAGCCGGGGCGGTCCGAGTGAGGGAAATCGAGCCCGGCCGGGCGGCTACCTCCCCGCGAGTGAGCCGAAGGGCCCGCCGGCCAGATCCTGGCGAATGAGCCGAAGGGGCGCGCCGGCGAAGGAGGCCGAGCGCCCGGAGAAACCGCGAGGACGAGCGGCTTCGAGGACGCACGGGCTCCTGGAGCCGGCAAAGGCGCCCCGGAGGCGAACCGGGCCAAAAGGAAAAGGGGGACGGCCGGAGCCCCCGCACAGTGGGCTCCGGCCGTCGGCTTTTGGCCGTACGAGAATCAGATGTCGAGGCCGGTCAGGACCAGGACCCGCTCGTACGTGTAGTCGTCCATCGCGTAGCGGACACCCTCGCGGCCGACGCCCGACTGCTTGACGCCGCCGTACGGCATCTGGTCGGCGCGGTAGGACGGCGCGTCGCCGACGATCACACCGCCGACCTCGAGCTCGCGGTGGGCGCGGAACGCGGTCTGGATGTTCCGGGTGAAGACGCCGGTCTGCAGGCCGAACTTCGAGTCGTTGACGGCGGCGAAGGCCTCGTCGGTGTTCTCGACCTTCGTCAGCGTCAGCACCGGCCCGAAGACCTCCTCGACGGCGAGGGTGGTGTCGGCGGGCAGGTCGGCGACGACGGTCGGCTCGTACGAAGCACCCTCGCGCTTGCCGCCGGTGAGCAGCTTCGCTCCGGCGGAGATCGCCTCGTCGACCCAGGACTCGACCCGCTTGGCGGCGTCCTCGGAGACGAGGGGGCCGACGTCGGTGGCGGAGTCGGACGGGTCACCGGTGACCTGGGCCTGGACCTTGGCCACGACCTTCTCGACGAGGCGGTCGTAGACGGAGGCGTCGGCGATCACGCGCTGCACGGAGATGCAGGACTGGCCGGCCTGGTAGTTCGAGAAGGTCGCGATACGGGTCGCGGCCCAGTCGAGGTCGGCCTCGGAGGACCAGTCGTCCAGGACCACGGCTGCGGCGTTGCCGCCGAGCTCCAGGGTGCAGTGCTTGTGGGGCACCGACTGCTGGATGGCGTAGCCGACCTTGTCGGAGCCGGTGAAGGAGATGACGGGCAGGCGCTCGTCCTTCACCAGGGCCGGCATCTTGTCGTTGGCGACCGGCAGGACCGACCAGGAACCGGCCGGGAGGTCGGTCTCGGCGAGCAGCTCGCCCAGGATCAGGCCGGAGAGCGGGGTGGCCGGGGCCGGCTTCAGGATGATCGGCGCGCCGACGGCGATGGCCGGGGCCACCTTGTGGGCGCACAGGTTCAGCGGGAAGTTGAACGGCGCGATGCCGAGGACCGGGCCCTTGACGAAGCGGCGGGTCAGGGCGAGACGGCCGACGCCACCGGCGTCGGTGTCGAGGCGCTGGGCCTCTCCGCCGTTGAAGCGGCGGGCCTCTTCGGCGGCGAAGCGGAACACGGACACCGCACGGCCGACCTCACCGCGGGCCCACTTGATGGGCTTGCCGTTCTCGGCGGAGATCAGCTGGGCGATCTCCTCGGTGCGCTCGACGAGCCGCTTGGACACGTGGTCCAGGGCGGCGGCACGGACGTGGGCGGGAGTCGCGGAGAACTCGGCCGTCACGGCGTACGCCGCGGCCACGGCCTCTTCGACCTGGGCGTCGGTGGGCACGCTGACGGTGCCGACGAGCCGGTTGTCCCACGGGGAGTGGACGTCGAAGCTGTCCTCGCCGGTGGCCTGGCGGCCGGCGAGCCAGAAGGCGTGGGTGGAAGTCATGCGAATCCCGGCCCTTCGAGTGTGTGCGGGGTCCTTGTCCCCTCCACCGTAGGACTCCGTCCGGGTTTCGGCGTTTATCCGGGGTGGAGCATGCGGGCCCTCCCCCGCGCCGCTTTGTCACTGTCGCGCCGCAGGATGCCGCTGCGCGGCGCCTCTCCCCGCCCCCGCGCAAGCGGGAGCCCGTGGCTACGCCGCAGGCGAGGTGGTCTTGAGGGCGAGCCACAGCTCCATGCGGACGTCCGGGTCGTCCAGGGAACGCCCCAGGATCTCCTCCACCCGCCGCATCCGGTACCGCAGCGTATGCCGGTGCACGCCGAGATCGGCGGCGGCCGCATCCCACTGCCCGTGCCTCGAGAGCCAGGCCTGCAGCGAGGCCACCAGATCCCCCCGCCCCTTCTCGTCGTGCTCGCGCAGCGCCCGCAGGGTGCCGTCCGCGAAGGCCCGTACCGCCTCGTCCGCCAGCAGCGGGAGCACCGACCCCGCCGCCAGGTCCTCGTGCTCCACCATCGGCCGCCCCCGCCGCCGGGCCACGGCCAGCGCCTGGTCGGCCTGCTTGAGGGCCGCCGAAACCCCCGCAGGCACCGCGGCAGCGGACAGGCCGACCACCAGCTCGTCCGGCTCCGGACCCGTCGCCTCCCGGCCGCGCCGCGACTCCAGCGCCTCCGCGTGTTCCGCGCACGCCTGCACCGCCGAGCCCCCGTCGGCCGCCAGCACCACCAGCCGCCCCGGCTCCGGCACCACCAGCAGCGCCTCCCCCGCACGGGCTGCCGCCGACTCCACCGCGTCGGCCAGCAGCGCCAGCCCCTCCGGCTGCGCCGTCCCCGGCAGCGCCGGCTCCGCCACGATCAGCCGGAACGGCGCCTCCAGCAGAGCCCCGTACAGGTCCCCGGCCACCGCCCGGGCGTGCTCGGCCTCCCCGTCCAGCAGCATCCGCAGCACCGCCGCCCCGAGCCGGGACTCCGCGTCGTGCAGCGACCGCGACCGCTCCGTGGTCAGGGTCAGCAGCGCCACCGCCGAGTGCACGGCGTACCGCTCGGCCGTGCCCAGCGGGGCGCCGGTGCCGACGGCGAGCGCGCCGCGGGCCCGCCGGCCCGTGCCCAGCGACTGGAGCTCGACCCGGTCCTCCGAGCCGCCCACCACCGCGCTCGCGGGCGCGGGCCGCTCCCGCAGCCGCTCCACGTCGGGGGTCAGCCGGGCGGCCCGCCGGGCGGCCCACTCCGGGGCGGCCGCGACCACCGCGCCCGAGGTGTCGTACAGGGCGGCCCAGCCGTGCACGTGCGCCGCCAGCTTCGACAGCAGATCGGCGGGGCCGTCGGCGGACAGCGCGGCCCGCGTCAGCTCCCGCTGCGCCTCGAAGCCGGCGGTCACCGCGCGATACTGGTCCGCGGCGAGGGCCGCGGAGACGGCCTTGCTGATCGCGAGGAACGGGGTCCTGCGCGGCACCTCCAGCAGCGGCAGGTCCTCGGCCCGCGCGGCCTCGACCAGCGCCTCCGGGACCGCCTCGTAGTTCACGCCGACGGCGAAGCCGATACCTACGACCCCGGCCGCGGCGAGGCGGCGTACGTACCGGCGCATCTCCTGCGGATCCTCCGCGTCCAGCTTCATCGCGGTGATCAGGAGCAGTTCCCCGCCCTCCATATAGGGGACGGGGTCGGCGAGCTCACTGACGTGGGCCCAGCGGACGGGGGTGTCCAGGCGGTTCTCCCCCGCCCGGACGCTCAGCTTGAGCGCCGAGTGCTGGACGAGCGAGGCGAGGGTGAGCGGCATCGGATACCAGGGGCCTTAGAGGAAGGAGGGGCGCGGCGCGGAATTTCGCCTTGTCGTATGAACGACTCCCCTCGATTCTGCCACCTCGTACGGGTCGGCTCAGCCCGTCGCGGCCAGTCGGACCAGCAGCGGGGCAGCCCGCTCGCCGCGGACCGAGGTCAGCGAGAGCACCGCGTACCCGGGCGGTACGGCGTGCGCCAGCTCGGAGGCCGACCACCGCTCCCGCTCCACCTGGCGCACGGTCACCGCGTCCGTGGTCACGGCCTTGCCGGTGACCAGCTTGCGGAAGGCGTGGATGGCCCGGGTCAGCGGTTGGTCGGCGAAGACGGTCCGGTGGGTGACGTCGCGCGTCTCCACCCACTCGGTGCCCCAGGCCTCCGCGAAGCGCTTGCCGTCCCAGGTGGTGACCCCGGAGAAGGCCATCCGGCAGCCGACCGCCCCGAGCAGCGGGGTGCGCAGCGCCTCCGGTACGTCGTCCAGCGTGCGGAGCGTCAGCAGTACGCCGGCGTTCGCCGAACGCAGCCGCTGCAGGCCCCGCACGGTCTGCGGGGTCAGGGTGTGCGAGGCGTCGTCGAAGGCGAGGAACGCGAACAGGGACCGGTCGGCGCGGGCCGCGGCCGAGGCGTTGAACTGCGCGAGGAGCAGCCGGGCCAGGATCCGGGAGGCGTCGGCGTGCCCGCGCTCGGGCAGGTCGATGCGGACGCGCAGCGGGTGTTCGAGGGCGCGCAGCGAGAACGGCCGCCCTTGCCCGGTGGTGTCGAAGAAGCCGGCGAAGGCGGGCCGGTCCAGCAGGGCCACCCGGTCCGCGAGGGCCGGTCCCGGGTCGCCCTGGGCCGCGTACTGCCGTTCGCGTGCGTCGAGTTCACGGAGCATCACCTGCTGCCCGGCGGCTTCGAGGGCGGTGCGCAGTCCGCCGAGGGCCTCGGGTACCCGGTCGAGCAGTTCGCGCAGTTCGGGCACGGCGGGGAAGCGGCCGTACGCCGCCCGGAACGGGCCGAGCAGCTGGGCGAGGGCCGTCGCGGCCCGGCGCACCTCCAGGCCGGGGACGTCACCGACGAAGGCCTCGGCGAGCAGGGTGGCCGCCTCGTCGGCATCGGTGGTGCCGCCGTAGAGGTCGAGGTCGTAGACGGAGTCGGGGTCGCCGACGCGGACCACGACGTCGTACGCGGTGTCCGGCCCGAGCTGGGCGCCGGCCGAGGCGACGGCGATGACGGCGGCCTGTCCGGCCAGCGCCTGGAGGGCGAGCGATTCGACGACGGGCCGCACCAGCTGCCGGGTCTTGCCCGCGCCGGACGGGCCGACGGCGAGCAGCGAGGTGCCGAGCACGGCGGGGTCGAGGGCGAGGCGGGTCCCGCGGCGGCCGTACGGGTTGCGCTCGCTGTCGTCGACCGTGCCGAGCAGCACCTGCCGGGCCAGCAGATCGTGCCGCGCGGCCCGGACGGGGAGGTCCCGGGCCCCGGACGGGTGGACGCAGGCGCCCGCGCCCTTGTCGCGCACGGCGTCGGCGAAGGCCGTGGCCCGCGCGGGCTCGGCCCGTACGGACTCCCAGGCGCGCCGGATCCGCGCGTAGTCCACGTCGTTCATCCGCCCGGACCCGGCCTCGGCCCCGAGCCGGTCGGCGGTCTCCCCGAGCCCGGCCCCACGCACCTGCGGCCACGCAACGGGATCGTCGGGACCGCCCGGCGCAATCCGGGGCGCCTCCCTGGACTCTGCAGTGCGGCCCCCCTGGCCGGAGGGGTCGGCATGGCGGCGCAGTCCGATCCAGACGAAGAGCAGGATGACGACCGCATACACGGCGGTGTCTGCGCTGTTCATGAGGGAGAGGGCACGTTCCCTCCCCGCTCCGTACAGGGGTAGCAGGGAGTACACGAATTGCCTCAGGGGTACAGCGTGCTGCGCCAGAAGCCCGAGCGCGGCCAGAGCCCCGACAGCAGCCGCAACCGCTTGGAGCACCCGGCCCCGCGCCACCACGAGGCGCCTCCAAGCAGCCCGCCAATTGCCGAGCCGTCCGAAACCGTAGAGCAGGCCGGAGATGACCAGCACCTCGTACGACCGCATGGCGACGTCCCCGGCCGAGCCAAGCATCGGGTCCCTGCCCAGAGGCGGCCACCAGTCATTCGGGGTGAAGAGACGGGGCGGAACCCTCCACTGGGGGATGTACCCGTTCCGCAAGAGCGACCAGACCAGCATGCAGGCGAGCAGCGAGATGACGGCGCCGCTGAGCAGGGTGCGCTCGGAGACCACCTGGGGCTCCTCATCGGTCCGCGCCACGTATCCCGAGCGCCAGACACCGGGCCCCGCCGCGGGTCGCGGCGTGCGCAGCCAGTCGGCGAGGGACGGGCCGGGGTCGGCGGGGGCGTGGGCGGGCTTCGGCGGGAGTGCGGGCGGCGGGCCGGCGGGCCGCGGGACGTGCCCGGCGCGCGGCGGCCGCTTCTCGTCCGTGCCGTACGTGCCGTCGGTGTCCATGAAACCCCTGCCCCCTGCCCGTGCCTGCGCTGCGTCGCTCAATGTAGTTGCCCGGAGGCGGCCGTGGGCCCGTACCGGCCTGTACTGCCGCAGCGTCCACAAGACATGCGGCATGTCCTTCCTATGGCCGTCACGGACAAGGACACGCGGGCACCACTCCCGAACGGAGCATGCCGTACCCCCTCCCCCGGGCCTAGCCTGCGGACAAAGACACAAGTGCGTCCGAAAACACCCCCCAGGAGCCCTCTATGACCGCTGTTCCGCAGGAGCGCCGCATCGTCACCGCGATCCCCGGCCCCAAGTCGCAGGAGCTGCAGGCCCGCCGTCTCGAGACGGTCGCCGGCGGCGTGGGCTCCGTGCTCCCCGTCTTCACGGCCCGCGCGGGCGGCGGCATCATCGAGGACGTCGACGGCAACCGCCTGATCGACTTCGGTTCCGGCATCGCCGTGACCTCCGTCGGCGCCTCCGCCGAGGCCGTCGTGCGCCGCGCCTCCGCGCAGCTCGCGGACTTCACCCACACCTGTTTCATGGTCACGCCGTACGAGGGCTACGTCGAGGTCTGCGAGGCCCTCGCCGAGCTGACCCCGGGCAACCACGCGAAGAAGTCGGCGCTGTTCAACTCCGGCGCCGAGGCCGTCGAGAACGCCGTCAAGATCGCCCGTGCGTACACCAAGCGCCAGGCCGTCGTCGTCTTCGACCACGGCTACCACGGCCGTACGAACCTGACGATGGCGCTGACCTCGAAGAACATGCCGTACAAGAACGGCTTCGGCCCGTTCGCCCCCGAGGTCTACCGCGTCCCGGTCGCCTACGGCTACCGCTGGCCCACCGGCGCCGAGAACTGCGGCCCCGAGGCCGCCGCCCAGGCGATCGACCAGATCGCCAAGCAGATCGGCGCCGACAACGTCGCCGCGATCATCATCGAGCCGCTCCTCGGCGAGGGCGGCTTCATCGAGCCGGCCAAGGGCTTCCTGCCGGCGATCGTGAAGTTCGCCAACGACAACGGCATCGTCTTCGTCGCCGACGAGATCCAGTCCGGCTTCTGCCGCACCGGCCAGTGGTTCGCGTGCGAGGACGAGGGCATCGTCCCGGACCTGATCACCACCGCCAAGGGCATCGCGGGCGGTCTGCCGCTCGCCGCCGTGACCGGCCGCGCCGAGATCATGGACGCCGCGCACGCGGGCGGCCTGGGCGGCACCTACGGCGGCAACCCGGTGGCCTGCGCCGGTGCGCTGGGCTCCATCGAGACGATGAAGGAGCTCGACCTCAACGCCGCGGCGAAGAAGATCGAGTCCGTCATGAAGGCCCGCCTGACGGCCATGCAGGAGAAGTACGACATCATCGGCGACATCCGCGGCCGCGGCGCCATGATCGCGATCGAGCTGGTCAAGGACCCCGTCTCGAAGACCCCGTTCCCGGAGGCGGCCGGCGCGCTCGCCAAGGCCTGCCACGCCGAGGGCCTGCTCGTCCTCACCTGTGGCACCTACGGCAACGTGCTCCGCTTCCTCCCCCCGATCGTCATCGGCGAGGACCTGCTGAACGAGGGCCTGGACCTCATCGAGGCGGCGTTCGCGGCCATCGGCACGGACGTCTGAGCGACCTTCCGAACACGAGAGCCCGCCGGTACCCCCGGTAACGGGCGGACGCTGTGAAGAAGATGTGGGGGGCCGATGGCAGGAGCGCGATCCTGCTGTCGGTCCCCTGTCCGCTGCCGTACGGTTTCTGCAGATGAGTGAGACACCCCGCTCCCGGGAAACCGGGGGCGAAACCAGTACCGGGCTTCCCCAGCGCCGCACTGGGCCTGCGTTCGCGCACACTCCTCACCGATCGGACGGCCGTTCGCCCCAAACCCCCCGGGGCGCTCGGCAACCCGATCCGGGCGGCCGTCCCGGAACCATCCCCCCTGTTCCGGGACGGCCGGCCATTCTCCTCCTTCTCTCCCTGCTGGGGCTCGTCCTGACGACCTGGCAGGTCCTGGTCTCGGGTCCGCTGCTCACGCCGGACGAGCGCCTCAGCCGCGCCCTGGTCCGCACGGTCCCCGACTCCGTCACCGAGCGCCTCTCCGACCTCGGCAACGTCCCGGTCGCCGTGCCGGTCCTGGTGCTGGCGATGGCGTACTCCGTCCGCCGCTCCCGCGCCTGGGCCCCCGCCCTGACCGCGGGGCTGGCGATGGCCCTGGTCCCGGCCGTGATCGTGCCGCTGAAGGAGTGGACCGCCCGTCCGGGGCCCCTGGAGCCCTGGGCCGCCGGCTACTACCCCTCCGGCCACACCGCCACCTCTGCCGTCGCCTACATCGGCGCGGCGCTGCTGATCGGCCCGTACACCCGCCGCGCGTGGCCGATGGCCGCCGCCCTCCTCCTGACGGCCGCCACGGCCACCGGCCTGATCCTGCGCGGCTGGCACTGGCCCCTGGACGCACTGGCCAGCTGCTTCCTGTGCACGCCCCTGCTGCTGGCCGTCACACGCGCCGTACGCCGCACTGTCAGACCCTCCGCCTAGCCTGACGCCCGTCTTGGGACATCTCCTCTACGGAAGGCGGAGGCGCGCGATGGGTGCCAGCGGGTGGGACTACGTGACGGAGTACGAGGGCAGCGTCGAGGCCTCGCTGACCGCCCTTCATGCCCGGGTGTTCGCAGAGGAGTTCGGCGAGATGGACGACTACCCGGACCTGGCCGCACTCTGGGCCGACCACGAGTTCATGGGCACCCAGGGCACGCACACGATCCTCGACGTCGTACGGGTTTCCCCGGGCCCGGAGGAGGACGGCACCGTCCGGCCCCTCCCGGCCGACCGGGCGCTGCACCACTTCGGCACGGACCGGCCGAGCGTCGAGCGGTACCGGGAGGTGATGGCGGCGGCGAACGCGTCGATGAGCCACACGGAGTACGAGCAGAGCCTGATCGGCGAGTGCCGTAGACGGTGGACCGGGCTGTACGTGCTCCTGTACACGGGAGACGAGGTCACGCACGTGGGGATCTTCGGCTGCTCGGGCGACTAGGAGCGGCCGCGCCGGAGTCCGGGGAAGACTCCGGCACGGCTTCGGCTAACCCCCGAAGTAGGCGTCGAAGTTGCGGCTGAACTCCCAGCTGCCGAAGCGGTCCCAGTTGATCGACCAGGTCATCAGGCCGCGCAGGGCGGGCCAGGTGCCGTGCGTCTGGTAGGTCCCGCAGTCGGTCTTCTTCGTCAGGCAGTCCAGCGCCTTGTTCACCTCGGCGGGCGAGGTGTGGCCGTTGCCCGCGTTCGCTGTGGCCGGGAGGCCGATCGCCACCTGGTCCGGGCGCAGCGGCGGGAAGACGCGCGCGGTGTTGCCCGCGACCGGGAACCCGGTGAGCAGCATGTCGGTCATGGCGATGTGGAAGTCGGCCCCGCCCATGGAGTGGTACTGGTTGTCGAGGCCCATGATGGAGCCCGAGTTGTAGTCCTGGACGTGGAGCAGGGTGAGGTCGTCGCGCAGGGCGTGGATGACCGGAAGGTAGGCGCCGGCGCGCGGGTCCTGGCCGCCCCAGGGGCCGGAGCCGTAGTACTGGTAGCCGAGCTGGACGAAGAAGGTCTCCGGGGCCATGGTCAGGACGAAGTCCGGGCCGTACTTGGCCTTGAGGGTCCTGACCGCCGAGATCAGGTTGACGATCACCGGGGTGGTGGGGGCGCGGAAGTCGGTGTCGCCCGTGGCCAGGGAGAGCGAGTGGCCCTCGAAGTCGATGTCGAGCCCGTTGAGCCCGTACTCATCAATGATCTTGCTGACGGAGGACACGAAGGTGTCGCGGGCGGCCGTGGTGGCGAGCTGGACCTGCCCGTTCTGGCCGCCGATCGAGATCAGGACCTTCTTGCCCGCCGCCTGCTTGGCCTTGATGGCGGCCTTGAACTCGGCCGGGGATTCCACGCCCGGGCATTCGCTCGCAGGGCAGAGCGAGAAGCGGATGTCCCCCGAGGTCACCGACGTCGGTTCGCCGAACGCGAGGTTGATGACGTCCCAGGAGGCGGGGACGTCGGCCATCCGGACATAGCCGGAGCCGTTGGCGAAGCTCGCGTGGAGGTAGCCGACCAGGGCGTGGGCCGGCAGGCCGGGGTTGCCCGGGTTGCCGCCGCCGCTCGTCGTGGAGGCCGGGACGGGGGCGCTCTTCGCGGACTCGCCGGCCGCGTTCACCGCGCTGACCTGGAAGGTGTACGAGGTGGATGCGGCGAGTCCGGTGACCGTCGCCGAGGTCCCCGTGACGCTCACGGGCGCGGCACCGTCCCGGTGGAGCTTGTACGAGGTGGCGCCGGATACGGCCGCCCAGGAGAGGTCGATGCTGCTCGCGGTGGCGCCGGATGCGGTCAGGCCGGTGGGGACGGCCGGGGGCTGGGGCTGGCCGGGCCCGGAGCCGCCCGGGTCGGGGCCGACGAGCGTGACGTCGTCCGTGAGGTGGGCCGGCTGGCCGTACCAGCCGTGCGTGTAGATCGTCACGGACGTGGTGGCCGCGCCGGTGCGGAACGTCGTGCTCAGCTGCTTCCAGGTGCCCGGTGTCTGCGTCCAGGTGGACACGTCGGTGGTACCGGTCCCGGCCGCGCCGAGGTAGACGTACGCGCCCTGCAGCCAGGCACCGAGCGTGTACGTGGAATCCGGCTTGACGGTGACGGTCTGGGAGCAGCGGGCGTTGTCCTGGCCGGCCGGGGTGGCCTTGAGGGCGGAACTTCCGCCGTGGACGGGGGTGGTGACGACGGCTCCGCTGCCGGCCGAGCAGCTCCAGCCGTCGAGTCCGGCTTCGAAGCCGCCGTTGCGGGCGAGGTCGGCGTCGGCCGCGGCGGCCGGCTGGCCCGCGGCGAGGAAGCCGGCCACCGCGAGGGCGGCCGCGGTGAACAACACGCCGATTCTGGTTGGGGGTCTGCGCACAACTGCCTCCGGAACATGGGGGGATGGAGCCAGGCCGCCGGTGAAGCGGCAGCGGCGCCCAACATGGTCCAGACCAATGCCCTTGTCAAGGCTTCCGGCTCTCCTCCCCCACCGCCCGGGCCGCGGCCTCGTGCATCGCGAGCTCCAGCAGCACCGGATCGGTGAGCGTCCCGCGGCCGTCCGGGACCACCAGCCAGCGCACCCCGCCCGTGTCCCGGCCGGGGTACGGGACCACGATCCAGGTCCCGCGCCCGGCTCCCCGTACGCCGGTGCCGATCCAGCGGGACGCCGTGCCCGGGGGCACGAAGAAGCCCAGCCGCGAGTCGGCGAAGTCGGCGAGCACCGGGCCGGGCCGGTGGAGGGACTGCGCCAGGACGTCGAGGGCGGCCTGCCCCAGCTCCCCGGGCAGGATCAGCACGTCCCAGTGCCGGCCGGCGGGCAGCAGGGTGACCCCGAGGGGGTTGCGCTCCCACTCCCACCGGCAGGTGTCGGGGTCCGGTGCCACCGATACGAGCCATGCCACCGCGGTCCTGATCTCCGAGCCCTGCATCGCCCGGCCTCCGTTCTCTGGGGTGAGGTGTCCTCACCGGGAGAGAGCGGGGCCGGGCCCTGCGATGACGCGGGTTTCGCTACCCCGTGGTGGTGAAGCGGCTCGCGGCATGAACCGCAGCACGCGCCGGGGGCGTACGGAAAGTCGTGCGGTCACGGGCTCCGGTCACTGCGGTCAGCTGTCGAAGCCCAGGCCGAGCTTGTCCAGGGCCTTCAGCCACAGGTTGCGGCGGCCGCCGCGGGCGTCCGCCCGGGCCAGGGACCACTTGGTGAGGGTGATCCCGGTCCAGGCGAAGGGCTCCGGCGGGAACGGCATCGGCCGGGACTTCACCATCTCCAGCTCGGTCCGCTCGGTGCGGGCCCCGTCCAGCAGGTCCAGCATCACGTCGGCGCCGAAGCGGGTGGCGCCGACACCGAGCCCGGTGTAGCCGGCCGCGTAGGCGACCTTGCCGCCGTGCGCGGTGCCGAAGAAGGCGGAGAAGCGGGAGCAGGTGTCGATGGCCCCGCCCCAGGCGTGGCTGAACTTGATGCCCTCCAGCTGCGGGAACGCGCTGAAGAAGTGCTGCGCCAGCTTGAGGTACGTCTCGGGGCGGTGGTCGTACTCGGAGTCGAGCTTGCCGCGGTAGGGGTAGATGGCGTCGTAGCCGCCCCACAGGATGCGGTTCTCCGGTGTGATGCGGAAGTAGTGGAACTGGTTGGCGCTGTCACCCAGACCCTGGCGGTTCTGCCAGCCGATGGCCCCCAGCTGTTCGGCGGTCAGCGGCTCGGTCATCAGCGCGTAGTCGTAGACCGGGACCGTGAACGGGCGGATCCGCTTGACCAGGGACGGGAAGATGTTCGTGCCCAGTGCCACCCGCCGGGCGTAGACCCGCCCGTACGGGGTGCGTACGGCCATTCCGGCGCCCGAGGTGGCCAGCGACAGCCCGCGGGTGTTCTCGTAGATCCGCACACCCAGCGACAGGCAGGCCTCCTTCAGGCCCCAGGCGAGCTTGGCGGGGTTGAGCATGGCGACGCCGTCGGTGTCCCACAGGCCCGCGAGGAACGTCGGCGAGTCGACCTCGGCGCGCAGCTCCTCGCGGTCCAGCCAGCGCGAGCCGCCCGCGAGGCCCAGCTTCTCGGCCTCCTCGTACAGCTCGCGCAGCTCCTCGACCTGGTGGGGCTCGGTGGCCACGTCGATCTCGCCGGTGCGCTCGAAGTCGCAGTCGATGCCGTAACGGGCGATGGCCGCCTCGATCTCGTCGAGGTTGCGGGCGCCCAGCTCCTCCAGCTTGGCGAGCTCGCCCGGCCAGCGGGCCATTCCGTTGGCGAGGCCGTGCGTGAGGGAGGCGGCGCAGAAGCCTCCGTTGCGTCCGGAGGCGGCCCAGCCCGCCTCCTTCGACTCGATCAGGACGACGTCCCGGGCGGGGTCGCGCTCCTTGGCGATCAGCGCGGTCCACAGTCCGCTGTACCCGCCGCCGATGACGAGCAGGTCGCAGGCCTCGTCCGAGGTCAGCGCCGGCTGTGCGGCGGGCTTGCCGGGGTCGTCCAGCCAGTACGAGACCGGCAGTGCTTCGGAAAGCGATTGAGCAACACTTCGCATGGCGACTGGGGCCATGGATTCCAACTCCCTACAGAGTTACTTGGGCTGTGCGTTCTTGCGGCGGTTCCCGACCATCTGGCCGGCGAGCACCACCAGCACCGCGATGACGAACATCGCCGTACCGATGACGTTGATCTGGACAGGCGTACCGCGCTGGGCCGATCCCCACACGAACATGGGGAAGGTGACGGTGTTGCCCGAGTTGAAGTTGGTGATGATGAAGTCGTCGAACGAGAGAGCGAACGAGAGCAGCGCGCCCGCCGCGATGCCGGGTGCCGCGATCGGCAGGGTGACCCGTACGAAGGTCTGCACCGGGCCCGCGTAGAGGTCGCGGGCGGCCTCCTCCAGCCGCGGGTCCATCGACAGGACGCGCGCCTTGACGGCGGCGACGACGAAGCTGAGGCAGAACATGATGTGGGCGATCAGGATCGTCCAGAAGCCCAGCTGGATGCCCATGTTGAGGAAGAGGGCGAGCAGCGAGGCCGCCATCACGATCTCGGGCATGGCCATCGGCAGGAAGATCAGCGAGTTGACCGCGCCGCGCGCCCGGAAGCGGTAGCGGACGAGCGCGAAGGCGATGGCCGTACCGAGGACCGTGGCGCCGATGGTGGCCCACACGGCGATCTGGAGCGAAAGGGACAGGGAGCCGCACAGGTCGGCGACCCCGCAGGGGTCCTTCCAGGCGTCGAGCGAGAACTCCTGCCAGGCGTAGTTGAACCGCCCTGCGGGGTTGTTGAAGGAGAAGACCGTCACGACGACGTTCGGCAGGATCATGTACGCGAGCGTGCCGAGTCCGAAGATGACGACGAGATTGCGCCGGAGCCAACGCATCAGACCAGGTCCTCCGTCCCCGCTCGGCGGATGTAGATGGTGACCATGATCAGCACGATGGCCATGAGGATGAAGGACAGCGCGGCGGCCGTCGGGTAATCGAGGATGCGCAGGTACTGCGACTGGATGACGTTGCCGATCATCCGGGTGTCCGTGGAGCCGAGCAGCTCGGCGTTCACGTAGTCGCCGCTCGCCGGGATGAAGGTGAGCAGGGTCCCGGAGACCACGCCCGGCATGGAGAGCGGGAAGGTCACCTTCCGGAAGGTCGTGGCGGGGCGGGCGTACAGGTCCCCGGCCGCCTCGTGGAGGCGGGTGTCGATCCGCTCCAGGGAGGTGTAGAGCGGAAGGATCATGAAGGGCAGGAAGTTGTACGTCAGACCGCAGACGACGGCGAGCGGCGTGGCGAGCACCCGCTCCCCCTCGGTCATCCCGAGCCAGCTGGTGACGTCGAGGACGTGCAGGGTGTTGAGGACCTCCACCACCGGGCCGCCGTCGGCCAGGATCGTCTTCCAGGCCAGCGTGCGGATCAGGAAGCTGGTGAAGAACGGGGCGATGACCAGCACCAGCAAAAGGTTTCGCCAGCGGCCCGCCTTGAAGGCGATCAGGTAGGCCAGCGGGTACCCGAGCAGCAGGCACAGCACGGTCGCGGTGCCGGCGTACAGCAGGGAGCGCAGGAACTGCGGGTAGTACTCGGTGAGGGCGTCCCAGTACGTCTGGAAGTGCCAGGTGACCTGGAAGCCCTCTTCGAGGGAGCCGGTCTGCACCGAGGTGGAGGCCTGGTAGATCATCGGCAGGACGAAGAAGACCAGCAGCCACAGGATGCCGGGGAGCAGCAGCCAGTACGGGACCAGCCGCTTGCGCAGCGACGGCTTGTGGACCGGGGGTTCGGCGAGGGCCTGGGCCTCGGGCGGCGCGGCGGTGGCGGTCATGCGCCCTCCTCGACCGTCTCGATGCCCGCGTCGATGTCTTGTGCCGCGTCGAGCCCGAAGGTGTGCTCGGGGTTCCAGTGCAGGACCACCTCGGCGCCGGGGGCGAGGCGCGCGTCGCGCTCGATGTTCTGGACGTACACCTCCAGCTCGGGGCAGACCTGGCTGTCGATGACGTACTGGGTGGAGACGCCGATGAAGGAGGAGGCGGCTATCGTGCCGCGGACCTTGTTGCGGCCGGCCGCGACGGTGTCCTCCTCGTCCGCGTGGACCAGGGATATCTTCTCGGGACGCACCCCGACCAGCAGCTTTCCGCCGGCCTTGGGGGTCGTCGAACACCGGGCCGCGGGCAGCCGGAGCTTCGTTCCCGCCGAGCTGACCATGACATCGGCGCCGCCTGCCTCCAGGACCTCGGCCTCGATGAGGTTCGAGGTGCCGAGGAAGTTGGCGACGAAGGTGGTCTTCGGGTTCTCGTACAGCTCGGCGGGGGCGCCCAGCTGCTCGACGCGGCCGCCGTTCATCACGGCGACCGTGTCGGCCATGGTCATGGCCTCTTCCTGGTCGTGCGTGACGTGCACGAAGGTGATGCCGACCTCGGTCTGGATCCGCTTGAGCTCGAGCTGCATCTGGCGGCGCAGCTTGAGGTCGAGGGCGCCGAGGGGCTCGTCGAGGAGCAGCACCTGCGGGTGGTTGATGAGCGCGCGGGCGACGGCCACGCGCTGCTGCTGCCCGCCGGAGAGCTGGTGCGGCTTGCGCTGGGCGAACTGGCCCAGCTCGACCAGCTCGAGCATGTCCTCGACCTGCTTCTTGACGGACTTGATGCCCCGGCGGCGCAGTCCGAAGGCCACGTTCTCGTAGATGTTCAGGTGCGGGAACAGCGCATAGCTCTGGAACACCGTGTTGACGGGGCGCTTGTACGGCGGCAGCTGGGTGACCTCGCGGTCGCCGAGGTGGACCGTGCCGGTGGAGGGCTCCTCCAGACCGGCGATCATGCGCAGGGTGGTGGTCTTCCCGCAGCCCGAGGCGCCGAGCAGGGCGAAGAAGGAGCCCTGGGGGATGGTGAGATCCAGCGGGTGCACGGCGGTGAACGAGCCGTAGTGCTTGCTGATCCCGGCGAGGCGGACGTCGCCGCCCGCGGTCTTGTCAGTCATGGGTCGCGGCCTTCGGTGGTGGTGTCGTCGGAAGGGTGCGGGGCGCGGGTGCCGGCACGGGAGGGGGTTCGTCAGGCTCCGATGAGCTTGGCGAACTTCTCTTCGTACGCGGTCTCTTCCTCACTGGTGAGGGAGCGGAAGGCGTGGGCCTTGGCCGCCATCGCCTTGTCCGGAATGATCAAGGGGTTGTCCGCGAGCTCGGGATCGATCTTCGCAAGGTCTTCCCTGACGCCCTCGACCGGGCAGACGTAGCTGATGAACGCGGCCAGCTGGGCGGCGATCGGCGGCTCGTAGTAGAAGTCGATGAGCTTCTCGGCGTTCGCCTTGTGCCGGGCGTGGGCGGGGACCAGCAGGTTGTCGCTGGAGGTGATGTAACCGGGCGCCGGGATCGCGTACTTGATGTCCGGGTTGCCGGCCTGGAGCTGGATGATGTCGCCGGCCCAGGCCAGGCAGGCGGCGAGGTCGCCCTTGTCGAGGTCCGACGTGTAGTCGTTGCCCGTGAAGCGGCGGATCTGCTTGGTGTCCACGCCCTTCTGGAGCCGGCCGATGGCCGCGTCGTAGTCGGCGGTGGTGAAGTTCGCCGGGTCCTTGCCCTGGTCCAGCAGGGTCATGCCGACGCTGTCGCGCATCTCGGTGAGGAAGCCGACGCGGCCCTTGAGGGAGGGGTCGTCGAGCAGCTGCGTGACGGAATCGACCTTCTTGCCGTCGGTCGCCTTCGCGTTGTAGGCGATGACGGTGTCGATGCCGGTCCAGGGGTAGCTGTACGACCGGCCCGGGTCCCAGTCGGGGTTGCGGAACTGCGGGATCAGATTGGCGTAGGCGTGCGGAAGGTGGGAGGGGTCCAGCTTCTGCGCCCAGCCGAGCCGGATGATGCGGGCGGCGAGCCAGTCGGTGACGACGATCAGGTCACGGCCGGTGTCCTGGCCGGCCGCCAGCTGCGGGCGGACCTTGCCGAAGAACTCGACGTTGTCGTTGATGTCCTCGGTGTACTTGACGTTGATCCCGGTGCGCTTAGTGAACTCCTCCAGCGTGGGGTGGGTCTTCTCGTCCTCGCTGGTGTCCATGTACTCGGTCCAGTTGGAGAAGTTGATCTCCTTCTCCTGGTCCGAGTGGTCGTCGGAGGCGACGGCCGTCTCGCCCGCGCGCTTGGCCGGCGGGATGCCGCAGGCGGACAGGGAGGCCAGACCCCCGAGGGTGAGCGCGCCGACCCCGGAGGCGCGCAGCAGTGAGCGGCGGGTGAGGGCGCCCCGCCCACTGGTGAGGCTGCGCCGCATCGCGGCGAGTTGCGCCGCCGAGAGACGGTCGGACTCGTACTGCTCCATGAGCTGCCCTTTCGGGAGGGGTGGCGCCGCTGGTCAGGCGGCCGGCTGCCACTCGGCAAAGCCGTGGACGGTTAGATGCGGTCCCCGAAAATGGTGCGGTGCCAGTCCTTCGCGGCGACCGCCGTGTTGTCGTACATCACGTGCTTGACCTGCGTGTACTCCTCGAAGGAGTAGGCGCTCATGTCCTTTCCGAAGCCACTCGCCTTGTAGCCGCCGTGGGGCATCTCGCTGATGATCGGAATGTGGTCGTTGACCCAGACGCAGCCCGCCTTGATCTCGCGGGTGGCTCGGCCGGCCCGGTAGACGTCGCGGCTCCAGGCGGAGGCGGCGAGGCCGTACGGGGTGTCGTTGGCCAGCTCGATGCCCTCGTCGTCGGTGTCGAAGGGCAGGACGACGAGGACCGGGCCGAAGATCTCGGACTGGACGACCTCGCTGTCCTGGGCGGCGCCGGAGACGAGGGTGGGCCGGTAGTACGCGCCCTCGGCGAGCTCGCCCGCCGGGATCTCCCCGCCGGTGACGACGGTGGCGTAGCCGCGGGCGCGCTCCACGAAGCCGGCGACCCGGTCGCGCTGGGCGTGCGAGACCAGGGGGCCGAGGTCGGTGGCCGGATCGAAGGGGTCGCCGAGGCGGACGGTCTCCATCAGCTCGGCCACGCGCGCGACGAAGGCGTCGTGCAGGGGGCGCTGGACGTACGCGCGGGTGGCGGCGGTGCAGTCCTGGCCGGTGTTGATCAGGGACGCGGCGACGGCGCCGTGCGCGGCGGCCTCCAGGTCGGCGTCGTCGAAGACCAGGAAGGGCGCCTTGCCGCCGAGCTCCAGGTGGAGCCGCTTGACGGTGGCGGTGGCGATCTCGGCGACCCGCTTGCCGACGGCGGTGGAACCGGTGAAGGAGGTCATGACCACGTCCGGGTGCCCGACCAGGTGCTCGCCCGCGTCCCGGCCCGCGCCGGTGACGATGTTGACCACGCCGTCGGGCAGGCCCGCGTCCTTGGCCGCCTGGGCGAACATCAGGGAGGTGAGCGGGGTCAGCTCGGCGGGCTTGAGGACGATCGTGTTGCCCGCGGCGATCGCCGGAAGGATCTTCCAGGCGGCCATCTGGAGGGGATAGTTCCAGGGCGCGATGGAGCCGACGACCCCGATGGCCTCGCGGCGCACGTAGGAGGTGTGGTCTCCTGAGTACTCAGCTGCCGCCTGCCCCTGCAGATGCCGGGCGGCGCCCGCGAAGAAGGCGGTGTTGTCGATGGTCCCCGGTACGTCGAACTCGGTGGACAGCTTGATCGGCTTGCCGCACTGCAGGGACTCGGCGTACGCGAAGTCCTCCGCCTGCTCGGCCAGCACGGCGGCCAGCCGGTGCAGGGCGTCCGAACGCTCACCGGGAGTTGCTGCGGCCCAGGCCGGGAAGGCCCGCTTGGCGGCTGCCACGGCCGCGTCGACGTCGGCGGTGGAGGCGAGCTCGTACGTGAGCACCTCCTCGCCCGTCGCAGGGTTCACGATGGTGTGCGACCGGCCGGAGGTACCCGGCCTGAGCTGCCCGTCGATGTACTGCGCGCCGTCTGCGAAGCGGTCCTTGACCTGGAAGCGATTACCCATGACGCTCTCACGCTCTCCGTAGCTTCAGCTCGAATTGAGTGCCGATCCTGGCAGAGGTGTCCCCCACCGCCAAGTGATTCCGTTGTTGCCTTTTGATTACGCGACGGAATCGGTCGACCATGTGTCGAGGCACGTCCCAAATCCCGTACGAAGTGTCAGTGGCGACTGTCAGACTCGCGTGCATGGAGATGATCGACAAGTTGATCGAGCAGGTCAGCCGTGGTGAGCGGGTGAAGTACCTGCCGTTCTGGGGGCACCGGCCGCGCCCGGACGGGACGCTCGGGCCCAGCTGCCTGAGCCAGTGGTGGCCGTCCGAGTTCACCGTGGGTGATGTCCGTTAT
Source organism: Streptomyces sp. NPDC032745 (assembly GCF_055579465.1). Taxonomy (NCBI): domain Bacteria; kingdom Bacillati; phylum Actinomycetota; class Actinomycetes; order Kitasatosporales; family Streptomycetaceae; genus Streptomyces; species Streptomyces sp. NPDC032745. Next base: position 920,290 of record NZ_JBVING010000001.1, on the reverse strand, counting down.
GCCACGGCCGAGCACTGGATGATGGCCGGCAAGGCTCGGCTGTTCGGCGACCCCGAGGGGGAGCGCGCAGCGCTGGAGGCGAGGACTCCGGCTGAGGCCAAGAAGGCCGGGCGGCTGGTGCGCGGCTTCGACGCGGCGATATGGGAGCAGGAGCGGTTCGCGCTGGTGGTGGAGGGCAGCGTGCACAAGTTCGCCTCGACCCCGCAGCTGCGCGGGTACCTGCTGTCCACCGGGAACCGCGTGCTGGTGGAGGCGAGCCCGATGGACCGCATCTGGGGCATCGGGCTGGCGGCGGACGACGAGCGCGCCCTGGACCCGTCCCGCTGGCGCGGTCTGAACCTGCTGGGCTTCGCCCTGATGGAGGCCCGCGACCGGCTGCGTACGAACGCCGTCTGACCTCGGCCGGGCTCGGTCCTAAATGCGTGGCGGGCGGGCGAGCGGGCCGCCTAACGTAGGACTCGTCCAGGTGCGAAGGCGAGACCTACTTCCACTGTTAATGGGGCGGCCGCGGGTTCGAGTCCCGTCACCGGCTTCGTGCCGGTGTAGCTCAGTTGGTAGAGCACCACGTGGTTTCGCCGACCTCGAACTCTGGACACCTGCGTCACGCACCTCCCGGTGCGCCGTGCTGCGGCTCCTTCTTTCCCAGAGAATCCCAGGCCGCCGCCACCTTGATCTCGGGAGGCACGCGTGCGGGCTGCCCGGTGCGCAGGCGACGGCTACTTCCGGTACCAGGAGGTCGCGGGTTCGAATCCCGCCCGGCTCCGGCTGGTGGAGCAGCTTGGAAGCTCGCCTGGATAAAAGTCCGTCGCCGACCCCGATCTCGGGCATCCCGCACGTCACGCCTCCCCCACGTTCCGCTGAATTCGGGGGGATTCACATGGCTCGCTTCAACCTGCGCCGCGCGTCCAAGGCCGCATCCGCGGCCGCCGCGCCCACCTCGCCCGTGCGCTCCACCGGCCGCACCGCCAACCACCAGGGCAGCCGCGGCTTCGCCCGCGACCCGCGCTCCGAGCTGTTCCTGCTCGCCGTCGCCAACTTCGTGACGCAGCAGACGTTCCACGAGAGCGGCGAGGCCCGCGACGACCGGTTCTCCGCACTCGTGCGCCGCCTCGCCGTCGAGGACCCCGCGTGGACCGCCGGCCTGCTCGGCTGGCTGCGCACCGACGCGAACATGCGGACCGCCTCGCTGGTCGGAGCCGCCGAGTACGTCAAGGCGCGGCTCGACGCCGGAGCGACGGAGGGGCCTTCGAACCGCCAGGTCGTGGACTGCGTACTGCGGCGCGCGGACGAGCCCGGCGAGCTGCTGGCCTACTGGGCGGCGACGTACGGGCGGAACGTGCCCAAGCCGGTCAAGCGCGGTGTCGCGGATGCCGTCCGCAGGCTCTACTCCGGCACGTCGCTGCTGAAGTACGACACCTCGTCCAAGGGCTTCCGTTTCGGCGACGTGCTGAACCTCGTGCACGCCTCCCCCGATCCCGCCAAGGCCTGGCAGGGCGAGCTGTTCCGGTACGCCCTCGACCGGCGGCACCACCCGGAGACGGCGCAGGTCCCGGCCGGCAACCGCACCCTGGTCGCCCACCGGGAGCTCATGGAGCTGCCGGTGGAGGAGCGCCGGGCCGCGGTCACCGCGCCGGACGGCGCCGAGCGGCTCGCCTCCGCCGGCATGACCTGGGAGGCGCTGGCCGGCTGGCTCCAGGGGCCGATGGACGCGGCCGCCTGGGAGGCGGTCATCCCGTCCATGGGCGCGATGGCGCTGCTGCGGAACCTGCGCAACTTCGACCAGGCCGGTGTCTCGGACGCGGTGGCCGCGCAGGTCGCGGCGAAGGTCTCCGACCCGGAGGTCGTCGCCCGGTCCCGGCAGTTCCCGTTCCGCTACCTGGCCGCCTACCAGCACGCGCCCTCGCTGCGCTGGGCGTACCCGCTGGAGCAGGCACTCGGCCACTCGCTGGCCAACGTACCGGCCCTGCCCGGCCGGACGCTGGTCCTCGTGGACCGCTCGGGGTCGATGTGGGCGCCGCTGTCGGACCGTTCGCAGCTCAACCGGGCGGACGCGGCGGCCGTGTTCGGCACCGCGCTGGCGCTGCGCGCCGAGGACGCGGACCTGGTGCAGTTCGGCACGGACAGCAAGCAGGTCCCGTACGACCGGGGCGAGTCCGTACTGAAGGTGCTGGAGCGGTTCGAGGACCTGGGCGGCACCTACACCGCCGAGGCGGTGCGGCGGTACTACAAGGGGCACGACCGGGTCCTGATCGTCACGGACGAGCAGGCGACGTACCACTACGGCGGTGACCCGACGGCCCTCGTCCCCGACGAGGTCCCGGTGTACACGTGGAACCTGGCCGGCTACCGGGCGGGCCACGCGCCTTCCGGGTCCGGGAACCGGCACACCTTCGGCGGGCTCACCGATGCGGCCTTCAGCATGGTGTCCCTGATCGAGGGCGGGCGGGACGCCGACTGGCCGTGGGCGGCGTAGGGCCCGGTACGGGCTGACGGACAGACGGACAGGCGGCCGGACGGAACAGGGCCGGGAGCGGGCAGCGTATGCCCGCTCCCGGCCCTGTGCCGGGTGGCCGCCTGTCCGTGCGTCAGACGTTCTCGCGGATCCGCGTCGGCGCGGCCGGGCCGTCGAAGTCGGAATCGCTGCCAGGGTCACCGAGCAGGACCCCGGCGATCACGAGCGCGATCATCAGAATGCTGATCAGGATGCTGACCGAGCCCAGGATGATGCCGGCCAGTGCCATCGAGCCGTTGTCGGCCTCGCCGCGCCGGGCCTTGCCGCGGCCCAGGGCGCCGAAGATGACCGCCGGCACTCCGAACAGGACGCCCAGGTAGCAGGTGACCACGCCGATGATGCCGAGGACGAGGGCGGTGACCCCGAAGCCGTTGCTCTTCTGCGGATATGCGGGGTACCCGGGGTATCCCTGATAGCCCGGGTAGCCGTAACCCGGCTGGGCCGGCGGCGGTCCGGGGTACGCGTAGCCCCCGGCATCCGGCTGGGCCGGGTACCCGTACGCGGGCGGCAGCGTCGGGGCGGGCTCGGGCGTGGACGCCGGAGCCTGTATCGGCGTCGGCTCCGGTATCTGCGCCGAAGGGAAGCCGGCCCCCGGCATCCCCGCCATCGTGGGCTGGTCGTGCACGGACGGCGGACCCGACACGCCCGGCGTGGCCTGCGGTTTGCCGAGTTCCACCGCCGGCCGCTCCGGCGGCGCCCACGGGTCCCTCGGCTCGGGGCTCTGGTCGGTCATGCGGCGCCCCCCTCTCGTACGGCCATGCTAAGCGCTGCCGCCGACAGTCCCGGAGCTGCCTACGATGAAGCCCGATCTTTCCGCACCCGCATCCTCCCGGAGGCTCCCTCATGCCCGACCTGACCCCCTTCATCGCAGGGCTGCCCAAGGCGGAACTCCACGTCCACCACGTCGGATCGGCCTCCCCCCGCATCGTCGCCGAACTCGCCTCCCGCCACCCCGACTCCAAGGTCCCCACCGACCCCGAGGCGCTCGCCGACTACTTCACGTTCACCGACTTCGCGCACTTCATCGAGGTCTACCTCTCCGTCGTCGACCTGGTCCGCACCCCCGACGACGTACGCACCCTGACCTTCGAAGTCGCCCGCGACATGGCCCGGCAGAACATCCGCTACGCCGAGCTGACCATCACGCCGTACTCCTCCACCCGTCGCGGCATCGACGAGAAGGCCTTCATGGAGGCCATCGAGGACGCCCGCAAGGCCGCCGAGACCGAGCTCGGCGTCATCCTGCGCTGGTGCTTCGACATCCCGGGCGAAGCCGGCCTGGAGGCCGCCGCCGAGACCGCGCGCCTCGCCGTCGAACTGCGCCCGGAGGGCCTGGTCTCCTTCGGCCTCGGCGGCCCCGAGATCGGTGTCCCGCGCCCGCAGTTCAAGCCGTACTTCGACGCCGCACGGGCCGTGGGCCTGCACAGCGTGCCGCACGCCGGCGAGACCACCGGCCCGGAGACCATCTGGGACTCGATCCGCGACCTCGGCGCCGAGCGCATCGGCCACGGCACCAGCGCCACCCAGGACCCGGAGCTCCTCGCTTACCTCGCCGAGCACCGGATCGCGCTCGAGGTCTGCCCGACCTCCAACATCGCCACGCGCGCCGTGACCGACCTGGACCGGCACCCCGTCAAGGAGATGGTGCAGGCGGGCGTGCTCGTCACCATCAACAGCGACGACCCGCCGATGTTCGGCTCGGACCTCAACAACGAGTACGCGGTCGCCGCGCGGCTGCTCGACCTCGACGAGCGCGGGCTCGCACAGCTGGCCAAGAACGCCGTCGAGGCCTCCTTCCTGGACGAGGCCGGCAAGGCGAAGATCAGCGCGGAGATCGACACGTACACCGCCGCCTGGCTGGCGCGCTGACGGACTGCGGGGAACACCGACAATGGCGGTCATGCGCACCCTGACTGCCGTAGGCCACCGCGGCGATCCCTACCGCGTCCGTGAGAACACCCTGCCCTCGATCCTCTCGGCCTTCGCACGCGGAGCGGACGCGGTCGAAATCGACGTACGGCTGACCCGCGACGGGGAGGCGGTCCTGCTCCACGACGAGACGCTCCAGCGGCTGTGGGGCCATGACGTGCGGCTCGACGCCGTCACGGCCCCGCAGCTGGAGGAGTTGACGGACGGTGGGATCCCGACGCTGCGCCAGGTCCTGATGGCGGCGGGTGCGGGCCGGGTGATGATCGACCTGCCGGGTGCGACGCCCGAATCCGTACGTACGGTCGTCGGCCAGGTCCGGGAGTGCGGGGCGCGCGAGCGTACGTACTACAGCGCGGGGCCGGACACCATGCTGGCCGTGCGCGCCGCCGATCCGGGCGCGGAGATCGCGCTGACGTGGACCACCCTGGCGCCGCCGCGCCGGGTGCTCATCGACGCGGTGGCGCCGACCTGGCTCAACTACCGCTTCGGGCTGGTGGACCGGGAGCTGACCGACGCGCTCCACAAGGAGGGCCTGCTGGTCTCGGCCTGGACGGCGGACACCACGCGGACGATGCGCAGGCTGATCGCGGCCGGGGTGGACTCCGTCACCACCAACCGGGTGGACGCGCTGGCAGGGGTACGGGCCGAGTTCGGGCTGCCCCGCCGGTGATACGCGCCTGGGGGGAGCGGATCCGGCAGGCGGATCCGCGCTGGCAGGACCTGGGACTGACGCTGCTGGTCCAGGTGGCGACGACGATTCCGTTCGTCGTGCCCCGCGATCCGCTGGATTCGCCGGCCACCTGGCCGGCGTACCTGCTGACGACGCTGGGCAACGTGCCGCTGGTGTGGCGGCGGCAGGCGCCCGTGGCGGCGATCTTCGGGATGGTCGCGGCCGGCACGGTCTACACGCTGGCACTGGACGGCCCCGGGCAGCCGCTGCCGTACGCCCCGCTGATCGGCGTGTACACGATGGCGCTGCTGTGCCCGGCCCGGGTGCGGGCCGCGATGGGCGTGACCCTGAGCGGGCTGGTCCTCGGCTCCGTGGTGCTCAACACCGGGACGGCCAGGGAGCTGCTGTTCGCGCTGTTCGTCTTCGCGGCGGCCTACGCCCTGGGGCGGCTCCAGTACACCCGGCAGGCCTACACGGCCGCCGTCGAGGCCCGGGCCGCGGAGCTGGAGCGGGCGAACCGCATCGAGGCGGAGCAGGCGGCGGCGCGCGAACGGGCCCGGATAGCAAGGGAGATGCACGACATCCTCTCGCACGCGGTCAGCATCATGATCGTGCAGGCGGAGGCCGGTCCGGTGGCGGTGCGCAGGGCCCCGGAACGGGCGGAGGCCGCGTTCGACGCGATCGCCGAGACGGGGCGGGACGCGATGGCGCAGCTGCGGACCATGCTGGGCGTACTGCGGACGGACCGGGCACAGGAGGCGGCTCCGCGGTCGCCTCAGCCCGGGATCGAGGAGCTGCCGGGGCTGCTGGAGCGGGTCCGGGGCAGCGGGCCGCAGGTGTCGTACGAGCGAACGGGCGCGGTGCGCGCGCTGCCTGCGGCGCTGGAGGCGACGGTGCACCGGGTGGTGCAGGAGGCGCTGACGAACGTGGTGAAACATGCCGGGGCTTCGGAGGTGTCGGTACGGCTGGAGTACGGGGCGCAGTCGCTCACGGTGACGGTGACGGACGACGGGCGGGGCCCGGGGGCCGCACCGGAGGCTGGTGCGGCCGGGCCGGCCGGCGGGCACGGGCTGATCGGGATCCGGGAGCGGGCGGCGGCGCACGGCGGTACGGCGGAGTACGGTCCGGGCCCCGGTGGCCTGGGGTTCTCGGTACGCGTGTTGCTAGTAACCTCGCCGCTGGAGGTGGGGCGTTGACGATCCGTGTGGTGGTGGCGGACGACCAGGAGCTGGTGCGCAGCGGCTTCGCGATGATCCTGGACGTGCAGGAGGACATCGAGGTCGTCGCGGAGGCCGGGGACGGCGCGGCGGCGGTGGCGGCCGTGCGGGAGCTGCGGCCGGACGTGGCGCTGCTGGACGTCCGGATGCCGGTGCTCGACGGGATCGAGGCGTGCCGGACGATCTCGGCCGGGACCTCGTGCCGGACGGTGATGCTGACGACCTTCGACTCGGACGAGTACGTGTACGAGGCGCTGCACGCGGGGGCGAGCGGCTTCCTGCTGAAGGACGTGCGCCGGGACGACCTGGTGCACGCCGTACGGGTGGTGGCGGCGGGCGAGTCGCTGCTGGCGCCTTCGGTGGCGCGCCGGCTGATCGAGGAGTACACGGCGGCGACGGCCCGGCCGGCGGCGGGGGCGCTGTCCGCGCAGCGGCTGGAGGTGCTGACGGCGCGAGAGCGGGAGACTCTGCTGCATCTGGGGCGGGGGCTGTCGAACGCGGAGATCGCGGCGGCGCTGGTGGTGAGCGAGCACACGGTGAAGTCTCATGTGGGCCATGTGCTGGCGAAGCTCGGGCTGCGGGACCGGATCCAGGCGGTGATCTGCGCGTACGAGACGGGCCTGATCGCGGCCGGGACGGCGGCCGGGGGCGGGGCTGGCTCTGGGGTATCTCCCTCCGGGGAGTGAGAGGACGACGGTCGGATCCCTCGCGCCGGTGAGTTGTCGTACCGGTGAAGACCCCTCTTGGTGGTGATCCGCGGGCACCCTTGTGACCTGCAGCATTGAGTCATCGGGGCCGCTGGGGCCCGGATGGTTCACAGGGGGAATTCCGCCATGAAGGTACGTACGCGCACGCTGATCGCCACCGCCATGGTCCTGGGCATCGCGGCCAGCCCGGCTGTCGCCCATGCCGCGCCGGTGACCGCAGCGGTGACCGCGCCGGTGTCGGCGAGCGATACGAAGCCGCCCGTGTACACGACCGCGCCCGATGCGGCGGCGCTGCGCAAGGCGATCGCCGGCGTCGGCGCCGGCAGCGAGGACGCGACGGCCGCGCTGGTCCGGGTGGGCGGTCCCAGCGGCCGCTGGGTGGGGAGTTCCGGCGTGGCCGATGTCCGCACCGGACGCAAGGCATTCGACGATGCCCGGTTCCGGGCGGGTTCGGTGACGAAGACCTTCACGGCGGCGCTGGTGCTCCAGCTGGCCGCCGAGGGCAAGGTCGATCTGGACAAGCCGGTGCAGCAGTACCTGCCGGGGCTGCTGCCGTCCGGTCCGAAGGGCTTCGAGCCCGTCAGCGTGCGGCAGTTGCTGAACTACACGAGCGGCATCCGGCCGGCCGAGGGGCCCGGGGATCCGTTCGAGGAGCAGTACGCCCACCGGTTCGATGTGGTCGATCCGCACGCGCTGATCGCCGAAGCGGTGGCGAAGGGGCCCGAGTTCCGGCCGGGCGAGAAGCAGCACTACCTCAACATCGATTACACGGTCCTGGGCGTGCTGGTCGAGAAGCTGACGGGCACGACGTACGAACAGGCTTTGTCCGCCCGGATCCTGAGGCCGCTGGGCCTGCGCCACACTTCGGTTCCGGCGCGCGGGGAGAACCGGATAGCGGGCCCGCACCACCACGGCTACCAGGCCGTGCAGAAGCCCGGCGGCGGGAGCACGCTGGTGGACGTGACCGACTGGAACTCCTCGTCCAACTGGGCTGCCGGGGACCTGATATCGACCACGGCGGACCTGGAGAAGTTCACCCAGGCCCTGTTCGCGGGCCGGGTGGTGCCGAAGGCGCAGCTGGAAGAGATGTTCACGGTGCCCGCGGTCAAGGACTCCGAGTCCGGGGAGAATGCCGTGCAGACCGCGGGGATGAAGCGGTTCGTCCTGCCCGACGGCACGGCGGTCTACGGCAAAACGGGCTCCCGGTACGGCTACAGCACCGTGATCGGCGGGGCGCGCGATCTCTCGCGCACCCTCGTCTACTCGGTCAACTCCACCGACGCGAAGGGGCAGGACATGAACAAGGTGGCCTACGGGATCGTCATGGCGGCCTTCGCCAGGTAGCGGTCAGGCGGGCATTGCCTCGAGGCGCTTGATCATGCGGCGGAGCACCAGCAGGGGTATGACCCCGAAGACGCCGAACGACATGTCGATGACGCTCCACCCGAAGGGGATGCCCCGGATGGGGCCGCAGATCAGGGCCAGGGGGATCACGCCGGCGCAGGCGATCATGCCGGCCTCGACGATCCAGATGTTGCGGACGGGGTCGCGGTGGACCCCGTAGAAGAAGACCGCGATCACCAGGTGGGCGAAGGCGAGCCAGTCGGTGCCGTAGAGGAGGAAGGGATAGTCCGCGTCGGCCCGGTCCAGCCCTTCCCCCACCCGCCGCAGCCAGGTGTGGGACACGAGGGAGTTGGCCCAGTGCAGTTCGCTGACCAGGGGGAAGGCGGTGAGCCCGCTGAGCACGAGGCAGACGATGAACAGGACCAGCCAGGCACGGATCCGCCGCTGAAGGGCGCTTCTCTCGCTCATGGAAGGAAGCGTACGCCCGTTTCTGAACATGTTCAGCAAAATCTCTGAACGCGTTCAGTTCTGTGGCGGGACCGTGACCACCGGGCTCCGCGCGGCACTCAGAGACCGACGATGGCGTTCCAGCGCTGGGCGAGGGAGCGGCGCTCGGCCGAGGAGATGTCCCGGGCCACGACGAGCCGTTTGCGCATCTCCCCGTCGGGGAAGATCAGCGGGTTCTCGGCGAGTGCGGCGGTCTCCTTGTCGTCGGAGCCGGCCAGCACCTCGCGGGCGGCCGGGACCGGGCAGACGTAGTTGACGGCGGCGGCGAGCTCGGCGGCCACCTCCGGGGCGTAGTAGTAGTCGACCAGGGCCTCGGCGTTGGCCTTGTGCCGGGCCAGGTTGGGGACGAGCAGGCTCTCCGCCCAGAGCTCGGCGCCCTCCTCCGGGACCACGAACTCGATGTCGGGGTTGTCGGCCTGGAGCTGGATGGCGTCGCCGGAGTACGCCTGGCAGGCCAGGACGTCGCCCTTGCTCAGATCGGAGGTGTAATCGTTCCCGGTGAAGCGGCGGATGTGCTTCTTCTTCACCATGCTCTGCACCTGGTCGCACATCCGGTGGAAGTCGGACTCGGTCCAGCGGGTGACGTCCACGCCTTCGCCCTGCATCAGCAGGGCGAAGGACTCGTCGAGGCCGGAGAAGAGGGTGACCTTGCCCGCCAGGTCCGGGTGCCACAGGTCCTTGACGGACTTGATCTCCCGGCCCAGCGCCTTGCGGTTGTAGGCGATGCCGGTGATCCCCGACTGCCACGGAACGGTGTGCAGGCGGCCCTCGTCGAAGGCGGGGGACCGCAGCTGCGGGTCCAAGTGGGCGGCCACGTTGGGCTGCGCCGACCGGTCCATCTGCTGGGCCCAGCCCAGGTGGACGAAGCGGGCGGCCATCCAGTCGCTGACCACCACCAGATCGTGGCCGGTCTCCTGGCGGTTCATCAGGGCCGGGCTGACCTTGCCGAAGAACTCGTCGTTGTCGTTGATCTCCTCGGTGTACCGGACCTCGATGCCGGTCTTCTCCGAAAAGGCGTCCAGCGTCGGACGGCGCTCCTCGTCCTCGTCGTCGGTGTCGATGTACAGCGGCCAGTTGGAGAACGCGACCTTCTTGTCCCGGCCGGAGCGGTCCGGGCCTCCGCGACGGTCCTCGGGGACGTAGGCGGCGGGCACGCCGCAGCCGGCGAGGGCCGCGAACAGGCCGGCGGCACCGAGGCCGCGCAGTGCCGCACGGCGGGAGAAGGCGAGTTCAGACATGGGGAAAGCCTCGGGGAACGGAGGAGGGCGGGCAATAGACACATTGTCTACTGCCCGCCCTCTCAAGCTCCTTCGGTGATCAATGAGATCCCCGGGTGGAGAGCGATCAGCCGTCGAGCGAGGTCATCACGTGCTTGATGCGCGTGTAGTCCTCGAAGCCGTAGGCGGAGAGGTCCTTGCCGTAGCCGGACTTCTTGAAGCCGCCGTGGGGCATCTCGGCGACGAGCGGGATGTGGGTGTTGATCCACACGCAGCCGAAGTCGAGGTTCTTGGACATCCGCATCGCGCGGCCGTGGTCCTTGGTCCACACGGAGGAGGCGAGGGCGAACTCGACGCCGTTCGCGAACTCCAGGGCCTGGGCCTCGTCCGTGAAGGACTGGACGGTGATGACGGGGCCGAAGACCTCGTTCTGGATGATCTCGTCGTCCTGCTTGAGGCCCGAGACCACGGTCGGGGCGTAGAAGTAGCCCTTCTCACCGACCTGGTGGCCGCCCGCCTCGACCTTGGCGTGCGCCGGGAGTCGCTCGATGAAGCCCGCGACCTGCTTGAGCTGGTTCGGGTTGTTCAGCGGGCCGTAGAGCACGTCCTCGTCGTCCGGCTGGCCGGTCTTGGTGTCGGCCGCGGCCTTGGCGAGGGCGCTCACGAACTCGTCGTGGATGGACTCGTGCACGAGCACACGGGTCGCGGCGGTGCAGTCCTGGCCGGCGTTGAAGTAGCCGGCTACCGCGATGTCCTCGACGGCCTTCGCGATGTCGGCGTCCTCGAAGACCACGACCGGGGCCTTGCCGCCGAGCTCCAGGTGGACGCGCTTGACGTCCTTCGAGGCGCTCTCGGCGACCTGCATGCCCGCGCGCACCGAGCCGGTGATGGAGGCCATCGCCGGGGTGGAGTGCTCGACCATGGCCTTGCCGGTCTCGCGGTCACCGCAGATGACGTTGAAGACGCCCTTGGGCAGGACCGAGTCGATGATCTCGGCCATCAGGACGGTGGAGGCCGGGGTGGTGTCCGAGGGCTTGAGCACCACGGTGTTGCCCGCGGCGATGGCCGGGGCGAACTTCCACACGGCCATCATCATCGGGTAGTTCCACGGCGCGACCTGGGCGCATACGCCGACCGGCTCACGGCGGATGATCGAGGTCATCCCTTCCATGTACTCGCCGGCCGAGCGGCCCTCGAGCAGGCGGGCCGCACCCGCGAAGAAGCGGATCTGGTCCACCATCGGCGGCAGCTCCTCGCTGGCCGTGAGGCCCAGCGGCTTGCCGGTGTTCTCCGACTCGGCGGCCACGAGCTCCTCCGCGCGCGCCTCGAAGGCGTCCGCGATCTTGAGCAGGGCCTTCTGCCGCTCGGAGGGGGTGGTGTCGCGCCAGCCCGGGAAGGCGGCCGCGGCAGCCGCCATGGCGGCGTCGACATCGGCCTGGCCGGAGAGCGGGGCAGTGGCGTACACCTCGCCGGTGGCGGGGTTGACCACCTCGGTGGTCCGCCCGTCGGCGGCGTCCTTGAACTCTCCGCCGATGTAGTTGCGCAGACGACGCAGTTCGGTGGTCACTCCAGCCACACTCCTGATCACATGTCCAACGATTGAGACGAATCCCAATCTTAGCCCCTAGGCGGACGCTTTCGGCAGGGCCAGACGCCACGAACTACGAAATCAGTGAGATCCAAGTCCCCAGACAACGGATTTCATCGATTCCGTCTTGCGGAACAGACGACTCCTCGTGCACAGTGAGGTCGTGGTCAGTCGAAGCGCAGATTCCAGGAACAGACAACCGTCCCCTTCGGTCGATGCTGTGTCCCTGGCGATCATCGAGCAACTGCAGGAGGACGGGCGCCGTCCCTACGCGGCGATCGGCAAGGCCGTCGGCCTGTCGGAGGCAGCTGTGCGCCAGCGCGTGCAGAAGCTGCTCGACCAGGGCGTCATGCAGATCGTCGCCGTCACCGACCCGCTCACCGTGGGCCTGCGGCGCCAGGCCATGGTCGGCATCAACGTCGAGGGAGACCTCGACCCGGTGGCCGACGCTCTGACCCAGATGGCCGAGTGCGAGTACGTGGTCATGACCGCGGGCTCGTTCGACCTGATGGTGGAGATCGTCTGCGAGGACGACGACCACCTGCTGGAGACGATCAACAAGAAGATCCGCGCGCTCCCCGGCGTGCGATCAACCGAAAGCTTCGTTTATCTGAAGCTGAAGAAGCAGACCTACATGTGGGGAACTCGATAGCCCGTGAGCCAGGACCTCTCCAAGACCGCGTACGACCACCTGTGGATGCACTTCACCCGCATGTCGTCGTACGAGAACTCCCCCGTCCCCACCATCGTGCGGGGTGAGGGCACCTACATCTTCGACGACAAGGGCAAGCGCTACCTGGACGGTCTCGCCGGACTGTTCGTGGTCAACGCCGGTCACGGCCGCAAGGAACTGGCCGAGGTCGCCTACAAGCAGGCCCAGGAACTCGCGTTCTTCCCCATCTGGTCGTACGCGCACCCCCAGGCCGTCGAGCTGGCCGAGCGCCTCGCCGGCTACGCCCCGGGCGACCTGAACAAGGTCTTCTTCACCACCGGCGGCGGCGAGGCCGTCGAGACCGCGTGGAAGCTCGCCAAGCAGTACTTCAAGCTGCAGGGCAAGCACACCAAGTACAAGGTCATCTCCCGCGCGGTCGCCTATCACGGCACCCCGCAGGGCGCCCTGTCCATCACCGGCCTGCCGGCCCTGAAGGCCCCCTTCGAGCCGCTGGTCCCCGGCGCGCACAAGGTGCCGAACACCAACATCTACCGCGCCCCGATCTACGGCGACGACCCCGAGGCCTTCGGCCGCTGGTGCGCCGACCAGATCGAGCAGGAGATCCTGTTCGAGGGCGCCGACACCGTCGCCGCCGTCTTCCTCGAGCCGGTGCAGAACGCCGGCGGCTGCTTCCCGCCGCCGCCCGGGTACTTCCAGCGGGTCCGCGAGATCTGCGACGAGTACGACGTGCTCCTCGTCTCCGACGAGACGATCTGCGCCTTCGGCCGCCTCGGCACGATGTTCGCCTGTGACAAGTTCGACTACATCCCGGACATGATCACCTGCGCCAAGGGCATGACCTCGGGCTACTCCCCGATCGGTGCCTGCATCGTCTCGGACCGCATCGCCGAGCCGTTCTACAAGGGCGGCAACACCTTCCTGCACGGCTACACCTTCGGCGGACACCCGGTGTCCTCCGCGGTGGCGCTCGCCAACCTCGACATCTTCGACAAGGAAGGCCTCAACCAGCACGTGCTGGACAACGAGGACGCCTTCTTCTCGACGCTGAAGAAGCTGCACGACCTGCCGATCGTCGGCGACGTCCGCGGCAACGGCTTCTTCTACGGCATCGAGCTCGTCAAGGACAAGGTCACCAAGGAGTCCTTCACGGACGAGGAGACCGAGCGCGTGCTCTACGGCTTCCTCTCCAAGGCGCTCTTCGAGAACGGCCTGTACTGCCGTGCCGACGACCGTGGCGACCCGGTCATCCAGCTGGCCCCGCCGCTGATCGCGGACCAGGGCACCTTCGACGAGATCGAAGGCATCCTGCGCTCGGTGCTCACCGAGGCGTGGACCAAGCTCTAACCAGCAGTGCCGTAGAGAGCAGCAAACAGTCCGAACCACACGGCCCGGATCCTCCGTTCGAGTGAGAACGCGCGGGTCCGGGCCGTGTGCTGTCACCATCCAAGACGTTCATCTCTTTACATCTCAGTGCGGCGCCAGTGACCGAACCGGTTCCGCTTCGTTCCCCCGAACGGAGGTGTACGCCATGGTGGCTCCACCGGACAACGCCCCACCGGACAATGACGTCCTCTGGGCACGGTCCGTTCACTACTCCCACTGGGGGTCCCCCCGGACGAAGTCCGGGGGAGGTTCACCCGGCCTCATCGGGGTCTCGGTCGGCGTCCGCCAGGGCGAGATCCTGGCCCTGACCGGCCCGCGCGGCAGCGGGAAGACCACGCTGCTGCGCTGCCTGGCCGGACACGTGGTGCCCGAGCAGGGCGAGATCTGGTTCAACAGCGTGCCCGTCCACACCATGGGCGCGCTGGCCCGCGAACGGCTGCGCTGCGACCGGTTCGGCTGGATCGGCCCCGATCCCCTGCTGCTGCCCGAGCTCAAGGTCTGGGAGAACGCCGCCCTGCCCCTGCTGATCGCAGGCGCCTCCCACCGCACCGCCAAGGCCGCCGCCTGCGAATGGCTGGACCGCCTCGACATCGGCGGCTTCGCCCGCAAGCGGCCGCGCGCCCTGACCCGCGCCGAATCCCAGCGGGTCGCCCTCGCCCGGGCCTTGGTCAACGGGCCCGCCGTGGTCTTCGCCGACGAACCCACCGCCCCGCTGCACCGCGCCGAGCGCGCCCTGCTGCTCCGTACGCTCACCACCGCGGCCCGCTCGCACGAGATCACCGTGGTGCTGGCCACGCACGACGAGGAGACCGCGGCCGTCGCCGACCGCCGGGTCGCGCTGCTCGACGGCCGCCCCGCCGGGACCGCGGCCGCCGTGGGCGGTCCGTCCGACGAGACCCCGGAGGGCCAGGCCGCGTGCTCGCTCTCCGCCTAGCCCGCGGCTCCCGCCCGCTCGTCCAGCTGCGCCGGCTGCTGGTCGCCGCCGCCTGCGCCGGCACCGGTTTCCTCCTGCTGTACGTGCTCGCCGGGGCCACCGCCCGGCCTGCCGGATCGTTCCCGCGCCTGCTGTGGGCCCTGGTCCCGCTCGCCGTCACCGTGCAGCTCGCGGTCGCGGTCGCCCGGACGGACCCCGCGACCCGGCCCCGCGAGGGGATGGACGCCGTCGGGCTGGGCCCCGTACGGCTCAGCCTCGTCGCGGCGCTCTCCACCGCCGTCTCGTGCACCCTGGGCAGCGCCCTGGCCCTGACCGCCTTCCTCCACCTGCGGGGCGACCTCACCGGCCTGCCCTTCGACGGAGCCGGGGCCCGGATGCTGCACGCCGACCGGCCGCTGCCCGTGGCGGCCGCCCTCACCCTGCTCGCCCTGGTGCCGCTGGCCGCCTCCGCCGCCACGGTCCTCGCCCTGCGCCCGCACCCGCCGCTGGCCCCGCAGACCGGCCTGCCCTGGGGCATCGCGCTCACCGCCTGCGGACTGGCGGTCGAGGCGTACACGGGCCTCGGCGGCGTCGGGATGCCGGCCGGCTGGGCACTCACCGCCGTCGGGCTCTCCCTCGCGGGCCCGGGCCTGGCCTACGCCTGCGGGGCCCTGGTGCAGGCGGTCCGCCCGGGTGCCGTGCGGCTGCTGGCCGGGCGGACCCTCCAGGAGGAGGCGCCCCGGCTGGGCCGTCCGCTCGGGCTGCTGTGCGCGGTCGGCGCGGGCGCCCTCACCGCCGCGGCCCTGCGCGACCGGAGCGGCTTCCCCGTCCCGCTGGGTCCGCTGACCGGGCCGGCCTGCGCCCTGGTGGCGCTGTGCGTGGCCGCGACCTTGCTCACCTGCGCCGTGGAGGTCCGCCAGGGCCGCTCCGGCACCCGAGCGACCCTGCGCGGCCTGGGCACTCCGCGCACGGTCCTGCGTACGGCCGCGACCCTGCGCGCCACCGCGCTGGTGGCCGTGTGCGTACCGGTCGTATGGGGTGTGGCGCAGCTGACGTCGCTGGCGTTGACCCGCTGACCCAGGCAGCCCTTAGGGTGGGCCGAATGGTCAACGCAGACATCGAGATCGAGACGCTCGCCGAATTCGACCAGGTCGTGGCCCGCGGCTCGCTCAGCGGCTACCGGATCCAGTCGGTCAATCTGCTGGAGCGCACGTTCGCCCTGCTGTCCGCAGACACCTCCGCGGCCGTCTTCCTGGGCTGCGCGATGGAGCCCGACGCGTCGGCCAAGGTGCGCGCGGACGGTGCGCTGGTCTTCCCGCCGGTGCCGGACCTGCCCTTCAACCCGTACCGCGGCCTGCTCTACACCGCCGACGAGCTGTTCGCGGGGCTGTCCGCCGGCTACGAGGCCACTCCTGACGCCCAGTCGTACGCCTGGTTCCAGGAGACCAAGGCGGACGGCGACGTCTTCTCCTCGATGCTGCGGTCCATCCACGACGACGCGATCTCCGACGCCCTCGACGAGCACCTCGCCGGCGCCCGGGTGGTCGGCGTCATGGGCGGCCACGCGATGGCCCGCGGCGCTCGGGACTACCAGGGCGCGGCCGAACTCGGCCGGGAGCTGACCCGTTCCGGGCTTACGGTGGCCACCGGCGGCGGCCCCGGCGCGATGGAGGCCGCCAACCTCGGCGCCTACCTGGCTCCGGCCCCCGACCACGCCCTTGCGGAGGCCCTGGAGATCCTGGCCAAGGCCCCGTCCTTCGTACCCTCGGTCTCCGACTGGGCGCGGGCGGCGTTCGCCGTACGGGACCGCTGGCCCGGCGGCGGCGACTCGGTGGGGATCCCGACCTGGTTCTACGGGCACGAGCCGCCGAACGCCTTCGCGGGCCACATCGCCAAGTACTTCGCGAACGCCACCCGGGAGGACGGGCTGCTCGCCCGGTCCAACGCGGGCGTCGTCTTCCTCCCGGGCGCCGCGGGCACCCTGCAGGAGATCTTCGACAACGCCACGCCGAACTACTACGGGTCGCGGGGCGAGCCGACCCCGATGGTCCTGGTCGGGCGTACGCACTGGACCGAGCACCTGCCCGCGTGGCCGCTGCTCCAGGCGCTGGCGCGCGGCCGTGCGATGGAGTCCCGGATCGCGCTGGTCGACTCGGTGGCCGAGGTCCCCGCCGTACTCGCTTCGATGAAGTGAGTGACGGAGCGAGGCAACTTCCCGGCCCGATCGCACGTCTGCCATAGGTAATCAAAGTGCAAAACCCTGCCAGACGTGAACGGAGCCCTCGGTGCTCATAGGCCTGCTGACCGCGATCGCGGCATCCATCTGCTACGGCACGGGGTCCGTCCTGCAAGCCGTCGGCTCGCGCAGGGCGGCCCGGATGTCCCCGGCCGCCGCCGGGGTGACCGCGCACGGCGGCCCGAACCTCTCGTCCACCGCGAAGGCGGCGATGACGTGGGAGTTCATCGTCGGCACCATCCTGGACTTCGTCGGCTTCGGACTGGGCGCGCTCGCCGCCCGGCTGCTGCCCCTGTTCCTCTCCCAGACGGTGATCAGCGCCAACCTGGTGATCACCGCCGTCCTCAGCGTGAAGATGCTGGGCATCCGGCTGACCCGTAAGGAATGGACCTCGATCGGGGTCGTCTGCGCGGCGCTGGTGCTGCTGGCGACGGCAGCGGGCCACGAGGGCGGCCACCACGCCCCGGTGTCCACGCACTGGTGGCTGTTCGCCGTGACCCTGCTGATCATCGCGGGCGGCACGGTGGCCGTCCGCCTCCTGGGCGCCCGGGCCGCGATCCTGGCGGGCCTGCTGTCGGGCCTGGCCTTCGGCGCGCTGGGCGTCGGCGTCCGGATCCTCGACGGGGTCGACCCGTTCGACCTGGGCGAGCTGCTCGCCGATCCGGCCCTCTACGCCATTCTGCTGGCCGGCGTGGGCGGCATGTACCTGCACACGGTCGCTCTCCAGATCGGCTCGGTGAACGGCGCGACGGCCGCGCTGGTGGTCGGCGAGACCGTCCTGCCGGGTGCCATCGGCGTCCTGTGGCTGGGCGACGCATCGCGGCCGGGCCTCGCGTGGCTCGCGGTCCTCGGCTTCGTCCTGGCCGTCACGGGCGCGGTGGCAGTCGCCTGGTACGGCAACCACGACACCCCGGAATCCCCCGCGGAAGCCCCCACCCCCGCGGAATCCAGCCCCGCCGGCGTTTGAGGCGCGGGGTCCGGGGGCCGGCCGGCCCCCGGACCGGCGCCGCACCGGAGAGCGTCCGGGCCGAGCCCGGGGAACCCTGGAGGGGCGGGTAAGGGGACGGGCCCCGCGCTGCGGCTACACCGCCGGGAGGACGACCACCTCGGCCGGGGCGAAGGACACCGCGACCTGATCCCCGGCGGCCGGGGCACCGGCCAGCCCGCACTCCGCCTCCAGCAGCGGCCCTGCATCCGGCCTCAGCAACAGCGCGACGTGCGTCCCCCGGAACGTCCGCGAGACCACCTCGCAGCCCAGCCCCTGCTCCGCCAAGACCACCCCGGCGGGCCGGATCAGCAGCTTGCGCTCGCCGTCGGGGGAGCCGGCCGGAACCGGCACCCGACCCCACGCAGTCACCGCGGCCCCGCCCGACACCCTCGCCGGGATCACGTTCTCGAAGCCGAGGAACCGCGCCACGAACTCCGAGGCCGGCCGCTGCCAGACCTCCAGCGGGGTCCCGGCCTGCGCGATCCGCCCGTCCCGCATCACCACCACCCGGTCGGCCAGGGCGAAGGCCTCCCCCTGGTCGTGGGTGACGGCCAGCACCGTGGTCCCGAGCCGGGAGAACAGCCCTCGCAGCTCCACCACCAGCCGCTCGCGCAGCCCGCGGTCCAGCTGTCCCAGCGGTTCGTCCAGCATCAGCAGCCGCGGTGAGGGGGCCAGCGCCCGGGCCAGGGCGACCCGCTGCTGCTCACCACCCGACAAGGAGGACACGGAGCGGCCCTGGGCCCCGGGCAGCCCGACCAGCTCCAGCAGTTCCGCGACCCGGGCTTCGCAGGACCCCCGGCCGTATCCCCCCATGCGCAGCCCGAACGCGACGTTCCCGCCCACGTCCCGGTGCGGGAACAGCTGGTGGTCCTGGAACATCAGGCCGACCCCGCGCCGGTGCACCGGCACCCGCACCTGGTCCGCGCCACCGAGCAGGACCCGCCCGGTGGAAACCGGCTGGAGCCCGGCGACGACCCGCAGCAGGGTGGACTTGCCGCTCCCGCTCGGCCCGAGCACGCAGACGATCTCGTGCTCGGCGACCTCCAGATCCACCGCGTCGACGACGGCACGCTCGCCGAAGCGGACCGAAACCCCGGCCAGTTCGAGCAACGTCATCAGAACTCTCCCGAGGTCTTGTCGGGGCGCAGCCGCTCCAGCACCAGCAGGGAC
The DNA here is from genome assembly GCF_055579465.1 of Streptomyces sp. NPDC032745. Taxonomy (NCBI): domain Bacteria; kingdom Bacillati; phylum Actinomycetota; class Actinomycetes; order Kitasatosporales; family Streptomycetaceae; genus Streptomyces; species Streptomyces sp. NPDC032745. The sequence continues at coordinate 901,236 of NZ_JBVING010000001.1, read as the reverse complement.
ACCGCACACACCAGCATCAGAATCGTGCTCAGGGCCATCGCCTGCCCGTAGTTGAGCTCACCGGCCCGCCCCAGCAGCCGCGCCACGGCCACCGGCAGCGTCGGACGGTCGGGCCGGGCGATGAAGACGGTCGCGCCGAACTCCCCCAGCGAGATGGCAAAGGCGAACCCGGCCGCGATCAGCAGCGCCCGCCGCACCAGCGGCAGGTCCACCTCCCGCCAGGCCCGGAGCGGGGACGCCCCGAGCACGGCGGCGGCCTCGCGCAGTCGCCCGTCGACTGCGCGCAGCACCGGCAGCATGGTCCGTACGACGAACGGCACGCCCACCAGCGCCTGGGCCAGCGGCACCAGAATCCACGAGGTCCGCAGGTCCAGCGGCGGCTCGTCCAGGGTGATCAGGAAGCCGAAGCCGACCGTCACCGCCGACACCCCCAGCGGAAGCATCAGCAGCGCATCGAACCCGCGCACGAACCGCCCCCCGCGCCGGGTCAGTGCCGCGGCCGCGAGTCCCCCGATCAGCAGGGCGATGGCGGTGGCGGCGAGCGCGTACTGCAGGGAGTTCCAGATCGCCTCCAGCGGTGGCACGAGGAACGTTCCGCCGCCGGCGCCCGCGTCCTGGAGCGCCCGGTAGAAGCCGAACCCGTACCCGCCCGGGGCGTCGAAGGACCGTTCCACCAGCACCAGCAGCGGGGCCACGATCAGCAGTGCCACCGTCAGCAGCACCCCGCCCAGCAGGGCGCGCTGGCCGGGCCCGGCCGGCCGGTGTGCGGTCCGCGCCGGGTCCACGAGCCGCAGGGCGGTCTCGCGCCTGCGCACGGTCCAGGCGTGAATACCGAGGATCAGGCCGACCGCCACGAACTGCACCATCGTGAGGACGGCGGCCGTCGGCAGGTCCAGCAGCTGCGCGGTCTGCCGGTAGACCTCCACCTCGAGGGTGGCGTACGAGGGCCCGCCCAGGATCTGCACGACGCCGAAGGAGGTGAAGGTGAACAGGAACACCATCAGCGAGGCGGCGGCCACGGCCGGCCCGAGCGCGGGCAGCGTCACCCGCCGCCAGGCGGCGAACCGCCCGGCGCCCAGCATCCGGGCCGCCTCCTCCTGGCGCGGGTCGAGCTGCGCCCAGAGCCCGCCGACCGTCCGTACGACGACGGCGTAGTTGAAGAAGACGTGAGCGAGCAGGATCGCCCACACGGTGGTGTCCAGCCGGACGCCACACAGCTCGTCCAGCAGCCCGCCCCGCCCGACCAGCGCCAGGAAGGCGGTGCCGACCACCACGGTCGGCAGCACGAACGGGACCGTGACCACCGCCCGCAGCAGCTGTTTGCCGGGAAACTCGAAGCGCGCGAAGACGTACGCGCCGGGGAGTGCGAGCAGGAGCGTGAGCGCCGTGGACGCGAGCGCCTGCCAGGTGGTGAACCAGAGCACGTCGGCGATGTCGGGCCGGGTCAGCACCTCGCCGATCCGGCCGAACTGCCAGCCGTCCTCGGTCTTGATCCCGCGGCCGACGATCGCGGCGACGGGATAGGCGAAGAACAGCCCGAAGAAGGCGAGCGGGACGGCCATCAGGGCGAGCCTGACGGCCGTACCGCGTACGCCCTCCTTCGCAGGAGTGCTCTCGCGTCCTACTTCACGACGAGCGAGGACCATGTCTTGACCCACTGCTCACGGTTCTTGGCGATGGTCTGCGGAGCCACGTTCTCCGGCTTCTCGATGACCACGCCGTGCTTCGTGAACAGTTCCGGCAGCTTCGCGTCCTTGACCACCGGATTCACGAACATCTGCAGCGGCATGTCCTCCTGGAACTTCTTGCTCACCAGGAAGTCCAGGAGTGCCTTGCCGCCCTCCTCGTTCTTCGCGCCCTTGAGCAGGCCCGCGAACTCGACCTGTCGGAAGCAGGTGCCGGTGGAGACGCCCGTGGGGGCCTCGGCCGGCTGCGGCTCGCCGTAGAGGACCTCGACCGGCGGGCTGGAGGCGTACGAGACGACCAGCGGACGGTCGCCCTTGGCCTTCTTGCCGCCGGCGGAGCCCGAGAAGCGCTCGTTGTAGGCCTGCTCCCAGCCGTCGACGACCTCGACGCCGTTCGCCTTGAGCTTGCTCCAGTAGTCCTTCCAGCCGTCCTCGCCGTACTTGCCGACGGAGGCGAGGAGGAAACCGAGGCCCGGCGAGGAGGTCGCCGCGTTCTCGGTGACCAGCAGGTTCTTGTACTCGGGCTTGATCAGGTCGTCCAGCGTCTGCGGCGGGGCGAGCTTCTTGTCGGCGAAGTACGCCTTGTCGTAGTTGACGCAGATGTCGCCGGAGTCGACCGGGGTGACCCGGTGCTCCTTGTCGAGCACGTACTCGGGCTTGACGTCGGCCAGGCCCTTGGCCTCGTACGGCGTGAAGATCCCGTTGTCGAGGGCGCGCGAGAGGAGCGTGTTGTCGACACCGAAGAAGACGTCGCCACGCGGGGAGCCCTTGGTGAGGATCTCCTGGTTGAGGGCGGCGCCCGCGTCCCCGGACTTCAGGACCTTGACGGTGTAGCCGCTCTGCTGCTCGAACTCCTTGAGGACCGTGTCGGTCACGTTGAAGGAGTCGTGGGAGACGAGCGTGACCGTCTTGGACTTCGGCGTCTCGCCGGAACCGGCCGCGGACTCGTCCTTGGCGTCGCCGCCGCCGCAGGCACTGAGCGTGGCGACGCCGAGCGCGGCCGCGAGCGCTGCGCCCGCGAACTTCCTGGTGGTGCTCACTGGTGAATTCCTCCTGGGATGACCAGGAGAAGACGCGGCCCTGCCCGGCGCTCAGTGCGAGCGGTCGCCGGGCAGGGCGCAACAGCTTGAGTGATGACCGAACTTCCTACCCCGAATGACCGGGGCGAGGTTCAGAGGGTCTGCGGATGACGGTTACCGCACTCTCAGCGCTGTGGCGCTCCCCTGTCGGAATATGCAATTGGTTCGGCCACAGGGTACCCCGTGGCCGAATCGGGCCCGCGGAAACCGCAGGCTAGCGCTCCGAGGCGGCCAGCTGGCCGCACGCGCCGTCGATCTCCTGGCCGCGGGTGTCGCGGACGGTCACCGGTACGCCGTGGCGGGCGATGGCCTCCACGAAGGCCTTCTCGTCCTCGGGACGCGAGGCGGTCCACTTCGAGCCCGGCGTCGGGTTCAGCGGGATCAGGTTGACGTGGACGCGCTTGCCCTTGAGCAGCCGGCCGAGGAGGTCGCCGCGCCAGGCCTGGTCGTTGATGTCGCGGATCAGCGCGTACTCGATGGAGATCCGGCGGCCGGACTTCTCGGCGTACTCCCAGGCCGCGTCGAGGACCTCGCGGACATTCCAGCGGGTGTTCACGGGGACGAGGGTGTCGCGCAGCTCGTCGTCCGGCGCGTGCAGCGAGACCGCGAGGCGGCACTTGAAGCCCTCGTCGGCGAACCGCAGCATCGCCGGGACCAGGCCGACGGTGGAGACGGTGATGCCGCGCTGCGACAGGCCCAGGCCGTCGGGCTCGGGGTCGGTGAGGCGGCGGATGGCGCCGACGACCCGCTTGTAGTTCGCCAGCGGCTCGCCCATGCCCATGAAGACGATGTTGGACAGCCGGGCCGGTCCGCCGGGGACCTCGCCGTCGCGCAGCGCGCGCATGCCGTCGACGATCTGGTGGACGATCTCCGCGGTGGACAGGTTGCGGTCCAGGCCCGCCTGGCCGGTGGCGCAGAACGGGCAGTTCATACCGCAGCCGGCCTGCGAGGAGATGCACATGGTGACCCGGTCGGGGTAGCGCATCAGCACGGACTCGACGAGCGTGCCGTCGTGCAGCTTCCACAGGGTCTTGCGGGTGGTGTCGTCGTCGCACGAGATGTGCCGGATGACGTTCATCAGCTCGGGGAGCAGCTCCTGCTGGAGCTTCTCGCGGGAGCCCGCCGGAATGTCGGTCCACTCGGCCGGGTCGTGCGCGTACCGGGCGAAATAGTGCTGCGAGAGCTGCTTGGCCCGGAAGGGCTTCTCACCGATCGCGGCGACCGCCTCGCGCCGCTCCTCGGGCGTGAGGTCGGCGAGATGCCGGGGCGGCTTCTTGGCTCCGCGAGGGGCGACGAAGGTGAGCTCTCCCGGGACGGGGCGGGCCATGGCAGGTACTCCTCGTAAGACGAAAGGCGCGCCGCAGAAGCAGCGCGCCTTTCAAGAGTAACCGCCCGGACCCACCCGAAGCCTTCGGACGTACGTCGCCCCAGCTCAGCGGGGTCCCCCTGGTGAACCGCCCGCCGGCCGGAACCCGCGGAGGCCGGTTTCAGCCCGTTCCCACGAAAGCCGCCGGCAGCAGCCACACCACCGGCGCGGTCGGCAGCAGGGAGTCGAGCCGGTCCATGCTGTATCCGATATGCGGCTCCGCCGCAGGGCACCGTGGCCGGGCAGCAGGGATCAGCCGGTCCCCACGAAAGCCGCCAGCAGCAGCCACACCACCGGTGCGGTCGGCAGCAGGGAGTCGAGCCGGTCCATGATGCCGCCGTGGCCCGGCAGCAGCGTGCCCATGTCCTTGATGCCCAGGTCCCGCTTGATCATCGACTCGCCGAGGTCGCCCAGCGTGGCACTGACCGCGACCGCGAGACCGAGCAGCAGGCCCTGCCACCAGGCGCCTCCGTCGATCAGGAACTCCATGCACAGTGCGCCGGCCGCCATGGCGAAGGCCACCGCGCCGAACAGCCCCTCGCGGGTCTTGCCGGGGCTGATGCGCGGCGCCAGCTTGTGCTTGCCGAAGCGCCAGCCGACCGCGTAGGCCCCTGTGTCGCTGACCACGGTCAGGACCAGGAAGGTGACCACCCGCTGCGGGCCGTCGTCGGCGGTGAGCAGCATCGCGACGAAGGTGGCCAGGAAGGGCACGTAGAACGCCGCGAAGACGCCTGCGGTGACGTCCTTGAGGTAGTCCTCGGGCGGTTCGGTCATCCGCCAGACCAGGACCGCCAGCGCGGTCAGGGCCATGGCCACCCAGGCGCCCTCGGCCCCCCGGACGTATCCGGCGATGACCATGGCGGCGCCACCGACCGCGAGCGGGACGAGCGGCGCCTTGATGCCCTTCTTCTCCTGGAGCCGGGAGGTGAGCTCCCACAGGCCGACGACGACCGCGACGACGATGACGCCGACGAAGACCGCCTTCACGATGAACAGCGAAGCGAAGATCACCGCACCGAGGCCGACGCCGACCCCTATGGCGGCACGCAGGTCTCGCCCCGCCCGCTTCTTCTGCGGTGGTGAGGCGTCCTGCGGTGCCTGCGAGGGCGGGGGCGGGGGGCTGGGCATGGGCTCCTGCGGCGGCGTCTCGGCGCGGAACGGGGAGCCGCCGTCGGCGGCGGCCCCCCGATCGCGTGCTTCCCGGTCGTCGAAGTCACGGCCGGCGGCATCGGGCACGATGGGCATGGGCCGAGTGTGCGGGCCCACCAGCGCATCGTATGCGGGACCCGCCGGAACCTGCTCCGTGGCCCAGGGAGAGTCGTTCATCAGACCTCGAGGAGCTCGGCTTCCTTGTGCTTGAGCAGCTCGTCGACCTGCGCCACGTACTTCGCGGTGGTGTCGTCGAGCTCCTTCTCGGCGCGGCGCACCTCGTCCTCGCCGGACTCCTTGTCCTTGACGAGCTTGTCGAGGGCGTCCTTCGCCTTGCGGCGGATGGAGCGGATCGAGACCTTGGAGTCCTCGGCCTTGGTGCGCGCGACCTTGATGTACTCCTTGCGGCGGTCCTGCGTCAGCTCGGGGAAGGTCACCCGGATGATATTGCCGTCGTTGCTGGGGTTGACGCCCAGGTCGGAGTCCCGGATGGCCTGCTCGATGTTGCGCAGGGCGCTCTTGTCGAACGGGGTCACGATCGCCATGCGCGGCTCGGGCACCGAGAAGGACGCGAGCTGGTTGATGGGGGTGATGGCGCCGTAGTAGTCCGCCACGATCTTGTTGAACATCGCCGGGTGCGCACGACCGGTGCGGATCGCCGCGAAGTCTTCCTTGGCGACGACGACGGCCTTCTCCATCTTCTCCTCGGCCTCGAGGAGGATTTCTTCGATCACCACGTGCTCCTGCATGTCAGATTTGGATGGTTCAGGCGGGCGGGGCGGGCTCGGCCCAGTGGGGCCGGGCCCGGCGTCGGGACGCTCAGGCCCGGGTGCCCTGGTCGCTCACGAGCGTGCCGATCTTCTCACCCTTGACGGCGCGGGCGATATTGCCCTCGGCGAGCAGCTCGAAGACCAGGATCGGCAGCTTGTTGTCGCGGCACAGCGTGATGGCGGTGGCATCGGCGACCTTGAGGTCGCGGGAGAGCACCTCGCTGTACTCCAGCGCGTCGAACTTCACCGCGTCGGGGTTCTTCTTCGGGTCGGAGTCGTAGACCCCGTCGACGCCGTTCTTGCCCATGAGCAGGGCCTCGGCGTCGATCTCCAGGGCACGCTGGGCGGCCGTGGTGTCGGTGGAGAAGTACGGCATGCCCATGCCGGCGCCGAAGATGACGACGCGGCCCTTCTCCAGGTGGCGTACGGCGCGCAGCGGGATGTACGGCTCGGCGACCTGGCCCATGGTGATGGCGGTCTGCACACGGGAGTCGATGCCTTCCTTCTCCAGGAAGTCCTGGAGGGCGAGGCAGTTCATGACGGTGCCGAGCATGCCCATGTAGTCGGACCGCGCACGGTCCATGCCCCGCTGCTGCAGTTCGGCGCCGCGGAAGAAGTTTCCGCCGCCGATCACGACGGCGATCTCCGCGCCGTCACGGACCACCGCGGCGATTTCGCGCGCGATGGCATGGACGACGTCGGGGTCGACGCCCAGTCCTCCACCACCGGAGAAGGCTTCGCCCGACAGCTTCAGCATGAAGCGGCGGCCCTTCTTGTCGTGGTCGCTCTTGTCGTCGGAAGCGGTGTGGGGGTCCACGCCCTGATTCATGGAGATCTCCTCGTGCACATACGAAGAAGGCCATTGCCGGTGGGTCCTCGCGGTTCCCTCTACGGCAATGGCCTCCTCGTCAGATCTGCGGTCGTTCCGCGCGCGGGCGGACGACTGCTTCAGACCCTACCGGGGTCCGGTGTCCGTCGTGTACGGACGGACTCAGATGCCGACCTTGATGCGCGAGAAGCGCTTCAGGGTGACACCGGCCTCGTCCAGAACCTTCTGGACGGACTTCTTGTTGTCCAGCGCGTACGGCTGGCCGAGGAGGGTGGCCTCCTTGAAGAAGCCGTTGACGCGACCCTCGACGATCTTGGCGATGGCAGCCTCGGGCTTGCCCTCCCCGCGGGTGACCTCTTCGGCGATGCGGCGCTCGGACTCGACCTTCTCGGCCGGGACGTCCTCGGCGGACAGCCACTGCGGGGCGAACGCGGCGATGTGCTGCGCGACACCGCGGGCGACCTCGGCGTTCTCCTTGTCGAGCTCGACCAGGACGCCGATCTGGAACGGCAGGTCGGGCATCGTGCGGTGCATGTACGAAGCCACGTAACCGCCGGTGAACTGCGCGAAGCGGTCCAGGACGATCTTCTCGCCGAGGTTGGCGTTGGCCTCGTCGACGAAAGCGGTGACGGTCTTGCCGGGCTCGATCTCGGACGCGAGCAGCGCCTCGATGTCGGCCGGGGAGGTGGCGGCCACGTGGGCGGCCAGCTGGTTGGCGACGGCCAGGAACTTCTCGCCCTTGGCGACGAAGTCGGTCTCGCACTTCAGCTCGACGATGACACCGGAGGTGTTGTCGTCGGCGATGAGGGAGACGACCGCACCGTTCTCGGCGGAACGGCCCTCGCGCTTGGCGACGCCCTTCTGGCCCTTGATGCGAAGCGCTTCCATGGCCTTGTCGACGTCACCGTCGGCGTCCACGAGCGCGTTCTTGCAGTCCAGCATGCCGGCGCCGGTGAGCTCGCGGAGCTTCTTGACGTCAGCGGCGGTGTAGTTCGCCATGAGTCTGTGATTCTCTCTCGAAGTCGTAGATCTACGGGTGAACGGCGGAGGCGCCGCGCTTTTGGCGCGGCTCCCCCGCCGTCATCGTCCGTGCTGCGAGTGCCCGGCGCGTGAACGCCGGGCGCTCTCAGTGGGTCAGGCCTGCTCGGCGTCGGCGGCCGGGGCCTCGACAGCCTCGGCGGCGGGGGCCTCGGCGGCCGGGGCCTCGACAGCGGCCTCGGCCGGAGCGGCCTCGGCGTCGTCGGCCTTCTTCTCGCCCTCGAGCAGGTCGCGCTCCCACTCGGCGAGCGGCTCGGCGGCGGCCTTCTCGCCCGGCTTCGAGTCACCGGTCGCAGCGCCGGAGCGGGCGATGAGGCCCTCGGCGACGGCGTCGGCGATCACGCGGGTGAGCAGGGTGACGGAACGGATCGCGTCGTCGTTGCCCGGGATCTTGTAGTCGACCTCGTCGGGGTCGCAGTTGGTGTCGAGGATCGCGACGACCGGGATGTGGAGCTTGCGCGCCTCACCGACGGCGATGTGCTCCTTCTTGGTGTCGACGATCCAGACGGCGCTGGGAACCTTCGACATCTCGCGGATACCACCGAGGGTCTTCTCCAGCTTGGTCTTCTCGCGGGAGAGGACCAGGAGCTCCTTCTTGGTGAGACCCGAGGCTGCGACGTCCTCGAAGTCGATCGCCTCAAGCTCCTTCAGACGCTGGAGGCGCTTGTAGACGGTGGAGAAGTTGGTGAGCATGCCACCCAGCCAGCGCTGGTTGACGTACGGCATACCAACGCGCGTCGCCTGCTCGGCGATGGCCTCCTGGGCCTGCTTCTTGGTACCGACGAACATGATGGAGCCGCCGTGGGCAACGGTCTCCTTGACGAACTCGTAGGCGCGGTCGATGTACGACAGCGACTGGAGCAGGTCGATGATGTAGATGCCGTTGCGCTCGGTGAAGATGAAGCGCTTCATCTTCGGGTTCCAGCGACGGGTCTGGTGACCGAAGTGGACGCCGCTTTCCAGCAGCTCCCGCATCGTAACGACGGCCATGGCCATCTCCTTGGTTTCTCGGTTTGGTTCCTGACGCCCCACCGCGCCCTGCCCCCGACGAGGGGACCGAGAGACGCTTTCACCCGGCCTGAGCGGCTGGTGCTGGGGCGTGCGAAGTCGACCCGGTGACCCGGATCGCCGTAAGAAGTGTACGGGACCGGGCGGTATGCCAGGTGACGCCGTTGTCCACACCCGGCCGTCCGTCCACAGGCGCCGTCACGCTGCGCGAGGCGGCGGCAACCTGGACGGCATGACGACACTGCTGCTCACGCTGCTGCTGACCATGGCCCAGGCGCTCGTACCGGGGGCCCGGCCTCTGCCGCCCCCGCTGGTGGTGGCCCGCTGGTGGGACCCGCCCCCGACCCCGTACGCGGCGGGGCACCGCGGGGTGGATCTCGCCGCCCCGGTGGGTGCCGAGCTCCGCGCGGTCGGGCCGGGCCGGGTGCACTACGCGGGCCTGGTGGCCGGCCGCGGGGTCCTCTCCCTCACGCTCCCGGGCGGCCTGCGCACCACGTACGAACCGGTGCGTCCGCTGGTCGCGGAGGGCGAGGAGGTCACGGCGGGCCAGGTGGTCGCCGTCCTCACGGAAGGCACGCACTGCGGGCAGCCCTGCCTGCACTGGGGCCTCCTGTCAGGCACCACCTACCTGAACCCCCTGACCGTCCTCCCGCACCCCACGCCGAGACTCCTGCCGCTCGGCGAATCCGGCCCGGCCGGAGCTGGAGGGACATTGGCCCCGCCGTCATCCGAGGCGCCGGGGGCGCCCCCGGCGGTAGCTGGGGGAGGGTCCGGGGGCCGAGCCCCCGGGGGCCTCAGCCCTGCACGCCCCGCAGGGCCATGGCCACGGCCGCCTCCGTCACCACACCGGGATCCTCGGCGGCGCCGAGCTCGATGCGCCTCACAGCGGCATCGACGACCCCCTGCAGCAGCATCGCGGCGAGCCGGGGCTGCTCGTGCCCCAGGGCTCCGAGCGCCTCCACGATCATCGCCACGAGCCCCCCGTGCGCGGCACGGATCTTCTCCCGCGCTCCCGCATCGAGCTCACTGGCCGAGATCGCCACCACCGCCCGGTGCCGCCGGTCCCCGACCAGACCCAGCTGGCTCCGGACGTAGGCCTCGACCTTCGCCTCCGGAGACGGCGCCTGCTCCATCGCCGCCTCGATCTCGGCGGCCCATACGGGGAAGTCCACGGCGCACAGCTCTTCGACCACGGCCGCGCGGGAACGGAAGTACTCGTACACGGAGGACCGGGCGAGGCCGGTGCGCTCCGCCAGGGCGGGGAAGGTCAGCGCTTCCGTCCCGCCTTCGGACAACAGGGAGCGCGCAGCGTCCAGCAGGGCGCCGCGCTGCATCGACCGGTGCTCGGCCACGGAGGCCGCTCGAATCCTGGGCACGCATCCACTCTACGGAGGGGCCGCAAGCTCACCGGCCGACATCCGCCAGCTTGGCCCGCAGTTGGAGCACCGACTTGGTGTGGATCTGGCTGACCCGGCTCTCCGTGACGCCCAGTACGTTGCCGATCTCGGCCAGCGTGAGGCCCTCGTAGTAGTACAGCGTCACCACGGTCTTCTCCCGCTCCGGCAGGGTGTTGATGGCCCGGGCCAGGAGCCTGCGCAGCTCACGGTCCTCGGCCACCTCGACCGGGTTGTCCGCGGCGGTGTCCTCCAGGGTGTCCATCAGCGAGAGGCGGTCGCCGCCCTCTCCGCCGACGTGCAGCAGCTCCTCCAGGGCGACCACGTTGGCGAGCGACAACTGGCTGAAGACGGTGTGGAGTTCCTCCACCGCGATGCCCATCTCGCCGGCGACCTCGTGCTCGGTCGGGGTGCGGCGCAGCTGGGCTTCGAGGGTGGCGTAGGCCCGCTCCACGGCCCGCGCCTTCTGCCGCACCGAGCGCGGGATCCAGTCCAGCGCCCGCAGCTCGTCGATCATCGCGCCCCGGATCCGCGTGATCGCGTACGTCTCGAACTTGATGGACCGGTCGATGTCGAACTTCTCGATGGCGTCGATCAGCCCGAAGACCCCGGAGGAGACGAAGTCGGCCTGTTCCACGTTGGGCGGCAGGCCCACGCTGACCCGGCCTGCCACGTACTTCACCAGGGGCGAGTAGTGCAGGATCAGCTGCTCCCGCAGCCGCTCGTCACCGCTCTCCTTGTACGAGCGCCACAGCACCTCGAGGGACGAGGGCGCGGTGGTCCGCACGCTGCCGCGGGCAGCGGGGGGCACCGCAGCGCGGTCAGACCCTGAGGTGTGCTGGGGCATGCTTCGCCTTTGCCGGAGCCGGATTCCTTGGGAGCGTAGCGTGACGGAAGTGTCGCGGTGCGCGAAGAGTACGGGATCGCGCATGGGCACCGGGGCGTCGTGACTCGCGCGGGAGACCCGGGACCGGCGCCTGGCGCTCGGTCCCGGCGGCTGCCACCGGGAAGACCGCGTCTCTCATCGGCTTCACTCTTTCACCGGAACACCCCAGGTCAACGACCGCCTCGCCGGGCGCCACCGGTTTGTGTGCCTCCTTCAGGTGATTGTGTGGTCAACTGCCAGCCCTCGCCCTGCCGTTCGACGAACCCCAGAGAGTGAAGTTCGTACAGTCTGCCGATGACTTCATCGGTGCCGGTGCCCGCGGCGAGGGCCACTTCGTCGGCGTGCGCGCGCCGCCCGGCCGGGAGTGCTTCGAGCACACGGGCGGTCTCCCGGTCCAGCAGGTCCCGGGCGAGCACCGGACCGCGCCGCTCGGGAGCCAGTTCACCCATGCCGCCGACCAGCTCGACCACTTCCGCGGCGTCGGTGACGAGCACGGCCTCGCCGCGCAGCAGTTCGTGCACTCCGCCCGAGAGCCCGCTGGTGGCAGGCCCGGGGATGCCCATGGTGAACCGCCCGAGCTGCTGGGCCCGCCGGGCCGTGACCAGGGAGCCGCTGCGGTGGGCCGCCTCGACCACTACGGTGCCCCGGGTGAGCGCGGCGATGACCCGGTTGCGCAGCACGAACCGGCTGGGGGTCGGGTTGCTGCCGGGCGGCAGCTCGCCCAGCACCAGCCCCTGGTCGGCGATCCGGCCGAGCAGCCCGGCATGGCCGCGGGGGTAGGCGGTGTCCACCCCGCAGGCGAGCACCGCGGCCGTGGCGCCGCCCGAGGCGAGGGCCCCGCGGTGGGCGGCGGCGTCGACCCCGTACGCCGCCCCGGAGACCACCACCCAGCCCCGCTCGGCGAGCCCGGAGGCCACGGTCTGGGCCATGTGCGCGCCGTACGGGGTGCAGGCCCGGGCCCCGACCACGGCGACGGAGCGCAGCGCCCAGGTCCGCAGGTCCGGTCTGCCCCGCAGCCAGAGCCCGACGGGCCGGGCGTCGCCGAGGTCGTCCAGCTGGGTCGGCCACTGCGCCGAGCCGGGGCAGATGAACCGGCCGCCGCCGCGGGCGGCGGTCGCCAGATCCCGCCGGGGGTCGGCGAGCGCCGCCCGCCTCCGGTATCCGGCGAGCCTCTGCTCCCCCACCCCGGCCAGGGCCGCCGCCCCGGCGGCCGGGCCGGTCAGCAGCCGTATCAGCCCGACGGCGCCGTGTTCGCGCAGCCACCGCCCACCGTGCTCGTCGCCGGGCTCCAGCACCCGGGTCAGCGCAGCCCGCGCCAACAGCTCCGAATCGGACCCGTCGGCCGCCTCCGGCCGCGCCGCAGACCCGGCCCGGCCCATCCGCCCCCGCTCAGCGGCCGGCCCAGCCTCGGCTGCCGGATCGGACGCGGCGGCCGGATCGGACGCGGCGGCCGTGCCGCGCCGGGCCGTCGCCCCGGGCCCGTCAACCGGCCTCCGCTCGGCGGCCGGCCCGGAATCGGCGGCCCCCTCGGGCACGGCGGCGGGGCTCATGACCCGGCTCCCACGGCCAGGGCCGCGCCGCGGGCGATACCGGTCCGTAGTTCCAGGGCCACGGCCACGTCCAGCGCCTCCGGGCGGTCCCGGCCCCGCAGGTCGGCCACGGTCCAGGCGACGCGGAGCACCCGGTCCAGGCCGCGGGCGGTGAGCAGCCCGCGCTCCAGGTCGCGCTCGGCCTGCGCCAGCGCTCCGGGGGCCGCCTGCCAGCGCGTGCGCAGCTCGTGCCCCGGCACCTCGGCGTTGAGCCGCCACGGGGTGTCGGCGAGCCGGGCCGCGGCGCGGTTCCTGGCCTCGTGCACCCGGTCGGCGACGGCCGTCGTGGCCTCCCCGCGGCCGCCGCGTCCCAGCAGGTCGGAGCGGGTGACCGGCTCGACCTCCACCCGCAGGTCCACCCGGTCCAGCAGGGGCCCGGACAACCGCGCCTGGTAGCGCCGGATCACGGATGCCGGGCATTCGCAGCCGGCGCCGAGCAGGGTGTGCCGCCCGCACGGGCAGGGGTTCGCCGCGAGCACCATCAGGAATCGCGCCGGAAGCCGCACCACCCCGGCGGCCCTGGCGATGACCACGTGCCCCGATTCGAGGGGCTGGCGCAGCGCGTCCAGCGCCTTGGTGCTGAACTCGGCGGCCTCGTCCAGGAAGAGCACGCCCCGGTGGGCCAGGGAGACGGCCCCGGGCCGGGGCACCCCCGCTCCACCGCCGACGAGGGACTGCATGGTCGCCGAATGGTGGGGCGCGCAGTACGGGGGCCGGGCGACCAGCGGTTCGCCGGGCGGCAGGATCCCCGCGACCGAGTGGACGGCCGTGACCTCCAGCGAGTCCTGCCGGGTGAGCGGCGGCAGGATCCAGGGGATCCGCTCGGCCAGCATCGTCTTGCCGGCGCCCGGGGGCCCGCTGAGAAAGAGGTGGTGGCCCCCGGAGGCCGCCACTTCCAGGGCCCGGCGGGCGCCGTGCTGCCCGGCTACGTCGGAGAGGTCGGGGAAGTCCGGGGCCTCGCCCTCCCCGGGCCGGCGCTGGGAGATCCCGGTGCCGAGCCCGGCGCCGGGGACCACCAGTCCCGCCAGCATCGGGTCCGGACGGCCCTGTGGACCCGGTGCTTCTTCCTCGGGGACCTCCCCGTCGGTGAGGACGGCGATCAGCTGGCGCAGGCTGCGGACACCGAGCACGCAGACGTCGGGGACGAGCATGGCCTCGGCGGCGCACTGCTGCGGAACCACCACGTTCCGGTACCCGGCGTCCGCCGCGGCGAGGACCGCCGGCAGGATGCCCCGCACCGGCCGCACCCGGCCGTCCAGCCCCAGTTCCCCGATGAGCACCAGGTCGGCGATCGCAGCGGGGTCGACCACCTCGGCGGCGCCGAGCACCGCGGCCGCGACAGCCAGATCGAAGCCCGCGCCAGATTTCGGTACGGAGGCCGGGCTGAGTCCGACGGTGAGTTTCTTCTGCGGCCATGCGGCCCCCGAGTTCACCACGGCGGCCCGCACCCGGTCCCGGCTCTCGACCAGGGTCTTGTCGGGCAGCCCCACCAGGGTGAAGGCGGCGAGCCCGGGCTCCAGGTCGGCCTGGACCTCCACCACCACGCCGTCGACACCCACCAGGGCGACCGAACAGGCTCGTGCGAACCCCATCACGCCACCCCTCGGACGTGCTCCACCACGGGCGCACCGCGCCGCGGCAGCAGGACGCCCACGAGATCGATGCGCACCCCACCCGGGGGTGGTCCGCCGTGGTCGGCGAGCCATCGACCCGCGAGCCGGCGCAATCGCTCGGCCTTGCCGGGGCGGACGGCGGCCATGGGATGTTCGAACTCCCCCGCCCGGCGGGTCTTGACCTCGCACACGACGAGGGCGTCCCCGTCCCGCGCGACGATGTCGATCTCCCCGCTGCGGCACCGCCAGTTCCGCGCGATCACGGTCATCCCGGCCTCGGCCAGCCGCCGCGCCGCGAGCTCCTCGCCGTACCGCCCCAATGCCTGCTGTGCCACGCCCTTCGCGTTCATCCGGCACCACCTCCGGCACCGACGATCCCGCGCCCCCGCCCACCTTGTGGATCTTGGTGGACAACCCGGCCGTTGTGGACAACCCCGTCACCCTCCCGGGTGAGGGAAATCAGCTGCCGGGCAGTTCGAGGTCGCTCTTGTTGAGCTCCTCGATGTTCACGTCCTTGAAGGTCAGCACCCGGACCTGCTTGACGAAACGCGCAGGCCGGTACATGTCCCACACCCAGGCGTCGGCCATCGTGACCTCGAAGAACACCTCCCCCTGGACCGAGTGCACCTGCATCTCGTAGTCGTTCGTGAGGTAGAACCGACGTTCTGTCTCGATCACGTACTTGAACAGCCCGACGACGTCGCGGTACTCGCGATAGAGCTTCAGCTCCATCTCGGTCTCGTACTTCTCGAGGTCCTCGGCGCTCATGGCATGTTCCCCTTCAGCCGTGCGTCCCCCTATTGTGCGCCAGGCCCCCGCGCCCCTAAACGATTTCGGGGGCCAGGACCACCGGCGCACCCGGAGGACCGTCGTCGAGCAGCGTACGGAGCAGCTCGGCGAGTCTGGTCGGGTACACCGTCTCATGGGCCGCGAGAAGTTCCTCGGAGGTCCACCACCTGGCACCGGTGACGCTGCGCCGCTCCAGCTCGGTGAGCCCGCCCATCTCGGTCCGCGTCCGGACGGTCCGGGCCAGGTAGTACCACTCGTCCTGCTCCCAGCGCCGCCCGTCGAACGGGAACGAGCAGTACCGGTGCCACAGCACCGGACCCAGTTCCACCTCGGTGATCCCGGTCTCCTCGGCGAGCTCCCGCAGCGCGGCCTGCTCCCGGGTCTCGCCGCCCTCGAGCCCGCCGCCCGGGGTGAACCACCAGTTGTCGGAGGGGTCTTCCGGCTCGAAGCCGTGCAGCAGCAGGATCCGGTCCGCGGGGTCCAGCAGGATCACCCGTGACACCTTGCGCGGACCGTGCCCGGCGGCCGCGTCAGCGGGCACCGGCCGGCTCCCGCCGCCTGCCGCGCCCCAGGACCCGTACGACGGGCCCGTACGCGGCCCCCAGCACCACCAGGGCGGCTCCGGCCAGCACCGCGGCCAGCTGGAGGCGCAGCGGCCCCGGCTGCGAGGTCCCGCCGGGCAGGGAGGCGTAGGTGCCGGGCCGCTCGAGCATCGCCATCGACGGCCAGGCGAGGGCATCGACCCGGGCGTGCACCGCCGAGCGGGCCACGGTGCCCTGGCCGGCCTCCTGGAGGTGGGCGCGGGAATCGAGCGAGGCGGACCGCCGGTCGCCCAGCAGGAAGAGGTTGCCCTCGGGCACCGTCACCTCGAACGGCGTGTCGGAGGCCACGCCCAGACCCGTGCCCGCCGCGGCCGCCTCGGGCTTGGTGTGCTCGATGTAGGGCTCGTCGAGTTCCTTGCCGTTCACGGTGAGCCGGCCGCCCTCGCCGCAGCACTTCACGGTGTCGCCGCCGATGCCGACGACCCGCTTGACCATAGGCGAGTCACTCCACATGGAATCAGTGAACACGACCACGTCGCCGCGCCGCACCTCACCGCCGTCGATCCGCTGTGCGAGCACCCGGTCGCCGGGGTTCACCGTCGGCATCATCGAGTCGGTCGGCACCGTGTACGGCTGGTAGACGAGCGCCCCCCATACGAAGGCTCCCAGGAAGAGCACAAAGCCGACGGCCACGGCGACTCCCGACAGCACATTGCCGAGACCGCCGCGGCCGTCCTTGCCACCGCGTATTCCTTCGGTACCGCTTTCCTGCGTTCCGCCCATTGCAGCGCCCCCACACTTCCGGGATCGACGACCTGGGCGGCACCCTACCTGCCGGTAGTCCCGCCGGTCAGCCTCCGCCGCCGCCACATCACGACGGGAACCGCGCCGACGAGGCCCATCGCGGCCGGGCCGAGCCCGACCGGCGCCAGACCGGCGGCCCCGAGACCCAGCGCGGTCGCCTTGGTCTGGTTCCCGATGCCCGGCTGGTCGAACGTGTCCGGGATGGGCAGCGTCGACCAGCGGGTGATCGGCCACGCCACCACCACGGCCCGCCCGACGACCTTCTCGACCGGCACGAAGCCCTGGGTGGAGTCCTGCATGTGGTAGCGGGAGTCCTGCGAGTTCTGCCGGTGGTCGCCCATCACCCAGATCTTGCCCTTGGGCACGGTGAGCGGGCCGAACGGGGCGTCGTCGCACGGGGTGTTGCCGGGGTAGATGTACGGCTCGTCCAGCGCCTTGCCGTTGACGACGACCGGTCCCCCCTTCTTGCACTCGACCGTGTCACCGCCGATGGCGATGGTCCGCTTGATCAGGTCCTTCTCGGCCGCGTCCGGCATCAGGCCGATCTTGCTGAGGATCTGCTGCGCGAAGTTGGGCTCCGGGGTGGGCTCGCCGGCCAGCCAGCTCGCGGGGTCGTGGAACACCACGACCTCGCCGCGCTCGGGCTCGGAGCCGAACCACGGGGTCAGCTTGTCCACGAGCACCCGGTCGCCGCGCTGCAGCGTGTTCTGCATCGAGTCGGACGGGATCGAGAACGCCTGCACCAGGAAGGTCTTGATCAGCAGGGCCAGCAGCAGGGCGATGCCGATGAGGAGCGGGAGCTCCTTCCAGAACGAGCGGTGCGGGCGCGCCTCGGCACCACCGTCCTCGGCCTCGCGCTCGGCTTCGTCCGGCCGCTCCTCGCCTTCGTCGCGTCCGGATCGCGCGCCTACCGCCACATCCCCCACATCCACTCCTCACTCGCAAGTCGCCGCCCGCGCCGAATCGGGCACGGGCCCTCCCCTCCCTTAACGAGCGGGAGTTCCCTAAGGCGCGGGAGACCGAGGACACACTATGCGAACGGTGGCCGACGACGGCGCCCACGGCGGCCGCGTCGCCCGCTCGGTGCCGGATCGGGCACCGTGCGGAAGGTCGCGGGCTGTTCGAGCTTGCGCCAGTGGTCGAACGGCCAGGCGATGACGACGGCCTGCCCCACGACGCCCTCCTCGTCGATGGTGCCGTCGAAGGCCTCGTCGAGGTGGTAGCGGGAGTCGGCCGAGTTCGCCCGGTGGTCACCCATGACGAAGAGCCGCCCCGGGGGCACCTGCACTTCGAACCTGATTTCGGACGGGGCGTTGCCGGGGTTCACGTACGGCTCATCGAGCGGCGCGCCGTTGACGGTGACGCGGCCCTTGGCGTCGCAGCACATGACGGTGTCGCCGCCGACCGCGATGACCCGCTTGATCAGGTCCTGTTCGTCGGCGGAGGGCAGCAGGCCGATGAAGGTCAGCGTCTCCTTGATCTGTTTGAGGCCGACCGGGTCGGGGGCCTGGCGCGCGGCCTCGCCCTTGAGCCAGCCGCCCGGATCCTTGAACACGACGACGTCGCCGCGCTGGATCTTGGAGCCGAACCACGGGGTCAGCTTGTCGACCAGCACCCGGTCCCCGATCCGGATCGTCTGCTCCATGGACCCGGACGGGATGAAGAAGGCCTGCACGAGGAAGGTCTTGAGGACGAGCGCTATGCACAGCGCCACGATGATCAGCAGCGGCACCTCGCCCACCCGGCGGGTACGCCTGCGCCGCCGGACCCGGCGGGCCAGCCGGCGCCGCTCGGCGCGGCCGCCGCCCTCCGCCGCGACGGGTCGCGCCGTGGTCCCCCGCCGCGACCCGGGCTCCCGCACCGGGCGCTCGGGCTCCGCGGCGGGCCCGGGCTCCCGCCGGGGCCCGGGCTCCCGCCGGGGCTCAGGCTCCCGCCGCGGCCCGGGGCCTCCCGGAGTCTCGGGCGCACGCCAGAATTCGGGCTTGCGCGGGGGCTGGGGCGCACGCCTGGGCTCCGGATCCGGCTCCGGTTCGGGGGCCCGGCCGTCTCTGGGGCGGCCCCGGCTACCCATGACCGCCACCGGAGGACGGCGTCGCCGTGGGAGTCGATCCCCAGCGCGAGACCGGCCAGCCGATCCAGTCGGCCCGCCCGATCACCTTCTCCACCGGCACCATCCCCCCGCCCGGCTCCCCCAGGTGGTCCCGGGAGTCCCGGGACTGGGAACGATGATCACCCATGACCCACAGGGTCCCAAGGGGTACGACGATCCGGAAGGGAACCTTCGACGGCGTGTCGCCGGGATACAGGTACGGCTCCTGCAGCAGGACGCCGTTCACCTTGATCCGCCCGCCGGCGTCGCAGCACACCACGTCGTCCCCGCCCACTCCCACCACCCGCTTCACGAAGTCGGTGTCGGACGGCTCGCCGATCCCGAGCGCGGAGGCCGCGCCGTGCAAGGCCTCGCCGATCGGGTTGCCCCCGGCGCGCTCCGCTACGAAGGATCCCGTGCCGTCGAAGACCACCACGTCCCCGCGCTCCGGCCCGTCGCCGAAACGGTACGCCAGCTTGTTCACCAGCACCCGGTCCCCGACCTGGAGCGTCGGCTCCATCGACCGGCTCGGGATCAGGAACGGCTGCACGACGAAATTGCTGATCAGCAGCAGGAAGGTCGTACAGAGCACGCCGAGCACCCCGGCCCGTCGCCAGGTCAGGAACGCGCGCCACCCGGGACGCGCACGGCGTCCCCACAACGCAAAACGCGGCCGCCCCTCCCCCGTTTCGGGGGAGGAGTGGCCGCGCTGTGTGAGCTCTGCTTCGGTGTCCATCGGTGGCGAGCCTATCCGGCCGCCCCGGGGACCCGGAGAGGAGATCAGCGGTCGCGCTTCTCCTTGATCTTCGCGGCCTTGCCGCGGAGCTCACGGAGGAAGTACAGCTTGGCGCGACGCACGTCACCGCGGGTGACGAGCTCGATCTTCTCGAAGATCGGGGAGTTCACCGGGAAGGTGCGCTCCACGCCGACGCTGAAGGAGACCTTGCGAACGGTGAAGGTCTCGGAGACGCCAGAGCCCTGGCGACGGATGACAACGCCCTTGAACTGCTGGATACGGGAGCGGTTGCCCTCGATGACGCGGACGTGCACGTTGATCGTGTCACCCGGGCGGAAGGCCGGGACGTCGGAGCGGATCGAGGCGGCGTTGACGCCATCGAGCAGGTGAGACATGTTCTTCGTCTGCTTTCTTCGCACGACGCCACAGGCCGCCGGTGCGGATTTCCGTAGAGAATTCGGGAGCCGGGTCACTCTGCGGACGACTGTCCCCCTGTGGCAGGGGCGCACGCGAGCACACAGCAGCCGCCTATTCTTCCACGACCTGCGGCCTACGCCAAAACCGGCCGTCGGCGTCCGGCCGCCAGCCCAGGATGCTCAGCGTCTCGCGGTCCTTCTTGTCGAACGCGGAGGCCTCGCAGCGCTCGATCAGGTCGGGGCGGTTCTGCGCGGTCCTGCGGAACGCCTCGTCCCGGCGCCAGCGGGCGATCTTCCCGTGGTGGCCGCTGAGCAGCACGTCGGGGATGCCCCGGCCGCGCCACTGCGGGGGCTTCGTGTAGACCGGCCCCTCCAGCAGGTTCTCCATCTCGCCGGGCGCGAAGGAGTCGTCGCGGTGCGATTCGGCGTTGCCGAGCACCCCGGGCAGCAGCCGGGCGACGGCCTCGGTGACCACCAGGACGGCGGCCTCGCCGCCCGCCAGCACGTAGTCGCCGATGGAGACCTCGTAGACCGGCATCCGCGTGGCGTACTCGTCCATGACCCGGCGGTCGATGCCCTCGTACCGGGCCGGCGTGAAGATCAGCCAGGGCCGCTCGGAGAGCTCGACGGCCAGTTCCTGGGTGAACGGGCGGCCGCTGGGCGTGGGGACGACCATGACCGGCCCGCGCGCACCGGACTCGTATCCGTCGGCCAGCGCCTCGTCGAGGGCCTCGCCCCACGGCTCGGTCTTCATGACCATGCCGGGACCGCCGCCGTACGGGGTGTCGTCGACCGTGTTGTGCCGGTCGTACGTCCAGTCCCGCAGGTCGTGGACGTGTACGTCGAGCTGCCCGCGGGCCCTCGCCTTGCCGACGAGGGAGACGTTCAGCGGCTCCAGGTACTCGGGGAAGATCGTGACGACGTCGAGACGCATCAGGCTTCTTCCCCGGCCTCGGCACCGTTGTCACGCGTGGAGACGATCTCGGCGCGGTCGTCGATCAGCCCGGGCGGCGGGGTGATGACGCAGCGCTGCTCCTCGAGGTCGATCTCGGCGACGATCTCCTCGACGAAGGGGATCATCACCTCGGTGCCGTCGGGGCGCTCGACGATGAACAGGTCCTGCGAGGGCAGGTGGGAGATCTCGGTGATCCGGCCGATCTCGGTGCCGTCCTCCAGCACCACGTCCAGGTCCATCAGCTGGTGGTCGTAGTACTCGTCTTCTTCCTCGGGGAGCTCCGCCGGGTCCACGTCGGCGATCAGCAGGATGTTGCGCAGCCCCTCGGCGCCGGTGCGGTCCTTGACGCCGGCGAAGCGGAGCAGCAGCCTCCCGCTGTGCACGCGGCCCGTCTCGATGGTCAGCGGACCCGCCGAAGCCGGCTCGGTCCGGAGCACGGCGCCGGGGCTGAGCCGCAGTTCGGGCTCGTCCGTGCGAACCTCGACGGTGACCTCACCCTTGATGCCGTGGGCGCGGCCGATCCGCGCGACAACCAGCTCCACTGTCTCTCTCCTGTTCAGACGACGACGGGCCGGGGTGGGCACGAATGCCCTCCCCGGCCCGTGCCGGTGATTCACGTTCTCAATGAACCAAGTCTCAGCGGACCTGGTCCACGTCGACGAGGTCGACGCGGATCCCCCGGCCGCCGATGGCGCCCACGACGGTACGCAGGGCACGCGCGGTGCGGCCGTTGCGGCCGATCACCTTCCCGAGGTCGTCCGGGTGAACCCGGACCTCGAGCACCTGCCCGCGACGCAGGTTGCGCGAGGCGACCTGCACTTCGTCGGGGTTGTCCACAATGCCCTTTACGAGGTGCTCAAGAGCCTCCTCGAGCATGCTCAGGCCTCGGTCGACTCGGCGGCGGCCTCAGCCTCGTCCGCCTTCTTGTCGGCCTTCTTCGCCTTCTGCGTGATGGCCTCGCCCTTGGTCTCGCCGATGCCCTCGAGGGCCTTGGCGAACTCGTCGAAGGAGCGACGCTTGCTCTCCTTCGTCTCCGGCTGCAGCAGCGGCGCGGGGGCCGGGAGGCCCTTGTGCGCCTGCCAGTCACCGGTCAGCTTCAGGATGGCGAGCACAGCCTCGGTGGGCTGGGCGCCGACCGACAGCCAGTACTGCGCACGCTCGGCGTTGACCTCGATGCGCGACGGGTTGTACGTCGGGTGGTACAGACCGATCTCCTCGATCGCACGACCATCGCGGCGGGTGCGCGAGTCGGCGACGACGATGCGGTAGTGCGGCTGGCGAATCTTGCCGAGGCGCTTGAGCTTGATCTTGACTGCCACTGGAGTGGTGTCTCCTGAACTTGACGTGGTTGGGCACATGAGATGCCACGTGGGGTTGCGGTACTCGGGTGCCCGATGGACGCGTCAGCCGGAGGAGAGAGGGGTCCTATGCGACTGTCGAGTACAGCTAGCCATTGTGCCACATGCCTGCGGCGCTTCTCGCGGGGAGCGGCGATCAGGGGTGCGCGGACGCGCACCACCGGAGCCGCCCCCGCCCTGCAGAAGCCCGCACAGGCATCCCGCCCGTCCGGCGGCCCCCGTACGCCCTGGGGGGCCGCGGACTCAGGAGGCGGCGGCCGAGACGGCGACCTCGGGGATGCGGAACGGCTTCATGCAGCCGCCGCACACGATCGGCGCCTGGGCCAGCACGGAGGGGACCACCCGCACGTTGCGCCCGCAGTCGCAGACCGCCTTGACGCGGACACCGCCACCCGAGGAGCCGTGCCGGGCGGCCGGCCCGCGGAAACTGCGCTTGGTGTCGGCGGCCGTCGCGGCCGTGTGCGCCTTCAGCGCGCGCTGCAGCCGCTCGATGGTGGGGCGGTAGCGCTTCTTCGCCTCGGGAGTGAGCGAGACCAGCGAGAAGCCGCTGCTGGCATGCGGCTCGTCGGAATGGTCCAGCCCCATCTCCTCGGCGATCGCGAGGAATCTGCGGTTGTGGTAGCGGCCTGCCCGCGAGGTGTCGCGCACTCCGCGGGCGGCGGCGATGCCGTGGACTGCCTCGTGCAGCAGTCGCTCGAAGGAGAGTTCGGCGCCGCAGGCGGACGAGGACTCTCCGATCAGGGACTCGGGCGCGGCAAGGTCAGGCAGCTCGGGGTGGTACCGCTGAATGTCGGCCCACGCCTGCGCCAGCTCTGCGGCGAGAACAGGTGGTGTCGTGCTCACGTCGTGACAACGAGCCGGAGTGCCCCGGTGTTCCGATTCCGGGCCATTCCAAATTTTTTGCACGTACCAGTCAGTTCAGTCTCATGCGTCCCGACGAGGACGGGTGCGCCGATCCCAGGAGGAGTCGGTACGTAACGACGACCAGAGCGACACGAACCCGCCCCGGCGCGCGGCTCGTGCCGTGCGCCGGGGCGGGTCGGTGTTCAGTCAGGGGCGGTCAGTACGAGCGCGCGACGATGGCGAGCGTACCGGGGGCGTCGTCCGCCTCCGGAACCGACCCGTCCGCGGCGATCAGGCAGCGTACGGAGACGGCCTGCTCGCCCAGCTTGGCCTCGCCCTCGGGGCCGAGGTCGGCCCACGGGATCCGCGCCCAGCCGCCGGCGATGGCGGCCTCGGCGGCCTCCTCGATGGTGGAGACGTCGGTGGTGCGGGCCAGGCGGCGCTCGCGGGACTCGCGCAGCAGCTGCGCCTGGTCCTCTTCGAGCACCTTGGGCAGCAGGTCGGCGAGCGCGTCGATCTGCACGGGCTCCTTGCCGCCGGGGATCCGGCGGGCCAGCATCGCGGTGCCGGCCTCCAGGTCGCGGGGGCCGATCTCCACGCGGACCGGTACGCCCTTGAGCTCCCAGTCCACGGCGCGGCGGCCGAAGGGGGTGTCGACGCGGTCGTCGACGTGCACGCGGATGCCGGCGGCCTTCAGCTGCGCGCCGAGCTCGCGGACCTTCGCGACGGCCTCGTCGCCCTTGATCGCCATGACGACGACCTGGACGTGCGCGAGGCGCGGCGGGACGCGCAGGCCGTTGTCGTCGCCGTGGGACATGATCAGACCGCCGACCATGCGGGTCGAGACGCCCCACGAGGTCTGCCAGACGAGCTCCTGCTTGCCTTCCTTCGACAGGTACTGCGTGTTGAAGGCCTTGGCGAAGTTGGTGCCGAGCTCGTGGCTCGTGCCCAGCTGCAGGGCCTTGCCGTCGCCCATCATGCCCTCGAGGGTGAGGGTGTTGATGGCGCCGGCGAAGCGCTCCTTGGCGGTCTTGCGGCCGAGCACGACGTCGATGCCGAGCACGTTCGTCATGAAGTCGCCGTACACGTCCGTGTGGATGCGGGCGGCGTAGTCGCGGGCGTCCTCGTACGTGGCGTGGGCCGTGTGGCCCTCCTGCCAGAGGAACTCACTCGTACGGAGGAAGACGCGCGGGCGCATCTCCCAGCGGACGACGTTGGCCCACTGGTTGATCAGCAGGGGCAGGTCGCGGTAGCTCTGGACCCACTTGGAGAAGTAGTCGTTGATGATCGTCTCGGAGGTGGGCCGGACCACGACCGGCTCGTCCAGCTCCTTGCCGCCGCCGTGCGTGACGACCGCGAGCTCGGGGGCGAAGCCCTCGACGTGCTCGGCTTCGCGGGTCAGGTACGACTGCGGGATGAACAGCGGGAAGTACGCGTTCTGGGCGCCCGCGTCCTTGATGCGCGCGTCCATCTCCTGCTGCATCCGCTCCCACAGCCCGTAGCCGTACGGTCGGATGACCATGGTGCCGCGTACCGGACCGTTGTCGGCCAGCTCGGCCTTGTTGATCAGATCCTGGTACCAGCGGGGGAAATCCTCCGCCTGGGGGGTGAGAACGGGTGCCTTTGCCATGGCGCGAATGGTACGGCGCCGGGCGCGTCGAGCGTGAATCGGGTGGCGCACTCCTCTGGACGCGGGGGCGAATGGGGAGTTCTCTGGCAACGGGGGCAAGGGGGCGACAAGGAATCAGGAGCGCTCTTTCGATGACACCGACGCCGACGGCGACGCTCGTCGCCCGGGACTGGGCGGAGATCCAGGAACGGATGCTGGTACCGCTGTACGAAGCGGTCTACGACCGGCTGGAGGTCGGGCCGGGCGACCGGCTGCTCGGCCTGGACTGCGGGTCGGGGCTGGCCCTGCTGCTGGCCGCGGGGCGGGGAGCCGTCACCACCGGGGTGGAGGCCGATCCGGCTCGCCGGGAACTGGCTCGTGAGCGGCTGCTGGAGGTGGTCCCGGCCCCGCCGGCCGCCGCGCGGCCGTACGACGTGCTGCTGGCCTTCTCGCCGTCCGGGGCGGCCCTGGCCGCGGCCCTGCCGGCCGTCCGGCGGGGCGGGGCCGTGGTGCTGGCCGACTGGGGCCCGGCGGAGCGGTGCACGGTGCCCGCGGTCCTGGGCGGCGGACCCGCGCCGCAGGATCTGGACGCGGCGGTGGCGCGGGCCGGGCTCTCGCCCGACGGATCGGGCCGGGTGTTCTGCCCCTTCGGGTACGCGGACGTGGACAGCGCGGTACGGGGGCTGCTGTCGGCGGGGCTGTACGAGTCCTCCTCGGATCCGGCGCAGGTCGAGAAGGAGCTCACGGAAGCCCTTCACCCGTACGAGCGGCCGGACGGCACCGTCTGGCTGCCGAACATCTTCCGCTACGTGATCGCCCGCGTGCCGTAGCCGCGGCCCGCAGGGCCCGCGCCGCTACTTCGACAGGCGCGGGATGCCCGCGGCCTCGTAGGCGGCCGGCTCGTCCAGGGTCTCGTTCGCCAGCAGGGCCTCGGTCAGGGCGTCGAGTTTCGGACGGTGTTCGCGCAGCAGCCGACAGGCCTCCACGTAGCACTCGTCGACGATCCGCCGCATCTCGTGGTCCACCGCGTCCAGCGTGGCGGGGGCCGCCAGGAGCCCGTACGGGCTCTGTGCGTCCGCCGGGATCGCGGTGAGGCGGCCGACGCGCTCGCTCATGCCCCAGCGGCCGACCATGCCGCGGGCGAGGTTGGTGACCTGTTCCAGGTCGTTCTCCGCGCCCGTGGTGATGACGTCGAACACGACGTGTTCGGCCGCCATGCCGCCCAGCGCGCCGATGATGCGGCCGCGGAGGTAGTCCTCCGTGTAGGAGTAGCGGTCCGCGTCGGGGGTGGAGAGGGTGACGCCGAGCGCCCGGCCGCGCGGCACGATCGTGATCTTGCGGACCGGGTCGGCGCCCGGCTGGAGCATGCCCAGCAGGGCGTGACCGCTCTCGTGGTAGGCCGTACGGCGGCGCTCCTCCTCCGGCATGACCAGCGCACGCGCCGCGCCGAGCTGGACCTTCTCGAGGGCGTCCATGAAGTCCGCCTGGGTGACCTGGCCCTGCTTGCGCTTCACCGCGAGGAGGGCGGCTTCGTTGGCCAGGTTGGCGAGGTCCGCGCCCGTCATGCCCGGGGTGGTGCGGGCCACCCGGTCGAGGTCCACGTCGGCGGCCAGGGGGATGTCCCGGGTATGGATCCGCAGGATGGCCTCGCGGCCGGCCCGGTCGGGCGGGGAGACCGACACGGTGCGGTCGAAGCGGCCGGGGCGGGTGAGCGCGGGGTCCAGGACGTCGGGCCGGTTGGTGGCGGCGAGGACGACGACTCCCTCCGAGCCGGAGAAGCCGTCCATCTCGGTCAGGATCTGGTTCAGGGTCTGTTCGCGCTCGTCGTGGCCGCCCATGGCGGCGCCGCCGCCGCGGGCCCGGCCGATGGTGTCGATCTCGTCGATGAAGACGATCGAGGGGGCCACCTTGCGCGCCTCGGAGAAGAGTTCGCGGACCCGGGAGGCGCCCACGCCGACGATCATCTCGATGAACTCGGAGGCGGAGGCGGAGAAGAACGGCACTCCGGCCTCGCCCGCCACCGCCCGCGCCAGCAGGGTCTTGCCCGTGCCGGGCGGTCCGGCCAGCAGGACCCCGCCGGGCATCCGGGCGCCGAGGGCCCGGTACTGCTGCGGGTTCTTGAGGAAGTCCACGACGTCGTTGAGCTCGCCCTTGACCTCGTCGATGCCGGCCACGTCGGCGAACGTGGTGCGCCTGCCGCCCTCCAGCTCCACGGGCTTGGGCGGCTGCTTGCGGCCCAGCGCGCCGACGCCGCCCATGGCCGAGCCCATGCGGCGGGCGATGAACACCCACAGGAGGACCAGCAGCAGCATCGGCGCCAGCGAGATCAGCAGATTGGCCAGGAAGCTGCGCTGCACGACGACCGGTGAGGCCGTGACGACCACGTTGTGCCGGGTGAGGTTCGCCCACAGCTGGTCGTCGGCGAAGGCCGGGCGCTGGGTGACGAACTTCGTGTAGTCGCCCTTGCCGCCGTCGGGCAGCGGCTGCTTGTTCTTCAGCTCGCCCTGGATGGCGTCGCCCTTGGAGTAGATCTTCGAGACGTTGCCGTCGGCGACCTGCTTGCTGAACTCCGTGTACGAGACGGTCGGCTCGTCGCCCTCGTTGAAGAAGGACAGGACCACGTTGGTGATCAGGAAGACGATCAGGGCGGCGAGGATCAGCCCGCGCCAGCCCCCGGGCATCTTCCTCTTGGGCGGCGGTGCGGGCGGCGCGCCCTCGGAGCGCCAGGGCGTGTCGGCGCGCTCGCGAGGCGGTACGGGGGTGGGGTTGGGCACGTGGCCTCCTTACTGCCGTCCTCGTGGCCGACCATAAGGGATATAACTCACCATTGCGCCCGCAGTGCGTACGGGGAAGGGCCCCGGCCGGATCATCCGGCCGGGGCCCTTCCCGATGCGATTGCGCCTACCGCACTGCCTACTTCATGAACTTCTTGAACTCGTCCGGGAGGTCGAAGTCCTGGCCGGGCTGGCCCGCGGCGGGAAGGCCGAACGGGCTGCCGGTGGCGGGCGGGGCGGTCTGCGGGCCCTGCTCGCGGCGGGCAGCTGCCGCCGCCTCCTCTTCCTTGCGCTTCATCGGGTTGCCGCTCTTGCGCTTGCCCTTGGCCTGCTTGATCTGCTTCTTCTGCCGGCCGGGGCCGCCGCCCATGCCCGGGATGCCCGGCATGCCCGGCATGCCGCCGCCCTGGGCCATGCGGGACATCATCTTGCGGGCCTCGAAGAAGCGCTCGACGAGGTTCTTGACGGCGCTGACCTCGACACCGGAGCCCTTGGCGATACGGGCGCGGCGCGAGCCGTTGATGATGTGCGGGTCGTGGCGCTCGGCCGGGGTCATCGACTTGATGATCGCGGCCGTGCGGTCGACGTCGCGCTCGTCGATGTTGTTGATCTGGTCCTTGATCTGGCCCATGCCGGGCAGCATGCCGAGCAGCTTGGAGATGGAGCCCATCTTCCGGACCTGCTCCATCTGGGCCAGGAAGTCGTCGAGCGTGAACTCCTTCGGCCCCTTCGCCAGCTTGGCCGCCATCTTCTCGGCCTCGGCCTGGCTGAAGGTCTTCTCGGCCTGCTCGATGAGGGTGAGCATGTCACCCATGTCGAGGATCCGGCCCGCCATGCGGTCGGGGTGGAACGCGTCGAACTCGTCGAGCTTCTCGCCGTTCGAGGCGAACATGATCTGCTTGCCGGTGACGTGCGCGATGGAGAGCGCGGCACCGCCTCGGGCGTCGCCGTCGAGCTTGGAGAGCACGACGCCGTCGAAGCCGACACCGTCACGGAAGGCCTCGGCGGTGTTGACCGCGTCCTGGCCGATCATGGCGTCGACGACGAAGAGGATCTCGTCGGGGCTGACGGCGTCGCGGATGTCCGCGGCCTGCTGCATCAGCTCCGAGTCGATGCCGAGGCGGCCGGCGGTGTCGACGATGACGATGTCGTACTGCTTGGTGCGGGCGTACTCGATGGAGTCCTTGGCCACCTGCACCGGGTCGCCGATGCCGTTGCCGGGGGCGGGCGCGTAGACCGCGACACCGGCGCGCTCGGCGACGACGCTGAGCTGGTTGACGGCGTTGGGGCGCTGGAGGTCGCAGGCGACGAGCAGCGGGGAGTGGCCCTGGCCCTTGAGCCAGAGGCCGAGCTTTCCGGCGAGGGTGGTCTTACCGGCACCCTGGAGACCGGCGAGCATGATCACGGTGGGCGCGGTCTTGGCGAAGCGCAGGCGCCGGGTCTCGCCGCCGAGGATCGAGACGAGCTCGTCGTTGACGATCTTGAGGACCTGCTGGCCCGGGTTCAGGGCCTTGGAGACCTCTTCGCCGCGGGCCCGCTCCTTGACGTTCGCGATGAAGGAGCGGACGACGGGGAGGGCGACGTCGGCCTCGAGGAGGGCGATACGGATTTCCCGCGCCGCAGCGTCGATGTCCTGCTCGGAGAGGCGGCCCTTGCCCCGGAGGGACTTGAAGGTCGCGCTGAGGCGGTCGGAAAGCGTATCGAACACGGTGGTCGCGATTCCTCGGGTCGGGGGCGTGTGGTCGCCCCCCAGGGTATCGGGCCCTCCCCCTGTCCGGGGACCCGCCCGTTGAGCTCGGGAAACGGAGAAGGCCGGCAGGGAGCAGGCCCGCGCAGCGGGACCTGCTCCCCCGGGTCATCGGAGGCCCGCCTCCAGGGCGGAAGCCAGGGCGGTCGCGGCGGGCTGCGGCAGCGGTTTGCCGTCGGCGTCGACCACGTACAGGGAGTCCACCGCGTTGGCGCCGAGGGTGGAGACGTGCGCGCTGCGGACGCGGACCCCGGAGGATTCCAGCGCGCGCCCGATCCGGTGCAGCAGGCCCACCGCGTCCGGGGCCCGGACCTCCAGGACCGTGGCCAGGGAGGAGACGTCCGGGACCACCGTCACCCGCGGGGGCGGCGGGACCACCCCGCGCCGCCGCGGGTACGCCGCCTCGCGGTCCGCCAGCTTCGCCGGGACGTCCAGCGAGCCGTCCAGTGCCCGGATCAGGTCCGTACGGAGCCGGGCCGCCTCCGGCAGGGCCCCGTACTCCGCCGCCACACGCCAGCGCAGTACGAGCACCTCGCCCAGCTGGTCCGGCAGCTCCAGCGAGCGCAGGTCCGCGGCGCGGACGGTGAGCCGGTGCAGCGCCAGCACCCCGGCGACCGCCGGGAGGACCCCCGGCTGGTCCGGGACCGCCACGACCAGCTCGACCCCGACCGCGTCGTCCTCCTCCTGGCGCGCGTGCAGGGCCAGCACCGGCTCCCGGGTGCGCAGCGCCTCCACCGCGAGGCGTTCCTGCTCCGTCGTCGGGATGGCCAGCTCCGCCGCGACGGGCGCAGCGCCGCGCAGGACCGAGGCGACCCGCGCCACGAGGTCCGCCACCAGCGAGCCCCGCCACGTGCTCCACGCCGCGGGCCCGGTGGCCAGGGCGTCCGCCTCGGTCAGTGCATGCAGGACCTCCAGCGTGCCGAGCGATCCCACGGCCTCCGCGACCGACCGGACCGTCGCCGGGTCGTCCAGGTCGCGCCGCGTCGCGGTGTCGATGAGCAGCAGGTGGTGCCGTACGAGCACCCCCAGCACGGCGGCGTCGTCCGCGTCGAAGCCCACCCGTACGGCCACGTCGCGGGCGATCGTCTCGCCCGCGACCGAGTGGTCCCCCGGCCAGCCCTTGCCGATGTCGTGCAGCAGGGCGGCCATCAGCAGCAGGTCGGGGCGGCTCACCCGGCGGGTCAGGGCCGAGGCGCGCACCGCCGTCTCGACCAGGTGCCGGTCCACCGTCCAGGTGTGCACGGGGTTGCGCTGCGGACGGCACCGCACCCGTTCCCAGTCGGGCAGCAGCCGGGTGATCAGGCCCTCGGCCTCCAGGGCCTCCCAGACCGCCACCGTCGGCTCCCCCGCCCCCAGCAGGGTCAGCAGCTGCTCCCGCGCCTCCGCGGGCCACGGCACGGGCAGCGGCTTCGCCTGCGCCGCGAGCCGGCGTACGGCGTGCAGCGACACCGGCAGTCCCGACTGCGCGGCCGCGGCTGCGAACCGCAGCGCCAGCACCGGGTCCCGGTCGGGCCGGGCCGCCAGGGCCAGCACGGCCTCACCGTCGGACTCCACGACCCCCTCGGCGAGCGGCGCGCGCTCGGCCGCCGCGGCCGCCCGCGTCCCCAGCAGCCCGCGCAGCCTCGGCCGGGCCGCCCGGGCCCGCAGGACCCGCCCGACCTCGCGCCAGGTCACGTCGCCCGCGTACGCGACGACCCGCGCGGCCTCGTACACCTCGCGCAGCAGCGCGTCCGCGTCGAGCAGGCCCAGCTGGGCGGCGACCTGGTCCTGTTCCTGGAGGGCGAGCCGGTCGGTCGCCCGGCCCGTCACCAGGTGCAGGGCGTCCCGCGCGTCCAGCAGCCGCCGCCGGGCCTCGGCCAGCCCCTCGCGCGGGGCGTCGGCCAGCCAGGACGCGGCGACCGCCCGCAGTGCGGTGACGTCACGGAGCCCGCCGCGGGCCTCCTTGAGGTCGGGTTCCAGCAGGAAGCGGAGCTCCCCGGCCCGCTCGGCCCGCTCCCGGCACAGCGAGTGCAGCTGCGGGAGCCGTTTGGCGGCCTGGTTGCGCCAGTCGGCCAGTACCGAGGTGCGCAGCCCCGCGAGCAGGCCCGCGTCGCCCGCGACGGGCCGCGCGTCCAGCAGGCCCAAGTGCACCTTGAGGTCCTCGGCGGCGGTCCTGCGGGCCTCGGCCGGGGTCCGCACGGAGTGGTCGAGGGCCACGCCCAGGTCCCACACGGGGTACCAGATGCGGTCGGCCAGAGCGCCGAGGGCCCGCGGCTCCGCCTTGCCGTCGTGGAGCAGCAGCAGGTCGAGGTCGCTGCGCGGGGAGAGTTCGGCGCGCCCGTAGCCGCCGACGGCGACGAGGGTGGCGCCCCGCACCCCGGTCTCCCGCTGGGCCGTGGTGAACAGGGCGTTCAGCCAGTCGTCGGTCAGCCCGGCCAGCGCGGAACGCCGCGAAGGCCCGGACCGCGACTCCTCCTGGAGGAGTCGCAGCCGGGCCGCGGCGTACCCGCTGGGTCCCGAGCCGGACGGTTCGCCGGAATCACCCGTCGTGGTCTGCTCGACGCTCGTCACCCAGGAGCTCCCGTCGCCTAGAGCGCTTCAGCGCCGCGCTCGCCGGTGCGGACCCGGATGACCGAGTCCACCGGGACGCTCCACACCTTGCCGTCACCGATCTTGCCGGTGCGGGCGCTCTTGACGAGGACCTCCATCACCGATTCGGCGTCGTCGTCGTCGACGACCACCTCGATACGGATCTTCGGTACGAGGTCCACGGTGTACTCGGCGCCGCGGTAGACCTCGGTGTGGCCGCGCTGGCGGCCGTAGCCGCTGGCCTCGGAGACGGTGAGCCCCTGGACCCCGAAGCGCTGGAGGGCGTCCTTGATCTCGTCCAGCCGGTGCGGCTTGACGATCGCGGTGATCAGCTTCATGCGTCAACCTTCTTGCTCGCGGCGGCAACGGGGACGGGTGCGGCGGTGCTCCGGGAGGAGGCGCCGCCGCCGGCTCCGCTGAAGTCGTAGGCGGTCTCGGCGTGCTCGACCTGGTCGATGCCGGAGACCTCGTCGTCCTCGGTGACCCGCATCCCGATCGTCTTGTCGAGGAGGAAGGCGAGGACCGCGGACACGACGAGAGAGTAGGCGAGGACGGCGAAGACCCCGATGGCCTGCTTGCCGAGCTGCTCCAGGCCGCCGCCGTAGAAGAGGCCGGCCACGTCGGACTGGACCCCGCCGGTGGCGAAGAAGCCCACCAGCAGCGAGCCGATCACACCGCCGACGAGGTGGACGCCGACCACGTCGAGGGAGTCGTCGAAGCCGAACTTGTACTTGAGGCCGACGGCCATGGCGCAGACGACACCGGCGATGGCGCCGATGGCGATCGCGCCGAGCGGGGAGCAGGAGCCGCCGGAGGGGGTGATGGCGACGAGGCCCGCGACCGCGCCGGAGGCGGCGCCGAGGGTGGTGAAGGAGCCGTGGCGCAGCTTCTCGTAGCCGAGCCAGGCGAGCATGGCGGCGGCGGTGGCGACCTGCGTGTTGACGAACATGACCGCGCCCACGCCGTCGTCGTTGCCGAGCCAGGAGCCGGCGTTGAAGCCGAACCAGCCGAACCACAGCAGACCGGCGCCGAGCATCACGAGCGGGAGGCTGTGCGGGCGCATCGGGTCCTTCTTGAAGCCGACGCGCTTGCCGATGACCAGGATGACGCCGAGGGCCGCGGCGCCGGCGTTGATGTGGACGGCGGTACCGCCCGCGAAGTCGATGACGCCGAGCTCGAAGAGCCAGCCGCCGGCGCCCCAGACCCAGTGGGCGACGGGGAAGTAGACGACGGTGACCCACAGGGCGGTGAACAGGGCCCAGGCGCTGAACTTCACGCGGTCGGCCAGGGCGCCGCTGATCAGGGCGGGGGTGATGACGGCGAACATCAGCTGGAAGACGGCGAAGACGTAGACCGGGATGGTGTACCCGTCCCACAGCTCGGTGATGCCGATGCCGCTGAGGCCGACGTAGTCGGAGGACCAGCCGATGATGCTGCCGGAGTCCGCGCCGAAGGCGAGGCTGAAGCCGTAGAGGACCCAGAGGATCGTGACGATCCCGAGGCTGATGAAGCTCATCATCAGCATGTTGAGGCTGCTCTTGACGCGGACCATGCCTCCGTAGAAGAAGGCGAGTCCCGGGGTCATCAGCATGACCAGGGCGGAGCAGATGAGCATGAACCCGGTGTTCGCAGCAGACAGCGTCGGGGCGTCTGCGGCGAGGGTCGTGATGGCTGATGCCATCGGCGTCTCCTCGTCGTCGGTACGTTCGCGTGCGGGCGATCGTGAAACCTGAGCGGCGCAAGGCGTAAGGCCTGGGGGGTGGGGCCTGGGGGCTGGCCGGTTATTGACCCTGAGATTCGCGCAGGCCGGTTTCCGGCGGCGCCGCTCGGTGTTTCGCGCCGATGACGAAGGCGTCCGGGCTGTTACGGGGTGATGAACTGCGACGGACGACCGCAGCCATCAATTGAGGAACCACGACGGCGGGCAACCGCCTCCGCGAGAGCGGCGCCGGTTCAGGCGCAAAAAAGGTGACCGGCCGCGGCAGTACCCGGGGGGACCTGGCTGGGGGAGCCTGATCGGGCTTCACGGGGTGACTGCCGCGGCCGGGGTTTTCGGGGCGGCCGCTCGGGCCGTCAGACGGCCTGCGCCGCTTCGGGGAGCCGGGAGGCGAGCTGGTCGGTCAGCCGGACCACGTCGGCGACGTCGCCGTACTCACGGGCGGCGGTGTCGACGGTCTTGCGCAGCCGCGTGTTCACCCTTTCGGACCGCACCTTTCCGGCCACGTCGAGGGCGCGGCCGACGAGGACAGTGGCCTGCTCGGGTTCACGCCGGATCAGGTGCACGGTGGCCATGCCGATGAGGTTGAGGGCGTACGAGCGCTGGTGCTCGTCGTCCTTCTCGAAGAGTTCCACGGCCCGCTGCATCACGGGTTCGGCGAGGGAGGCGTACATGGGGCTGCGCCCGGCCACGTAGGCCAGGTCGCGGTACGAGTGGGAGTTCTCGCCGTTGAGCTCGGCCTCGGAGAAGAAGCGGATCCAGTCAGGCTCGGGCTCGCCGCCGAAGCCGACGTCGGAGAAGGTGTCCTCGGCCATCCGGACGGCCCGCTTGCACCGGCTGGGCTGGCCCATGTTGGCGTACGCGCGGGCCTCCATCGCATACAGCATGGCCTGGGTGCGCGGGCCGGCGCAGTCGCGGCTGCCGTACTGCGCGAGGTGGATGAGTTCCAGGGCGTCCTCGGGTCGGCCCAGGTGGATCATCTGGCGGCTCATGCTGGAGAGGATGTACGAGCCCAGCGGCTTGTCCCCGCCCTCCTTGGCGGCGTGCAGCGCGAGGACGAAGTACTTCTGCGCGGTGGGGTGCAGGCCGATGTCGTAGCTCATCCAGCCGGCCAGTTCGGCGAGTTCCGCGGCGACCTTGAAGAGCCGCTTCATGACGGGCGCCGGGTGGTTCTCCTGGAGCAGGTCGGTGACCTCGTGCAGCTGGCCGACGACGGCCTTGCGGCGCAGTCCGCCGCCGCACTGGGCGTCCCACTGGCGGAACATCACGGTGGTGGCTTCGAGGAGGCCGAGTTCGGGTTCCGAGAGCCTCGGCGGGCGGTGCCCGCTGAGGGCTCCGGCCGTTCCCGCCTCGCGGAGGCCCGGGTCGGCGGCGGGGACCGGGACGAGCCAGCGCTGCATGGGCTCGATGAGGGCGGGGCCGGCGGAGAGGGCGAGGGAGGTCCCCAGGAAGCCGCGGCGGGCGAGCATCAGGTCGCTGCGGGAGAACTCCCCGAGCAGCTCGACGGTCTGCGGGCCGGCCCAGGGCAGGTCGACGCCGGAGACGGAGGGCGTCTGGTGGGCGGTGCGCAGCCCGAGCTGCTCGATGGCGACGACGGAGCCGAACCGCTCGGAGAACAGCTCGGACAGGATCCGCGGGACGGGCTCGCGGGGCTGCTCGCCGTCGAGCCAGCGGCGCACCCGGGAGGTGTCCGTGCTGATGTGGTGGGCGCCCATCTGGCGGGCGCGCCGGTTCACCTGGCGGGCGAGTTCGCCCTTCGACCAGCCGCTGCGGACGAACCAGGACGTCAGTTGCTCATTGCGGGCCGCAGAGCCCGGGACCTCCGGCTCCTCGCTCGTTCCGCTTGCGCCGTTGCCGCTCACTGGAACGCCCCCATCCACTCAGCCTCTTCATACGAAACCCTGGCTGGGGCGGCGAGCGCCGCCACGGACCTTCACAGGTCCTCCACACGTTGCCTCCGGCATAACCACGGACGGCCCGCCTTCGGGGTTTGGTGCACTGAAAGTAATCCTACGATCACCCCTGCCGCGAGGTCGATTCCAGAAACGCCACCATTCGCCACCCCTTCGAATGAACTAGCCACCGGCCAGGCGCGATTCACTTGACACCGAGGCGAAAGCGATCGGTTGGACGGGAGTGCAGCAGGGGCGCACGCGGCGAGGAGTGCGCCGGTTGGCCCCTCGGGACACCGGGCTCGCACCCGGCCCCGCATCCCGTCCCGCCGGCGTCGTAACCACCGGCGCGTCCGACCCGTTGGAGGGGGCATGGGCATGGGCTTCACGATCGGCGGCAGCCGCAGCACCAAGGAGTTCCGTTCCGGCTCGCGGCGCCGCGGCCGGACGTCGGAGTGCACCGCGGTCGCGGAGTACACCGGGCTGTGGGGCTGGGACGTGGTCCCCGGCGCCCGCGCCGCAGCCCCCGCCCGCGACTGCTCCTGTGGCCATGCGAATTGCAGCACGCCGGGGGCGCATCCACTGCCCCTCGCTCCGACCGTCCCGGCCGGCGCCACCCTCGACGAGGTCACCGAGACCTGGGGCGGGTACCCGGGCGCCGCGGTCCTGCTCCCCGTGGGCCGCACCTTCGACGTCATCGAGGTCTCGGAGGAGGCCGGGCGCCGCGCGCTGGTCCGCCTCGAGCGGATGGGCCTCCCGCTCGGGCCGGTCACCGCGACCCCGGACGGCCGGGCCCAGTTCTTCGTCGCCCCGGGCGCGGCCGCCGAGCTGCCGCAGCTGCTGTACCGGATGGGCTGGGACGACGCCGACCTCGACCTGCGCGCCCTGGGCGTCGGCGCCTTCCTGACCGCCCCGCCCTCCGACCACGCGGGCCTCGGCCCCGTCGGCTGGCTGCGCCCGCCCGCACTCGACTCCGCGGGCGGCCCGCCGCAGGCACGGCTGCTGCTCGGCACCCTGGCGTACATCTGCCACCGTCTGCGGCGCTAGTACGCGTACCCATGGCAGCGCCCCCGCGTTCCGGCCGGAATGCGGGGGCGCTGTCATGCGTACGTCTGCGTGCGCTGCGTACCGTCTGTCCTCAGTCGCCGATCAGGGCGTCCACGAACGCCTCCGGCTCGAAGGGCGCCAGGTCGTCCGGGCCCTCGCCGAGGCCGATGAGCTTGACCGGGACCCCGAGCTCGCGCTGGACGGCGACGACGATGCCGCCCTTGGCCGTGCCGTCGAGCTTGGTCAGCACGATGCCGGTGATGTCCACGACCTCGGCGAAGACGCGGGCCTGGGTCAGGCCGTTCTGGCCGGTGGTGGCGTCCAGGACCAGCAGGATCTCGTCCAGCGGGCCGTGCTTCTCCACGACGCGCTTGACCTTGCCGAGCTCGTCCATGAGGCCGGTCTTGGTGTGCAGCCGGCCCGCGGTGTCGATGAGCACCACGTCGGCGCCCTCGGCGATGCCCTCCTTGACCGCGTCGTAGGCGATCGAGGCCGGGTCGCCGCCCTCGGGGCCGCGCACGGTGCGCGCGCCGACCCGCTCGCCCCAGGTCTGGAGCTGGTCGGCGGCGGCGGCACGGAAGGTGTCGGCGGCGCCGAGCACCACGGAGCGGCCGTCGGCGACGAGCACGCGGGCCAGCTTGCCGGTGGTGGTGGTCTTGCCGGTGCCGTTGACACCCACGACCATCACGACGCCCGGGGTGTCCGCGCCGCTCTCGGTCTTCACCGCGCGGTCGAAGTCGGTGCCGACCAGGGTCAGCAGCTCCTCCTTCAGCAAGGTGCGCAGGTCCGCGGGCGTGCGGGTGCCGAGCACCTTGACGCGCTCGCGGAGCCGGTCCACGAGCTCCTGCGTCGGCACGACACCGACGTCGGCGATCAGGAGGGTCTCCTCGATCTCCTCCCAGGTGTCCTCGTCGAGGTGCTCGCGCGAGAGCAGCGTGAGCAGCCCCTTGCCGAGCGAGTTCTGCGACCGGGCGAGGCGGGCGCGCAGCCGGACCAGGCGGCCGGCCGTGGGCTCGGGCACCTCGATCTCGGGGGCGGCCGGAGCCTCGGGTCCGACGACGACGGGCGCCTCGGGAGCCGCAGCCTCCGCTTCGGGGAGGCCGACCTCCTCGATGGTGCGGCGGGGCTCTTCCGCCGTCTCTACGGCGTCCTCCCCCACCTGCGGTTCGGCGGGCGGGGCAGTGATGGTCGGTGTGCTGGGCGGCGCCGGGGGCGGCAGCTGCTTCTTCTTGCGGCTGCCGACCACGAGCCCGCTGATCACGCCGACCGCGACCAGGGCGATGACTACAGCAAGGATGAGGATGTCCATAACCCGTCCAGTATCGGCCACGGCGGCCCCGGACCCCCGTTTCCGGCGCTTGCGACCAGGCCGTAAGGCTCTATTTGTGCTCTTAGCGGCAGATCTACGATGATGGGCGGATTCCCGTACGCCCTGCCCACCCGGAGTACCGCATGCCTGCCGAGCCCGCCGAAGGCGCGATACAGACGCCGCCCGAGACGTCCGCCGAGACGTCGGTCGAGACCCGCGGCCTCGAGCCCGTGCCGGACAGCGAGCGCAGCGGCCGGGTCCGCGAGCTCGTGCCCACCTGGGTCGCCGCCAACATCAGCGTGCTGCTGCTGACCATGGGTGCCGGCCTGGTGATCTTCAACAAGCTCAACATCTGGCAGGTGCTCGTCGTCGCGGTCGCCGCGCCCGTCGTCTCGTACGGGCTCGTCGGCCTGATCTCGATCGCCGGGAAGCGCGGCGGCGCCCCCGGCATGGCCCTCTCGCGGGCCGTGTTCGGCCAGCGCGGCAACCTCTTCCCCGGCGCCCTGATCTGGGTCGCCCGCTGGGGCTGGGAGACCATCAACGCGGTCAGCGGCGCGTTCGCCGTGCTCACCGTGCTGGACCTGTTGTTCGGCGTGCAGAAGAACACGGCCCTGATCGTGGTCACCCTGCTGCTCTTCGTCGGCTGCACCTTCCTGGTGTCCGGCCTCGGCATCAGCGCGCTGCGCGTCTGCTCGACCTGGTCCACGTACCTCTTCGGGGCCTTCAGCGTGCTCGTGCTCGGCTATCTGGTCGCGGAGACCGACTGGTCCGCCGTCTTCGACAAGCCGGCCGGCTCGACGGCGATGATGATCGCCGGCATCGGCACCATCGCCGCGGGCGGCATCAGCTGGGTCCCGTCCGGCCCGGACTTCACCCGCTACCTGCCGCGTACGGCCTCCGCCAAGGGCATGGTCGGCGCGACGATCGGCGGCGCCGCCGTCGTCGTCATCCCGATGGTGCTGATGGGCGCGGTCATGGCGGTGGGCACCCCGGACCTGGCCACCGCCCAGGACCCGGTCTCCTTCATCGGCAATCTGCTGCCCGCCTGGATCGCGGTCCCGTACCTGCTGATCGCGCTCGTCGGCATGCTGCTGATCAACTCGATGTCCATGTACTCGGCCGGCTTCACGGCGCAGACCCTCGGCATCAAGGTCCCGCGCGCGGCGGCCGTCAGCGTCAACGCCGTCATCAGCCTGGTCTTCGGCTTCCTGCTGATGGTGGTCGCGACCAGCTTCTTCGGCTCGTTCATCTCCTTCCTGACGCTCCTCGCCGTGGCCTTCTCCGCGTGGATCGGCGTCTTCGGCGTCGACATGCTGCGCCGGACCTCGTACGACGGCGCC
Source organism: Streptomyces sp. NPDC032745 (assembly GCF_055579465.1). Lineage (NCBI taxonomy): Bacteria > Bacillati > Actinomycetota > Actinomycetes > Kitasatosporales > Streptomycetaceae > Streptomyces > Streptomyces sp. NPDC032745. The sequence continues at coordinate 862,295 of NZ_JBVING010000001.1, read as the reverse complement.
GCACTGCTGGACACCACCCGCACCAGCGCCTACTGGTACCGGGGCGGGTTCGCCTGGCAGGCCATGACCGCATGGGGCCTGGCCCTGGTCGTGGGGCTGCTCTTCACCGAGGTCGACTGGTTCGGCGGACCGCTCGCCGACACCTGGATCGGGCAGAACGGTCTGGGCTGGGCGGCCGGCATCGTCACCTCCGGCCTGCTGTACGCCGTACTGCCGCGCACCCCGGCCCGGGCGGCCTGCCCGGCCGCGGCCGAGGCCGAGGCCGAGGAGCCCGCGCTCGCCGGATCCCTGTCCAACTGACGCCGCGTCAGCTAACGTCCCCCTTCGCCCGACCACCCACCTCCGGCGAAGGGGGACTTCTCCATGCCCATCACCGTGGCCCGGTTCAATCTCGTCGACCCGAACGGCACCCCCGAGACCCTCTCCGCCCGCTACAAGGCCGCGCTGGAGATGGCGAGGTACGCGGACGACCGCGGGATCGACACGATCCAGACCGAGGAGCACCACGGCACCGCCAACAACTGGCTGCCGTCGCCGTTCGCCTTCGCGGGCGCGGTCTTCGGCGCCACCCGCCGGATCGCGGTCACCGTCTCGGCGATCATCGGCCCGCTGTACGACCCGCTGAAGGTGGCCGAGGACATCGCGGTCCTCGACCTGCTGAGCGGCGGCCGCCTCGTAACGGTCGCGGGCATCGGCTACCGGCCCGAGGAGTACGAGCAGCACGGCGTCGAGTGGGGCCGCCGCGGCAGGCTCCAGGACGAGCTGCTGGAGACCCTGCTGAAGGCGTGGACCGGCGAGCCGTTCGCCTTCCGCGGCCGCACGGTACGGGTGACCCCGGCGCCGTTCACGCAGCCGCACCCGCTGCTCCTGGTCGGCGGCAGCTCCCAGGCGGCGGCGCGGCGCGCGGCCCGGCTCGGGCTGCCGTTCTTCCCCAGCGCGCACCTGCCGGAGCTGGAGGCGTACTACCACGCGCAGCTGGCGGAGTACGGGACGGAGGGGTTCTGCATGATGCCGGCGGCCGAGACCCCGCTGCTGCACATCGCGGAGGACCCGGACCGGGTCTGGGCCGAGTACGGCGACCGCTTCCTGCACGAGGCGGGCATGTACGCGTCCTGGCAGTCGAAGGACATCCGCAGCGCCGTACGGTCGGCCGCGCACTCGGTGGCGGAGCTGCGCGCGGAGGGCGTGTACCGGGTCCTGACCCCGGACGAGGCGGTCGCGTACGCGCGCGGCGCGGGCGAGGCGGGGAACCTGGTGCTGCACCCGCTGTGCGGCGGGATGCCGCTGGACGAGGGCTGGCGCAGCCTGCACCTGCTGTGCGAACAGGTGCTGCCCCGGCTCAAGGACTGAGCGGGGGCAGCACCTGCCGTAAGAGGAGAGGGGGTGTTGGCGGGGGTGGTTACCCCATCTCCTCCAACGCCTTGCCCTTGGTCTCCGGCACCCACTTGAGGATGAACGGGATCGAGAGCACGGCGAAGATCGTGTAGATGACGTACGCGCCGGACAGGCTCCAGTCCGACAGGGACGGGAACGAGACGGTGATGACCCAGTTGGCGATCCACTGGGCGGCGGCGGCCACGCCGAGGGCGGCGGCGCGGATGCGTCCGGGGAACATCTCGCCGAGCAGCACCCAGACCACCACGCCCCAGGACAGGGCGAAGAAGAGGACGAAGCAGTTGGCGGCGACGAGGGCGACGAGTCCCTGGGTGTGCGGCAGGGCGATGTCCCCGCCGCTGGTGTCCTTGTAGGAGAAGGCCCACGCGGCGAGCCCCAGGGAGATCGCCATGCCGACCGAGCCGATGAGCGCGAGGGGCTTGCGGCCGATCCGGTCGACGAAGATCATCGCGATCACCGTGCCGATGATGTTCACGACGGAGGTCTCGAAGGAGTACAGGAAAGAGGAGCTCGGGTCGATGCCGACCGACTGCCACAGCGAGGAGCTGTAGTAGAAGATCACGTTGATGCCGACGAGCTGCTGGAAGACGGACAGGCCGATGCCGATCCAGACGATGGGCAGGAAGCCGAAGCGGCCGCCGAGCAGGTCCTTGAAGGTGGACTTGTGCTCGGAGCGCATGGCGTGCTCGATCTCGGCGACGCGCCCGTCCAGGTCGATCTTCGAGCCCTCGACCTCGGTCAGCACCTTCTTGGCGTCGTCGGTACGACCGACGGAGACGAGGAAGCGGGGGGACTCCGGGATGACGAAGGACATCAGCCCGTAGAGCACGGCCGGGACGACCATGACGCCGAGCATCCACTGCCAGGCTTCCAGGCCGCCGATCTCCCCACGCTGGTCGCCGTCGGCGAGGTTCAGGATCCCCCAGTTGACGAGCTGGGAGACGGCGATGCCGATGACGATCGCGGCCTGCTGGAACGAGGCGAGCCGACCGCGGTAGGCGGCCGGGGAGACCTCGGCGATGTACGCGGGGCCGATGACGGAGGCCATGCCGATGCCGAAGCCGCCGATGACGCGCCATGCGGCGAGGTCCCAGAGGGCGAACGGGAGGGCCGAGCCGAGCGCGCTCGCGGTGAACAGGACGGCGGCGATCTGCATGCAGCGGATGCGGCCGATCCGGTCGGCGATGCGGCCGGCAGTGGCGGCGCCGAGCGCGCAGCCGATCAGTGCGGCGGCGATCACCTGGGCGAGTGCGGCCGAACCGACGTCGAACCGCTCGCGGATGGCGACGACGGCACCGTTGATGACCGAGCTGTCGTAGCCGAAGAGGAAGCCGCCCATGGCGGCCGCGGCGGCGATGAAGATGACGTGCCCGAGGTGGTCGGGGTGGGCGGCCCGGCCGCCGCCGCCCGGCGCCTGCGCTGTGCTGCTGGTCAAGGTCTGCTCCTGCGGTGCCCGGCTGCGGTGACGGGCTGGGTGGGGGTGGTTGCTTCCAGTGGCGCACAGCTGAAGACCCGGCACCACCCGAAGGGGAAAGGCAGCGGGAGCGAGCCTATGTGTTCAGTTCTTGAAGTCAAGAGGGGGGGAGAAGTTCGCCTGTCAGATAGCTAGCGGCGCGGGCGTTCACTTCTCGAACGAACCGTGGGTCAACGGAGCCGCTGGCTGATGACCTTGGAGACGCCGTCGCCCTGCATGGAGACGCCGTACAGCGCGTCGGCGACCTCCATCGTCCGCTTCTGGTGCGTGATGACGATCAGCTGGGAGCTCTCCTGGAGCTCCTCCATGATCCGGATCAGCCGCTGCAGGTTGGTGTCGTCGAGCGCCGCCTCGACCTCGTCCATCACGTAGAACGGGCTGGGCCGGGCCTTGAAGATGGACACCAGCAGAGCGACGGCCGTCAGCGACCGCTCGCCGCCGGAGAGCAGGGACAGCCGCTTGACCTTCTTGCCGGGCGGCCGGGCCTCCACGTCCACGCCGGTGGTCAGCATGTTGTCGGGGTCGGTGAGGATCAGCCGTCCCTCGCCGCCGGGGAACAGCCGCGAGAACACCCCCTCGAACTCACGGGCCGTGTCCCGGTAGGCCTCGGTGAACACCTGCTCGACGCGCTCGTCGACCTCCTTCACGACCTGAAGGAGATCGGCCCGGGTCTTGCGCAGGTCCTCCAGCTGCTCGCTCAGGAACTGGTGGCGCTCCTCCAGCGCCGCGAACTCCTCCAGGGCGAGCGGGTTGACCTTGCCGAGCTGCTGGTACGCGCGTTCGGCCGCCTTGAGCCGCTTCTCCTGCCGGGCCCGTACGAAGGGTCCCGGCTCGGCGTCCTCGTCCGGGTCCTCCCCCTCGGCGGGCGGGCTCGGCGGCACCGGCTGGTCCGGCCCGTACTCGGCGACGAGGCCGGCGGCCTCCATGCCGAACTCCTCCAGTGCACGCGACTCGACCTGCTCGATGCGCAGCCGCTTCTCGGCGCCGAGCACCTCGCCGCGGTGTACGGAGTCGGTGAGCTTGTCGAGCTCGCCCTTGAGGTCGCGGCCGCGGGTCCGGGCCTCGCCGAGCTCCCGCTCGCGCAGGCCCTTGGCGTACTCGGCGGCGGCGCGCTCCTGTTCGGCCCGGCGCAGCGAGACCTCCAGGTGCGCGAGCAGCTGCCGGGCTCCGTCGGCGACGGCTCGGGCCACCTCGGCCTCGTGGCGCAGCCGTGCCCGGCGCCGTTCGGCGCGGGCCCGGGCCTCCCGCTCGGCGCGGGCCCCGCGGTCGAGTGCATCTGCCCGTCCCGCCAGGCCCTTGACCCGCTCCTCGTGGGTCCTGAGCTGGAGGCGGGCCTCCATCTCGGTCTGCCGGGCGTTGGCCCCGTCGGCGGCGAGCCGGTCCCGCACCGCGGTGTCGGGCTCCCCCTCACCGCCATCCCCGACGGGGTCGTTCTCCTCGGCAACGGCCAGCCGTTCGGCGCACTCCTCGACATCGGCCAGCGCCCGCTCCAGCGCGTCCTGGGCCTTGGCCGCGGCGGAGGCACTGCGCTCGGCCTCGCCGGCGGCCCCCTTCGCCTGCCCGGCGAGCCGCCCCAGCTGCTGCGCCACCCCGGCCCGTGCCTGCTCCCCGGCCCGGCGGCGCTCGCCGATCTCCTCGACCCGCGCGACGAGTTCCCGCCGCAGGGCCTGGGCGGCGTCCCGAGCCGCGCCGAGCTCCGCGCACTGCGCATCGAGCCGTACGAGCTCACCCTCCGCCTCGTCGACCGCGGCCTGCACCTCGATGAGGCTCGGCGCCCCGGCGGAACCCCCGTGCGCGAGGTGCGCGCCGAGCACGTCCCCGTCGAGGGTCACGGCGAAGAGGTCGGGGCGCGCCCCGACGACCCCTTCGGCCTCGTCGAGCGTCCCGACGACGACGTACTCCCGCAACACCCAGGCCACGGCCCGCACAACACGGACGTCCCCCTGCACCAGCCCCCCGGCGGCCAGCCCTGGCCCGCCGGCCGGTCCCGGCCCGGCCGACCCGAAGCCCGGCACGGCCGGCGCGGCACTTTGACCGGAGGCCCCGACGGGCAAGCCCGGCCCAGCCGGCGCGGCGCCCTGGCCGGAGCCTGCGGCGGGCAAAGCCCCGGGCGTGGAACCCCGGCCCTCCCGCCCTGCGGGCAACCCCGGCCCGGCCGTTGCCCGAGGCGCGGGGGCCACGGTCGAGCCCAGGTCGGCCGATGCCGGCCCCACCGGCGTTTGAGGCGCGGGGTCCGGGGCGGAGCCTCGGGTTCGGGAAGGGGCGGGGTGGGGGAAAGCACCTCCCGGCCCGACCCCGTCGGCCGCGGCCTGTCCCGGGAACGGCGTCCCCGCCGAGGAGCCCGGCGGGTCCCCGGCATCCGCGCCGGCGCCAGCCCCACCCGACGGGCCACCCGCGGCCAACGCCCGGCTCGGCAGCGGGATCCCGCCCTCCGGAGCCCGGGCATCCGCGCCGGCGGCGGTCCGGCCCGCCGCGACTGCAGCGTCCGCGCCCGCGAAGGCCTGGCCCGGGATCGGGACCCCGGCCGACGGGTCCGCCGGGGCGGGGGCGATCAGGAACGTGGCTCGGCCCGCATCCGCGTCCCGCAGGTGCCGGATGGCACCGGCCGCCGCGCCCGGGGAGGCCACCGCCACCGCGTCCGCCGCGGAGCCCAGCGCCGCCGCCACCGCGACCTCGTAGCCCGGGGTCACCGACAGCCGCTCCGCCGCCGGCCCCAGCAGCCCGGCCAGCCGCTCCCGCGCCGCGAGCAGCGCCCCCGTTCCGTCCTTCCTCCGCAGCCCCAGCGCCAGCGCATCCCGCCGCGCCGACACCGCCGCCCGCGACTTCTCCGCCGCCGTCACCGCGTCCCGCGCCGCCGTCTGCGCGGCCTCCGCCGCCGTGAGCTCCGCCCGCGCCGCCGCGTACTCCTCGTCCACCGCCGGGTCCTCGAGCCCGCCGACCTCCTCGGCCAGCGCCTCGTACTCCGCCTGCGCGGCCCCGGCCCGGGACTCGGCCTCGTCCCGGGCCGCCACCAGCCGGTCGATCTCCGCCTGCGCGGCCCCCGCCCGGGACCGGGCAGCGCCCAGCCGCCCCGTCAGCCGGGCCAGCCCCTCACGCCGGTCGGCGATGGCCCGCGCGGCGTCCCGCAACCGCCGCTCCTCCTCGGCCAGCGACCGCTCCAGCTCCGCCCGGTGCTCGACGGTGTCCTCCAGCGCCCGCGAAGCCGCCTCCAGCGCGGCCGTCAGCTCCGCCTCCTGCTCGCGGATCCGCGCGGCCTCCCGCTCCATGTCCTCCGGATCACGGCCGCGCCGCTCCTCCTCCGCCGGAGCCGAGGCCGACTTGACCCGCGCGTCGGCCAGGGACGCAGTCCCCCGTACCCGCTCGGCCAGCTGTGACAGCTCGTACCAGGTCTGTTGGGCCCGCTGGAGCCGCGGCGTCAACTGCCGCACCGTTTCCTCCAGCTGCGCCTCGCGCCGCAGCGCCTCCGCGAGCTGGGCCTCGGCCGCCTCCTTGCGCTCCTTCAGCGCCGCCTCGTCCGCGATCTCCGCGTCCAGCGCGCCCCGCAGCGTGACCAGGTCGTCGGCGAGCAGCCGCAGCCGCGCGTCGCGCAGGTCGGCCTGGATGACGGCGGCCCGCCGGGCCACCGCGGCCTGCCGCCCCAGCGGCTTCAGCTGGCGCCGCAGTTCGTCGTTGAGGTCCTGCACGCGCGCGAGATTGGCCTGCATCGCGTCCAGCTTCCGCAGCGCCTTCTCTTTGCGCTTGCGGTGCTTGAGTACGCCGGCCGCTTCCTCGATGAAGGCGCGGCGGCCCATGGGATCGGCGTGCAGGACGGAGTCCAGCTGGCCCTGGCCGACGATGACGTGCATCTCGCGGCCGATGCCGGAGTCGGAGAGCAGCTCCTGGATGTCGAGCAGCCGGCAGGTGTCGCCGTTGATCTGGTACTCGCTGCTGCCACCGCGGAACATGATCCGCGTGATGGTGACCTCGGCGTACTCGATCGGCAGGGCACCGTCGGAGTTGTCGATGGTGAGCGAGACCTCGGCGCGCCCGAGCGGCGGCCGCCCGGTGGTCCCGGCGAAGATGACGTCCTCCATCTTGCCGCCGCGCAGGGACTTGGCACCCTGCTCCCCCATGACCCAGGACAGCGCGTCCACCACATTGGACTTGCCCGAGCCGTTCGGGCCCACGACGCAGGTGATACCGGGCTCGAAGCGCAGGGTGGTTGCAGAGGCGAAGGACTTGAAGCCACGCAGGGTCAGGGACTTGAGGTGCACGCCGCCGGACTCTACCTTTCGCGTTCGGTTTCACCCATGAAGGTGCAGGGCACAACTGACGTTAAAGGAATCGGCCCCCCACCTGGCCCAACGTGCTCGCGCACGGATGGCGCGGTGGTCGCTGACGCGGTGGTCAAAGAAAGAAGGGACGCCGGAGCGTCCCTTGCAGATCATGCGGGGCTGGAGTCGAGCGACGAGTTGAGCGCGGATCAGGTGAGCGCAGGCTCCGCCTGGGGTACGTCGATGTCGATGCGGTCCAGCAGCGAGTCTCCGTGCTGAGCGGCGGCCGCGTTCAGCGCGTCGTTTTCGGACTGAATCCGTACGAGCTCGGACTCGAGGTCCTGGACGCGCTGCTGAAGCCGTCGCATCTCGGCGAGGAGTCGCGGATCGGAACCGCCGACGTAACCGAGAAGCGCCTTTGCCATGATGGATGGTCCTCCACACTGAGTGACCGACCGAAGCGGTGTGGGTCGTGAGGGAATCGCACCCGCGGATGTCCGGCAGCGACCGTCAGTCACTGCACGCGTTCTTTTGCTAACACGCCTACTGCCAGCACTGCCAAACAGCTCAGGTGCGCGGGGCTTCCAGCGTCTCACCAAAAAGTTTGACGGTCAACACGATCACGCCCCGTATCGGCGGGCAGCCCGGCTCTCCCAAGGGCCGTGGAGATCGTCCGCTGCTTCGAGCCTTCCACGGTTGGAGCCGGCCGGCAACGCGTCGGCGGCGAACGTGCAGATCCGACCGGGTGCGGACCGCCGAGAGGTGTGATCAGTACATGATCAGTCGATCGGTCACCGCATGGCGAAACCGTCGTAGCCACCGCGCGGTGTGCCCCAGATCTCTGTCACTCCGTCCACCCTCCCGGGCGTGTCGGCGGAGCGCAGCCAGTCGAGCAGCCGGTGGCAATTCTCACGTTGACCTTCGGCCACAACCTGCACTCGTCCGTCGTCGAGGTTGAGCGCGAACCCGACGACTCCGCCGATCTCCAGCGCATTGGCCCTGGTGAACCAGCGGAAGCCCACTCCCTGCACACGGCCGCGCACCCAGGCGGTCAGGCGGACATCTTCATTCATGCGTGAACGCTAACCGGGCAAGGAGATTCGGCCCACATCGCCCCCGCGCCCCATGGCGTACAGTCGCGCAGCAATGAACTCACCCATTTGGGTGAGTAAGGGATGATCTTGACCTGCAAGGAAGGTACGGGCCGATGGGACGCCACCGACTCCCCGCCGCGCCGGACCACGGCGCCAGGCGCCGCACCCTCGTGCGGGGCGGCCTGCTGGGCGTGTCCGTGGCCGTGGCCCTCGGCACCGCGGCCGTGACCACCGGCATGGTGCCGGTCAGCACTTCCTTCCCCTATGTCGGCGTCAGCGCCGACAGCCCGGCCGCCAAGACGCGGGCCGAGGCCGAGGCTTCGCCGAGCCCCGGTACCGCGGCCGAGCAGCAGGGCGGCCTCGCCAACCTGTCCGGCCGCGCCTCCTCGGGCCCCGACACGCGCAGCCCGTCACCCTCGGCCTCCCCCTCACCGTCGGCCTCCCCTTCCCCGTCGGCCTCGCCGAGCCCCTCCGCCTCGCCCACCCCGTCCGCCACCCCGTCCACCTCCGCCCCCGCCGCCGCCCCCGCCAAGGAGGCGCCGAAGCCGGAGAAGAAGCCGGTCCCGGTCCCGGCCCCGGTGCCGCCGAAGACGGCCACGCCCAAGCCGCCCGCCCCGCCGGCCCCGCCCGCCCCGACGCCCGGCGACGGCCACTCCGCGGAGGAGGCCGCCGTACTCACCCTGGTCAACCAGGAGCGCGCACAGGCCGGCTGCGGTCCGGTCCGGGCGAACCCGCCGCTCGCGGCGCTGGCCGGCGCCTTCAGCAAGGACATGGCCACCCGCGGCTTCTTCGACCACACCGACCCCGACGGGAACACCCCGTGGAACCGCGCCACCAACGCGGGCCTGTCCGGGCTCGGCGGCGAGAACATCGCCCGCGGCCAGGGTGACGCCCAGGCGGTCATGAACGCGTGGATGAACAGCCCGGGCCACAAGGCGAACATCCTCAACTGCGAGTTCCGCACCCTGGGCGTCGGCGCCTACTTCGCGGCCGGCGGCCCCTGGTGGACCCAGGACTTCGGCTTCTAGCCACAGCGCTGCAGCCCCGGCCGAGCACTTACCGACCGAAAGCGCAAGCTTCTGGTAAGCGCTGAGCGGAGTTAAGCTGGTCGCCATGGAGACACAGCTTCCGTTCGACGCCTTCGCGCGCGCGTGCCCGTCCCGGGAGACCCTGGAGCACGTCACGGGCCGCTGGGGCAGCCTCACGGTGGGCGCCCTGCGCGACGGCTCGTGCCGCTTCAACGAGCTGCGCCGCAAGGTGGACGGCGTGAGCGAGAAGATGCTCTCCCAGACGCTGCACGCGCTGGAGCGCGACGGCATCGTCCACCGCGAGGCTCAGCCGACGAACCCGCCGCGCGTCGACTACGAGCTGACCCCGCTCGGCGTCGAGGTCGCCGACCGGCTGCTCGCGCTCATCCACTTCCTGGAGGGCAGCATGCCCCAGGTGCTGACCGCCCGGGGCTCCTACGACGCCACGCGCGGCGGTCGCTGACAGCGCGGGCAGAAGTAGCTGGACCGGTTCATCCACGGCCGGCGCCGCATCGGGGTGCCGCAGCGCCGGCACGGCTCGTCCTCGCGCCCGTAGGCGTCGAGCGAACGGTCGAAGTAGCCGGACTCTCCGTTCACGTTGACGTAGAGGCTGTCGAAGCTGGTGCCGCCGACTGCGAGGGCCGCGTTCATTACGTCCCGGACATGCCCGAGGAGTTCCGCGCTCCGGGGGCGCGTCAGCGTGGCGGTGGGGCGCTCGTAGTGCAGCCTGGCCCGCCACAGCGCCTCGTCGGCGTAGATGTTGCCGACCCCGCTGATCAGCGACTGGTCCAGCAGGGCCCGCTTGACGGTGGTCCTCCTGGCGCGCAGCGCCGCGTGGTACGCCGCCTCGTCGAAGAGGGGGTCCAGCGGGTCCCGGGCGATGTGCGCGATGACGTCGGGCAGCCCGTCGGCCGTGTTCTCGTGGAGCGAGAGCCCGCCGAAGGTGCGCTGGTCGACGAAGCGGAGCTCGGTCCCGGCGGTGTCCCGGAAGCGCACGCGGATGCGCAGGTGCTTCTCGTCGGCGGCTTCCTCGGGCTGCACGAGGAGCTGTCCGCTCATGCCGAGGTGCCCGAGCACGGAGAGGTCCCGCCCCTCCAGGGGCAGCCACAGGTACTTGCCGCGCCGCTGCGCCACGCCGATCGTCTCGCCCGTCAGCCGCGCCGCGAAGTCGGCCCCGCCGGCGGGGTGGCGGCGTACCGCGCGCGGGTGCAGCACCTCGACGGCCTCGACGGTCCGGCCGGCCACCCAGCGCTCCAAGCCCCGCCGTACGACTTCGACTTCGGGCAGCTCGGGCACGGTGGTCCTCCGGAGGGGGTGCGTTCTGGTCGCTCCCGGCGAGCGTACCGGCCTCCCCCGACCGGCCCGGAAACGGGTCCGCCCGCCCCTGCGCGGCAGGGGCGGGCGGGAGATCCCGAAGGAAGGGTTCAGCCGTTCGGCGTCGGTTCGGCGGGCGTCGGCGACCCGCCGTCCTCGGCCGGGGCCTCGGCGTCGGCCGGGGCCGCCACCGTGACCTGTGCGGCCGCAGAGGCCGCGGCTTCCGCCGCGATCCGCTCGTCCGCCTTGGCACGGATACCGCGCCATGCGGACTCCGCAGCCTGCTGTTCCGCTTCCTTCTTGCTGCGGCCGGTGCCGGTGCCGTACGAGACACCACCGACGCGGGCGGCAGCGGTGAAGGTCTTCTCGTGGTCCGGACCGGTCTCGGTGACCAGGTATTCCGGTACGCCGAGGCCTTCGGCCGCCGTGAGCTCCTGGAGACTGGTCTTCCAGTCCAGGCCGGCCCCGAGGTTCGAGGACTTCTCGATGAGCGGGTCGAAGAGCCGGTGGACCAGCTCCGAGGCCGCTTCGAGGCCCTGGTCGAGGTAGACCGCGCCGATCACCGCTTCAAGGGTGTCGGCGAGGATGGAGGCCTTGTCCCGGCCACCCGTGCCCTCTTCGCCCCGGCCGAGCCGGATGAAGGAGCCGAGGTCGAGGCCGCGCCCGACCTCCGCCAGTGCGCGCGAGTTGACCACCGCGGCCCGCAGTTTGGCCAGCTGGCCTTCGGGCAGGTCGGGGTGGGTCGTGTACAGCGTGTCCGTGACCACCAGGCCGAGCACGGAGTCCCCGAGGAACTCCAGGCGCTCGTTGGTGGGCAGACCGCCGTTCTCGTACGCGTACGAGCGGTGGGTCAGTGCACGCACCAGAAGGGCGGACTCGAGTCGATACCCGAGCCGCCCTTCCAGAAGCGTGTGGGACGAGGCCGCGTTGTTACTGTCTGCCTGCTTCTCAGCGTTGGACAGCTCAGACATTGCGCCTCTCACCAGCCGCTCAGACCTCGAGGACCTGGCGCTTGTTGTAGGTGCCGCAGCTCGGGCACGCGATGTGCTGGAGCTTCGGCTCCTGGCAACGCTCACACGAAACCAGGGTGGGGACCGCAGCCTTCCACTGCGACCGGCGGTGGCGCGTGTTGCTGCGCGACATCTTCCGCTTCGGAACAGCCACGGCTACTTCTCCTGCTTCTCGGCGGCGCCCTGAACTCCGTCAGAGGCAGTGCCGCTCATGTTGTCCTTCTCGACGCCCTGATCGGTGACGAGTCCTTGCAGTGCCGCCCAACGGATGTCGACGGCGTCATGGTGGTGGTCCGGGTCGTCGTTCAGGCTGAGCCCGCAATCGGGGCACAGTCCGAGACAGTCCTCCCGGCACACCGGCTGCATGGGCAGTGCGAGCACCACCACATCCCGCAGCACGGGTTCGAGGTCGAACAAACCGTCCTCGAGGAAGAGCGTGTCCTCGTCGTCCTCGGCGTCGTCGGCCGGCTCCGCCTTGCTGCGGCTCCGGTCGTCGGCGTCAGGGTACGAGAACATCTCCTGGAAGTCCGCCTTGAGCTCGCGCTCGACGGGCTCCAGACACCTTACGCACTCCCCTACGGCCGATGCACGGGCGGTGCCTGTGACAAGCACCCCTTCCATGACCGACTCGAGGCGGAGGCTGAGCTTCAGCGGGGCACCTTCCGGTACCCCGATGACGCCGACGAGACCGAGGTCCGCCGGTGCCGCGATCTCACGGGACAGCCGCTGCATGGCACCAGGACGCCGGCCCAGCTCGTGCGTGTCGAACACGAGGGGGTTGCGGTGGTCGAGGCGGGTATTCAGGGCCGTTCCTGCTTTCACAGATCGCTGAAGATCAAAATTTCCGCCACTTGCGGGCAGCATGGATCGCGGTGCATACGCGCGACCGAAGAGCCAGGATACCCGGCGCTTCGCTCTGAGCCCAATCCGGTCCTACCGCCCCTGTTCGTACTGGCGCAGCTGGTCCAGGTTGATCATGCTCGTGTCGAAGAAGCTGGTCTCGTCGAGGGCGGGCTGCTGCGGCTGCTGCGGGACCTGCGGCTGCTGCTGGTAGGCCGCGTAGGGGTCCGGCTGCTGCTCGTAGCCCATCGTCGCGTAGGGATCCGGCTGCTGGACCTGCTGCTGGTAGCCGTACGGGTCCCCGTAGGAGGGCGCGGTGTAAGCCGCTCCGGTGGAGCCGGTGCCCGCATCGGGGTAGGCGCCCTGTTGCTGGTGCTGCTGGTAGCCGTACGCGTCGTAGGCGGGCTCCTGCTGGGCCTGCGCCGGGATCGCGGGGGCCATCGGAGCCGCCGGCTCCGCCAGGCCCGCCAGGAAGTCCGCGTCGCTCGCCGAGCGGGACTGCTGCGCGCCCGCGGCGTCCTGGGCGGCCATGTGCGCGCCGAGGTCGTCCGTGGGCACCCGGCCCAGCAGCTTCTGGCGGCCCCGGCCGACCGCCTCGAGGGTCTTGGAGAGCACCGCCTCGAAGGTCGCCAGCTTGGTGTCCACGTACGCGTCCGCCTGCTGCCGCTGCGTGTCCGGGTCGTGGCTGCGCTCGGGCGCGTCCGCGTCGGAGTAGCCCTGGTCGTCCAGGCCCGGGCCGCGGCCCAACAGCTTCTCGCGGCCGCGGTCGACCGAGCCGATGGTCTTGGTGAGCACGACCTCGAAGTTCGCGAGCTTGCTGTCGACGTAGTCGTCGGCCTCGGCCCGGATCTCCTCGGCCTCCCTGCGGGCGTCCGCCAGGATCCGGTCCGCCTCCGCCTGCGAGCGGCGCGCGATCTCGGTGTCGGAGATCAGCGAACCGCGCTGGGCGTGCGCGGACTCGATGATCCGCTCCGCCTCGCGGTGGGCGTCCTCGACCATCTGCTCCCGGCCGCCGATCAGCTCCTGCGCCTGCGCGAGCGAGCCGGGCAGCGCCTGGCGCACCTCTTCGAGCTGGGCGAGCAGCTCGGCGCGGTTGATCACGCAGGAGGCCGACATGGGCATGGACCGGGCGCCGCCGACGGCCGCGACGATCTCGTCGAGCTTCTTCTGTACGTCCATGGGGGCTCGCACTCTCTCGGCCTCGGGCGGTTCCTGAGACGGACGGGACGACTGTAAGGCCACCGGGCGAACGCCCGACACCGACTGACGGGCCGTCAGCCGGTCAGCGGTTGCGCAGCCGCTCCAGGAGCGCCGCGTGGACGTGCGCCGGCAGCAGGTGGGCGACGTCGCCGCCCCAGGTCGCGACCTCCTTGACCAGCGAGGAGGACAGGAAGCTGTAGGTGGGGATGGTGGGCACGAACAGCGTCTCGACGCCCGACAGGCCCATGTTCATCTGGGCCATCTGGAGCTCGTAGTCGAAGTCGCTGACCGCGCGCAGGCCCTTGACGATGGCCGGGATGTCGCGCTGCTTGCAGAAGTCGACGAGCAGGCCGTGGAAGGACTCGACCTGGATGTTGCCGTAGTCGGCGGTCGCCTCGCGGATCAGCTCGATCCGCTCCTCGACGGTGAACAGGCTCTGCTTCGACTTGTTGATCATCACGGCGACGTGCACGACGTCGTAGAGCCTGGAGGCGCGTCCGATGATGTCGAGGTGTCCGTTGTGGATGGGATCGAAGGACCCCGGACAGACGGCGCGGCGCAACTGAACTCCCTCGTTCATGAGTCTTCGCTGGTGAAGGCGGCGCGGCCGTACCAAAGGGTGCCCTCGCCGTACTTGCGCGACCGGAGCGGCTCGAAGCCCTCGGGCCACGGGAAGGCGCCGCTCCTGGTGCTGCGCTCCACGGTGACGAGCGCATCGCCGGTGATCCAGCCATTGGACCGGAGTGTGAGGAGGATCTCCCGCAGGTCGGCGCCGTCCACGGCGTACGGCGGGTCCAGGAAGACGATGTCGTACGGGTCCCCGCCCGCCGCGGCCGCCACGATCTGCTCCGCCTTGCCCGCCCGGAACTCGGCGCCGGGCAGCCCCAGCGCCTTGATGTTGTCCCGGATCGCCTTGGCGGCCTTGGCCTCGGGCTCCACCAGCAGCGCGTGGGAGGCGCCGCGGGAGAGGGCCTCCAGGCCGACGGCGCCGGAGCCGGCGTACAGGTCGAGCACCCGGGCGCCCTCGACGCCGTGCAGCGACTCCCAGGTGGAGAACAGGCCTTCGCGCATCCGGTCCGAGGTCGGCCGGGTGCCGGTGCCCGGGGGCACGGTCAGCCGTCGCCCGCCGGCGCTGCCGGCGATCACGCGGGTCATCTGGGGTCCTTCGGTACGACGGTGGTGGTCGGGGTGCTCACGGGTGCTGCCGGGCCGTTTCCGGTCCTGCCCGGTACTGCGGAGTCCAACGATAGGTCGTACCGCTGCGGGCGGCCCCGGGCGGTACCGCTCAGCCCTTCTCCAGGTACTGCTCCCGCTCGGTGTCCAGCAGGGCCTCCAGCGCGCTCCTCAGGCCCTGCAGCCGCTGCAGTTCCGGGTCGGCGGCGACCACGCGGGTGGCCTCCTCCCGGGCCTGGGCGATGACCTCCTCGTCCTCGATGACCGCGAGCATGCGCAGCGAGGACCGCACGCCCGACTGGGCCTGGCCCAGCACATCGCCCTCGCGGCGCTGTTCCAGGTCGATCCGGGAGAGCTCGAAGCCGTCCAGGGTGGCGGCGACCGACGCGAGCCGGGCCCGGGCGGGGCTCGCCTCGTGCATCTCGCTGACCAGCAGGCACAGGCCGGGCGCGGAGCCGCGGCCGACGCGGCCGCGCAGCTGGTGGAGCTGGGAGACGCCGAACCGGTCCGCATCCATGATCACCATGACCGTGGAGTTCGGGACGTTCACGCCGACCTCGATGACGGTGGTGGCGACCAGCACCTTGACCTCGCCGGCGGCGAAGCGGCGCATGACGTCGTCCTTGTCGGCCGGGTCCATCCGGCCGTGCAGCACCTCCACCGACAGCCCGGCGAGCGGCCCCCGGGTGAGCTGCTCGGCGATCTCCAGGACGGCCAGCGGTGGCCGCTTCTCCCCGTCGTCCTCGGCGGTCTTCTTCTTCGGGTTCTTCGGGTCGTCCTCCCCGTCGCCGATCCGCGGGCACACCACGTACGCCTGGTGCCCGTTCTCGACCTCCTCCCGTACCCGCTCCCAGGCGCGGGCCAGGAAGTGCGGCTTGTCCTTGGCCGGTACGACGTGGGTGGCGATCGGGGAGCGGCCGGCGGGCAGCTGGTCGAGGACGGAGGTCTCCAGGTCCCCGAAGACGGTCATCGCGACGGTGCGCGGGATCGGGGTCGCGGTCATCACCAGCAGGTGCGGGGGCTGCTTCCCCTTGGACCGCAGCGCGTCGCGCTGCTCCACGCCGAAGCGGTGCTGTTCGTCGACCACGACCAGGCCGAGGTCGTGGAACTGCACCTTGTCCTCGATGAGTGCGTGCGTGCCGATCACGATGCCGGCCTCGCCGGTGACCAGGTCGAGCAGGGCCTGGCGGCGCGCGGGCATCCCCATCGACCCGGTGAGCAGCACGACCTTGGTCCCCTGGTCGGAGCCGCCGAGCATTCCTCCTTCGGCGAGCTCGCCCATCATCTCGGTGATGGAGCGGTGGTGCTGCTGGGCGAGCACCTCGGTGGGGGCCAGCATGGCTGCCTGCCCGCCGCAGTCCACGACGGCGAGCATGGCCCGCAGCGCGACCAGCGTCTTCCCGCTGCCGACCTCGCCCTGGAGGAGGCGGTGCATGGGGTGTTCGGTGGCCAGGTCGTCGAAGATCTCCTTCGAGACGGTCTGCTGGCCCTCTGTGAGGGTGAAGGGGAGCTTGGCGTCGAAGGCGTCGAGCAGGCCGCCGGGAGCGGGGCGGCGCGGGACGGCCGGGAGCTGGGAGTCCGCGTGCCGGCGGCGGGCCAGCGCGACTTGGAGGACGAAGGCCTCGTCCCACTTCAGCCGCTGCCGGGCGTCGTCGATGTCGGCCTTGGTGCCCGGCCGGTGGATCTTCAGCAGGGCCTCGGTGAGGGGGACCAGCCCGCGGCCCTCGCGCAGTGCGTCCGGCAGCGGGTCCACGGCCTCCGGGGCACTGGGCAGTACGGCGTCCACGCATTTGGCGATCTTCCAGGACTCCAGCTTGGCGCAGGCCGGGTAGATCGGGATGAGCTGGTTGGCGAACGCGGTGGCGGCGTCCCGGTCGGAGGCCTCCGCGCCGAGCGGCTCGTACGCGGGGTGGGCCAGCTGGAGCTTGCGGTTGAACATCGAGACCTTGCCCGCGAACATGGCGCGGCTGCCCGGCAGCAGCTCCTTGTGCGGCTTGTGGACGCCCGCCCCGAAGAAGACCAGCTGGAGACGGCCGCTGCCGTCGGTGATGGTCACCTCCAGGCGTTTGCCGCGGCCCCCGTTGAACGTCAGGATCCGGGCGTCGGCGACCTGGGCGACGACCGTCACGTGCTCGTCGATCTGGTCCGCGAGCTCCGCCAGCGAAGTCAGCTCGCCGCGCTCGGCGTACCGCCGCGGGTAGTGGTGGAGCAGGTCCAGGGCCGTGTGCAGGCCGAGCTGCTCGGCCAGCACCTTGGCGGTGGCGGGGCCGAGCGTCTTCTTGAGGTCTTCGTCGAGCGCGGGCACGTGTTCATTGCACACCATCGCGCTGACAAGCCGGCTATTCGACCCCGATGAGGAGGGGCGCCGAGTACCGGCCGCCTCGGTAGGTGACGGTGTCCACCGCCAGGTGTCCGTGCTGTACGTACGCCTCCAGGCGCTCGGCGAGGGCGTCCGGCACCTCCGGTCCCAGGACCAGGGTGACGAGTTCGCCGCCGGAGCCCAGCATCCGCTCCAGGACCGCCTCGGCGGTCTCGGTGAGGCCGGAGCCGATGACGGCGACGTCTCCGTCGATGAGCCCGAGCACGTCCCCGGCCTGGCAGATGCCGGCGGAGGTGAAGGACTGCCGTTCGGCGACGGCGAGTTCCGCGTAGCGGGTGGCGCCGGCCGCCGCGGTCATGGCGACGACGTCCTCGTCGAAGCTGCCGTCCGGGTCGTGCACGGCGAGGGCGGCCAGGCCCTGCACGGCGGACCGGGTGGGGATCACGGCCACCCGTACGCCGTCGGCGCGGGCCCGCTCGGCGGCGGCGGCCGCGGCCGCGCGCTGGTCGGCGCCGCCGGGCAGCAGCACCACCTCGCGGGCGT
Source organism: Streptomyces sp. NPDC032745 (assembly GCF_055579465.1). Lineage (NCBI taxonomy): Bacteria > Bacillati > Actinomycetota > Actinomycetes > Kitasatosporales > Streptomycetaceae > Streptomyces > Streptomyces sp. NPDC032745. The sequence goes on along the minus strand of NZ_JBVING010000001.1, from coordinate 844,651 downwards.
GCGCGCGCCGGATGGCATCGGCGAGTGCGGAGGCGTCCGGGACCCCTCCGGGCCGGGCGAGCACGGTCGTCGCGCCCGCCTCCCCGCACAGCCCGGCCAGTCCCTCGCCCGGGACCACGGCGACCACGGCCCGCTGGACGCGCTCCCCGCGCGCCCGGCGCCGCTCGTCGCCGAAGTGGGTGATGCGGATCCGGTACGGCCGCCCCGCGATCACGCCCGCCTCCACGGCGGCGCCGGGGTCGTCGACGTGGACGTGCACGTTCCACAGTCCGTCGCCGCCGACCACCACCAGGGAGTCCCCGAGCCCGTCGAGGTGCCCGCGCAGCTCCGCCACGGCCGGCTCCGCGGCCTCCAGCAGGTAGATCACCTCGTACGCGGGCCCGCCCTGCTCCTCCGCGTCGCAGGGCTGCGGCGGCTGCGGTACGGGCACGGCCCGCCCGCGGACCGCCTCGGCGGCGGGCTCCTGGCCGGACAGCGCCTGCCACAGCGCCCCGAGCACGGCGACCAGCCCGCAGCCCCCGGCGTCGACCACCCCGGCCCGGCCCAGCTCGGCCAGCTGCCCCGGGGTGTCCGCCAGAGCCGCGCGGGCCGCGTCGTAGGCGGCCCTGGCCACGTCCGCGGCGGTTCCGGCAGCCGCCCCGGCCGCCTCGCCGGCCCTGGCCGCCGCGGCGGCGACGGTGAGCATCGTGCCCTCCACCGGGTGGGCGACCGCCTGGTACGCCTCCTCGGCGGCCCGGGTCAGCGCCTGGGCCAGCAGCCGGCCCGGCCCGCGGTCGCCGGGCTCGTCGCCCAGTACGTCGGCCACTCCGCGCAGCAGCTGCGCCAGGATCGTCCCGGAGTTCCCCCGGGCGCCTATGAGGGCACCGTGCGCGTAGGCCCGTACGGCCTGGGAGAGGGAGGGGGTCCGGGCCCCGGCGTCCGGCCCGGGCCGTGTGGTCTCGCTCACGTCCGCGGGCGCCGTCCCGAGGGCCGCGGCCAGTGCGCGGTCCGCCGATTCGGCGGTCAGGTAGAGGTTGGTGCCGGTGTCCGCGTCCGCGACCGGGTAGACGTTGATCGCGTCGATGTCCTCGCGGGCCCGGCCCAGTGCGGCCACGGCCAGCGAGCTCCAGGTGCGCACCGCTTCGGCGTCGAGCTCGTCGGCGGGCTGCGGCTGCGGCTCGTGCGGCACCGGGCGTTCCTCCTTGTGCGGGCCAGGGTTCACCGCAGGGTAACCAAGGACTGCCGGGCGTCCGGGACCGCGGGGCGGGGTCGGCGGCAGCCATGGTAGTTTTCTTGGACGGACGCAGTCGTTGTATGCTGCTCCGGTTGCCCGATGAGAGTCGGGCCATTCCCCCGGCAAACCACTCAGACTTCTCAGACTTCTGATCCGGTGCGCCGGATTTCACTGTAAGTGCATCTGAAGTCTTTGGAGTGACCTGTGGCTGCCAACTGCGACGTTTGCGCCAAGGGGCCGAGCTTCGGCAACAACATCTCCCACTCGCACCGCCGCACCTCGCGTCGCTGGAACCCGAACATCCAGCGCGTTCGTGCCATGGTCAGTGGGACGCCGAAGCGCCTCAACGTCTGCACCTCGTGCATCAAGGCCGGCAAGGTCTCGCGCTGACGCCAACCGTCGTAGCGCAGCCCTTTCCGGTTGCCAAGAAGGCCGGTCCACCTCGTGGACCGGCCTTTTGCCTTGCCTGGACCGACCGGGCGGCGGCAGACCCCCGCATCACGTGATGCGGGGGTCTTCTGCTGTGCGGGGTCCGCGCTCCGGTCGACTCAGCGGTGCCACTGCCAGGCGTGGTCCACCGGGCCGATGCCGCCGCCGAGCGCGAAGCCGGCCGCGATGGCGCCGGTCACGTACTCCTTGGCCTCCATGACGGCCTGCGGCACGTCCTGGCCCTTGGCGAGCCCGGCGGCTATCGCACTGGCGAGGGTGCAGCCGGTGCCGTGGGTGTGCCGGTTGTCGTGGCGCGGCGCCCGCAGCCACAGCCGGGTCTCGCCGTCGGTCAGCAGGTCGGCGGCCTCGTTCCCGTGGGCCGCCAGGTGCCCGCCCTTGATCAGCACCCACTCGGGCCCGTACGAGAGGACCGCGTCGGCGGCCCGCCGCATGTCGTCCTCGCTCTCCACCACCACGCCCGTGAGCTGCGTCACCTCGTCCAGGTTCGGCGTGGCCACGGTGGCCCGCGGCAGCAGTTCCTTGCGTACGGCGTCCAGCGCCGAGTCGGCGAGCAGCGCGTCCCCGTGCTTGGAGACCCCGACGGGGTCCACGACGGCGGGGGCGGAGGTGGCGGCGAGCAGCTCGGCCACCGTTTCCACCAGCGCGGCCGAGGACAGCATCCCGGTCTTGACCGCCTGCACGCCGATGTCGTCCACGACGGCCCGGTACTGGGCCTCCACGGCCTCGGCGGGCAGCTCCCAGACTCCCTGGACCCCGAGGGAGTTCTGCGCGGTCACGGCGGTCACCACGCTCATCCCGTGCACGCCGAGTGCCAGCATCGTCTTGAGGTCGGCCTGGATCCCGGCGCCACCGCCGGAGTCGGATCCGGCGACGGTCAGGCACAGCGGTGGCGCGTCGGTCATCTCGGGGTCTCCTCGGTGGACGGGTCGGAGCCGAAGTGGTCCCACCCGCCGGTGCTCGTCCAGGGGGCGCCGTCCACGGTCACCTGGGGCAGCGCGGACCGGTTCAGCACCTCCCCGATGACCTTCCAGCGGGCCGGCAGTTTCACGTCGGGCGGGAAGGTCGCCACGATGGCGTGATCTTCTCCTCCGGTGAGCACCCACTGCAAGGGGTCGACCCCGACGGCCTGCCCGATGTCGTGCATCTGGGTCGGGATGTCGACGGCCGCCGAGCGCAGGTCGATCCGTACCTTGCTGGCCTCCGCGATGTGCCCGAGGTCGGCGATCAGGCCGTCGCTGACGTCGGTCATGGCGGTGGCGCCGAGTCCGGCGGCCGCGGGGCCCGCGTGGTACGGGGGCTCGGGTCGCCGGTGCGCCTCGACGAAGGCCCGCGGGGAGCGGAAGCCGCGCGAGAGCACGGCGAATCCGGCCGCGGACCAGCCCAGCCAGCCCGTGACGGCCACGACGTCGCCGGGCTGGGCGCCGGAGCGCAGCACGGGCTCGTGGTTGCGCAGGTCGCCGAGGGCGGTGATGGCGACGGTGATGGTGTCCCCGCGGACGACGTCACCGCCGACCACGGCCGCGCCGGCGACCTGGCACTCGTCGCGCAGCCCGTCCATCAGCTCGGTCGGCCAGGTGACCGGCAGCTCGGCCGGGACGACCAGGCCGAGCAGCAGTGCGGTCGGCACCGCGCCCATGGCGGCGATGTCGGCGAGGTTCTGTGCGGCGGCCTTGCGGCCGACGTCGTAGGCCGTGGACCAGTCGCGCCGGAAGTGCCTGCCCTCGAGCAGGATGTCGGTGCTCGCCACGACCCGCCGGTCGGGGGCCGACACGACCGCGGCGTCGTCGCCCGGTCCGAGCCGGACCGCCGGGGTGGTGGTGAGCCGTGAGGTGAGCTCCCGAATGAGCCCGAACTCCCCCAGCTCGCCCACAGTGCCCTTCATCGCTGTGCCCCTTCTTGCCCAGTCCGCTTGCGGTCGCGAGCCGTCACAGCTCTGGGTACCGTCAACAGATACGTCAACTTCTGCTCTCCGTACGCCCCGCTGTGCGTGGCGCCGTGCCCCCGGGTCTCCCCGTGGTGCTCGGCAACGCGGTACCGTGGCGTCCCTTCTTCCCCGGGCCCACCCGAATCCCTGGGCCCACCCGAAGGTTAGGGGAATCGATCCTCGTGGCCGCCCTGGAGGTTCCGTGGTACAGGCGTACATCCTTATCCAGACCGAGGTGGGCAAGGCGTCGTTCGTCGCCGAGTCCATCAGCCAGATCGCGGGGGTGATCCAGGCCGAGGACGTGACGGGCCCGTACGACGTGATCGTGCGCGCCCAGGCCGACACCGTGGACGAGCTCGGCCGCATGGTCGTCGCCAAGGTCCAGCAGGTGGAGGGCATCACCCGCACCCTGACCTGCCCGGTGGTCCATCTGTAGCCCCCGTCTACTCTTGGCCGGTGATGTCCTTCCACCGCCGGCCCCTGCGTCTGCCCGCTCTGCCCGTACTGGTTGCGGTACTGGCCCTCGCGGGCTGCACCCCGGGTGATTCCGAAGCCCGGGTGGACCCGCCGCCCACGCCGCCCGCCGACGTCGCGGGGTTCTGTGCAGCACTGCACAAGGAGCTCCCGGAGACGGTGGCCGGCCTGGCGCGGGCCAGGACCGCGCCGGAGTCGGATCTGACCGCCGCGTGGGGCGGCTCGGCGATCGTACTGCGGTGCGGTATCCCCAAGCCCCCCGAGATGACGGACGAAAAGCTGGGCGGCGTCGAGGTCGACGGCGTCCGGTGGCTGCTGAAGCCGGTCCCCGACAGTGCCGGCGGGGGGTTCCGGTTCATCACCGGGATGCGGCTGGCGTACACCGAGGTCCGGGTCGACAAGGAGCATGCCACGGATGCGGGCATGCTGGTCGGTCTGTCCGGCGTGGTGGCCAGGACCGTCCCGGAGGGCATCTCTTCGTATTGACGACGGTCCGACGCCCCCGCTTCGCACACCGACCGCCCGCCGGGAATCCCGGCGGGCGGTCGGCTTTGCGCTCTGCGGCTGCGGCTGCGGCTGCCCGCTAGCGCAGCCCGGTGGAGCGGCGCAGGGCCGCCTGGATCAGGCGGTCCACCAGCTCCGGGTACTCGATGCCCGATTCCTGCCACATCCGCGGGTACATGGAGATCGGGGTGAAGCCCGGCATGGTGTTGATCTCGTTGATGACGAAGGTGCCGTCCTCGGTGAGGAAGAAGTCGGCGCGCACCAGGCCTTCGCAGGACGCGGCGTCGAACGCCTCGATCGCGAGCCGCTGCACCTCGGCGGTCTGCTCCGGGGTGAGCGGAGCGGGCACGATCCCGGAGGCGGAGTCGATGTACTTCGCCTCGAAGTCGTAGAAGTCGTGGCTGGAGACCGGCGGGATCTCGGCGGGCAGGCTCGCGCGCGGCCCGTCCTCGAACTCCAGCACCCCGCACTCGATCTCGCGGCCGCGCAGCAGCGCCTCCACGATGATCTTCGGGTCGTGGCGCTGGGCCTCGAGGATCGCCTCGTCGAGGCCGGAGACCTCGTCGACCTTGGTGATGCCGATGGAGGAGCCGGCCCGGGCGGGCTTGATGAAGAGCGGCCAGCCGTGCTCGCCGGCGAACTCCAGGATCCGCGCCTTGGCGGCGTCCCGGTCGGCTTCCCACTCGCGGGGACGGATGGTCACGTACGGGCCGACGGGGAGGCCGAAGGAGGTGAAGACCCGCTTCATGTACTCCTTGTCCTGGCCGACGGCCGAGGCGAGGACGCCCGAGCCGACGTACGGGATGCCGGAGAGCTCCAGGAGGCCCTGCAGGGTGCCGTCCTCGCCGTACGGGCCGTGCAGCATCGGGAAGACGACGTCGACCTCGCCCAGGGCCTTGGGGACGGCTCCCGGCTCGGTGTAGACGACCTCGCGGTTGGCCGGGTCGACGGAGAGCACGACGGCGCCGTCCTCGGAGTCCGCAAGCTCCTCGACGCTCGGGAGCTTGCGGTCGGCGATGGCCATCCGCGCGGGCTCGTCGGCGGTCAGCGCCCACCGGCCGTCCGTGGTGATGCCGATCGGCAGCACCTCGTACTTGGACCGGTCGATGGAGCGCAGCACGGCGCCCGCGGTGACGACCGAGATGGCGTGTTCCGAGCTGCGGCCGCCGAACACGACGGCCACGCGGGGCTTGCGGCCCTGCTGCTCAGGGGTCTGGGGGAGGTTCTCGCTGCTCATATCGCCACGACGATACCCGCTCGGACGTCCGGAACGGAGTCAGCGGCGTTCCGGTTTGGCGCTTCGCCCCATGAGTTCCTTCAGTGCGACCAGCGGCGGCTTGCCGTGGTGGACGATGTCGACGACGGTGTCGGTGATCGGCATGTCCACCCCGTGGCGGCGGGCCAGATCGGCCACCGACTGGCAGGACTTGACGCCCTCGGCGGTCTGCTTGGTGACCGCGATGGTCTCCTCGAGGGTCATTCCGCGGCCGAGGTTGGTGCCGAAGGTGTGGTTGCGGGAGAGCGGCGAGGAGCAGGTGGCGACGAGGTCGCCGAGGCCCGCGAGACCGGAGAAGGTGAGCGGGTCGGCGCCCATGGCCAGGCCCAGCCGGGTCGCTTCGGCGAGGCCGCGGGTGATGAGCGAGCCCTTGGTGTTGTCGCCCAGGCCCATGCCGTCCGCGATGCCGACGGCGAGGCCGATGACGTTCTTGACGGCGCCGCCCAGCTCGCAGCCGATGACGTCGGTGCTCGTGTACGGGCGGAAGTACGGGGTGTGGCAAGCCGTCTGGAGGCGCTGCGCGACGGCTTCGTCGGAGCAGGCGACGACGGCGGCGGCCGGCTGCCGGGCGGCGATCTCACGGGCCAGGTTGGGGCCGGTGACGACCGCGACGCGCTCGGCGGGGACCTTGGCCACCTCCTCGATGACCTCGCTCATCCGCTTGGCGGTGCCGAGTTCGATGCCCTTCATCAGGGAGACGAGCACGGCGTCGGCGGGCAGCAGCGGGGCCCATTCGGCGAGGTTGCCGCGCAGGGTCTGGGAGGGAATGGCCAGGACCGCGAAATCGGCGCCGGCCGCGGCCTCGGCCGGGTCGGTGGTGGCCCGCATGTTCGCGGGGAGTTCGACGTCCGGGAAGTAGTCCGGGTTGGTCCGGCCGGTGTTGATGGCGTCGACGACCTCGCTGCGGCGGCCCCACAGGGTCACCTCGCAGCCTGCGTCGGCGAGCACCATGCCGAAGGCCGTGCCCCAGGAGCCGGTTCCGAAGACGGCTGCCTTCACGGGACGTGTCACTTCTGGTCCTCCCCCGCGGCCTTGCGCCGCTGTTCCGCCCTGGCCCTGCGATGGTCGTACGGCTGCTCGGGCGCCTTCTCCCCGCGCAGCTCCTCCAGCAGCTCGGTGATGGCTTCCATGATCGTCTCGGTGGCGGCCTTGAGCACGTCCGGGGTGGGCTCCCGGTCGTAGAACTCGGAGAGGTCCACGGGAGGTCCGGCGAGCACCTGGAGGGTCTTGCGCGGGAACAGCCGCACCTTGTCCTCCTTGGCGTAGGGCGGCATAGCCAGGTTCGCGCCCCACTGGGCCACCGGAATGACCGGTGCCTTGGTCATCAGCGCGACCCGGGCCGCGCCGGTCTTGCCGGCCATCGGCCACATGTCCGGATCGCGGGTGAGGGTGCCTTCCGGATAAAAGGCCACGCATTCGCCGCGCTCGATCGCGTCCACGGCGGCCCGGAATGCGTCCAGGGCGTTGGTGGTCTCGCGGTAGACCGGGATCTGGCCGGAGCCGCGCAGGATCGCACCGACAATGGGGACCTTGAAGAGGGCCGCCTTCGCGAGCAATCGGGGCACCCGGCCGGTGTTGTACTGGAAGTGCGCGTAGGAGAGCGGGTCCAGATACGAGTTGTGATTGACGGCCGTGATAAACCCGCCGTCGGCCGGAATGTGATCCATTCCCCGCCAGTCCCGCTTGAAGAGCACCACCAGCGGCGGTTTTGCGATGACCGCCGCCAGGCGGTACCAGAAGCCGATTCTGCGGCGGGACACTCGGACACCTTCCTCTAGGACCGGTGCGCGGCTTGGGCACCTGGTCGGCCGGACAAGTGTGGCCTCAGGTCCGGTCTCTGTCGAGAACACCGTACGCCCCGCCCGGAGCACCGGACCGCCGGGTCGACCGGGCAGAGGCGACAATGGGCCGACGCATGACCCGGCCATGACCCGGCCTTGGTCCACACATGTACGGACGCGCACCGGAGGGAAGGGGCCCGCCACGAACGCGGTCTGGAGTCTGGTGGTCCCGCTGAAGCCCCTGGCGGTGGCCAAGAGCCGTCTCGCGGCGGCCGTGGGCGCGTCCCGTCCCGGGCTCGCGCTGGCGTTCGCGCAGGACACCGTGGCAGGGGCGCTGGCCTGCGCGGCGGTCGCGGATGTGGTGGTCGTCACGGACGACGCGGAGGCGGGTGCGGAACTGGCCCGGCTCGGGGCGCGGATCGTGCCGGACACCCCGGCGGCCGGGCTCAACGCGGCGCTGGCCCACGGGGCGCGGGAGATGCGTGCGGTGCGGCCCGGGGCGGCGGTGGCCGCGATGAACGCGGATCTGCCCGCACTGCGGCCGCCGGAATTGCTACGCGTGCTCGAAGCCGCATCCGCATTTCCCCGGGCATTTCTGGCGGATGCGGCGGGAATCGGTACGACCCTGCTTTCCGCTGCACCGGGCGTGGAATTGGCACCCTCGTTCGGGGGCCCGTCGCGGGCCCGGCATTCGGCCTCGGGAGCTGCGGAAATAGCCCTCGCGGATGTCGAGAGCGTGCGCCGGGACGTGGACACGGCCGCGGATCTGCGGACGGCCCTCGCCCTCGGTGTGGGCCGTCACACCGCCCGATACAGTGCCGGTATGCAGGCGACCGCGTACACGTACGACTCCCAGACCCGCAGCGGCAGTGTGCTGCTGGACGACGGCACCCCGGTGCCCTTCGAGACCCCGGCGTTCGACGCGGGCGGCCTGCGGCTGCTGCGCCCCGGGCAGCGGGTCCGGATCGAGACGGACGGCGAGGGGCCGGCGCTGCGGATCACCCTGATCACTCTGCAGACCTTCTGAGGCTCGGCCGCGCCGGCCTTCTGACCTGCACGGACAGCACCGCGGGCCGGCTTCCCCAGAGAGGGGAAGCCGGCCCGGCGTGTGTGACTCGTGGCCTTACTTCTTGCGGGCCGTGGTCTTCTTCGCGGTGGTCTTGCGCGCCGTCGTCTTCTTGGCGGGCGCCGTGGTCTTCGCGGTGGCCTTCTTGGCCGCCGGAGCCGTCTTCTTGGCGGTGGCGGTGGTCTTCTTCGCCGTCGTCGCGGCCTTCTTGGCCGTGGCGGTGGTCTTCTTCGCCGTCGCCGTGGTCTTCTTCGCCGCGGCGGTCTTGGCGACCACCTTCTTGGCGGTGGCGACCTTCTTCGCGGTGGTCTTCTTGGCGACCGTGGTCTTCGCCGCCGCCTTCTTGGCGGTGGTGGCCTTCTTGGCCGCGGCCTTCTTGACCGTCGCGGAAGCTCCGCCGGAGAGGCTGCCCTTGGGAGCCTTCTTCACCGACACCTCGCCGCCCTTGGGCAGCTTCTTGGTGCCCGCGACCAGGTCCTTGAAGCCCTGGCCCGCGCGGAAGCGGGGAACCGAGGTCTTCTTGACCCGGACGCGCTCACCCGTCTGCGGGTTGCGGGCGTAGCGGGCCGGGCGGTCGACCTTCTCGAACGAGCCGAAGCCCGTGACCGAGACCCGGTCGCCCGCGACCACGGCGCGGACCATCGCGTCCAGTACCGCGTCGACAGCGTCCGCGGCCTGCTGGCGGCCGCCCAGCTTGTCGGCAATCGCTTCTACGAGCTGCGCCTTGTTCACGTCTTCCCCTTCGGAGACTTCGCCAGAACGAATGTGTTCAAGCTTATTTCGCACGTTAGGCGGATATATACCGCAAATCAAACACGAAACGGGCTAATCACCCTAGTGCCGCAACGGTGTAGGTCGTTACGGAGTTCCTTCGCATCAGTCGCCTTCAGGGAATCGACCCTCGTCGAGGTCCTTCATCAACCTGTCCAGGCGCCTTGCCGCATCGGCGAGATCGTGCTTCGCCGCGGCCGTGACGACCAACAGCTTCCGGGACAGCGCCATCCTTACGCCCTCCGGGACTTGCAGTGTGCGCACCCTTGTGTGTGCTTCTTTCAGCCGGTCCGCGACGAGTTCGTAGAGCTCAAGTTGACTGTCGCGTTCCATGCACAGATTGTGCCATCTGGGGCGAGTTGTCGCCTCACGGGGCCTCAACACACGGCTGTGCCCCCCGCCGGAAGGCGGGGGGCACAGTGTTGTCGATGTGATCACCCGAGGGTGAATAAGCGCTGATCAGGCAGGAATCATGCCTGAATCGTGCGCGGCTTGAAGCTCGGCCGGGCGCTTTCGTAGGTGGCGATGTCGGCTTCGTTCTGAAGGGTGAGCGAGATGTCGTCCAGGCCCTCCAGCAGACGCCAGCGGGCGTTGTCGTCGAGTTCGAACTCCGCCTCGATTCCCGCCGCGCGGACCTGGCGCGCGACCAGGTCGACCGTGACCTCGGCGGTCGGGTCGGCCTCGGTCAGCTCCCACAGCCGGTCGACGGTCTCCTGCGGCAGGACCACCGTCAGCAGACCGTTCTTCAGCGAGTTGCCGCGGAAGATGTCGGCGAAGCGGGAGGAGATGACCGTCTTGAACCCGAAGTTCTGCAGGGCCCAGACGGCGTGCTCGCGCGAGGAACCGGTGCCGAAGTCGGGGCCGGCGACCAGGACGGTCGCGCCCTGGCGCTCCGGGCGGTTCGTGACGAACTCGGGGTCCTTGCGCCAGGCCTCGAAGAGCCCGTCCTCGAACCCGTCGCGGGTGATCTTCTTCAGCCAGTGGGCCGGGATGATCTGGTCGGTGTCGACGTTGCTGCGGCGCAGCGGGACGGCCCGGCCGGTGTGGGTGGTGAAGGCTTCCATGGTTCTCAGACTCCGGCGGTCGCGTTGGCGTCGGACAGGTCGGCGGGCGAGGCCAGATGGCCCAGCACCGCGGTGGCGGCGGCCACCTGCGGGGAGACCAGGTGGGTCCGCCCGCCCTTGCCCTGCCGGCCCTCGAAGTTGCGGTTGGAGGTGGACGCGGAGCGCTCACCGGGGGCCAGTTGGTCGGGGTTCATGCCCAGACACATCGAGCAGCCCGCGTGCCGCCATTCGGCGCCGGCGTCCTTGAAGACCTTGTCCAGGCCCTCCTCCACGGCCTGCAGGGCGACCCGGACGGAGCCCGGGACGACCAGCATCCGTACGCCGTCGGCGACTTTGCGGCCCCCGATGATGCCGGCGACGGCGCGCAGGTCCTCGATGCGGCCGTTGGTGCACGAACCTACGAAGACGGTGTCGACCTTGATGTCGCGCAGCGGCTGTCCGGCGGTCAACCCCATGTACTCCAGGGCCTTTTCGGCGGCGTGGCGCTCCGAAGCGTCCTCGTACGAAGCCGGGTCGGGGACGTTCGCCGACAGCGGCGCGCCCTGGCCCGGGTTGGTGCCCCAGGTGACGAACGGGGACAGCGTGGTGCCGTCGATGACGACCTCGGCGTCGAAGACCGCGTCGTCGTCGGTGCGCAGGGTCTTCCAGTACGCGACCGCCGCGTCCCAGTCCGCGCCCTCGGGGGCGTGGTCGCGGCCCTCGAGGTAGTCGAAGGTGGTCCGGTCGGGGGCGATCATGCCCGCGCGGGCGCCGGCCTCGATCGACATGTTGCAGATGGTCATGCGCGCTTCCATCGAGAGCTTCTCGATGGCCTCGCCGCGGTATTCCAGGATGTAGCCCTGGCCGCCGCCGGTGCCGATCTTGGCGATGATCGCCAGGATCAGGTCCTTGGCGGTGACGCCCTCGGCCAGCTCGCCGGTGACGGTGATGGCCATCGTCTTCGGGCGGGCCAGCGGCAGCGTCTGGGTGGCCAGTACGTGCTCGACCTGGCTGGTGCCGATGCCGAAGGCCAGCGCGCCGAAGGCGCCGTGCGTGGAGGTGTGGGAGTCACCGCAGACCACGGTGGTGCCCGGCTGGGTCAGGCCCAGCTGGGGTCCCACGACGTGTACGACGCCCTGCTCGACGTCGCCCAGGGAGTGCAGGCGTACGCCGAACTCCGCGCAGTTCCTGCGCAGCGTCTCCAGCTGGGCCCGGGAGACCGGGTCCGCGATCGGCTTGTCGATGTCGAGGGTGGGGGTGTTGTGGTCCTCGGTCGCGATGGTGAGGTCGAGGCGTCGGACCTTGCGGCCGGCCTGGCGCAGGCCCTCGAAGGCCTGGGGGCTGGTCACCTCGTGCAGCAGGTGCAGATCGATGAAGAGGAGGTCGGGCTCGCCCTCGGCGCGCCGGACGACATGGTCGTCCCAGACCTTCTCCGCGAGTGTCCTACCCATCGCTTTCCCTCCGGCCGGCCGGTTGTGCCGGCGCTTTATAGAGATCTCGTGCGCCTGATCGCCTGTACCCCACGCCCCAGGCGACGGCTCGGACCCAGTGGTTCGTGGACCCGCACATACAGACTCGCTGGTTCTTGGAAAAATTGAACTTGCGTTTCACAGTGTGAGACGCGAATATCGTTTCATGGACAACTCTAGCGGCGTCGGCGTTCTCGACAAGGCAGCTCTGGTATTGAGCGCACTGGAGTCCGGTCCGGCCACCCTCGCCGGGCTGGTCGCGGCGACAGGGCTCGCACGACCCACGGCACATCGCCTGGCCGTGGCACTGGAACACCACCGGATGGTGGCGAGGGACATGCAGGGCCGGTTCATCCTCGGTCCGCGGCTGGCGGAGCTCGCCGCCGCGGCCGGCGAGGACCGCCTGCTGGCCACGGCGGGACCGGTACTCACCCACCTCCGTGACGTGACGGGCGAGAGCGCGCAGCTCTACCGGCGTCAGGGCGACATGCGCATCTGCGTGGCGGCCGCGGAGCGGCTGTCGGGCCTTCGGGACACCGTCCCGGTGGGCTCCACGCTCCCGATGAAGGCCGGTTCGGCCGCGCAGATCCTGATGGCCTGGGAGGAGCCCGAGCGACTCCACCGCGGGCTCCAGGGCGCGCGCTTCACGGCGACGGCCCTGTCGGGCGTACGGCGCCGCGGCTGGGCGCAGTCGATCGGCGAGCGGGAGCCCGGCGTGGCGTCGGTCTCGGCGCCGGTGCGCGGGCCGTCGAACCGCGTGGTGGCCGCCGTGTCGGTCTCCGGGCCGATCGAGCGCCTCACCCGCCACCCCGGCCGGATGCACGCCCAGGCCGTCATCGACGCGGCCGCCCGCCTGACGGAGGCCCTGCGCCGCTCCGGCTGACACCTTCCCGGCCGCAGGCCCCTCCCCCATCCCCCGGGCCCGGGGGCGCGTACGACGCCGCACACGTCCGAACACGCGCCTCCGGGCCCGCACTTGTACGGGGCCCGCGCGGAGGCGGAATGCGTCCGGGAACAACGAAGAGGCCCTCCGCGACGAACGCGGAGGGCCTCTTCTGTGCGTACCCCCGACCGGATTCGAACCGGCGCTACCGCCTTGAGAGGGCGGCGTGCTAGGCCGCTACACAACGGGGGCTTGCTCTGTACTGCGCTGGGCTACCAGGACTCGAACCTAGAACAAAGGAACCAGAAACCTTCGTGTTGCCAATTACACCATAGCCCAATGTGGTCTATACCAGACCAGTACCCCCGACCGGATTCGAACCGGCGCTACCGCCTTGAGAGGGCGGCGTGCTAGGCCGCTACACAACGGGGGCCCTAGCGATCCTGCATCAAGACGTCCGGGAGCTACCCAAGTGGAGATCTTGCGGGAAGGATCTGTACCCCCGACCGGATTCGAACCGGCGCTACCGCCTTGAGAGGGCGGCGTGCTAGGCCGCTACACAACGGGGGCAAAGCACTGCGTTACTACTGCACTGCGCTGGGGTACCAGGACTCGAACCTAGAATAAGGGAACCAGAAACCCTCGTGTTGCCAATTACACTATACCCCACCGAAAGTCAACCCCTTGGGGGGATTTTCTTTCGAGTGGCGCCTCCGTCCGGCCTTTCGGCCCGCTCCGGCGGCGCAGAAAGAACATTACCGGATGCCTGACCGTGCTCCAAAACGGGTATCCGAGGCCAGCAGCTCCGGGAGCCGGGCGAGCCCGGCGATCCGGTGCACGCCGTCGGGGCCCGGCCCGCGCCCGCCGTCGCGGTCGAGCCAGACCGCGGTCAGTCCGGCGTCGCGGGCGCCGCGCGCATCGATCTCCGGCTGGTCCCCCACGTACGCCACGTCGCCCGGCGGCAGCCCGAGCGCCTCGCAGGCCGCCAGGAAGGCCTCCGCCTCGGGCTTGCTGACGCCCAGTTCCACGGCGCACACCAGCACCTCGAAGCGCTCGCGCAGCCCGAGGTGGCGCAGCTTCGGGTCCTGGTTGACGGTGGAGGAGTTGGAGAGCACCCCGTGCCGGTAGTCGGCCGCGAGGGCGTCCAGTACGGGCACGACGTCGGGGAACAGCATCCAGGCGGCCTTGTAGTGCTCGACGTACCGGTCGAACCAGCCGTCGGCCTCGGCGGCGCTCATCCCGGGTTCCCCGAGGAAGTCCCGCACCCGGTCCCGGCGCTGCTCCTGGAAGCTCACCTCCCCGGCGGCGAAGCGGTCCCAGTGGCGGGTGGTGATCTCCCGCCACAGGGCGAGCGCCTGCGCGGGGGACCCGTACCGCTCCGCGATGCCCTCCTCGGCGAGCCGGCGCGCGAGTCCGGCCCGGTCCGCCCCGGTGTAGTCGAACAGGGTGTCGTCGATGTCCCACAGCACGGCGCGGATCGGCATACCCCCGACGCTACGACATCGCCGGGCTCCGTCCCCGGGGTTTGCCGATGTCTGTCGCCCGAACCGCGGTTGACGCCCGGGAAACGCCTCAGGGGGCGGCGGCCGGGGTTCTCCCCCGGCCGCCGCCCCCTGAGGGACATACGGGCCTGCTTACGCGGCGAGCTTGGCCAGGGCCGCGTCGATGCGGGACAGCGAGCGGTCCTTGCCGAGGATCTGCAGGGACTCGAAGAGCGGCAGGCCGACCGTGCGGCCGGTGACGGCCACGCGGACCGGGGCCTGGGCCTTGCCGAGCTTGAGCCCGTGGGCCTCGCCGGCGGTCAGGACGGCCTGCTTGAGGGACTCGGGGTCGCTCCAGTCGGCCACGTCCAGGTTGGCGCGGGCGGTGGTCAGGAGGGCCGCGGGCTCGCCCTTCATCGCCTTGTCCCAGGACGCCTGGTCCTCGACCGGCTCCTTGCGGAACAGGAAGTCGACGTTGGCGGTGATGTCCGACAGGACGGTCACGCGGGTCTGGGCGTACGGCGCGATCGCCGCCCAGGCCTCGGCGTCGAAGTCCTCCGCCTCCCAGTTGGCGTGCGGGGCCTGCAGCCACGGGGCGCAGGCGTCCGCGAAGGCCTTCGGGTCCAGCAGCCGGATGTGGTCGGCGTTGATGGCCTCGGCCTTCTTGAGGTCGAAGCGCGCCGGGTTGGCGTTGACGTCCGGGATGTCGAACTTCGCCACCATCTCCTCGATCGAGAAGATGTCCTGGTCCTTGGAGAAGGACCAGCCGAGGAGCGAGAGGTAGTTCAGCAGGCCCTCGGGCAGGAAGCCGCGCTCGCGGTACAGGTTGAGCGAGGACTCCGGGTCGCGCTTGGAGAGCTTCTTGTTGCCCTCGCCCATGACGTACGGCAGGTGGCCGAACTCGGGGACCGCCTTGGCGACCCCCAGCTCGATCAGCGCCTTGTAGAGGGCGATCTGGCGCGGGGTGGAGGACAGCAGGTCCTCGCCGCGCAGGACGTGCGTGATCTCCATCAGCGCGTCGTCGACCGGGTTGACGAGCGTGTACAGCGGCGCACCGTTGGCCCGCAGGATGCCGAAGTCCGGCACGTTCTCCGGGGTGAAGGTCAGCTCGCCGCGGACCAGGTCGGTGAAGGTGATGGGCTCGTCGGGCATCCGGAAGCGGACGATCGAGGAGCGGTGCTCGCCCTGGTAGGCCTCCAGCTGCACCTGGGTCAGCTCGCGGCAGTGGCCGTCGTAGCCGGAGGGCTTGCCGGCGGCGCGGGCGGCGGCGCGGCGCGCGTCCAGCTCCTCGGTGGTGCAGTAGCAGTCGTACGCGTAGCCGCCGTCCTTGAGCTTCTTCGCGACGTCCGCGTAGATGTCCATGCGCTGGGACTGGCGGTACGGGGCGTGCGGGCCGCCCACCTCGGGACCCTCGTCCCAGGTGAAGCCGAGCCAGCGCAGCGAGTCGAGCAGCTGGACGTACGACTCCTCGGAGTCGCGCGCCGCGTCGGTGTCCTCGATGCGGAAGACGAACGTACCGCCGTGGTGGCGGGCGAACGCCCAGTTGAAGAGAGCCGTCCGGACCAGGCCGACGTGGGGGTTGCCGGTCGGGGAGGGACAGAAACGGACGCGGACGGGTGCGTTAGCCACGCTTGATCACCTTGTTGGTGAGAGTGCCGATGCCTTCGATGGTGACGGCGACCTCGTCGCCGACGTTGAGGGGGCCGACTCCGGCCGGGGTCCCCGTGAGGATGACGTCGCCGGGGAGCAGCGTCATGGCCTCGGTGATGTGCACGATCAGGTCCTCGATGGAGCGGACCATGTCGCTGGTGCGGCCGAGCTGGCGCTGTTCGCCGTTCACGGTGCACTGGATGGTCAGGTCGCTCGGGTCGAGCTCGGTCTCGATCCACGGGCCGAGGGGGCAGGAGCTGTCGAAGCCCTTGGCCCGGGCCCACTGCTTCTCGCGCTGCTGGACATCGCGCGCGGTGACGTCGTTGGCGCAGGTGTAGCCGAGGATCACGTCCTTGACGCGCTCCTTCGGGACCTCTCGGCACATGCGGCCGATGACCACGGCGAGCTCCGCCTCGTGGTGGAGGTCCTGGGAGAAGGAGGGGTACGTGATGGGGTCGCCCGGGCCGACCACCGAGGTGGAGGGCTTGAAGAAGGTGATCGGGACGTCCGGGACCTGGTTTCCGAGCTCTGCCGCGTGCTCCGCGTAGTTGCGGCCGATGGCCACGACCTTGTTCGGGAGCACGGGCGGCAGCAGCCGGACCTTGTTCAGCGGGACCTTCGTGCCGGAGAGCTCGAAGTCCGCGAACGGAATGCCCTTGATGATGTCGAGGACGAGCTCACCCTCGGCGCCGGGGGCAGTGCTGCCCTCGACCGCGCCGAACGCGACATTGCCGTCGATGGAGAACCTGGCGATGCGCACGTGTTGCGTCTGCCCCTCTGTATTTCCGCTGGCTGGAGTCTGCGTCCCCAGGCTAACGCGGCGGGCAGCGGCGCTTCGCGTTCCTTTTGCCGAGTGGCTTACTGCGCGGCGGCGACCGGCGCGTCCATCAGGATCGTGCGGCGCGGGTTCGCGGTCTGGGTGGGGAGCTCGACGGCGTGCTCCGGAGCCTCGGCCGCCTGCAGCTCCTCGGCGTCCTTGAGGTGCGCGAGGGTGGTGCGGCGGGGGTTGGCTATGTTGCGGAACATCATCGTCGTCTTCACGGTGTCTCGGGCCCTCGGCTCGGTTGTGGGGTGGGGGTTGTCGGATCCGTCAACCCTGTAAAGGGCAAGGCTAAACATCCGATTCCCCGGCTCAACCGGGAAGTAATGGCCACGGCTGTGTGAGTTTGCTCACCCGTGACCAGACAATGCGGGCATAACGGATGGTCAATTTTGGGTGACGAACCGGACATTGCGCCACTGAATCAGCCATTCCGCTCCTGATCATCTCGACTGGGACACCTTGCCAGCCGCCGCGTTTGGATGACGTAAGTCCGTTTCCTCCCGAAAGGCGGACCACATCGCGTAGTGCGGCCATCACGGGAAGTCACCGACTACCCGGGCCGACACGCGCACCTTGTTGGAGATCCGCCACTGTGCTGGAATTCGCGGGACCGCCGCGGGAACAGCCGGCGCGCAGGTGGCGCGACACAGCGCCGCGCGCGGCGGCAAGGAGAGGGAGACGCGCCGGTCACCGACGACCACCATGGGGCCGAAATGCCCCACGACTCGACACCGTCCCACCGGTCGCCCGGCGGGACGCCTGGTCCAGAGGTTGCGACGCTAGTGCAGGGACGATTCAAGAGGGATGGCAGCGCTGCGGCGGAGCAGGAGCCGCGCGGCGGGACCGACCGTGGCTCCTCGCCCCAGCACGCCCAGAACCGCGGGCCGGCTGTCGAAGGCGCAGGCACCGACTCCTCCGCCACCGTGAACGCGGTGAAGGGGAAGGCGCGCCTCAAGCCCCGGGGCAAGGCGAAGAGCGAAGAGCCGGCCGACAAGGACGTGGCGATACCGAAGTCCCCCAGCGGGCCCGGTTCGCGATTCGCCATGCAGAACTGGCGCATCAGCACGCGACTCGTGTCGCTGCTGACCCTGCCGGTCGTCGCCGCCACCACGCTCGGTGGCTTCCGCATCAACGACTCGCTCAACGACATCGACCAGCTGGAGCACATGCAGCTGCTGACGACGATGACCCGGCAGGCCACCAACCTGGCCGCCATGCTCCAGGAGGAGCGGGACAGGTCGGCGGGTCCGCTTTCGGTCGACAAGTCGGGCAAGCCCAACACCCTCGTCACGGGTGTCCGCGACCAGACCGACGCCGCCGCCAAGGCCTTCGCCGCCGCGACCGACAAGGTCGACAGCGCGGAGGACAAGGACGAGACCCTCAAGTCGATCCGCAACAACATCCTGCAGATCGGCCGCCAGCTCACCGGCATCGAGGAAATCCGCAAGAACGCGTACCGCAACAGCGCCCAGCAGACGGTCACCGAGTACAACGCACTGATCGTCTCGCTGCTCTCGCTCTCCCAGGACATGGCCCAGGCCACCTCCAGCCCGGAGATGATCAAGCGTACGCGTGCCCTGGCGGCCTTCTCCTCCGCCAAGGAGTACGCCTCGATCCAGCGCGCGGTCATCGCCGCCTCGCTGCCCGACAGCGGCCAGCCCGCAGGCACCCTCACCGAGAACGACCGCCTGTACGCCCTCGCCGCGCTCCGCGGCGAGAGCCAGGCGAAGAAGACCTTCGAACTCGTCTACCAGGGCAAGCCCGAGGAACTCCTCGCGGTGCTCGGCGACGGCAACGCGGAGATCGGCAAGGCGGACCACTACACCCGCCGCATCCTGTCGACCCAGGGCCAGTTCGCCAAGGAGACGCAGTACCGCTCCTGGATGGACTGGTACGACGCGGACGACACCAAGATCCAGGCGATGAAGCAGATCGAGCTCACCCTGCTCGAGGACATGGAGCAGAAGGCCCGCGAGCTCAAGAACTCCTCGCAGCAGGACGCCATCATCAACGGTGCCCTGATCCTCCTCGTCCTCGGTGTCTCGCTCGTCGGTGCCTTCGTCATGGCGCGGTCGATGATCCGCTCGCTGCGCCGCCTGCAGGACACCGCGACCCGGGTCGCCCAGGACCGGCTGCCCGAGCTCGTCAAGCAGCTGTCCGAGTCCGACCCGCAGGACGTGGACACGTCCGTGGAGTCCGTCGGCCTGCACACCCGCGACGAGATCGGCCAGGTGGCCGCGGCCTTCGACGACGTGCACCGCGAGGCCGTCCGCCTCGCCGCCGAGCAGGCCCTCCTCCGGGGCAACGTCAACGCGATGTTCACCAACCTCTCGCGCCGTTCGCAGGGCCTCATCCAGCGCCAGCTCTCGCTCATCTCCGAGCTGGAGTCGCGCGAGGCCGACCCGGACCAGCTGTCCTCGCTCTTCCGGCTCGACCACCTCGCGACCCGTATGCGCCGTAACGGCGAAAACCTCCTCGTCCTCGCGGGCGAGGAGCCGGGCCGCCGGTGGACCCGCCCCGTCCCGCTCGTCGACGTGCTCCGCGCCGCCGCGTCCGAGGTGGAGCAGTACGAGCGCATCGAGCTGGCGTCGGTGCCCGGCACCGATGTCGCCGGCCGCGTCGTCAACGACCTCGTGCACCTGCTCGCCGAGCTGCTGGAGAACGCCACGTCGTTCTCCTCCCCGCAGACCAAGGTCAAGGTCACCGGTCACGCGCTGCCCGACGGCCGCGTGCTCGTGGAGATCCACGACACCGGTATCGGCCTCTCCCCCGAGGACCTCGCCGCGATCAACGAGCGGCTCGCGTCGCCGCCGACCGTGGACGTCTCCGTCTCCCGCCGCATGGGCCTGTTCGTGGTCGGCCGCCTGTCCCTGCGACACGGCATCCGCATCCAGCTGCGCCCGTCCGACTCGGGCGGTACGACGGCCCTCGTCATGCTGCCGGTGGACGTCGCCCAGGGCGGCAAGAAGCCGGGTCCGATGCCGGGCCAGGGCGGCCAGGGCGGTCCCGGTGGTCCGGGCTCCGGCGGTCAGCAGGGCATGCCGGGTGCCTCCGCGCAGGGTTCCGTCCCGGGCGGCGGCGCACGCCAGCCCGTGGGCTCCGGCCCGCAGCGCGGCCAGGTCTCCGGCGGCGGCCAGCGTGCCGCGCTGCCGGGACGCGACGGCGCCGCCGGTCCGCAGGGCGGTCCCGGTGCACGTCAGCAGGGCGGTCCCGGGCGTCAGCAGGGCGGTCCGGGTATGCCCGGCATGCCGGGCGCTCCGACCGGCCAGGGCCAGGGTGCCTTCGGCGGCGGTTCCCCGCTGCCGGGCCGCGGTCCGGCCGGCGGTCCCCCGTCCCGTCCGATGGCCGCGCCCACGGCCTCCGGCCAGGGCGGATTCCCGCAGGGCAACGGCTTCGAGCGGCCGCAGACTCCGCAGCAGCCCGCCCCCACGGGCCCGGTCCCCTCGGCCCAGGCGCCCGCCGCCCCGGCTCCGCGCGGCAACCGTCCGCAGCTGCCGCCGCGCGGTGGCGCCCCCCGTCCGGAGCTTCCGGGTACGGGTCCTGCCGGGATCCCGCAGACCACCAGCTGGGGCGCCGACCCGGCGCGCAGCGGCGGCCAGGAGGTCCCGCGCGGCCACGACGAGCTCTCGGGCCCCGGCGCGACGGCCGAGTTCCCCCGTCCGGACTTCAACGCCCCGCGCCCGCCGGCCGGCAACAGCACCACCGGGCAGTTCGAGCGTCCCGACCTGCGGGCCCCGCTGCCCCCGGCCGGCCAGGACATGTCCTCCACCGGGCAGTTCGAGCGCCCGGAGCTGCGCGGTCCGGCGGATCCGTCCACCACGGGCCAGTTCGCCCGCCCGGACTACCAGGCCCCGCGGCCCGGCGGCCCCGGTGTCGGCGGATACGCCCAGCAGCCCCAGGCCCCGCAGTTGCCGCAGGCTCCCCAGCCGGAGGCGCTGCCGCCGGCTCCGGGCACCGGCAACGAGCGCAGCCCGATCTTCGACACGCTGGAGTCGAACTGGTTCCACCAGGAGGGCCAGCAGTCCTCCGGTCAGGCGCCGGCCGTACCCCAGCAGCAGTCCGCCCCGGCTCCGGCTCCCCAGCAGCGCCTGCAGCAGCCGCTGCCGCAGCGCGGCCAGGAGCAGGCGGCCGAGCCCGCCCAGGCGGCGAACGGCAGCTCGCCGACCGTCAGCTGGCGGTCCTCGCCGAACGACGAGCTGATGCGGCAGGCCGAGCGCGTGCGCCAGCCCGCCGCCGGCGGCATCACCACCTCGGGGCTGCCCCGCCGAGTACCACGGGCGAACCTCGTGGCCGGCACCGCGCAGCAGCAGGCCGACGCACAGTCCGGCCCGCAGGTCTCGCGAGCGCCGGACGACGTCCGCGGCCGTCTGACCAACCTCCGACGGGGTATCCAGCAGGGCCGTCAGGCCGGCAACAACGGCCCGGCGACCGGCAGTTACCACATCGACCCCACTTACCAGCAGGAGCGTTAGTTGAGTTCGATGAGCCAGGCGGCACAGAACCTGAACTGGTTGATCACCAACTTCGTGGACAACACCCCCGGGGTGTCCCACACGGTGGTGGTCTCCGCCGACGGCCTCCTTCTGGCGATGTCCGAAGGATTCCCCCGGGACCGCGCCGATCAGCTGGCGGCCGTGGCCTCCGGTCTGACGTCGCTGACCGCAGGAGCCTCCCGCATCTTCGAGGGTGGCGCCGTCAACCAGACCGTGGTCGAGATGGACCGGGGATTCCTCTTCCTCATGTCCGTCTCGGACGGATCCTCGCTGGCCGTACTCGCACACCCCGAATGCGACATCGGCCTCGTCGGCTACGAGATGGCCCTCCTCGTGGACCGCGCCGGCAGCGTCCTCACCCCGGACCTGCGCGCGGAGCTGCAGGGAAGCCTGCTCATCTGACGCCACATCTCCCGGCCGGACGGTACTTCCGGCCGGGGGACCGGGGCGCCAGCCCCGGAACCCAGTACCACCGTCAGGCCGTCATACCGTCCCCCCACCGGCCGCCCCGTCAGACGGCACGCTGACCACTGCTGTCCAGCCCGGAGGATCAATGACCCCGCCCCCCGCCTACTCCGATTCGTACGGCGATTCGTCGTACTCGGAAGGCGACCAGCCGCTCGTTCGCCCGTACGCGATGACCGGCGGACGGACCCGGCCGCGCTACCAGCTCGCCATCGAGGCGCTGGTCAGCACCACGGCCGATCCGATGCACCTGTCCGGCCTGCTTCCCGAGCACCAGCGCATCTGCACGCTGTGCCGCGAGGTCAAGTCGGTCGCGGAGGTCTCCGCACTGCTGTCGATGCCGCTCGGTGTCGCCCGGATCCTCGTCGCCGACCTGGCCGAGGCCGGAATGGTGGCCATCCACCAGCCGGGCAATGGAGAGGCCGGCGGCACGCCGGATGTAACGCTGCTCGAAAGGGTGCTCAGTGGACTTCGCAAGCTCTAATGGCGGAACCGCCCGTTCCACCACCTCCGCGAAGATCGTGGTGGCGGGCGGGTTCGGCGTGGGCAAGACCACGTTCGTCGGGGCCGTCTCGGAGATCAATCCGCTGCGTACGGAAGCCGTCATGACCTCCGCGTCGGCCGGCATCGACGATCTGACCCACACCGGGGACAAGACGACCACCACGGTCGCCATGGACTTCGGCCGCATCACCCTGGACCAGGACCTGATCCTGTACCTCTTCGGTACCCCCGGTCAGGACCGGTTCTGGTTCATGTGGGACGACCTCGTCCGCGGCGCCATCGGTGCCATCGTGCTGGTCGACACCCGCCGCCTCGCCGACTGCTTCCCCGCGGTCGACTACTTCGAGAACAGCGGCCTGCCGTTCGTCGTGGCCCTCAACGGCTTCGAGGGACACCAGCCCTACACCCCCGAGGAAGTCCGCGAGGCCCTGCAGATCGGCCCGGACGCTCCGATCATCACCACCGACGCCCGCCACCGGGCGGACGCCAAGAGCGCGCTCATCACGTTGGTCGAGCACGCCCTCATGGCCCGACTCAAGTAACACGATTCGAGTCACGCGGCTCAAGGGGCACCACTCAAGTACCACGGGTTCTTCACAACGTGAGAGGGCGGGCTGTGTCATAGGACACGGCCCGCCCTCTCGGTTCATAACGTTTCGACAGAGAATTGCCGCCAGTTGGACACAGGGTGCGGTCGGTCGGTGCCGCTGCGCGCACGGATCACTCCATTTTTGCTGCCGCTCGCTCTTTATGTCCGATTTATGCGGGACATAAGTCTCTTGGAATGGCTGATTCCAACTGTTTGGAACACGGCCGTTAACCGTGCTGGAATTCAACTAACTAGCTAGTAGCACCGCCGGAAGGTTGTTGGTCGAGTGAGGCGAAGCAACTCGAGCCCCGCGGATGAACCCGCGCGCGGCAACTTCACCCCGCCGCAGCGCGCGGCCGCGTCGCACGTCGACGTACCCGTGGACCCACCGGCGAAGAGCGGCAGCACCAGCAGGTTCGCACCCCGTAACTGGCGTGTGCCGACCAAGCTGAACGCCATCCTGCTCGTACCCGTCCTCGTCGGACTGGTCATGGGCGGCTTCCAGGTGAAGGGCTCCGTCGACAGCTGGAACGAGGCCAAGGACGCCGAGAAGACGGCCCGCATCGTCCAGGCGGCGGCCGAATACGGCCAGGCCCTCCTCAACGAGCGCGACCTCACGGCCGAACCGCTCCTTAGGGGCGACGCCAACAACCCGGTCGTCGCGAAGGCCCGGGAGGCCACGGACACGGCCAAGGAGAGGTTCGCCCAGGCCTCCAAGGACCTCCCCTCGAACGCGAACCAGGGGCTCGCGCGCCGACTGGAGCTCTTCCGTCAGGAGGAGCCCAAGCTCGCGGCCGTCCGGCAGACGGCGTACACCGCGCAGGAGACGGACAAGAAGAACCCGCCCAGCGCGTTCGGTCCGATCCCGACCGAAGAGGGGTACGTGCTGGTCCAGCACTACCTCATGACCTTCTCCAACGAACTCGGCCTGGGCACCGGCAACGTCACCAGCTACGGCCGCATGGTCTACGCGGTCGAGCTGGCCAAGGCCGCCAACTCGCTCCAGCGCTCGGTCGGCACCCACCTGCTGGTCCGGCCGAACGAGAACGAACAGGTCCGCAAGGCCCAGCTCGTCGCCTTCGCCTCGTACGCCTACCTCGAGGACATCGCCATCGGCGAGTACGTCGCGGCCGGCACCGAGGACGACGTGAACCGCCTCAAGGAGGTCATGGGCAAGAAGTCGCAGGAGGGTGCTGCCAAGCTCGCGGCCGCCAAGACGCAGGCCGAGCAGGCCGGCACCGTCTTCAAGACTCCGCCCACGGTGAACGGCTCCGTGCTCACCGGCATGACCGAGGCGATAGCCGGCGGCGACAACAAGGCCAAGCTCGCCGCGAACGGCACCACGCCCCAGGCCTGGCAGGCCGCGGCCACCGCCAAGTTCGAGGGCTACGCCGAGATCGAGAAGGACCTGCTCGCCAAGGCGGTCACCGACTCCGTGGCGGTCTCCGACGAGGCCCGCAACGACGCCATCTGGACCGGCGCCGTCGTGGTCGTGGCCCTGCTCGCCGCCTTCATCCTGGCCGGCATGATGGCCCGCTCGATGAGCCGCTCGATGCGCCGGCTGCGTTCCGCCGCCTTCGACGTCGCCGAGCAGCGCCTGCCGATGCTCGTCGACCAGCTCTCGCGCACGGACCCGGGCAAGGTCGACACCCGTGTCGCGCCGATCCCGATCAACTCCCAGGACGAGATCGGCGAGGTCGCCCGCGCCTTCGACCAGGTCCACCGGGAAGCGGTCCGGCTCGCCGCCGAGCAGGCGCTCCTGCGAGGGAACGTCAACGCGATCTTCACGAACCTCTCCATGCGCAACCAGTCGCTGATCGAGGGCCAGCTGACCCTCATCACCGACCTGGAGAACAACGAGGCCGACCCGGACCAGCTGGAGAACCTCTTCCGCCTGGACCACCTGGCCACCCGTATGCGCCGCAACGGCGAGAACCTCCTCATCCTCGCGGGTGAGGAGCCGGGCCGCCGCTGGGACCAGCCGGTCCCCCTCGTCGACGTCCTGCGCGCCGCCTCCTCCGAGGTGGAGCAGTACGAGCGCATCGAGCTCTCGGGCGTCTCCGAGGCCGAGATCCACGGCCAGGCCGTGACCGACCTCGTGCACCTGCTCGCCGAGCTCCTGGAGAACGCCACCACGTTCTCCTCCCCGCAGACCAAGGTCCGCGTGAACGCCACGCGTCTGCCCGACGGCCGCGTCATGGTCGAGATCCACGACAAGGGCATCGGCCTCACCGCCGAGGACTTCGCGGACATCAACCACAAGCTGGCCAACCCGCCGACCGTGGACGCCGCGATCTCCCAGCGCATGGGTCTGTTCGTGGTCGGCCGGCTGGCGGACCGCCACAGCATCCGGGTCCAGCTGCGTCCCTCGGGCGAGGCCGCCGGCACCACGTCGCTGGTCATGCTGCCCGACGCGATCACCCATGGTGGTGGTGGCGAGGGGGTACCGGACGACGACTTCACGGTGTCGTCGATGATCCCGCAGCAGCCGGCGCAGCACGCCGTCCCGATGCGTACGGCCGCCGAGCTCGGCTTCGACGACTCCCGCTACGACAACCAGGGCGGCGACGCCCCGGGGCTGAACCCGGTCGGCCGCTCCCTGGCCCAGCAGGACCGCAGAGCCGCGCTCGAGGCCCAGGTCTACGGGCAGGAGCAGCAGGCCGAGTACTCCGAGCAGGAGTATGCGGAACCGCAGCCGGAGCACGGGTATCAGCAGTACCAGGACTACGAGCAGCAGCCCGAGCAGGGTTACGACACCTCGTACGACTCCCAGCAGGCCCATGGGGCCCAGCAGGGCTACGAGGCGTACCCGCAGCAGGACTACGCCTATCCGGAAGCCAACTACCCGGATCGGCAGCAGGGCGTCCAGGCGTACAACGGCGGCCACGGATCCCAGTCCCAGCAGGCCGAGTGGCCCGAGCAGAACACCTACTCCGGCGGCTACCAGCAGCGATACGGGACCGAATCGGAACCCCAGGCCGCTCCCGAACCCGCCCCGGAACGCGTAGGCTTCGACCGTCCGGGCGCCGCTGCCGACACCGGCCACGAAGTGACCGGAGCGGGCCTGCCGCGCCGCGGCAGCCAGCAGCAGTGGCAGCCGGCACAGAAGGAAGCGGAGTCCACCGGATCCCTCTTCGAGCAGCGGCCGCCGCGACAGCAGCAGCCCGCCGCCCCGGAGCGGGACGAGGAAGGCAGCAACGACTGGCGCTCGAACAACGACGAGCGCTGGCAGCAGGCCTCAAAACTCCGTGAGCCGAAGGCGGGCGGGGTCACCCCGTCCGGTCTCCCTCGGCGCGTGCCCAAGGCCAACCTGGTCGAGGGTGCAGCGGAGACGACCCCGCAGGGCGGCCCCCAGGTCTCCCGCGCACCGGAGGACGTCCGCGGCAGGTTGAGCAACCTGCGGCGCGGTGTCCAGCAGGGACGCAGCGCGGGTTCTGAGCAGTCAAGTAACAGCTATGACCAGGAGCGTTAGTGTGAGCCCGATGAGCCAGGCGGCACAGAACCTGAACTGGTTGATCACCAACTTCGTGGACAACACCCCTGGGGTGTCCCACACGGTGGTGGTCTCCGCCGACGGCCTTCTTCTGGCGATGTCCGACGGATTCCCGCGCGACCGCGCCGATCAGCTGGCGGCCGTGGCCTCCGGTCTGACGTCGCTGACCGCAGGAGCCTCCCGCATCTTCGAGGGTGGCGCCGTCAACCAGACCGTGGTCGAGATGGACCGGGGATTCCTCTTCCTCATGTCCGTCTCGGACGGATCTTCGCTCGCGGTGCTCGCGCACCCCGAGTGCGACATCGGCCTCGTGGGCTATGAGATGGCCCTCCTTGTGGACCGAGCAGGCAGTGTTCTCACTCCGGAACTGCGCTCGGAGCTGCAGGGAAGTCTTCTCAACTAGCAAACAGGCAGTGCGTTTCGCGTCATCGCACCATAGGGTGCGGTGGCGCGGTTCCACAGGGAGTACTGCGTTCTTGGAGTCGGAGGAGGAAACGTGACAACACCCGGAGGTCATCCTTATGGCGGCGCTCAGCAGCCGCAGGGTGGGCAGCACGACCAGAACCGCTTCAACTTTCCCTCCGCTCCCAGCCGGCCCGTGCCGGAGCACAACCCCTACCAGCAGCCGTACCAGCCCCAGCAGGCCCAGCCGCCTCAGCGGCCTTCGCAGCAGCCCCACCGGGGTACGCAGCCTCAGGCCCCCAAGGCCCACAACCCGCTGGTGCGTCCGTACGCGATGACCGGCGGCCGTACCCGGCCGCGCTACCAGCTCGCCATCGAGGCGCTGGTCAGTACCACGGCAGATCCCGCGCGGTTGCAAGGGCAGTTGCCCGAGCACCAGCGCATCTGCCGTCTGTGCCAGGAGATCAAATCCGTCGCGGAGATCTCGGCACTTCTCTCCATTCCTCTTGGTGTCGCCCGCATCCTCGTCGCCGACCTGGCGGAGGCGGGCCTTGTCGCCATTCACCAGCCCGGCGGCGACGAGTCTGCCGGTGGCCAGCCAGATGTGACACTGCTCGAAAGGGTGCTCAGTGGACTTCGCAAGCTCTAACGGCGGAGCGGCTCGCTCCACCACCTCCGCGAAGATCGTGGTGGCGGGCGGCTTCGGCGTGGGCAAGACCACGTTCGTCGGCGCGGTCTCCGAGATCAACCCGCTGCGCACCGAAGCCGTCATGACGTCCGCGTCGGCCGGCATCGACGATCTGACCCACACCGGGGACAAGACGACCACCACGGTCGCCATGGACTTCGGCCGCATCACCCTGGACCAGGACCTGATCCTGTACCTCTTCGGTACCCCCGGTCAGGACCGGTTCTGGTTCATGTGGGACGACCTCGTCCGCGGCGCCATCGGTGCCGTCGTCCTCGTCGACACCCGCCGCCTCGCCGACTGCTTCCCCGCGGTCGACTACTTCGAGAACAGCGGCCTGCCGTTCGTCATCGCCCTCAACGGCTTCGACGGGCACCAGCCGTACACGCCGGAGGAAGTCCGCGAGGCCCTGCAGATCGGCCCGGACGCTCCGATCATCACCACCGACGCCCGCCACCGCGCGGACGCCAAGAGCGCGCTCATCACGCTCGTCGAGCACGCCCTCATGGCCCGCCTGCGCTAGGCGCCACGGCTGACCCGAAAGGCCCCCGCACTCCTCGGAGTACGGGGGCCTTTCGGTCTTCGGTGGGGCGGTCCGGACACGACGGAGCCCCCGTACGTACGAAGGCTCGTACGTACGGGGGCTCGTCGGGACCGGGCTCTTCCGGTAGAGCTAGCCCTGCCAGCTGTGCGGGGCGCGGAAGCCGGGGGTGCGCTCCAGGCGCCGCCAGCGGGCCTGGGAGCCGATGCGGTGCACCGGGCGGGCCTCCGGGGTGGCGGCGGCGCGGGCGAGCAGGATCGCGGTGATCGCGGCCAGCTCCTCGGGGGCGGCGTTGCCCTTTTCGACGCGCAGCAGGGTGTCGGTGGTCTTGCTCATCGGTGGCAGGTCTCCTTCGCTGTTACTGCGGCGGGTTGCCGTGCTTGCGGGACGGCAGGTCGGCGTGCTTGCTGCGGAGCATCGCCAGGGCGCTGATCAGGGTTTCGCGGGTCTCCGCCGGGTCGATCACGTCGTCGACGAGACCGCGTTCGGCGGCGTAGTACGGGTGCATCAGCTCGGCCTTGTACTCCTTGACCATGCGCGCGCGCATCGCCTCGGGGTCCTCGGCCTCCGCGATCTGCTTGCGGAAGATGACGTTGGCGGCGCCCTCGGCGCCCATGACCGCGATCTCGTTGGTCGGCCAGGCGTACGTGATGTCCGCGCCGATGGACTGGGAGTCCATGACGATGTACGCGCCGCCGTAGGCCTTGCGCAGGATCAGCGAGATCCGCGGGACCGTGGCGTTGCAGTACGCGTACAGGAGCTTCGCGCCGTGGCGGATGATGCCGCCGTGCTCCTGGTCGACGCCCGGCAGGAAGCCGGGGACGTCCAGCAGCGTGATGATCGGGATGTTGAAGGCGTCGCACATCTGGACGAAGCGCGCGGCCTTCTCGGAGGCCTCGATGTCGAGGACGCCCGCGAGGTGGCCGGGCTGGTTCGCGACGATGCCGACGACCTGGCCGTCGAGCCGGGCCAGGGCGCAGATGATGTTGCGGGCCCAGCGCTCGTGGATCTCGAGGACGTCGCCTTCGTCGACGAGCTCCTCGATCACCTTGAGCATGTCGTAGGGGCGGTTGCCGTCCGCCGGAACCAGGTCCAGCAGGACGTCCGAGCGCCGGTCGGCGGGGTCGGAGGTCTCGTGGACCGGCGGGTTCTCCCGGTTGTTGGAGGGCAGCATCGAGATGAGGTAGCGCACCTCGGAGATGCAGGTCTCCTCGTCGTCGTACGCGAAGTGCGCGACGCCGGAGGTCTCGGCGTGCACGTCGGCGCCGCCGAGGCCGTTCTGGGAGATCTCCTCACCGGTGACGGCGCGGACGACGTCGGGGCCGGTGATGAACATCTGCGAGGTCTCGCGGACCATGAACACGAAGTCCGTCAGGGCCGGCGAGTACGCGGCGCCGCCGGCGCACGGGCCCAGCATGACCGAGATCTGCGGGATGACGCCCGAGGCCTTGGTGTTGCGCTGGAAGATGCCGCCGTAGCCGGCGAGCGCGGAGACGCCCTCCTGGATACGGGCGCCGGCGCCGTCGTTCAGGGAGACCAGCGGGGCACCGGCCGCAATGGCCATGTCCATGATCTTGTGGATCTTCGTGGCGTGGGCCTCGCCCAGGGCGCCGCCGAAGATCCGGAAGTCGTGCGCGTAGACGAAGACCGTGCGGCCCTCGACCGTGCCCCAGCCGGTGATGACACCGTCGGTGTACGGCTTCTTGCCCTCGAGGCCGAAGCCGGTCGCCCGGTGGCGGCGCAGCTGTTCGACCTCCTTGAAGGAACCCTCGTCGAGCAGCAGCGCGATGCGCTCGCGCGCGGTCAGCTTGCCCTTGGCGTGCTGCGCCTCGGTCGCCCGGTCACTGGGTCCACGCCGCGCCTGCTCGCGCAGGGAGTGCAGCTCGGCCACGCGCCCGCGGGCGTCCGTCGGCTCGCTCGGAGTCTGGTCCACAACGGTCATGTATCGACCTTACGAAGCGGTCGAAGAAAAACCTCCGTTGGTTCCACACAGTCTCGGGTGTGTTCCGCTGTCCGGCCCGGACAGAACCGCCACGTGATGCGCGGACACCACCAGGCAGGGCCGCCCTCCTTTGTGGAGTGTCCACAAAACAGCGCGACACTCCCCCTAGATGTTGAAATTTGAACGGAATAGGTCTAGCGTCAGTCTCGTTGAAAGTTCAACCAACACCGAGCAGGGCACCCCCCAAGGAGCAGATCATGGGTCTCTTCACCCGCCGCAGCCAGACCACCGACATCCAGGACGGCACCAACGCCGCCGTCGCCACCCTCGAGGTGGACCCGGCCCTGGCCGCCCTCACCGGCGACTACGTCATCGACGCAGCCCACAGCAGCATCGGCTTCACCGTCCGCCACGCGATGGTGACCAACGTCCGGGGCAGCTTCACCGACTACGCCGGCACCCTGCAGCTGGACGGGAGCGACCCGGCCCGTTCCGCCGCCTCCCTCGAGGTGAAGGTCGCCTCCGTGGACACCGGCATCGCCGACCGCGACGGCCACCTGCGCAGCGGGGACTTCTTCGACACCGAGGCCTTCCCGCTGATGACCTTCCGCTCCACCCGGGCGGCCCAGCTCGGCGGCGACAAGTACCGCATCACCGGCGAGCTGACGATCAAGGACGTGACCCGCCCGCTCTCCATCGACCTGGAGTTCAACGGCTCGGCCACGGACGTCTACGGCAACGAGCGCGTCGGCTTCGAGGGCTCCGCCGAGATCCTGCGCTCCGACTGGGGCCTGACCTGGAACGCCGCGCTGGAGGCCGGCGGCGTCATGGTCAGCGACAAGGTGAAGCTGACCTTCGACATCTCGGCCATCAAGCAGGCCTGACCCGCCTGACGCCGCCGGGACCGGGGGCGGTCCCAGGGGGTGTCCGGCGGATCAGGACCGGACAGCCCCTAGAAGCCGCCCCCGCCGTCGAACCCGCCGCCTCCGTCGAACCCACCGCCGCCGCCGAAGTCCCCTCCCCCGAAGTCGGAGGAGTTGAAGTCGGCGCCGGAGTAGTCCCCGCCGTCGTAGCCGCCCATGTCGGAGGCGTAGGCGGGGCTCGACATCATCGAGCCGAGCAGCGTGCCCACGAGCAGGCCGGGCAGGATGCCGCCGCCGAAGTATCCGCCCGCCCAGGGGCCGTACGCCGGGCCGGCGTCGTAGTACGGGCGCGGCCCGTACTCGGTGTCGACCGTGCGGACCATCGGGTCCTTGCCCTCGCGCAGGCGGACGGCGTCCGCCGCGCACACGGGGACGGTACGCGCCGCCCCGCCGGCCGGCGCCCAGCCGGCGTCCTCCGTACTCGGCCCGTGCCGCGGGTCGAAGAAGCAGGGCGAACGGCGCTCGGGCAGCGGCCTGCCCTGACGGCGGGCATCGAGGCTCGCCAGGGCGAACCGGCCGTCCTCCAGGGCCTGGGTGACTCCCCTGACCTCGTCGGGGTGCTGGACCGAGGCCATGATGTCCTTGGCCTTCTCGTACGAGTCGAGGCCCTTCTCGTAGTCCGCCCGCATGGCGTCGTCCGCGCCGGGCTCACCGGGGTGGAAGTCCAGCCGGTCGAGCTCCTCGCCGAACGCGGTGATGTCCTCGTCGACGACCACGCGCAGCTTCTCGATGGCCTCGCGCTGCGCCTCTTCCTTCTTCTTGCGGTTACGGCGCACCAGCGCGTACGCACCGCCGCCGCCGATGGCGGCCACCGCGCCGAGCGTGATCAGCCCGCCGACCGGGACCCCGCCGCCGCTGCCGGAGCCGCCCCAGGAGGCCGGGGCGCCGCCCTTGGCCTGGGCCAGGGCCTGGTCCACGAAGTTGTTCAGCTGCGTGCCC
The DNA here is from genome assembly GCF_055579465.1 of Streptomyces sp. NPDC032745. Lineage (NCBI taxonomy): Bacteria > Bacillati > Actinomycetota > Actinomycetes > Kitasatosporales > Streptomycetaceae > Streptomyces > Streptomyces sp. NPDC032745. The sequence goes on along the minus strand of NZ_JBVING010000001.1, from coordinate 812,864 downwards.
GCGTCCACGGGCCCGCCCGCCTTCACGGCATCGGTCAGATTGCGGACGGCGTTGGCGGGCATGACGGCCCTGTCGGCTCCGGCGTTGAAGCCGTCGCCGAGCCTGATCGCGTAGAGCCCGGTGATGCCGGTCTCGGCCCGGACCGTACGCAGCACGCTGTCGGCGGGGAACTCCGCGGTGGCCGGCAGTACGGCGACGAACACCGGCTTCCCGGCGTCCTTGATCTTCTTGGCCAGTGCGTCCGCCTGGGCCTTCGGCAGCTGAGCCTCGGCGCGGGGGTCCACGTAGACCGGGCCCTGCTTGAGCGCCTCCGCCACGGCAGCGGGTCCGGTGGCCGCCGATGCCTGCGGGGCGGCCACGAGGGCGGTCGCGGACAGGGCCAGCAGCAGACCGGCCAGCAGCCGACCGGAACGTACGGGTATCAGCCTGGTCCTCATATCCCCGACGCTACCGGAACCACCACTTTCCTGTGTGAGAAGGACATAAACCCCACCACCCCCGCCACGGGGGCGGGGGTGGTGGGGCGAGCGGGGCTCGGCTACTCGGCGGGTTCCACGCCGGCGTGGAGGAGGCCGTACGTGATGGCGTCCTCGAGGGCCTGCCAGGACGCGGCGATCACGTTCGGGGCGACGCCCACCGTGGACCACTCGCGGCTGCCGTCCGTCGTGGCGATCAGGACCCGGGTCGTGGACTCCGTGCCGTGCTTGCCCTCCAGGATGCGGACCTTGTAGTCGATCAGCTCGAACTTGGCCAGCTGGGGGTAGAAGCGCTCGAGGGCGACCCGCAGCGCCCGGTCCAGGGCGTTGACCGGGCCGTTGCCCTCCGCCGTGGCGACGATCCGCTCGCCCTTGGCCCACAGCTTCACCGTGGCCTCGTTGGCGTGGGTGCCGTCCGGGCGGTCCTCGACGATGGCCCGCCAGGACTCCGTACGGAAGTACTTGCGGGCGCGGCCCTCGACCTCCGCGCGCAGCAGCAGCTCGAAGGAGGCGTCCGCGGCCTCGTACGTGTAGCCCGAGAGCTCCCGCTCCTTGACCCGCTCGACGACCCGGGAGACCAGCGCGCGGTCCCCGCCGAGGTCGACGCCGAGCTCCTTGCCCTTGAGCTCGATGGAGGCGCGCCCGGCCATGTCGGAGACCAGCATCCGCATGGTGTTGCCGACCCGCTCGGGGTCGATGTGCTGGTACAGGTCCGGGTCGACCTTGATGGCCGAGGCGTGCAGGCCCGCCTTGTGCGCGAAGGCCGAGACGCCGACGTACGGCTGGTGCGTGGACGGGGTCAGGTTCACGACCTCGGCGATGGCGTGCGAGATGCGGGTCATCTCGGCGAGCGCCCCGACGGGCAGCACCCGGCGCCCGTACTTGATCTCCAGCGCGGCGACGACGGGGAAGAGGTTGGCGTTCCCGACCCGCTCGCCGTAGCCGTTCGCGGTGCACTGCACGTGCGTGGCGCCGGCGTCGACGGCGGCCAGGGTGTTGGCGACGGCGCAGCCGGTGTCGTCCTGGGCGTGGATGCCCAGGCGGGCCCCGGTGTCGGCGAGTACGGTCGCGACCACGGCGGTCACCTGGGCCGGCAGCATGCCGCCGTTGGTGTCGCAGAGGATGACGACGTCGGCGCCGGCCTCGTGGGCGGTGCGCACGACGGACTTCGCGTACTCGGCGTTGGCCCGGTAGCCGTCGAAGAAGTGTTCGCAGTCGACGAAGACGCGGCGGCCCTGGGCGACCAGGTGGGAGACCGTGTCCCGGACCATCTCCAGGTTCTCTTCCAGCGTGGTGCGCAGGGCGAGCTCGACGTGCCGGTCGTGGGATTTGGCCACCAGGGTGATCACCGGGGCGCCCGACTCGAGCAGGGCCCGCACCTGCGGGTCCTCGGCGGCCGAGCCGCCCGCCCGCCGGGTCGCGCCGAAGGCGACCAGCTGCGCGTTCTTGAAGTCGATCTCGGCCCGGGCGCGGGCGAAGAACTCGGTGTCGCGCGGGTTGGCACCCGGCCAGCCGCCCTCGATGAAGCCCACTCCGAAGTCGTCCAGGTGCCGCGCGATCGTCAGCTTGTCGGCGACGGTGAGGTTGATGCCCTCACGCTGGGCGCCGTCGCGCAGGGTGGTGTCGAAGACATGGAAGCTGTCGGTGTCGTCGGCGGGGTCTTGAGCCGGCGCTGTCGCCTCTGTCGTCGTCATGCTGATCTGACTCCTGTCGGATGAGTGGTTCCGGATACCCGCCCAAGGGCAGGCCGCTGCCACTGCCCCCATCATCCCGCGCAGTGCGTTCCCGGCAGGAGTGGAGCCGGGAAACGAAAAGACCTCTCGCGGGTGCGAGAGGTCTGCGCGCGGGTCTGGGGCACGATGGCCGCTTCCGCGAAGGTTTTCCACGGTTCAGCGGCCACTGCGGACCGGCGCGCTGCTGTCCATAATCATGAGCTGAGCAGGCACATCCGCAGTGTGTCATACCGTCTCACCGCAAGAGCGGCGCGTCTCACGATACGAGAGCCTCGTCAAGGAATTCCGAGACGTGGGCCAGGATGTCCGCCCGCCCTATCCCGGGCAGGCCGACGGCGACCTGGATGCTGAACCCGTCGAGCAGAGCCCGCAGCCGGGCGCCGAAGCGGTCGGGGTCCACGGGCCGGAACTCCCCGCGCGAGACGCCCTCGGCGAGCAGGGCCACCAGGTCGCGGTGCCAGGCGCCCTCGATGGCGGCCTGGCGTTCGCGTTCCTGCGCACCGGCGTTCTGCGAGCGGTTCCAGACCTCCAGCCACAGGGTCCAGTGCGGGTCCCGGGCCCCCTCGGGCACGTACAGGTCCACGTACGCCTGCAGTCGCTCGCGCGCCGGGCCGCGGCGGGACAGCAGGGCCCGCCGCTTCGCGCCCAGGGCCGCCTCGCTCCACTCCAGCGTCTGCAGCAGGAGCTCGTCCTTGCTGCCGAAGTAGTAGAGGAGGTGGCCGCTGCTCATGCCGACCTGACGGCCCAGCCCGGCCATGGTCAGGCCCTCCAGGCCGCGCTCGGCGATCGTGGCCATGGCGGCGACGAGTACGTCCTCGCGCGGCGGCGCGTTCTTCCGGACCGCGCGTACTCCACCCGCCGCCATGGGCCACTCCTTCGTCGATCCGCCTCGGGTCAGACCTTCGGCTGCTGCTGGGTGATGCAGTGGATACCGCCACCCCCGGCGAAAATCGTACGTGCGTCAACCAGGGTCACGGTCCGCTCGGGGAACAGGCCGCGGAAGATCTCGGCGGCCTCCTCGTCGCGCGGGTCGTCGAAGGAGCACAGCACGACGCCGCCGTTGCACAGGTAGTGGTTGATGTAGGAGTAGTCCACCCACTCCCCGTCCTCCTCCAGCACCGTCGGCGCCGGGATCTCCACGACCTCCAGCTGCCGGCCCTGCGCGTCGGTGGACGCGCGCAGGATGGCGGCGATGGTCTTGCAGCGCTCGTGGTCCGGGTGGGCCGGGTCGGGCTGGGTGTGGACCATCACCACGCCGGGGCGGGCGAAGGCGGCCACGATGTCGACGTGGCCCTGCGTGCCGTAGGTGCCGTAGTCGCCGGCCAGGCCGTACGGGAGCCAGATCGCCTTGGTGGTGCCGAGGTGGGCGTGGACCTCCTCCTCGACCTGCTGGCGGGTCCAGTCGGGGTTGCGCCCGGCGCCCAGCTGCACGGTGTCGGTGAGGAGCACGGTGCCCTCGCCGTCGACGTGGATGGCGCCGCCCTCGTTGACCAGCGGGGTGCTGTACGTACGGGTCCCGGCGAGGTCGGAGACGTGCCGGGCGACCTTGGAGTCGTGCTCCCAGCGGGCCCATTCCTGGGCGCCCCATCCGTTGAAGGTCCAGTCCACCGCGGCCAGTTCGCCGGCCTCGTTCGTGACGAACGTCGGGCCGATGTCGCGCATCCAGGCGTCGTCGAGCTCCCGCTCCACCAGCCGTACGTCCTCGCCGACAAGTGCGCGGGCGCTCTCCGCGTCGCCGGGCGAGACGACCAGGGTCACGGGCTCGTACGTGCGCACCGCGCGGGCGACGGCGCCCCAGGCCTCGCGGGCCTCGGCGAGCTCCTGCTCGTTGGTGAAGGTGGGGTTGGGGCTGGGCCAGGCCATCCAGGTCCGCTCGTGAGGCGTCCACTCGGCGGGCATCCGGAATCCGTGGTCCGTGGGCTTTGCAGTCATGGCAGGGGTCCTTTTACAAGAAGTACAGGCGGTTGAGGGAGACCGAGTCGGCCGCTTCGGAACGCAGCGGGTCGCCGTCGAGGGTGACGAGTCCGCTGCGCGCGTCCACGTCGACCGCGCCCACCCGGGAGTTGAGGAGGAGGTTCCCGGGGCCGATGCCGCGGGTGCCGCGGACGGCGACCCGGCGGCGCCGGGTCGGCATCTCGTCGCCGCCCAGGGCCGCTGCGGCGGCCGAGACGAAGGCGACGGAGATGTCGGCGGCGGTGGCTCCGTACGAGCCGAACTGCGGGCCGAGGACCAGCGGTTCGCAGGTGTCGGTGGCCGCGTTGGGGTCGCCGGTGACCCCGTACGCGGGGAAGCCCGACTTGAGGACCAGCTGCGGCTTGGCGCCGAAGAACTGGGGGCGCCACAGCACGATGTCGGCGAGCTTGCCGACCTCGATGGAGCCGATTTCGTGGGCCAGGCCGTGGGCGATGGCGGGGTTGATGGTCAGCTTGGCCATGTAGCGCAGGACGCGGGCGTTGTCGTCGCCCTCGCCGTCGCCTTCGAGTGGGCCGAGCTCGCCCTTCATCTTGGCGGCCATGGCGAAGGTGCGGCGGATGGTCTCGCCGGCGCGGCCCATGCCCTGGGCGTCCGAGGAGGTGATGCCGATCGCGCCCAGGTCGTGCAGCACGTCCTCGGCGCCCATCGTCCCGGCGCGGATCCGGTCGCGGGCCATGGCCGCGTCGCCGGGGAGGTCCGGCTTCAGGTCGTGGACGGAGACGATCATGCCGTAGTGCTCGGCGACCGCGTCCCGGCCGAAGGGCAGGGTGGGGTTGGTGGAGGAGCCGATGACGTTCGGCACGCCGGCCATCTTGAGCACGTTGGGGACGTGTCCGCCGCCGCATCCCTCGATGTGGAAGGCGTGGATGGTGCGGCCGTCCAGCACGCGCAGGGTGTCCTCGACGGAGAGGCACTCGTTCAGGCCGTCGCTGTGCAGGGCGACCTGGACGTCGTGCTCCTCGGCCACCCGCAGCGCGGTGTCCAGGGCGCGGGTGTGGGCGCCCATGTCCTCGTGGACCTTGAATCCGGACGCGCCGCCCTCGGCCAGCGCCTCGACGAGCGGGGCGGCGTCCGAGGACGAACCGCGGGCGAGGAAGCCGATGTTGACGGGCCAGGCGTCGAAGGCGTTGAACGCGTGCTTGAGGGCCCACGGCGAGTTGACGCCGACGCCCCAGACCGGGCCGAACTCCTGCCCGATGATCGTGGTGACGCCCGCGGCGAGCGAGGCCTCCATGACGCGCGGGGACAGCAGGTGGACGTGGGTGTCGACGGCGCCTGCGGTGGCGATCAGGCCCTCGCCGGAGACGATGCTCGTGCCGGTGCCGACGACGACGTCCACCCCGTCGAGGGTGTCCGGGTTGCCGGCCCGGCCGATCGCGTGGATCCGGCCCTCGCGGATACCGATGGAGACCTTGCGGATGCCGAGGACGGCGTCGATGACCAGCACGTTGCTGATCACGACGTCGCAGGTCTCGCGGACGGCCGCGGCCTTCAGGTGCAGGCCGTCGCGGGCGGTCTTGCCGAAGCCGGCCAGGAACTCGTCGCCCGGCTTCTGGGCGTCGTGCTCGACCCGGACGGTGAGCCCGGAGTCGCCGAGCCGGACCCGGTCCCCGGCGCGAGGGCCGAAGACGGAGGCGTACTCGTGGGGGTCGATGTGCCGGCTGCCCGGCGCACAGTGGTCGCTGTGCGGAGTCTTCTTGCTCATGCGGAGGTTCCTCCCGCGCGCGGGCCGTCGGTGTCGGGGGCGGCGGCCCCGGCCGCGTGCCCGTCCTCGGTGTCCTGGTGCGCCTCGGCGCCCAGGTAGCCGCATGCCGCCGCCCTCGTCAGCGCGAGCGACTTGGCGCCCGGGGCGTCCAGCGGACCGTCGACCAGGCCGGCGAAGCCGATCGCGATGCGGTCGCCGCCGATGGGGACGAGGCCGACCTCGGCCCCGCCGTGCGGGTCGAACCGTACGGACGAGCCGGCGGGCACGCACAGCCGCATGCCGTAGGCCGCGGCGCGGTCGAAATCGAGGCGGGGGTTGGCCTCGAAGAAGTGGAAGTGGGACGTGACGCTCACCGGCACGGAGGCCGTGTTGCGCACGTGCAGGTGCAGCAGCGGCTCCGGCTGGGGGGCGCCGGGGCCGGGTACGACGGCTCCGGGGGCGTCCTCGCCGAGCGGCACCGCGCCCCGGATCGGGGCCGAGACCACCGCCAGGCGGGACCCGTCGTCGAAGACGGCCTCCACGTGCACCTCGGTGACCACGTCGGCCACGCCGGGCAGGACGTCGTCCGGGCCCAGCACGCTGCGGGCCTCCTCGATGGCCTCCGCCAGCCGCTTGCCGTCGCGCGCGGCCTCGCAGACCGTGTCCGCGATGAGCGCGGTGGCCTCGGGGACGTTGAGCCTGAGTCCGCGGGCCCGCCGGGCCCTGGCCAGTTCCGCCGCGCTGCGCAGCAGCAGCCGGTCGCGCTCCGTAGGGGTCAGCCGCACGCCGATCCACCACCTTTTGAGTCGATGGGTTAGAGCATCACTCTAACTCTTCATTTCTCAGCAATGAAGCATTGACCTGAGACCTGGGCTTAGGTCACATTGAGTGTCGCTCAAACAAATGCGAACCACCCCCCGCCCTGCCAAGGGAGTCCCCCCATGCCCATCGAACAGCGCGGAGTCGACACCATCCCCGAGGAGGAGCGGACGAGCGGTCCCCGTGACCTGATCTCGATCCTGCTCGGCTCCAACCTCTGCCTCGGCGTGATCGTGTTCGGCTGGCTGCCCCCGTCCTTCGGACTGGGCCTGTGGCCCTCGGTCACCGCCATCGTGACCGGCACGCTGGTCGGCATCGCCTTCACCGCGCCGCTGGCGCTGGTGTCCCTGCGCACGGCGACCAACCTCTCCACCTCGAGCGGCGCCCAGTTCGGCGTACGCGGCCGGCTCGTCGGCTCGGTCGTCGGCCTGCTGCTCGCCCTCGGCTACACGGCGCTCACCCTGTGGATCGGCGGCGACGTGATGGCCGGCACGCTGTCCCGGCTCATCGGCCTGCCCGACACGGGCGCGACGCGGGCCGTGATGTACGGCGTACTGGCCGCCTGTACCGTCGTCGGGGCCGTCTTCGGCTACCGGCTGCTGCTGCGCATGAGCAAGGTCCTGTCCATCGGCATGGTGGTCCTGCTCGCCGTCGGCCTCTACGCCTACGCCCCCGACTTCACCACCGCCGCACCGCCGGAGACCGCGTACCTGCTCGGCTCCTTCTGGCCGACCTGGCTGCTCGCCGCCGTCGCCGCCGGACTCAGCGGCCCCGTCGCCTTCATCACCCTGCTCGGCGACTACACCCGCTACATCTCCCCCCGCAAGCACAGCTCCCGCAACGTCTTCTGGGCCACCTGTCTCGGCCTGCTGGTCGGCCTGCTGGTCCCGCAGCTGTTCGGCACCTACACCGCGCTCGCCGCCAAGGCCGGCGCCGACTACGCCGGGCCCCTCGTCGAGGCCGCGCCGTTCTGGTACCTGCTCCCGCTGCTCGCCGCCGCGGCGGCCGGCTCGGTGGGCAACGCCGGGCTGATGCTCTACTCCATGGGCCTCGACCTCGACGCCATCGTGCCGAAGGCGACCCGGGCCAAGGCCACGCTGGTCGCGGCAGGCGTCGCCACCGGGTTCGTCTTCATCGGTTCCTTCGAGTGGGACGTGCAGTCCGCGATGACCTCGTTCGTCCTGCTGCTGACCGCGATCGGCACGCCGTGGGCCGTGATCACCCTGATCGGCTACGTCCGCTGCCGCGGGCAGTACGACGCCGATGCCCTCCAGGTCTTCAACCGCCGCTCGGTGGGCGGGATCTACTGGTACCGGGCCGGCTGGAACCTCGCCGCCACGGTTTCCTGGGCCGTCGGCGCCGGGGTCGGCCTCCTCGCCGTGACCACCCCCTTCTACGAGGGCCCGCTGCTCGCCCTGACCGGCGGCGTCGACTGCTCCTTCGTCCTCTCCGCCCTGGCCGGCGGCCTGGTCTACACGGCACTGACGCTGCGGACCACGCGCACGACCGCGGCCGCCGCCGCACCTGCCGGCGCGGGCGACGCCGCGGGCAAGGTGGCGGTCGCCGTCGACTGACGACGGCCACCGGGACCGGTGCACGGCGCGGGCCCCGGGGGGGGGGGGGGGGGGGGGGTCCCCCCCCGGCCCGGGGGAACCTTCCCCCCCCCTTTCCAAAGCATGTTTTTCTGGCTTCCGCTTGGGGGTGCGCAGTTCCCACGGCCTGGG
>NZ_JBVING010000001.1:440895-804444 GCF_055579465.1 Streptomyces sp. NPDC032745 | reverse complement strand
GGCGTCCTCTGTCACCGACGAAAAACCACAGGAACCGGCTCAGGGGGGGAGGGTGGGGGGGGGGGGGGGGGGGGACGTCCCCCCGGGGCCCGCGTGGCCGTCGCCGCCGCCTGCTAACGGCAGTTGTTCGCGGTCGTCGCCTGGGTGGCCGCGGTGTCCAGCGCCTGGATCTGGGGCTGGAGCTGGGTGATCGCGTCCTTGCCCGTGGTGTCGCCCGGGAGGTCCTCGTAAGCCTTCTTCAGGTTCTCCGCGGCCGACGTCACGGCGTCCTTCTCGGCCGACTTCAGTGCCGAGGTGTTCTCCTTGACCTTCTTCCAGTCGGCCTGGACTGCGTCGTACGCCGATTGCAGCTGGTCCTTGGTGGCCGTGGCCGGATTCAGCGCCTTGAGCGCGGCATTGTCCGACTTCAACTGGACCAGGTTGGTGCACAGCGCGGCGCTGGCCGACGAGGCTGCCTCCTGCGGCGTCGCGTTGTCGTCGCTGGAGCATGCCGAGGCGCCGAGTACCGCGGCCGCGCAGAGCAGGCCGGAGGCAACGAACCGCTTCATGGGGATCCGCCTTCCCGCCGGCCGTGACGGCCGGCGCACGAGAGATTCACGCCGCTGGGGGCGCACCGCGCCGCGCGGAGCCGGTGTCCGGCGCCGCATCGGCAGGCGCGATCAACGTCGCACGCCGGTACGTGCACCGCATCTCCGTACGGACCCGGCCCACGTGCCCGCACCGGGCGGCGGGCGGGGCGACAGGGCCCGCGGGCCCTGCCTCGGAAGGGCCGCCGCGCCGGAGGCCGGCGACCCGCGGAACACTCCCGGCGTACCTCCGTACGGGTGGCCCGGCCGGATGCGAAGCCCCTGCCCGCACCGCCCGGCGGACCAGGCCCCGGACACACGACGAGGCCCCGGCCTACCGGCCGGGACCTCGTCGTGACTGCCTCGCCGCGGACTAGCCGAGCGGGTGCATCCAGCCGTGGGTGTCGGCGGTGTGGCCGGTCTGGAGGTCGAGCAGCGCCTTGCGGAGCTTCATGGTGACCTCGCCGGGCTGCCCGTCGCCCTGGGTCCAGTTGGCGCGCTCGGACTTGACCGAGCCGACCGGGGTGATGACGGCGGCGGTGCCGCAGGCGAACACCTCGGTCAGGGTGCCGTTCTCGTTGTCGCGCTTCCAGTCCTCGGTGGAGATACGTCCCTCCTCGGCGGTGTAGCCGAGGTCGCGGGCGATGGTGAGGAGGGAGTCGCGGGTGATGCCCGGCAGGAGCGAGCCGGTCAGCTCCGGGGTGACGATGCGGTCGCCGTACACGAAGTACAGGTTCATGCCGCCCATCTCCTCGATCCAGCGGTGCTCGACGGCGTCGAGCCAGACCACCTGGTCGCAGCCGTGCTCGGCGGCCTGGGCCTGGGCCACGAGGGAAGCCGCGTAGTTGCCGCCGGTCTTCGCCGCGCCCGTACCGCCCTTGACGGCGCGGACGTACTCCTCGGAGAGCCAGACGGAGACGGGCTGGACGCCACCGGGGAAGTACGCGCCGGCGGGGGAGGCGATGACCATGAAGAGGAACTCGTTGGCCGGGCGGACGCCCAGGCCGACCTCGGACGCGAACATGAACGGCCGCAGGTACAGCGAGGCCTCGCCGGAGGAGGGCACCCAGGCGGCGTCCTGCTTGATGAGCGCGTCGCAGGCCTCGATGAAGAGCTCGGCCGGCAGCTCCGGCATCGCCATGCGACGGGCGGAGGCCTGGAAGCGCTCGGCGTTGGCCTGCGGGCGGAAGCTGGCGACGGTGCCGTCGGGCTGGCGGTAGGCCTTGAGGCCCTCGAAGATCGTCTGCGCGTAGTGCAGGGTCATGTTCGCCGGGTCCATCGACAGCGGCGCGTACGGGACCAGTTCGGCGTCGTGCCAGCCGCGGCCCTCGGTCCACTTGATCGTCACCATGTGGTCGGTGAAGTGGCGGCCGAAGCCGGGGCTGGCCAGGATCGCCTCGCGCTCCGCATCGGACAGCGGGTTCGAGGAGGGCTTGAGCTCGATCGTGGGCGTCGTCATGAGTGCTTGTCCTTCACCGGTTGTGTATGGCGGACCGCGCTCACGGCGTACTAGGACGTCCGAGCTTCCCCGCATTCCGCGGTCTCGCGTTCGATTATCGCGCGCGAGGTGCCTTCGGAGAAGCGGGGTGAATGCGGCCCAGGGGAGATGGTGGCACCCGGGGCCGCACAGGAAAAGCCGCCGGGTGCGTCGTGCGCGCGACCCGGCGGCTTCCTGAGGTGGAGCTGCCGGGTCAGCCGGCTACTCGGGCGGCGAGCGCGTCGCCGATCTGGTCGGTGGTGCGGAAGGTCCCGTCGCGCTCCGCGAGGTCGGCGGTGACCGCGTCCTCGATGCGGACGGCCTGGGCCTCGTGGCCGAGGTGGCGCAGCAGGAGGGCGACGGACAGGATCGTCGCGGTCGGGTCGGCCTTGCCGGTGCCCGCGATGTCCGGGGCCGAGCCGTGGACGGGCTCGAACATGGACGGGAAGGCGCCGGTCGGGTTGATGTTCCCGGAGGCGGCGAGGCCGATTCCGCCGGTCACGGCGGCGGCGAGGTCGGTGAGGATGTCACCGAAGAGGTTGTCCGTGACGATGACGTCGAAGCGCTCGGGCTGCGTGACGAAGAAGATCGTCGCGGCGTCGACGTGCAGGTAGTCGGTGGTGACCTCGGGGTACTCCTGGCCGACCTTGTCGAAGATGTTCTTCCACATGTGGCCCGCGTACACGAGGACGTTGTTCTTGTGGACCAGCGTCAGCTTCTTGCGCGGGCGGGAGTTGGCCCGCTCGTACGCGTCACGCACGACGCGCTCGACGCCGTACGCGGTGTTGATGCTGACCTCGGTGGCCACCTCGGCGGGGGTGCCGGTGCGCAGGCTGCCGCCGTTGCCGGTGTAGGGGCCTTCGGTGCCCTCGCGGACCACGACGAAGTCGATCTCCGGACGGCCGGCGAGCGGGGTGGCCGTGTTCGGGAAGAGCTTCGACGGGCGCAGGTTGATGAAGTGGTCGAACGCGAAGCGGAGCTTGAGCAGCAGGCCGCGCTCCAGCACGCCCGACGGGACCGACGGGTCACCGATGGCGCCCAGCAGGATCGCGTCGTGGTGCTTGAGCGCCTCGAGCTCGTCATCCGGGAGGGTCTCACCGGTGCGGTGCCAGCGCGTGGCGCCGAGGTCGTACTGCTTGGTCTCCAGCTTCACATCCTGGGGCAGGACCGCGGTAAGGACCTTGAGGCCCTGAGCCACGACTTCCTGGCCGATGCCATCACCGGGGATCACTGCGAGATTGATGCTGGTCGACATGTCGGAACCGTACTCCCTGTCCCAGCCCTCAGACATCTTGCGTCCACCATGTGGACGCAAGATGTCTGAGGCGCCGGGCCTTGCTCAGTGGCCGGTCGAGCCGCCGTTGTCACGGCGGTCGAGGGCGCGCTGGAGGGCTGCGGCGGCGTTCTTGCGGTCGGCGTCGGCCGTGGAGGAGTGGCGGACGCGGCGGGCTGCGGTGGATGCGGTCATGGTGATCGACTCCTTGAGATCACGGCGTGGCGGGGCCACGGATGAGGGGTTCCTTCAAGGCGCCGGAAGAGGCGGGGAGCTGTGCGCCGCAGGGGTTGCCTGCCAGGGGCGCGCGCTCTCGACCGCCATTCGCCGGATCGGCGAGACGTTCGGCTTCTACAAAGCTAGGGCAGGTGCCGCTGTATGTCTCCGCAATTACTCGGACTTCCTACTATCTGAGACGGGCAACCGCCCGGAAGACCCCCTCCCGGGCATCCGATTCAGCACGTCTCGGAGCGAAGTTCCCTGATCAGAGCCCTTACGCCGAGGGTGGCGGCGGATTCCGGCGTGGTGACGTATCCCACGCGCCTCACCGGCCCCGAAGCGCCCAGTCCGGTGATGTCCACGGCGTCCGTGGCCTCGCGGAGCGAGAGCTCGGGCAGGATCGCCATGCCGAGCCCGCGCCCGACCATGGTCAGCACCATCCCGTCGTCCTCCGCCTTGACCGTGGCCCGCGGGATCCAGTCCTGGGCCTGCCACCAGTCGCGGGTGTACGAGCCGCAGTTCTCGTCCCAGTCCAGCAGGGGCAGCGTCTTCGGGGCGGGGTGTCCGGCCGGGTGCACCAGGGCGTACGCCTCCTCCCGGAGCACCCCGGTCAGCAGACCCGCGGCGCCGCCCTCCGGTACGGGCCCGGCCGCGTTCAGCGTGGCGATGCCGAGGTCGGCGCGGCCGGCGGCGACCTCCCCGGCCGTGCCGGCGCCGAGCTCGCGCACCACCCGGACCTCGGGGCGGAGGCCGGGGTGGCGGGCCGCGAGCCGCTCCAGGGCCGGGGGCAACAGGTGCAGGGCCGCGCTGCGGAACGCCGCGATGCGCAGCACCCCCTCCACCGCGTCGCGATCCGGGGCGGTCCGGCCGGCGCTGCGCGCCTCCGCGCCGAGGACCTCGTACAGCCGCAGGATGCGGCGGGCGAGGCCGACGGCCCGCTCCCCCGCCGGGGTGGGCGAGGCGCCGGTGCGCCCGCGCTCGAAGAGCACCGCGCCGACCTTGGCCTCACTGCCGCGTACGGAGTGCGACACGGCCGACTGGGTGAGGCCGAGCCGGACGGCCGCGGCGGAGAAGCCGCCGGTCTCCGCGACGGCGACCAGGACCCGGAGTTCGTGCGGAGCGAGCTCGGCCACGGTGGCTCTCACCTCGTTCTATGAGCGGTGTTCATGGATGTGCGGCTTCCATGAACGCAACCCTCTGCCCGGGCCGGTGATTCCTTCCTAACGTCCTCGCCATGACCACGAACCACACCGCTCACGCGGTCCACCTGATCGCCCGCCCGACCGGTTTCCCCTCCCCGGCCGACTTCGCGTACGTCGAGACCCCGGTCCCCTACCCCGCCCCGGGCACCGCCCTGGTGCAGAACCTCCTGCTCTCGGTGGACCCCTACCACCGCGGGCTGATGGACGGCGGCGAGGGCGGCTTCGAGCTGAACACCCCGCTGGAGGGCCGCGCGGTGGGCCGGGTGCTCGTCTCCCGCGACCCGGGGCTGCGCGAGGGCGACCTGGTCTTCCACCGCGAGGGCTGGCGTACGCACGCCCTCGTCACGCTCGGCGTGGACGGCACCCGGAAGCTGCGCGGCCACGAGGGCGTCCCGCTGGAGGCGTACCTGAGCATCCTCGGCGGCACCGGCCTGACCGCGTACGCCGCCCTCACCCGGACCGCGGCCCTGCGGGAGGGCGAGGACCTCTTCGTCTCGGCGGCCGCGGGCGGGGTCGGCACCGCGACCGGCCACATCGCGCGGCTGCTCGGGGCCCGCAGGATCATCGGCAGCGCGGGCTCCGCGGCGAAGGTCCGCCACCTCACCGACGCGCTCGGCTTCGACGCGGCCTTCGACTACCACGACGGGCCGGTCGGCGAGCAGCTCGCGAAGGCCGCGCCCGGAGGCATCGACGTGTACGTGGACAACGTGGGCGGGGACCACCTGGCGGGCGCGATCGACGTGCTGCGCGAGTACGGGCGGATCGCCTGGGTCGGCGGGATCTCGATGTACAACGGGGACCGCTCGCCGGCCGCGCCCCGCAACCTCTTCGAAATCGTCCACAAGTCGCTGCGCCTGGAAGGCGTATTGGTTCGAAACCACACCAATCTGCAGGACGAGCTGGAGGATTTCCTGGTACCGCACCTGCAGAGCGGCCGCATCGGCACGGACACCACCGTTGTACAGGGAATCGATCACACCGTGGACGCCTTCCTGGGCGTGCTCCGCGGGGACAATCTGGGCAAGATGCTCGTCCGTCTCGAGGGCTGAATCCAGCCAACCGGATGTTCACCGACTTCTTACCGCACGGATGTAGACCTTTGACCCGGCGCCCGTCACTCTTTCCGTCAATGTGCCAGCGGGGCACTTGAGTTGGAGGCGAGTAGCCAGTGACACCGATCAGCCGCAGAGGTTTCGTGGGAATCGGCGCCGGGCTGATGGCCGGTGCCGCCCTCCCGGCGATCGCGCCGACGTCGGCGGCCGCGGCCACCGCCGGCGGCACGATCACCGACGTGAAGCACGTGGTGATCCTCATGCAGGAGAACCGCAGCTTCGACCACTACTTCGGCAGGCTGAAGGGTGTCCGCGGCTTCGGTGACCGCGCCGCCGGCAACATCCCGGGCGGCTGGGGCATGTTCAACCAGCCCAACTGGGGCGGCCGCCAGTACCCGTGGAAGCTCAGCGCCACCCCGCCGGCGGGCGGCGTCGACGGCGAGACCCTGGCCCAGTGCAACGGTGACCTCCCGCACAGCTGGACCTCGCAGCACGCCGCCTGGAACAAGGGCCGCATGGACAACTGGGTCACCGGCGTCGGCAACACCCGCACCCTCGGCTACCTGGACCGGGGCGACATACCGTTCCACTACGGGCTGGCCGACAACTACACGGTCTGCGACGCGTACTTCTGCTCCACGCTGAGCGCGACCGGCCCGAACCGCACCTTCCTGTGGAGCGGCAAGGTCGACGCGGGCAGCAAGGACGGCGGCGACGAGTCCGGGCTGACCTGGGAGACGTATGCGGAGGCCCTGCAGCGGGCGGGCATGAGCTGGAAGGTCTACCAGAACGCCCAGGACAACTACGGCGACAACGGCCTCGCCTACTTCAAGAAGTTCACGGACGCGGCGCCCGGCAACCCGCTGTGGGACCGCGGCATGGGCTCCGTCCCGAAGGTCACCGGATCCACTCCGGACGACATCGCGGCCGCCATCCGCGCGGACGTCGTCGCGGGCACCCTGCCCCAGGTCTCCTGGGTCGTCGCGAACGAGGCCTTCTCGGAGCACCCGTACGCCCCGCCCGGCGACGGCGCGCACTTCGTGGACCTGGTCTACCGGGCGCTCGCCGCGAACCCCGAGGTCTTCGACTCCACCGTCCTCTTCCTGAACTACGACGAGAACGACGGCTTCTTCGACCACGTCCCGCCGCCGGTCGCCCCGCCCGGCACCCCGGGCGAGTACATCGACGGCACCCCGATCGGCCTCGGCTTCCGCGTGCCGATGCTGGTCATGTCCCCGTGGACGCGCGGCGGCTGGGTGAGCTCGGAGGTCTTCGACCACACCTCGGTGCTCCGCTTCATGGAGACCTGGACGGCGGCGCTCGGCACCCCGGCGACCTGCCCGAACATCAGCGACTGGCGCCGCAAGGTGGTGGGCGACCTGACGGGCGTCTTCGACTTCGCGCACCCGGTGTACGGGGTGCCGTCCGGGCTGCCCTCGACCGCGAAGGTCATCGGCCAGTCGACCTGCGGCCCGCTGCCCAACCCGGCGCCGCAGGACAACGCGCTCCCGGCGCAGGAGGCCGGCACGCGCCCGGCGCGGGCCCTTCCGTACCAGGTGAACGGCAATCTGGACCGCTTCGAGTTCGGCGCGGCCGGCAAGATCCTGGCGTGGTTCTCGATGACCAACCAGGGTGCGCAGGCGAAGCGGCCGGCGCACTTCTCGATCCACCCGCACCAGTACCGGGACACGGCGGCCTGGCAGTACACGGTCGACCCGGGCGCGACGTCGACGGACTACTTCAACATCGGGCTGGGCAGCGGTTCCGGCAAGTACGACATCTCGATGTACGGGCCCAACCGCTTCCTGCGCCGTTTCATCGGCGACGCGTCGAAGGCGGGCAAGGCGATCGAGGTGGCGGCCCGCTTCGCGGTGGAGCCGGGCACGGGCAGGACGGCGCTCTACTTCAAGATGACGAACACGTCGGCCGCGCCGGTCACCTTCACGATCCGCTCGAACGCCTACCGCTCGGACGGCCCGTGGACGTACACCGTCCCGGCGAACTCCTCGCGCGAGGACTACTTCAACGCGGTCGCCTACAACGACGGCTGGTACGACTTCACGATCCTCGCGGACAACGACGGCACCTGGTCGCGCCGCTACACGGGCCACATCGAGACGGGCACGCCGAGCATCTCGGGCTGACGCCCGGAGCGACGGTTCACAGCACGTCGCCGTCACGCCAGTCGAAGTCCAACCGCCCGGCGGGGTCCCCCCACACCGCGCCGGGCGGGAGCCACACGTACGTGGACCCCTCCTCCTCGGCGAGCCGCACCGGCCCGGCGGGTGACAGCGCCCCGATCTGCCCGCCCCACACGGCCCACCCCCGTCCCGCGTACAGCCGGGCCCCCTCGTCGGAGGCCGACAGGGCCCCGAGTACGTAGGCCCGCTCGATGACGCCCTCGAGCCCGGCCATGACCTGACCGCCGAGACCGCGCCGGCGCCGGTCCGCCCGTACGGCCACGGCCTCGACGTATCCGGTCCGCAGGGCCCGCCCCCGGTGCAGTACGCGCCGCTGCACCACGCTCCCGTGTGCGACGAGCTCCCCGTCCTCGCGCACGAGCACGTGCATGCCGCCGAGCGCGTGCTCGAAGTCCTCGTCGCCGAAGTCCCCGCCGAAGGCCCGGTCGAGCAACTCCCGCAGCTCGCGGAGCCCGTCGTCCCCGATCTGGGAGGTATGCCGCAGCGCGATGCTCATGCCCGGACCGTATCAACGCCCGCCTCGGCGATCGCACGGGCGACGGCGGCCACGCGGTCCGGGAAGCGGTCCGGGAAAGGCCGGAAATACGCGGGGGTTCCGAAACCCGGAGTGCCCCACCAGGCGTCCCGCAACTCCCGGTGCTCGATGCCGTCGAGGGGGATCCGCAGGTCGGCGCGGACCGCGGCCCTCGGCACGGCCCGCCCGAGGCCCTCCGGGTCCGGCGCGCCGAAACAGCCGTCCCGCGCCGGGAATCGACCGGTGGTCGCCATTCCCATAGCCCCCCTGTCAGTACACAACGGACAATCGGTCATGACGGGGCGCTGGCCCCCCGCGGTTCCCCGCGTGAAGATCTGTCCATGTCGCCCGAGACCCAGCAGTGGACCCCGACCCACGGCGAGCCGTATCGCCCCGTCGCCTACCGGCCCGAGCGGATGCCGAGCGGGGAATCGCTCGCGCGCTCCGCGGAATTGCGGGCGCGCATGGACGAGCGGCGGACGGTCCGCCGGTTCTCCCCCGACCCCGTCCCGGAGCAGGTCGTCCGGGATGCCATCGCGTGCGCCGCGACCGCGCCGTCGGGGGCCCACCAGCAGCCGTGGACCTTCGTCCTGGTCAAGGACCCGGCCGTGCGACGGCAGATCCGCGACGCCGCCGAGCAGGAGGAGCTGATCTCCTACGACGGCCGCCTCGGCGACGAATGGCTCGCCGCCCTGCGCCCCCTCGGCACGGACGCGGTCAAGACCCACCTCACCGATGCCCCCGCCCTGATCGTCGTCTTCCAGCAGCGCCACTGGCTCGGCCCGGACGGCACGAAGCGCAAGCACTACTACGTCGACGAGTCGGTCGGCATCGCGGTCGGCATGCTCCTGACCGCCCTCCACCTCGGCGGCCTCGCGGCCCTGATCCACACCCCGAGCCCGATGCGCTTCCTCTCGCACGTCCTGCACCGCCCGGAGAACGAGAAGGCCTTCGCCGTCATCCCGGTCGGCTACCCGGCGGACGACTGCGAGGTCCCGGACCTGATCCGCAAATCCCTGGACCAGGTCCTGGTCGAGATCTGACGCCCCGGGCAGCGGCCACCACCGAGGCGGTCAGCCAGGCCGGCGGGACTTGCCCGACGGGTCTACGAGGCCTCGTGGACCCGGTTCAGCAAGGCCATCAGGGTGCTGCGCTCCGCCGGGGTCAGCGGGGACAGGAATTCGGCGTTCGCCGATTCGGCCAGGGATGCGCAGCGGGTGAGGGTGGCCGTGCCCGCCGGGGTGAGGGTGATCGCGTTCTTGCGGCGGTCCGCCGGGTTCGGGGCGCGCAGGACGAGGCCGTCGCCTTCCAGGTGGTTGAGGAGGCCCACCAGGTCCTTGGGGTCGATGCCGAGCCGGCGGCCGAGGTCCGCCTGGGCCACCGGGCCGTACTCGGCGGTCGCCGCCAGCACCGCGTGGTGCGCGAGCTTCAGCCCCTCCGCAGCGAGCGCTTCGGCGACCAGGCTGCGGCCGCGCGCCGCGACCCGGCCGACGAGCCAGCTCGGCAGGGCCTGGATGTGTGCGAGGGCCGACGTCATGGGACCAGCCTAGCAATTCATTGGGATTCCCCACGATCTCATATATCGTTGGGATCCCCAACGAATCTGACCGGTCCGGGAGGTCCTGTGCTCCGCATCCGCTTCGACGTCAACGGCGGCCCCGAGGTGCTGTTCGCCGAGGACGTGGCCGTGCCCGTCCCCGGCGCCGGGGAGTTGCTCGTCGCGGTCGAGGCCGTCGGGGTCACCCTGCCCGTCGTGCGCAAGGTACGGGAGGGCGGCGGGGCCATACCGCTCGGCGGGGAGGTCGCGGGGACCGTCGCCGCGCTCGGCGAGGGGGTGACGGGCTTCGCCGTCGGGGACCGGGTCACCGGGCTGTGCTTCGGCCACGGGTACGCCGAGTACGCCCTCCTCGCGGCCCCGTTCGCCTCCGCCGTCCCCGACGGGGTCGGCTCCGTGGACGCCGTCGCGCTCGTGCGCAGCGGGCTCGTGGCCCGCGGCGCCGTGGCGGCCGGGCAGATCCGGCCCGGGGAGTCCGTACTGGTCACGGCCGCCGCGAGCGGGGTCGGCAGCCTCGCACTCCAGCTGGCCCGGGCCGACGGGGCGGCCCGGCTGGTCGCCGCCGTGTCCAGCCCGGACAAGGCCGGCTTCGTCCGGAGCCTCGGCGCCGACGAGGTCGTGCTGTACGAAGACCCCGCCGCCTGGGGCGAGCCGTACGACGTGGTCCTCGACGGAGTCGGCGGCGCGCTGCTCGGCCCCGCCGTGCGGGCCCTGGCCACGGGCGGGCGGCTGGTGGCCTACAGCTCCGGCGGCGGCACGGTGGAGGCGTACGAGCTGCTCGTGCGCGGCGCCTCGGTGATCGGCTTCCAGATCCGGGCCGTCGCGCAGGGCCGGCCCGAGGTGTACGAGGGCTGGCGGCGCGAGCTGTGGGAGGCGTACGCGGACGGCTCGCTGCGCCCCGCCGTGCACGGGGAGATCCCGCTCGCCGAGGCGGCCCGTGCGCACCGGCTGATCGAGGAGCGGCGCAACCTCGGCAAGGTGGTCCTGATCCCCTAGACCGCGTCGGGCGCAACTGGAACCGCCCCCGATCCGGACTTGGGGGTACCGGAACGGGGGCGGGGTCAGTGGGGCGGGATCAGCCCATGTGCGGGTACGCGTAGTCCGTCGGCGCGACCAGGGTCTCCTTGATGGAGCGCGTCGAGGTCCAGCGCTGCAGGTTGCTCGCCGCGCCCGCCTTGTCGTTCGTACCCGAGGCACGGCCGCCGCCGAAGGGCTGCTGGCCGACGACGGCGCCGGTCGACTTGTCGTTGATGTAGAAGTTGCCCGCCGCGAAGCGGAGCTTCTCCATCGCGTCCGCGGCCGCGTAGCGGTCGGCGGCGATGATCGAGCCGGTCAGCGCGTACGCCGAGACGGACTCCATCTGGGCCAGCATCGCGTCGAAGTCGGCGTCCTCGTAGACGTGGACCGCCAGGATCGGGCCGAAGTACTCGGTCGTGAAGACCTCGTTCTCCGGGTCGGTGCACGCGATGACGGTCGGGCGGACGAAGTAGCCCTCCGAGTCGTCGTACGTGCCGCCCGCGATGATCGTGCAGGTCGGGTCGGCCTTGGCCCGGTCGATCGCGGCCTTGTTCTTCGCGAACGAGCGCTCGTCGATGACGGCGCCGATGAAGTTGGTCAGGTCGCGGACGTCACCCATGGTGATGCCGTCGACCTCGGCCGCGAAGGCCTCCTTGAAGCCGTCGTTCCAGATCGAGGCCGGAACGTAGGCGCGCGAGGACGCCGAGCACTTCTGGCCCTGGAATTCGAAGGAGCCGCGCGTCAGGGCGGTCTTCAGGACGGCGCGGTCCGCGGACGGGTGCGCGACGACGAAGTCCTTGCCGCCGGTCTCGCCGACCAGGCGCGGGTAGGACTTGTACTTCTCGATGTTGTTGCCGACCGTCTTCCACAGGTACTGGAAGGTCTTGGTCGAACCGGTGAAGTGGATGCCGGCCAGCTCGGGGTGGTTCAGGGCCACCTCGGACACGGCGATGCCGTCGCCCGTCACCAGGTTGATGACGCCCTTCGGCAGGCCGGCCTCCTCCAGGAGCTCCATCAGGAGGACCGCGGAGTGGGTCTGCGTCGGGGACGGCTTCCAGACGACCACGTTGCCCATCAGGGCCGGGGCGGTCGGCAGGTTGCCGGCGATGGCCGTGAAGTTGAACGGCGTGATCGCGTAGACGAAGCCCTCGAGCGGGCGGTGGTCGCTGCGGTTCCACACGCCGGCGGAGTTCGCGACCGGCTGCTCGGCCAGGATCTGGCGGGCGAAGTGGACGTTGAAGCGCCAGAAGTCGACGAGCTCGCACGGGGTGTCGATCTCGGCCTGCTGCGCGGTCTTCGACTGGCCCAGCATGGTGGAGGCGGCCAGCTTCTCGCGCCACGGGCCGGACAGCAGCTCGGCGGCCCGCAGGATGATCGCGGCGCGGTCGTCGAAGGACATCGAGCGCCAGGCCGGGGCGGCGGCCAGGGCGGCGTCGACGGCCTCCTGGGCGTCGGCCTGGGTGGCGTTGGCGTAGGTGCCGAGCACGGACTTGTGGTCGTGCGGCTGGACCACCTCGAAGCGCTCGCCCCCGCCCATGCGCTTGACGCCGTTGATCGTCATCGGCAGGTCGATCGGGTTCTCGGACAGCTGCTTGAGCTGCGTTTCGAGACGCGCGCGCTCCGGGGTGCCGGGGGCGTACGAGTGGACCGGCTCGTTGACCGGCGCGGGGACCTGGGTCACAGCATCCATGGGACTGGTAACTCCTTGACCTGGTTCTTGGCTAGTTCTTGGTGATCATCGAGCGGAGGAAGAACAGGAGGTTGGCGGGCTTCTCGGCGAGGCGCCGCATGAAGTAGCCGTACCAGTCCGTCCCGTACGCGGTGTAGACGCGCATGCGGTGGCCCTCGGCGGCGAGCCGCAGGTGCTCCTCGCTGCGGATGCCGTACAGCATCTGGAACTCGTACTCGTCCAGCTTGCGCCCCGCCGTGCGGGCGAGCTCCTGGGCGATGGCGATGAGGCGCGGGTCGTGCGACCCGATCATCGGGTAGCCCTCGCCCTCCATCAGCGTCTTCAGGATGCGGACGTACGCCTTGTCGATCTCGGCCTTGTCCTGGTACGCGACCTCGGCGGGCTCCTTGTACGCGCCCTTCACGATCCGGACGCGGCTGCCGGCGGCGGCCAGGCGACGGGCGTCGGCCTCGGTGCGGAAGAGGTACGCCTGGATCACGCAGCCGGTCTGCGGGAAGTCCCGGCGCAGCTCCTCGTGGATGGCGAACATCGAGTCGAGGGTGGTGTGGTCCTCGGCGTCCAGCGTGACGGTGGTGCCGATGGCCGCGGCGGCCTCGACGACCGGGCGGACGTTGGCGAGCGCGAGCTCGTGGCCGCCCTCCAGCGCCTGTCCGAACATCGACAGCTTGACGGACATCTCGGCCGTCTCGCCCAGCTCCAGCGCGGCCAGGTGCTCGATGAGCTCGAGGTAGGCGTCACGCGCGGCGTAGGACTGCTCCACGGTGGTGATGTCCTCGCCCACCACGTCGAGCGTGATCTCGAGGCCCTTCTGCGTGAGGTCCACGACGATCGGGATGACCTGGTCGACCGTCTCGCCGGGGATGAACCGGTTCACCACGGGCTTGGTCACCGGGGCGGCAGAGACGATTCGGCGCATCTTGTCGCTGCGCGAAGCGGCGAGGATCGCGGGACCCAGCACGGGGCACCTCCAACAGGTGGCAGAAGCAGACATACGGTCCGCGCGGGGGTGGGCGGGGGCCGTAAGGAAAACGCGAGTAAAACCACCGTGAAACCTATGGATCGCTTTGATCCTCTGCCATCGACAGCTGTCACGCATCCGTGTCCCCGATCTCATACATCTGTCTGAAGACCGGGCTTCCAGGTGGGAGAATGTCCGGGTGAAGGGCGATTACCAGGACCTGGTGGATGAGATCTCGGCGCTTCTCGGCGCCCCGGCGACGCTGGAGAACCGGGACTTCCGCCTCATCGCCTTCGGCGCGCACGACAGCGACGACGATCTCGCGATGGACCCGGTGCGCACCCGCTCGATCCTGACCCGCCAGTCGACGGCGGCCGTACGGGCCTGGTTCGAGGGCTTCGGCATCGCACGGGCCACCGGGCCGGTGCGCATCCCGGCGGCGCCGGACGCGGGGGTCTTCCGGGGGCGGATCTGCCTTCCGGTGCGGTACCGCGGGATCGTGCAGGGCTACGTATGGCTCCTCGACCAGGAGCCGGGCCCCGGGCCGGACGTCCTGGCGGCGGCCATGGAGGTGGCCGAGCGGATCGGGATCCTGCTCGCCGAGGAGGCGAAGGCGGGGGCCGACCTGTCCCGGGAGTTCCGGGCGGTGCTCACGGCGGGCCGGGGCCGGCAGCAGGACACGGCGGTGGCCGCGCTCCGGGTGGCGCTGGGTCCGGGGGCGGACGGGCTGCACGCGGTGGTGTGCGTGACGCCGTGGGCCGGCGAGGCCCCGGCGTCGGTACCGGGCACGGCGGCGGTCTGCACCGTGCCCGGGCCGGGGCACCAGGCCCTCGCCGTACTGGTCAGGCTCCGCTCCGCGGAGGTGCTCGTCCCGGCCGCGGGCGTCGCGACGCGGCTGCTGCCCCACGCCGACACCTCGGCCGCCCGGCCGAACACGGGCCCCACCGCCGGGATCGCGGAGCCCCGCCGGGAGCTGACCGCGCTGGCCGACGCCTGGGCGGAGGCCTCCGCGGCGGCGCAGGCAGCCGCGGCCCAGCCCCGGTTCGGCCCGGTGGCCCAGTGGTCGGAGATCGGCCCGTACCGGATGCTGGCGGCGCTCGCGGCCGCCGACCGGGAGGGCGACCCGGCGACCCGGGTCCTGCTCGGCCCGGCGCACCGGGAACTCGCCCGGACCGCAGAGCTGTTCCTGGACTGCGCGGGCCAGGCGGGCCGCGCGGCGGCCGCGCTGGGCATCCACCGCCAGACCCTGTACTACCGGCTCGGCCGGGTGGAACAGCTGACCGGCCTGGACCTGGACGAGGGCGAGGACCGCCTGCTGCTCCACATGGCCCTCAAGGCGGCCCGCCTGCACGGCTGACCGCAGATCCGCGAGGTCACCGGCAGGGGCCTGCCGACGGAGCGCCGACGCCGGACACCGGGCGCTCAACTGCCCGTGTGGATATGGGCGGCCCACAGTCCCGGGTTGTTCGGGTAGCGGGCGCGCATGAGCGTGACGGCGTGGTGCAGGGCATGCGCGCTGAGGCCCGTGCGGGGCGCAGTGGCGCCGTCGGCGGTGAGGTGGGCGTAGAACTCGGCGGCCAGCTCGGCGGCGGCTCGGTCGTCGACCGACCAGAGGGTGCCGATGACGTGCTGGTACCCCGCGATCTGGAACGCACCGGTGATGTGGAGCGATTCATCGGCCAGGCGGGACGGGGAGACACCGGTGTCGCAGGCCGACAGATAGCTCAGCGAGGCACTGAGCTGCAGGGCGCTGATGTCGGCGATGGTCAGCGGAGCCTCGGCGTGGTCGGTCAGCACGAGGTGGCTGCGCGCCGGGTCGTCCGGGTCGGCGTAGCCGTGGCAGGCGAAATGGGCCGTGCCGTGGCGGGGCAGCGCCTCCAGCACGCCGGCGCGGGTGGCGTCGGTCAGCACCCGGGCGTCCGGGACCAGCCCGGTGATCGCGCGGATCTCGTCGGCGATCCCCGGCAGCGGCATGTCGGGGATGTCGGGCACGGGCACGATCAGGGTGCCGTCCTCCACGGCCGTCGACCGGCGTGCGCGCGCGTGGGCCAGCACCCGGACGGTCGTGGTGTACGAGGAGACGACACGGTCCATCAGCGTGGTGTCGGCAGGCCCGCCCGTCGTACGGCCGGCGGCGTGGAGCGGGAGGAAGGCGAGGATCCCGACCGGGCACCACCACACCCGCGGCCAGGCTTCGCCGTTTCGAGGAGCAGCAGTGTGGCCGAGGTGTTCCAGGACGGGCTCGGCCACGGCGGTCCACAGCCAGTCCAGGACGGCGAGGACGTCCCGCTGTGCCTTGATGCGGTTCACGGGGTCGAGCGCGGGGTCGGTGGCCCTCCGCCGGGCGGTGAGCAGCCGGTTGGCCCATGCGTAGGCGTCGTCATGGGTGAGGCCGGTCAGCGGCACCACCTCGACGGGTTCCCGGTCTCCGCGGTCCCTCAGGACGAGCGCGTCACAGCGTGAGCGGCTGGTGGTCACGAAGACGACGGGCCCTTCCCGGGCCTGGCGGGACAGGAGGCGGACGGAGGGCGCCTCCAGGAAGTCCTCGCACCCCGGAACCGAGCGAATGCGCGTCAGCAGCCCCTGCCAGGCCTCGTAGGCCTGGCGCCGGTCCGCGGCCAGGCGCCGCTCGGCATCCGGCGCCTGCCCGGTGCCGGCGCCTGCCACCGGATGGCGGCCGTACGGGGAGGCCGGCCGGGCCGGGGTCGCGAGGCGGGCGCGCAGCCGGTCGAGCTCCACCGCCAGGTGAGGGGCGAGTTCATCGAGCCGCGCGCGGTCGTCGCCGGGCACTCCGAGCGCGTCGGCGGCGAGGATGCCCCGTACGCGTTCCAGCAGTTCCACCGCGCGGGCCGGCCGGCCCGCGGACAGGGCGGCCGCGGCGGCCTCGCCCGCCAGGTCGGCGACCCGGCCGATCTGGTGCTCGCGATCGGCACGGGTGAGGCTTCCCGGCGCGAGGATCTCCACCAGCTCGATCGCCTTCTCCACCGCCCGCAGCCCGTCCGCAGCATGTTCGGGCTCCGTGGACAGCCGTGCCAGGCGCCGGTGGGCGTCGATGCGCAGGAACGTCGAGGCAGCCGTGCTCTCGCCGGCCTCGCGGTAGCAGCGGCGCGCCTCGTCGAGCAGGTCGCCCTGCCCGTCGTGGTCGGACCTGGCCTGGAGGGCGGTCCCCAGGTTGATGAGGTACACGGCACGTTCCGGGTGGTCGTCGGGCGTGGCCCGCACGGCCTCGCGCGCCGCCTGCGCCGCTTCGTCCAGGATCCGGGGGTCCATCAGTTCCCGGCTCTTCAGCAGCCACCCGATCGTGCCGGCGAGGGGGTCCTCGAAGTGTGCCGCCTCGTCGATGGTCACGGTCCCCGGCTCCTTGAACGTGCTCCGCCCCTTCTTGAACGCGGTCACCAGGGTCGCGGCGAGGTTGTTCAACTGCCCGGCGTACTGGGGCCGGTCCCCGGGCGTGAGCGCCAGCGCCTGCCGCGCGACCCGCAACGCCTCCAGGAGGGAGCCGATCTGCCGGGTGCGGTCGTGCAGCGCGCCGAGGACGCCCGCAAGGTTCCTCAGCCGTCCGGCCCGGGCCGGATGGCCGTCCGGGGTCAGTGCCACGGCCTCGCGCACAGCCTCGATGGCCTCGTCCAGATCGGTCGGCCGACCCGTGCGCTCGTACAGGCGGTGGAGGGCGCTCGCGACGTTGTTCAGGTACATCGCGCGTTGCGGATGATCCCGGGGAGTGAGTCCCACTGCCTCGCGCTCGGCCCGGATCGCCTCTTCCAGCGGGGCCCTCTCGCCGGTGCGTTCGTGGAGGTGGCCCAGGGCGCCGCCCAGCGTGGTCAGGGTCTGCGCGCGATCGGGATGGCCGACCGGGGCGTCCGCCACCGCCTCACGCCCGATCCGTACCGCCTCCTCCAGGACCGTCGGCTGCGCCGTGCGGACGTACAGCCGCAGCAGCGCGTTCTCCAAGTTGAGGAGGTGCAGGGCGCGTTTGGGGTGGCCGGGGGGCATGAGTGCGAGGCCCGCGCGCTCGGTCTCGATCGCCTCGTGCACGAGGTCCGGCCGTCCGGTCTGCTCGTACAGACCGGCCAGCGCGCCGGCGAGGTTCGTCAGCCGCGCGGCGTGGTGGACGTCGTCATCCGGGACGGCGGCCACCGCCTCGCGTCCGGTCCGCACCGCCCGCTCCAGCAGTTCCGGTCGGCCGGTGCGCTCGAACAAGCTCTGGAGGCCGATGGTGAGCTCGTCCAGACCCGCGCCACGCTCGGGATCGTCCGGGGACGCTGCCGCCGTGGCCTCGCCGAGGACCTCGAGCGCCTCCTCCAGCACGCCCACGCGGTCGGTCGCGGCGAACAGGAGCTTGAGGTGGCTGCGGAACATGCCGACGGCCGGGGCGCGTCGGCGGTCGTCGCGGGGCATCGCCGCCACCGTCTCGCGCATCGTCCGCACCGCCTCCTCCAGTACGTCCACCTCACGCGTGCGCTCGGCCAGAAAACCCAGTACGAGTCCGAGGTGTTCGAGCTGCGCGATGCGCAGGGGGTGGTCCGGTGGCGTCGCCGCCACGGCCTCCCGTCCGACCAGCGCCGCCTCTTCCAGGAGGGCGAGCCGTTTCGATGCGACGTAGAGCGTGAGCAGTGATTCGCCGAGGTTCGTCACCACGCGGAGCCGGTGGGGCGAGTCGGACGGTGTGGCGGACGCCGCTTCGCGTCCGTACCGGACCGCTTCCTCCAGCAGCTCCGGCCGCTCTGTCCGCCGGTACAGCGCCCGGAGGGAGGTCTCGAGGTTGATCAGGTATCTGAGACGGTCGGGATGGCCCTGGGGCGCGAGGGATGCTGCTTCGCGAACGGCCTCGGCGGCCTCCTCCAGCGCACCGAGCCGACCGGTGTGCCGGTACTCGGCTTCGAGGGCGCTGCCGAGCACGTCGAGGAGTCCGGCACGGCGCGGATCCTGCGGTGAGGTGCGGGCCACGGCCTCGCGCGCGGCCCGGACCGCGCCCTCCCCTGCCTGCGTCCGCCCCCTGCGGTCGGTCTGGATGTCGAGGAGATGGACGAGGCTCGCCAGTTCCGCGGCCTGGCCCGGATGTCCGGGCGCAGTGAGTGCCACCGTCTCCCGGGCGGTCCGTACCGCCTCGTCCAGCACGGCCATGTCGTCGGTGCGGTGGTACAGATGCCGCAGGGAGACGGCGAGGTTGCTCAGATGGTGGCGCCGCCCGGGGTCTGCGGGCGGGCTGAGCGAGACCGCCTCGCGGCTTGCCGCCACCGCCTCCCGCAGGTGGTCCGTCTCCCCGGTGTCCTCGAAGAGCATTCCGAGGGCGGTGCCCAGATCGGTCAGCCGGCCGGCGCGTTCGGGGCGGTCCGGCGGGGTGGCGTCGAGTGCCCTGCGCAGCAGGGCGATCGCCTCGTCCAGCGCCTGCCGGCGACGCGTGCGCTGGTATTCGTCGACCAGACCCATCGCCCGTCGCCTGAGTTCGGCCGGGCCCTGCGCGCCCGCCGTGCGCTGCGGCGCGGGCGGGGACTTCGCCAGGTGGCCGGCGAGCACGGCGCGCACCTCTTCGGGGACGCGCTCCGGATCGGCCTGGAACACGGGGGTCAGGAACCGTATGACGGGATCCAGGTCGCCCGGGTCGAGCGAGCCGGCCAGGGCCACGCAGCGCAGCCAGTGGTACCAGCCCAGAGCGTGCGCCGTCGTCAGATCGCCTGCCGGGTCGGGTGAGTCCAGGAGGGCGGCCGCGGCCCGGGCGGCCGCGCCGTCGAGTATCAGCGCGGGGTCCGCGGCCGCTCGGGCGACGTAGTCGCGGAGGACTCCGAGCGCTGCTTCACGGTCCGGCATGACCCTCCACGTCCGCATCCACGCCTGCATCCACGGCTGCCTCCAAGTACGCCCACCGCTGGCCGACTTGAGGATCGTACCCACGCCCCGCAGGGTGCGACGTAGGCTTTTCCGGACGACGATGGCGCATTCGGCGGGGCGGTCCCGCCCCATCGGCAGGTGAGCCGCCAGGACGGGGCCGAGCGGGAGGACACCTCGGGTATGGACGCGGCAATCAGGAGCAGGGTGGGGCTGTTGTGCGACCAGCTCAGCCGCTGGCCGTCCCTGCGGGAGATCATCCGGGAGGGCGGGGCCGGACCCGAGCTCGACGAACTGCTGGCGCTGCTCGCCGGCCCGGCCGAACCCGCCCCGCGGCGGACGGCCGAACTGGTCGACGCCGTCGAGCGGTCCTGCGCGCGGCAGGGCCTGGCGGGATGGACCAGTCGCGAGAGCGTCCCGCTCCCGGGGGTCCCGGCCCTGCCTCCGGGAATGACCGGCACGGCCGGGGTGGCCGGCTGGACCTGCCCCTTCTCCCGGTGCGACCGCGTGGTCACCCCGGACGAGTCCCCGCGCCCGCCCGAGTGCGCGGCCGCCCACGGCCCCGATGCCCGGATGAAGCCGTACCGGCCCGTGGCCTCGTGAGCACCTTCCTGACCCAGATCGGCACGAAACTCGCCGACCGGTGGCTGGGCGCCGTACTCCTGCCGGGCCTGCTGTGGATCGCCCTGCTCGCCGCCGGACTGCACCTGGGCCAGGGGCAGCCGTTCGCCGCCGGACGACTGGCGCAGTGGCTGGACCGGCTCGCCTCGCGCCCTGCCGCGCACACCTCCGTCACCGCCGTGCTCGCCGCGGGCGCCGTCCTCCTGGCGGCGGCCGGGATCGGTCTCCTGGCCGGCGCCCTGGGCGGCCTGGTCGAGCGGGTGTGGGCCCTGCCCGCCGACCCGGCCCCGGCGGCCTGGCTGCTCCGACGCCGCCAACGGGTGTGGGACGAGGCGACGCGCCGCCTGAAGGCCGCGATCCTGCAGGCCGCACAGCCCCCGCACCCCGGGATCGACCCCGCCCGGGCCGCCGCGCGGGTACGGGCCTGCCGGCGTCGCCGTGACCGGCTCGGCCCCGCCCGGCCCGCGCATCCGACGCGGATCGGCGACCGCTTCGCCCGGACCACCACACGGGCTGCCGCCGTCAACGGCGTCGACGACTTCGCGCTCGTCTGGCCACGGCTGTGGACCGTGCTGCCCGAAGAACTGCGCACCGACATCGCCGCCGCGCGCAGCGGGTACGCCTCGACGGCGCGTCTGGCGGCCTGGGGCCTGCTCTACACCCTGCTCGCCGCCGTCTGGTGGCCGGCCGCCCTGATCGGTCCCGCCGTGCTGGCCTCCGCCGTGCCTCGCTCCCGCGCCGCCGCCGACGCACTGGCCGAGCTGATCGAGAGCGCCACCGACCTGTACCTCGGGGACCTGGCCGAGCGGCTCGGCATCCGCGCCGCGTCCACGACCGGCGGCACGGGACCGGCGGTCACGGCCCGGCTGCGGGACGCCGTCGCCGCGCCGCCGGGCCCGGCCGGCACGCTCTCCTGAGGGAATCACGGGCGGCAGGCGGGACGCACGCGCCCGACGGCCCGACGACGGCTCAGGCCGGGTCGCCGCCCTTGCCCTTCGTCATCATCTCCGCGGCGCGCCGCATGCCCTCGGTCAACTCCTCGGCGGTGACCCCGCCTTCCGGGTTGAACAGCCACTGCGCCATCACTCCGGTCAGCAGGGCCTCGTACAGCCCGCCGAGCGTCCGCTCGTCCCGCTCGTCCAGGTCCTCCTCGGGGATGCCGGTGAGCAGTGCGATGAGCCCCCGGCGGCCCTCGCCCTGCGAGGCCGCCAGCATCGCCCGCAGCTCCGGCAGCCGGTCACGGCTGAGCGCGACCTCCATACTGGCGGCCCACATCGGGGCCGACTCCTCCTGACGGTCGATCACGCCGTCCCATACGGAGCGGAAGCGTTCCAGCGAGCCTCCCTCGCCGCTCACCTCCGGCGAGAAGGACTCGCCCCACTCCTGCGCGAGTTCGACGTAGGCCTGCGTCAGCAGGGCGTCCTTCGAGCCGTAGTGGTAGCCGATCGACGCCAGGTTCGCCCCGGAGGCGTTGACGATGTCGCGCGCGGTCGTCCGCACGAAACCCTTCTCGACCAGGCACTTCTTGGCGCCTTCGAGCAGATCTTCACGGTGTCCCATGCCCTCACCGTATCAAGACAACCGTCATAGACAATCGTTCTATACGCTCGTACTAGACAAGCGTTTATGACGCTTGTACATTGCTGCTCATGACGAACTCCGCAGCACGTCTCGCCGGCCGCCGGGAATGGACCGCCTTCACCGTTCTCCTGCTGCCCCTGCTCCTGGTCTCCATGGACGTCTCCGTCCTCTACTTCGCCATCCCGGCCATCACCCAGGAGCTCGACCCGAGCGCCACCCAGCAGCTCTGGATCTTCGACAGCTACGCCTTCGCCCTCGCCGGGCTGCTCATCACCATGGGTTCGCTCGGTGACCGGATCGGCCGCCGCAAGCTGCTGCTGATGGGGGCGACCGCCTTCGGGCTCGCCTCCGTCGGCGCCGCCTACGCCACCAGCGCCGGGATGCTGATCGCGGCCCGCGTCCTGCTCGGCATCGGCGGCGCGACCCTGATGCCCTCCACGCTGGCGCTCGTGCGCAACCTGTTCCAGGACGCCAGGCAGCGCGGCCAGGCCATCGCCATCTGGTCCGGGGCCATGACCGGCGGCATCGCCCTCGGCTCGGTGCTGAGCGGAGTGATGCTGAACCACTTCTGGTGGGGTTCGGTCTTCCTGATCAACGTGCCCGCGATGCTGCTCCTGCTGGTCCTCGTCCCGGTGCTGGTCCCCGAGTTCAAGGACCCGGCCCCCGGCCGCTTCGACCTGCTGAGCGTCCCGCTGTCGACGGCCGCCGTGCTCCCCGTCGTGTACGGCCTCAAGGAGATCGCCGCCGAGGGCGTCACACCGCTCTACGCGCTCTCCGTGGCCGTGGGCCTGGCCTTCGGGTTCGTCTTCGTCCGCCGCCAGCGCAGCCGTGACGACGCCATGGTCGCCCGGTCCCTCTTCCGGGGCCGCGGATTCGGCGCGGGGATCGCCCTCAACACCATCGCCGCCTTCGCCATGATGGGCTCGGCCTACTTCACCACCCAGTACCTGCAGTCGGTGCTCGGCATGGGCACGCTGGAAGCCGCCCTGTGGAGCCTCGCCCCCTCGCTCGTCATCGGCGCCGCCGCCCCGGTCAGCGCCGCCCTGGCCCAGAAGACCGACCGGGCGTACGTCATCGCCGGCGGCTTCGTCCTCGCCGCCGGCGGGTTCACCCTGATCAGCCTGGTCGGCAGCGACTCGCTGTGGCTGCTGCTGACCGGCGCCGGCGTGCTGGCCTCCGGTCTGGTCACCGTGATGTCCCTGGTCTCCGACATGGCCCTCGCCTCGGCCCCCGCCGAGAAGGCCGGCTCCGCCGCCTCCCTGCTGGAGACCGGGTCGGAGTTCGGCGGGGCGCTGGGCATGGCGGTCCTGGGCAGCCTCGGCACCGCCGTCTACCGCTCCGATCTGTCCGGTGCGGACCCTGCCGTCAACGCAGTGATGCCGTCAGGCACACGGGAGACCCTGGGCGGCGCCGTCGCCACCGCCCACCAGCTCGGCGGTGCGGCCGGCGAGCAGGTGCTGACCCTGGCCCGCGATGCCTTCGTCCACGGCATGCAGTACGCGGCCTGGGGCGGTGCGGCCCTGCTGCTCGCGGGCGGCGTCCTCGCGGTGGCCCTGACGCGGGGGCTCGGCGCCCCGGCCCCGGCCGGGCAGGCCGCCGAGCAGGCCGTGCCCCTCGCGGGCTGAGCCCCCGTACGGCCGGACGGCGAAGCGGCGGAACACGGCGAAGGGCCCGGGGAACTCCCCGGGCCCTTCGTCTGTTGCTGCACGGCTGCCGGCGGCTGCCGCCCGCTACGGGGTTCAGCCGAGGCTGACCGTACGCGCCGAGACGGCGCCGATCTCGGCGGCGATCTCCGCGAGGACGTTCACCGGGACCTCGGCGTCGACCGTGAGGACGCCGAGCGCCTCGCCGCCCTCCTCGGCGCGGGCGACCTGCATGCCCGCGATGTTCAGGCCGGCCTCGCCGAGGATGCGGCCGACGGTGCCGACCACGCCCGGGCGGTCGGTGTAGCGCAGCACGAGCATCTGGTCGGCGAGCGCCAGGTCCACGTCGTACTCGCCGATGCCGACGATCTTCTGCAGGTGCTTCGGGCCGGCGAGGGTGCCGGAGACCGAGACCTCCTGACCGTCCGACAGGGTGCCTCGCACGGTCACCACGTTGCGGTGGTCCGGGGACTCCGAGCTGGTGGTCAGGCGCACCTCGACACCGCGCTCCTGCGCGAACAGCGGGGCGTTGACGTAGGAGACCGTCTCGTCGACGACGTCCTCGAAGACACCCTTGAGGGCGGAGAGTTCCAGCACCTTGACGTCGTGCTGGGTGATCTCGCCGCAGACCTCCACGTCGAGGCGGACCGCGACCTCGCCCGCGAGGGCGGTGAAGATGCGGCCGAGCTTCTCGGCGAGCGGCAGGCCCGGACGGACGTCCTCGGCGATGACGCCGCCCTGGACGTTGACCGCGTCCGGTACGAGCTCGCCGGCGAGCGCGAGGCGCACCGAGTTGGCGACCGAGATGCCGGCCTTCTCCTGGGCCTCGTCCGTGGACGCGCCGAGGTGCGGGGTGCAGACGACCTGGTCGAGCTCGAAGAGCGGGGAGTCCGTGCAGGGCTCCTTCGCGTACACGTCGAGGCCGGCGCCGGCGACGCGGCCCTCCTTGATGGCCGAGTACAGCGCGGCCTCGTCCACGATCCCGCCGCGCGCGGCGTTGACGATGCGGACGGAGGGCTTCACCTTGTGCAGGGCCTCGTCCCCGATGAGACCGAGGGTCTCGGGGGTCTTGGGCAGGTGCACGGTGATGAAGTCGGCGACCTCGAGGAGCTCGTCCAGCGTCAGCATCTTGACGCCCATCTGGGCGGCGCGCGCGGGCTGTACGTAGGGGTCGTACGCGACGATCTTCATGCCGAAGGCCGACATGCGCTGGGCGACCAGGACGCCGATGCGGCCGAGGCCGACGACACCGAGTGTCTTCTCGCTGAGCTCGACGCCCGTGTACTTGTTCCGCTTCCACTCGCCGTTCTTCAGGGCGGTGTTGGCCTGCGGGATGTTGCGGGCCGAGGCGACGAGCAGGCCGCAGGCGAGCTCGGCGGCGGTCACGATGTTGGAGGTCGGGGCGTTCACGACCATCACGCCGGCCTTGGTGGCCGAGGAGACGTCGACGTTGTCGAGGCCGACACCGGCGCGGGCGATGACCTTCAGCTTCTTGGCGGCGGCGATGGCCTCCGCGTCGACCTTGGTCGCGGAGCGCACCAGGATGGCGTCGACGTCCACGATCGCGGGGAGCAGCTCCGCGCGGTCGGCTCCGTTGACGTGCCGGATCTCGAAGTCCGGGCCGAGCGCGTCCACCGTGGCGGGCGACAGCTCTTCGGCGATGAGTACGACAGGTTTCGAGCTCACGTGGGTCCTCACAAGTCCAGTGCGGACGGCCGTCCCGACGGCCGCAGGCGGTGGAGGGGGTAGCCGCGTGGAAGACGCACGACACTGTGGGCCTGACGCGTTGTGTTGAGCAGTGTAGTGGCGGATCCCGGCCGGAATTCCGCCTGTACGGAAGGATCACCCGTCCGGGGTTGGCCGGGGTGGACAAGCCGCGCCGGAGAAGGCCCGCATTCCGCCGAACCGGTGGTGCGCCGTGGGGCCGGGACGGTGCGCCGCCCCGGCCCCACGGCCGCGGGATCAGCTCTCGTCGCTGTCGACCCAGCTCATCAGCTTGCGCAGCTTCTTGCCGGTGGTTTCGAGCAGGTGTGCCTCGTCGGCCTTCTTGTACTCGTTGTACTTCGGCAGACCGGCCTTGTACTCGGCCATCCAGGTGTTGGCGAACTCGCCGCTCTGGATCTCGGCGAGGATCTGCTTCATCTCGGCCTTGGTGGCGTCCGTGATGATGCGGGGGCCGGTGATGTAGTCGCCCCACTCGGCGGTCTCGGAGACCGACCAGCGCATCTTCTCCAGGCCGCCCTCGTACATGAGGTCCACGATGAGCTTCAGCTCGTGCAGGCACTCGAAGTACGCGATCTCCGGCTGGTAGCCGGCCTCGGTCAGGGTCTCGAAACCGGCCTTGACCAGGGCGGAGGCGCCACCACAGAGGACGGCCTGCTCACCGAACAGGTCGGTCTCGGTCTCCTCGGTGAAGGTGGTCTTGATGACGCCGGCGCGGGTGCCGCCGATGCCGGCCGCGTACGAGAGCGCGAGGGCGAAGGCGTTGCCCGAGAAGTCCTGCTCGACGGCGGCGATGCAGGGCACGCCGCGGCCTTCCTCGTACTGGCGGCGCACCAGGTGGCCCGGGCCCTTCGGGGCGACGAGGGCGACGTCCACGTTGGCCGGGGGCTTGATGAAGCCGTAGCGGACGTTGAAGCCGTGACCGAAGAAGAGCGCGTCGCCCTCCTCGAGGTGCTCCTTGATGGACTCCTCGTAGATCTCGGCCTGCAGCGGGTCCGGGGTCAGGATCATGATGACGTTCGCCCAGGCCGCGGCCTCGGACACCGAGACGACCTTCAGGCCCTGCTCCTCGGCCTTGGCCTTGGACTTCGAGCCCTCCTTCAGGCCGACGACGACGTCGACGCCGGAGTCACGCAGCGACAGCGCGTGGGCGTGGCCCTGGCTGCCGTAGCCGATGACCGCGACCTTGCGGCCCTGGATGATGGACAGGTCGGCGTCGTTCTCGTAGAACAGCTCGGCCACTGGGATATCTCCTTGGTGCGCTGGTGTTGCTCCCACCGTACGGCGGGGAACGGGGAAGAAGTTTCCTGGTCTCGCGATGCGAGAGGCAACGCGACGTCAGGGGTGCTGCTCAGGCGCTGCGGTCGAGCGCGCGCAGGCTGCGGTCCGTGATGGACCGGCCGCCGCGCCCTATGGCGATCGTGCCGGACTGCACGAGCTCCTTGATGCCGAACGGCTCCAGCATCTTGAGCATCGCGCCGAGCTTGTCGGCACCGCCGGTGGCCTCGATGGTGACGGCCTCAGGGGAGACGTCGACCGTCTTGGCACGGAACAGCTGGACGATCTCGATGATCTGGGACCGGGTCTCGTTGTCGGCCCGGACCTTCACCAGAACGAGTTCGCGTTCGATGGCGTTGTGCGGCTCCAGCTCGACGATCTTGAGCACGTTGACCAGCTTGTTCAGCTGCTTGGTCACCTGCTCCAGCGGGAGGTCCTCGACGTTCACGACGATGGTGATGCGCGAGATGTCGGGGTGCTCGGTGACGCCGACCGCGAGGGAGTCGATGTTGAACCCGCGGCGGGAGAACAGCGCGGCGATCCGGGCGAGGATGCCGGGCGTGTTCTCGACCAGGACGGAGAGCGTGTGCTTGGACATGTGAGTCGTTCTCTCTCTCAGGCTCTCTCGGCTCAGTCGTCTTCGTTGTCGCCGAAGTCGGGACGGACGCCCCGGGCTGCCATGACCTCGTCGTTGGAGGTGCCGGCGGCGACCATCGGCCACACCATGGCGTCCTCGTGGACGATGAAGTCGATCACGACGGTACGGTCGTTGATCGCATTGGCCTCGGCGATGACCCTGTCCAGGTCGGCCGGGTCCTCGCAGCGCAGCGCCACGCAGCCCATGGCCTCGGACAGCTTGACGAAGTCCGGGACGCGGGTGCCCTTGCGGGGGGCGGTGGACTCGCCGAGCTGGGAGCCGACGGTGTCGTGGCCCGTCTCGTCCGCGTGCAGAACGGTGTTGGAGTACCGCTGGTTGTAGAACAGGGTCTGCCACTGGCGGACCATGCCCAGCGCACCGTTGTTGATGATCGCGACCTTGATCGGGATGTTGTTCAGCGCGCAGGTGACCAGTTCCTGATTGGTCATCTGGAAGCAGCCGTCACCGTCGATCGCCCAGACCGTGCGGTCCGGCATGCCGACCTTGGCGCCCATCGCGGCCGGGACCGCGTAGCCCATGGTTCCGGCGCCGCCGGAGTTCAGCCAGGTGCGGGGCTCCTCGTAGTTGACGAAGTGCGAGGCCCACATCTGGTGCTGGCCGACGCCGGCCGCGTAGATGGTGTGCTCGGGCGCGAGCTCGCCGATGCGCTGGATGACCTGCTGCGGCGAGAGCATGCCGTCCGCGGGGGTCTCGTAGCCCAGCGGGTAGGTCTCGCGCCAGCGGCTGAGGTCCTTCCACCAGGCGGAGTAGTCCCCGGCGTTGCCCTCGGTGTGCTCGGCCTGGACCGCCTGGATCAGGTCGGCGATGACCTCGCGGGCGTCACCGACGATCGGGACGTCGACCTCGCGGTTCTTGCCGATCTCGGCCGGGTCGATGTCCGCGTGGATGACCTTGGCGAACGGGGCGAAGCTGTCCAGCTTGCCGGTGACGCGGTCGTCGAAGCGGGTTCCGAGCGCGATCAGCAGGTCCGACTTCTGCAGGGCGGTGACGGCGGTGACCGCACCGTGCATGCCCGGCATGCCCACGTGCAGCGGGTGGCTGTCGGGGAAGGAGCCCAGCGCCATCAGCGTGGTGGTGACCGGCACGCCGGTCAGCTCGGCGAGGACCTTCAGTTCGGCGGTCGCGCCGGACTTCATGACGCCGCCGCCGACGTACAGGACCGGGCGCTTGGCCTGGCAGATGAGCTTGGCGGCCTCGCGGATCTGCTTGGCGTGCGGCTTGGTGACCGGCCGGTAGCCCGGGAGGTCCTGCGAGGGCGGCCACGTGAAGGTGGTCTTCGCCTGCAGGGCGTCCTTGGCGATGTCGACCAGGACCGGGCCGGGGCGCCCGGTGGAGGCGATGTGGAAGGCCTCGGCGATCGTCCTCGGGATGTCCTCGGCCTTGGTGACCAGGAAGTTGTGCTTGGTGATCGGCATCGTGATGCCGACGATGTCCGCCTCCTGGAAGGCGTCGGTGCCGATCGCCTTGGAGGAGACCTGGCCGGTGATCGCGACGAGCGGCACGGAGTCCATGTGCGCGTCGGCGATCGGGGTGACCAGGTTGGTGGCGCCCGGGCCGGAGGTGGCCATGCAGACGCCCACCTTGCCGGTGGCCTGCGCATAGCCGGTCGCAGCGTGGCCGGCGCCCTGCTCGTGACGGACCAGGATGTGGCGCACCTTGGTGCTGTCCATCATCGGGTCGTACGCCGGGAGGATGGCCCCGCCCGGGATTCCGAAGACGGTGTCGCACCCCACCTCTTCGAGAGAGCGGATGAGGGACTGCGCACCCGTGACGTGCTCAACTGCGGCGGGCTGGTGTCCGCCGGAACGGGGCCGCGGCTGCGGATGGTGGGCCCCGGTGGCCTGCTCGGTCATCGGCATTCTCTTCTCGAGGCTGAGGGTTTTACGCGGATTCGAAGGTGTGCCAGTGCAACAAAAAACCCCTCGTGCCAGGAGGCAAGCGAGGGGAGCGCGTCGGGTGTGCGGAGCGGGGACATGTTGGCCCCAGCTTCAGCCGACGCGCTTTCCAAGTACGAGAATTCGGGTGCGCATGGCACTGACCCTCCCTCCGGCGGGAGGGGGATGTCAAGCGGGTGGGACGGGCGTCTCATTATGTGAGCCTCTGCGGATGGCCATCGAGCCCCCGGACGAACCACCGGCCAAGGCGGGCTGGGCCGCCCCGCCCGGTACTGGGAACGTACCGCGCACAAGCGCGCGGCGCAGCCTGTACTCGTCGAGCGGGCCGGAAAAGGCCGCTCCCTGGCCGTGTGTGCAGCCCATTGCGCGCAGCGCCATGACCTGCTCGGGGAGGTCCACCCCGTCGGCCACCGACTGCATGCCCAAATCATTTGCAATGCGCAACAAACCAGCGGTGATCTTGTGGAGTCGGGCGGACTCGACCACGCCCTCGACCAGGCCTCTGTCCAGCTTCAGGATGTCCACGGGAAGCCGGCGCAGGGCGCTGATGGCCGCGTAGCCGCTGCCGAAGCCGTCCAGGGCGATCAGGACCCCGAGCCGGCGCAGGGCCGCCAGGCGCCGCTCCAGCTCGTCGAAGGGGACTCTGGGGTCGCTGTCGGCCAGTTCGATCACCAGGGCCCCGGACGGCAGCCCGTGGCGGTTCAGCAGGGCCTCCACGGAGCCGAGCGGCACGGCTCCCCCTGCTGCCGCCGGCCCCAGGTCCAGCAGCCGCTGCGCGCTCATCCGGACGGCCACCGGTACGTCGTGCCCGATCCGGTGCCGCTCGGCGGCCTGCCCCACGGCCTCCTCCAGCAGCCAGCGCCCCAGCTCGGCGGCCCGGGTGGGCGCGCCCCCGGGGAGCCCGCCGCGTCCGCCCTGGCCTGCCGCCGCGCCCTCGCTGTACTCGGCCACCCGGAGGAATTCCGCCGGGGTGAACAGGATCCCCTGGGCCGAGCGCCAGCGGGCCTGCGCCGCCACGACCGTGACCTCGCCGGTCGCCAGCGAGACCACGGGCTGGTGCAGCAGGGCGAACTCCCCGTCGTGCAGCGCGGTGCGCAGCCGCCCCGCGAGCTCCGCCTTCCGCACGACCTCGGCCTGCATCTGCGGCGCGTACAGCTCGACCCGGTCCTTGCCTCCCGCCTTGGCGCGGTACATCGCCAGATCCGCGTTGCGCATCAGGTCCGAAGGGGTGATGCCGGGGTCGGCGAAGGCCACGCCGATGCTGGCGGCGACCCGGACCTCGCTGCCGGCGATCCGGTACGGCTGGGACAGGGTGGTGCGCAGCCGGTCCGCGATCTCGTGCACCTGGTACTCGCGGGCGCTGCGGTCGCGGTTGCCGTCGCCCAGGATCAGCGCCGCGAACTCGTCGCCGCCGAGGCGGGCCGCGGTGTCCCCGGCGCGCACCGAGTCCTGGAGGCGGTGCGCGGCCTCGATGAGCAGCTCGTCGCCGGCCTGGTGGCCGATGGTGTCGTTGACCGCCTTGAACCCGTCGAGGTCGATGAAGAGCACGGCGGTGCTGTGGTCCCCCGCACGCCGGCCGGTCAGCGCCTGGCGGACCCGGCGGGTGAACAGGGCCCGGTTGGGCAGGTCGGTCAGCGGATCGTGCTCGGCGCTGTGCTGGAGCTGCGCCTGGAGGCGGACCCGCTCGGTGACGTCCCGGCTGTTGAGGATGAGGCCGCCCTGGTGGCGGTTGACGGTGGACTCCACGTTGAGCCAGTCGCCGCCGCCCGACTTGAAGCGGCATTCGATGCGGGTGGTCGGCTCCTCTGCAGGCGGTGCCGCGAGGAAGCGGCGTACCTCGTGGACCACCCGGCCCAGGTCGTGCGGGTGGATCAGGGTGGCGAGCTCGGTGCCGACGAGCTCCTCGGCCTCGCGCCCGTAGACCCCGGCCGCCGCGGGGCTGACGTAGCGCAGGGTCCCCGTGGGTGCGGCGATCATGATCACGTCGCTGGAGCCCTGGACCAGGGAGCGGAAGTGGTTCTCCTTCTGGGCCAGTTCCTGCGTCAGAGCGATGTTGTCGATGAGCATGATGCCCTGCCGGATGACGAGGGCGAGCACGACCGTGCAGCCGGTGAAGACGACCACCCGGTCGACCTTCCGGCCGTCCACCACGTTGTACAGGATGCCCAGGGTGCAGACGGCCGCCGCGAGGTACGGCGTGAGGGCGGGCAGCGAGCCGGTGATCGGGCGGCTGACGGGGCGCTCGGCGCGCGGCAGCCCCGGCGTCCCCGGGTCCGGGTGCATGCGCCGGGCGCCCCAGGGTGCGTACGCGAGCAGCAGCGAGCCGG
Source organism: Streptomyces sp. NPDC032745 (assembly GCF_055579465.1). Taxonomy (NCBI): domain Bacteria; kingdom Bacillati; phylum Actinomycetota; class Actinomycetes; order Kitasatosporales; family Streptomycetaceae; genus Streptomyces; species Streptomyces sp. NPDC032745. The sequence continues at coordinate 773,169 of NZ_JBVING010000001.1, read as the reverse complement.
CGAACCAGCCAGCGTCGAGCAGCTGCCCGGACTGGTATTCGGCGCTCAGCAGCGGCGAGGTGAAGAGGGCGTCGCTGAGCACGGTCAGGGCCAGGGCCGCGATGGCGGTGTTGACGGCCGAGCGGTTCGCCTCGGAGCGCCGGAAGTGCAGGACCAGCACCATGGAGACGAGCGCGATGTCCAGCAGCGGGTAGGCGAGGGAGAGCGCGGCGCGCGGGACGCTGCCGGGGGCCCCGGACTGGGCGGTGCGCGCCGCGTGCGCAAGGGCCAGGCTCCAGGACAGGGTGAGCAGGGACCCGCCGATGAGCCAGGAGTCGAGCCCGAGGCAGACCCAGCCGGCGCGGGTGACCGGGCGTTTGGCGAGGACGAGCAGGCCCACGATGGCGGGCGGCGCGAAGCAGAGGAACGCGAAGTCGGCGACCGAGGGCTTCGGGACGGCCTCGCCGAGGATCACCTCGTACCAGCCCCAGACGGCGTTGCCGCAGGCTCCCATGAGGGAGGAGAAGGCGAAGAGCAGCCAGGCCGGACGCTCGCGGCTGTCGATCGCCCGTGCGTAGGTGTAGCAGGAGACGGCGGCGAGCAGGGCGGCGGCGCTGAGCCCGAAGTCGCCCATGATCTCGGCGAGTTCCTCGGAGCCCCAGCCGAGGGCGGCGCCGACGGCGTAACCACCGCTGATCACGGCGAGGAGCAGCTGCATCGCCAGGCTCCTGCCACCGCCGCCCGGGACGGGCTGCCTGGTCAGCAGCGCCGCCCCCGGGGCACTCACCGGTCCCCCTCGCTGGCTGGTTCCGGCGCAGTCCAGTCCCGGCAGCGCCGCCTCCGGCGGCTGTGCCGCATCGGATCGTTCGTCCATTGGCCGTACATCGCCCGTCGCCCCCCAAAGTGTCCGATCACTCCCCAGCGCCAGACGAATGCGCTGCAGCCCCTTGTTCCGGACGATACACCACTTTCGTCACTCAGGGACATAGATGGTCTACTCTCCGTTACCACGCGGGGAGTTGTGGCCACTGTGCGCGTTCGGGCGGATGCGGAGCGTGCGCACAGCGCGTCACCCGGTGATCAGTACCGTGTTCTCGACGGGCTCCCCGGCGGCGAACCGGTGCAGCTGTCGGGCGACCAGGCGCTTGGCCCGTGGCTCGAACGCCGTACTGCTGCCGCCGACGTGAGGCGTGATCAGGACATTCGGAGCATGCCAGAGCGGATGGCCGACGGGCAGCGGTTCCGGGTCGGTGACGTCGAGTGCCGCGCGCAGCCTGCCCGACTCCAGTTCCGCCAGCAGCGCGGTGGTTTCGACGACGGGGCCGCGCGCCACGTTCACCAGCAGCGCGCCGTCCTTCATGCCGGCCAGGAAGGCGGCGTCGGCCAGGCCCCGCGTCGCGTCGGTCAGCGGCGTGGAGAGGATCACCACGTCGGCCTGCGGGAGGAGCCGGGGCAGCTCGGCGTGCGCGTGCACCGGCCCGCGCGTGGTGGTGCGCGCCGAGCGTGCGACGCGTGTGACCCGCGCGCACTCGAAGGGCGCGAGCCGGTCCTCGATGGCCGCGCCGATCGATCCGTACCCGACGATCAGTACGGATTTGTCGGCGAGGGCTTCGTAGAAGCCGCCGCGCCACTCCTCGCGGTCCTGGCCGCGCACCATGCCGGGGATGCCGCGCAGCGAGGCGAGGGTGAGGGTGAGCGCCAGCTCGGCGGTGCTCGCCTCGTGGACGCCGCGCGCGTTGCACAGCCGTACGCCGGGGTGCAGGAGGTCGAGGCCGCCCAGGACGTGGTCGATGCCCGCGGTCAGCGTCTGTACGACCTCGAGGTCCGGCATGACGGCCAGCGGGCGCAGGGTGACCTCGGCGGACTTCATGTACGGGGTGACGTAGAAGACGCAGGCGGCCGGATCGGCCGGGAAGGTGTCCTCACCGTCCCAGTGGCGGTAGCGGAAGGTGTCGGGGAGGCCCTCGATCTCCTCGGCGGGGAACGGGAGCCAGACGTCCGCTGTCTTTGCAGTCATGATCACGAGGCTATGCCAAGGCCAAGGGATCCTGATCAAGCCGTTAGTTTGTTTGCCGGACCGGGAGGGGGACGCACGGGTGGAGCGCAGGTCGATCGGGGCGGGGGCGCTGACGGTGGGCGCCGTCGGGCTCGGGTGCATGCCGATGAGCTGGGCGTACGCGCCCTCGCGGCGCCGCGGCGAGGAGTCGCTGGCCACGGTGCACACCGCGCTGGACCTGGGGGCGAACCTGCTGGACACCGCCGACCTGTACGGGCCGTTCACCAATGAGCTGCTGCTGGGGCGGGTGCTGCGGGAGCGGCGGCCGGAGGCGTTCGTGTCCGCCAAGGTGGGGCTGCGGGCGGGCGAGCAGCACGTGGTGGCGGACGGCCGGCCCGGTTACGTGCGGCGGGCCTGCGACGCCTCGCTGCGGCGGCTGCGGACGGACGTCATAGACCTCTACCAGCTGCACCGGGTCGATCCGGACGTCCCGGTGGAGGAGACCTGGGGGGCGATGGCGGAGCTGGTGGGTGCCGGGAAGGTGCGGGCGCTCGGGTTCTGCGCGCTGGGCGCGGGTGCCGGGCCGGGGGCGGGGCGGCGCGGGGACCGGGCGTACCGGGTGACCTTGGGGCACCTGGAGCGGGTCCAGCAGGTGTTCCCGGTGAGCGCGGTGCAGGCGGAGCTGTCGGTGTGGTCCCCCGAGGCAGCGCGGCAGCTGCTGCCGTGGTGTGCGGCGCGCGGGGTGGGGTTCCTGGCGGCGATGCCGCTGGGCAGCGGGTTCCTGACCGGGACGCTCAGGCCCGGCGAGGGCTTCGAGTGGGAGGACGTACGGGCGCGGCATCCTCGGTTCACGGCGGAGTCGATGGCGGCGAACCAGGTGCTGGTGGCGGGGCTGCGGCGGGTGGCCCGGCGGCACGGGCCGCAGGTGACGGCGGCGCAGGTGGCGCTGGCGTGGGTGCTGGCGCAGGGGCCGCAGGTGGTGCCGGTGCCGGGGGCCGACCGGGCGCACTGGGCGGCGGAGAACGCGGGGGCGGCGGAGGTCCGGCTGGCGGCCGGGGACCTGGCCGAGATCGCGGCGCTGCCGGCGGCGGTGGGAGCCTGGGACTGAGCGAGGGCCCGGGGCCGGGGCCGTGGCCGTGGCCGGTCCGGGCTCCCCCCGCCGCCGGCACAACCACTCGATCGGGTGTACGAGTGGTGGAACTTCGGGAACTGCCGCAGCTGTTGAGACAGGTGAAGGGCACGATCGCAGGACCGGAGGGGAGCAGGACGATGCGATACGGACAGGCGCACAAGCTGTACGAGGGCCCGCGGCCCCGGACCCGTGGAGTGCTGGCGGCATTCGCCCTGGCCGGATGCGGGGCTCTGCTGGCGGCGGGCTGCGCCCCGGCGGGCGCCCCCGGCAGCAAGGCGGGCACCTCACCACCCCGCGCGGCACCCACGCCCTCGGCGACCGGCCCGGCAGGGTCCGCGTCCGGCTCCTCGGAGGCCGCCCCGCCGCCGGCCAAGGGCTCCGTGTCGGTGGCGGGCGAGATCGCCAAGGACCTGGAGTCTCCGTGGGGGGTGGCCCCGCTGCCCGACGGGGACCTGCTGGTCGCCTCGCGGGACAAGGGGACGATCAGCAGGGTCGCAGCGGCCACGGGCAAGGTGACGCCGATCGGCAAGGTGCCCGGGGTGGCCCCGGGCGGGGAGGGCGGGCTGCTGGGACTCGCGCTGTCGCCCTCGTACGCCTCGGACCGCATGGTGTACGCGTACTTCACGACGGAGTCCGACAACCGCATCGCCCGGATGCGGTACGACGAGCAGAGGGACGCAGGCCAGCAACTGGGCGCGCCGGACACGGTGTTCCGGGGCATCCCCAAGGGCCTGGTCCACAACGGCGGCCGGATCGCCTTCGGCCCGGACAAGATGCTCTACGCGGGGACGGGCGAGACCGGCGACACCGGGCTCGCGCAGGACAAGAAGTCGCTGGGCGGCAAGATCCTGCGGATGACCCCGGACGGGCAGCCGGTGCACGGGAACCCGGAGGCCGACTCCGTCGTCTATTCCTACGGGCACCGCAATGTGCAGGGCCTGGCCTGGGACAAGGACAAACGGCTGTGGGCCGCCGAGTTCGGCCAGAACACCTGGGACGAGCTGAACCTGATCGAGCCCGGCGCGAACTACGGCTGGCCGGAGGCCGAGGGGAAGGCGGGCAAGCCCGGTCTGCGTGATCCGGTGGCCGTCTGGAAGACCGACGAGGCCTCGCCGAGCGGGATCGCCTGGGCGCAGGGCTCGGTGTGGATGGCCGGGCTGAAGGGCGAGCGGCTGTGGCGGATCCCGCTGGCCGGGGCCGCTCCGGTGGCCGAGCCGGAGGCCTTCCTGACGGGGAAGTACGGCCGGCTGCGCACGGTGATCGCCCTCGGCGGTGACAGATTGCTGCTGGTCACGAGCGAGACGGACGGCCGCGGATCGCCGGAGGCGGGCGACGACAGGATCCTGACACTGACGGTGCGGTAACCGACGGGTCCCCGGTGGGGGCGAAAGGCACGGTGGGCGCGGTGTTCAACATGATCGAGGAGCTGTTCAGCCCGGGGCGCAAGCACACGGATGAGGAGAAGAAGCGGCTGGAGCTGTCCCGGACCGACGTGAACGACGGCGATCCGGGACGCGGTCCGATAGACCTCGACTCCGGCAAGGTGCTCATACGCCCGGCTGAGCAGCCCCCGCAGGAGTGAGGGGCGCGAACAGCCGCAGCCGGTGGGCGAGGGCGGCCGCTTCGCCACGGCCGGCGACGCCCAGCTTGGCCAGGATGTTCGAGACGTGCACGCTGGCCGTCTTCGGGGAGATGAAGAGCTCCTCGGCGATCTGGCGGTTGCTGTTGCCCGCCGCGACCAGGCGCAGTACGTCCCGCTCGCGGCTGGTCAGGCCCAGGGCCTCGACGGGGTCGGTATCCGGAGCGGGCAGGGCCGCGGGTGTGTCGGCCTCGGTGAGCGGGAGCCGGGCGCGCTGGGCGAGCAGGGCCAGGTCCTCGCGGAGCCTGCGGGAGCCGAGCCGGTCCGCGGTGGCGTAGGCCTCGCGGAGCAGGACGGCGGCGGTTTCGCGGCAGCCGCCGGAGACCAGCAGGGCCTCGGCGAGCCGGTGGCGGGCGCGGGCCAGCAGGTACGGGCGCTCCAGCGGGCGGACGGCCTGCTCGACGGCGGCCCAGTCGGCGGCGGTGTCCCGGTCCTCGGCCCGCAGCAGCTCGGCGCGGAAGAACTCGGCGTGGGCGGCCCACACGGGCACCGGGGTGGCCAGCGCGCGGGCGGCGCCGCGGAGTACGTCCAGGGCGGCTTCGCGGCCGGCGTCGGCGACGGGGAGTCCCCGGGCGTCCGCCTCGGCGGAGCCGGCGGCGAGCAGCAGCGGCCAGGCGTAGCGGTGGTGGCCGAGCGGGAAGCCGTGGGCGACCGCATCCGCGATCTCCGCGCGGACGTCGGCTATCCGCCCCTCCCCCGCGGCCACGCCGACCGCGAGGCGGTAGAGCGGTATGCGGTGCTGGGGCTGGCTGTCGTGGGTGCCGAAGTGGGTGTGGGCGGCGGCGAGCCGGCCGGTCGCCTCGGTCATTTCGCCGCGCGCCAGGGCCAGGTAGGACAGCCGTGCGGAGGCGGAGCCACGCGGGGCCGCGCTCTGGCCGACGCTCAGGGCGCGCCGGGCGGCTTCGGCTGCCTCGTCCCAGCGGCCGAGGTTGTACAGGCTCTCCGCCATGTTCCCGCTGAGCCAGGCCTCGGTGTCCAGCAGCCGGGACTTCTTGACGAGTTCGACCCCTTGTTCGGCCAGTTCCACGGCTTCGCGGGACCGGCCCGTACTTTCCAGCTGAGAGGTGAGGTTGATATGTGCACGTCCCGCCAGCATGACGAACCCCAGCTCCGTGGCCCGCTCCCGGACCGCGTGCATCTCGGCGAGGCCGCGCTCGGCGTCGCCGGAGTCGGTGAGCAGGCAGCCCACCGTGATCCGGGCGTTGAGCTCGATCTCCTCGGCCCCGACCATGCGGGCGTAGTCGACGGCGCGTTCCGCGGCGTCGAGGTTGCCGGGGCCGGGGTTGTGGAGCATGCCCCAGCCCGCGGCCCGGACCAGGACCTCGGCGTGCACCTGGGACGGGGGCAGCCCCTTGACGAGCTCCTGGGCCCTGGCGAGCTCCTCCCAGCCGTCGCCGCGGCCGAGGCTGGCGACGAGCCGGGAGCGCTCGGTCCAGAACCAGGCGGCCCGCAGCGGGTCCTGGTCCTCCTCCAGCAGCCGCAGCGCCGTCTTGGTGATCTTCAGGGCGCGTTCGCGTTCGCCTCCGAAGCGGGCGGCGACGGTCGCCTCGGCCAGCAGGTCGAGCCGCTGCAGCGGGGTGGTGGCCGGGTCGCAGCCGCACGGAGGGTACACATCGGTGTAGTCCACCGGGCGCAGCGCCTCGCGGACCTCCTCCGGCGCGCTCTCCCACAGGTCCAACGCCCGCTCCAGCAGCCGCAGCTGTTCGGAGTAGGCGTGCCGGCGGCGGGCGGCGACCGAGGCGGCGAGGACGGCGGGCAGCGCCTTGGCGGCGTCGTTGGCGTGGTACCAGTAGCTGGCCAGCCGGATGACCCGCTCCTCGGCGCGGATCAGCGAGCCGTCGGCCTCCATGGCCTCGGCGTAGCGGCGGTTGACGCGGGCGCGCTCGCCGGGCAGCAGGTCGTCGCTGACGGCCTCGCGGACCAGCGAGTGGCGGAAGCGGTAGCCGTCCCCGTCGGTGGTGGCGAGGAGGATGTTGGCGCCGACGGCGGCGCGCAGGGCCTCGATCAGCTCGTCCTCCGTCAGCCCGGCGACGGCGCGCAGGAGCGGGTACTCCACGGTGGAGCCGCCCTCGGCGACGATGCGCACCACCCGCTGGGCGGCGTCCGGCAACACCTCGACGCGGACGAGCAGCAGGTCGCGCAGGGACTCGGTCAGTCCTGCGCGGCAGCCGCTCTCCTGGCAGGCGGCGAGTTCCTCGACGAAGAAGGCGTTGCCGTCGGAGCGGTCGAAGACGGAGTCCACGAAGGCTTCGTCGGGCTGCGCGGCGAGGATGCCGGCGAGCTGGCGGCGCACCTCGGCCCGGTTGAAGCGGGGCAGTTCGATGCGCTGGACGGTGCGGAGCCGGTCCAGTTCGGCGAGCAGCGGCCGCAGCGGGTGGCGGCGGTGGACGTCGTCGGCCCGGTAGGTGGCGACGACGACGAGCCGGCCACTGGCGAGGGTGCGGAAGAGGTAGGAGAGCAGGTGCCGGGTGGAGGTGTCCGCCCAGTGCAGGTCTTCCAGGACCAGGACGACGGTGCGGTCGGCGGCGAGCCGCTCCAGCATCCGGGCCGTCAGTTCGAAGAGCCGGGCGGTGCTCTCCTCGTCGTGCGGGCCGCGGGGGGTGTCGCCGAGTTCGGGAAGGATCCGGGCGAGTTCGTCCTCCTGGCCGGCGGCCGCGGCCGCCAACTCCCCCGGGAGCTGGCGGTGCAGGGTGCGCAGAGCCGTCGAGAACGGGGCGAAGGGAAGTCCCTCCGCCCCGATCTCCACACAGCCTCCGACGGCCACGACCGCACCGCGGCGGGCCGCTTCGCAGAGGAACTCCTCGGTGAGGCGGGTCTTTCCGACCCCGGCCTCGCCCCCGATGAGCATCGCCTGCGGCTCCTGGCCCGCGGCGCGCGCCAATGCGTCGGTGAGTACGGCCAGTTCGTCGGCTCGGCCGACGAACACCGGGCTGACAGATCTGGTCTCCACGTCGCCGAGCATCGCACAGGATCCCGGGCCGACGGCACTCGTTATCGGTGCGCTTCTCATCACGTGCCGGTCCACGCTTTTCGCGGCGCGGGCTACGCGGCGCGGGTGAAGCGGCTGCGCTGCCCGCTCACCGGCCCTTCGGGTTCCTGGCTGCGAGAGGAGGCGCGGCGCGCCTTCTTGGCCTCCTGGACGCGGCGGTACGCGTCCGCCTCGCGGATGAGGTCGGCGCGGCGGGCGGTGGCGATCTCGTACTCGAACATCTCGTACTCCCTGGTCTGCGTTTCTCGGCACCTCGTTCGGTGTGATCCAAGATTCGCGTCCCAGGGGGTGCCGGCACATCGGGCGCATGCCGCATCTGTGCGGGGCGGGGGTCCTTAGGCCGCGGCCGAAGGACCCCGGGGCGGACCGGGAGTGCCTAGGAGGGGGTCCTAGGCGGGCGAAACGGAGGTCCTAGGCGGCCTTCGGGAGGGGAGCCAGGATGTCGAAGTACATGAGGCCGAAGAGCAGTACGCCCAGGGCGCCGAGCGCGACGGCGGCCCAGGAGACGGCGCGGACCCAGGTCGGGAGGGTGCGGCCGGGGGCGCCGAAGGCGGGGCGGGCCAGCACGAAGACGGCGAGGAGGAGGGCGAGGGTGGACAGGACACCGTTGACGAGGGCGGTCATGTGCCAGGCGTCGCCGTACAGGGCCTGGATCTTCGCCTCGGTGGTGGCGGCGTTGACCGACTCGATCTGGCCCACGAGGGTCTGGCGCTCGGCTATGACGCGCGAGACCCAGCTGCCGCTCAGGGCGACGAGCCCGAGCCCGGCCGCGACGACGGCGGAGGCCGCGGCGCCGACGCCCTCGGACACCTTCTCGGTGTCGTCGAGCTCGTCGTGGAGCGCGTCCTCGAGCTCCTCGTCGGAGAAGGCGGGCTCGGTGGCCCCGGCGGTCTCCGCGGCGGGGGCGTCCTTGAGGTCGGCCTTGGCCTCGGCGGCCTCGGCGGCCTGGGGCTCGGCGGTGTCCGCCTCGGGAGCGGTCGGGTCGGCGGTCTTCGTGGTGTCCATGCGGGGCACCGTAGGCGGCTTGTCTGAGAGGTTTCTGAGAATGCGCCGATGCGGTCGGGCCGGGCCGGCCGCGGGCCCCGGACCGGGGCCGCGGCGGGGGGTGTCAGGCTGTGGGAGCCGGCGGCCACTCGTGGGCGAGGACGGCCCAGATCTCGGTGTTCTGGCGGACGCCGCGGTACGGGTAGGCCTCGCGCAGGACGCCCTCGCGGGTCATCCCGAGGCGCTCCGCGACGGCGAGGCTCTTCTTGTTGTCCGAGGAGGCGTGCCACTCGGCGCGGTGCATGCCGCGCTCGTGGAAGGCCCAGTCGATCAGGACGCGGCAGGCCTTGGTCACCAGACCCCGGCCGGCCGCCGTCGGCTCCAGCCAGCAGCCGACCTCGCAGTTGCCCGACTCGGCGTCGAAGGTGCGGAAGAGGACCCCGCCGACGAGGGTGCCGCCGACCCGGATGCCGTAGATCCGCCCGCCGTCGGCGGCCGTCTTCTGCGCGTACGTGGAGAGGAAGCCGCGCGCCGAGTCGAGGTCGGTGACGTAGTCGGCCAGGACGATGTGCTCGCCGATGAACTCCCGGCCGCGGTCCATGTGCGCCAGGAACTCCTCGGCGTGCCAGACCTCCAGCGGAAACAGCTGGGCGTCGTCGGCGAGGTCTATCGAGAACATGCGGCTTCTTCCTTGGGTCTCATACGGCGGGTTGCCGGATCACCGGGATGCGGTGGCGGGCTCGGCGCCGTCCTCGCTCGTGGCCGAGCCGGCACCGGGTCGCTGCGCGGGAAGTGTCGCATGCGAACGGCACTCGGGGGGCTCGATGCTGATCTTGGGCAGCCGGCGGTCCAGCCAGGCGGGCAGCCACCAGTTGGCGCCGCCGAGCATGTGCATCAGCGCCGGGACGAGGAGGGTGCGCAGCACGAAGGCGTCGAGTGCGACGGCCGCGGCGAGCGCGATGCCGAACATCGCGATGATCCGGTCGCCGCTGAGCACGAAGGCCAGGAAGACGGAGATCATGATGACCGCCGCGGAGTTGATCACCCGGCTGGTCTCGGCGAGGCCGATGCGGACGGCCCGCCGGTTGTCGCCCGTCTCCAGCCACTCCTCGTACATCCGGCTGACCAGGAACACCTGGTAGTCCATGGACAGTCCGAAGAGGACCGACACCATGATCACCGGCAGGAAGGGCTCGATCGGGCCGGCGCTGCCCAGGCCCAGCAGCTCACTCCCCCAGCCCCACTGGAAGATCGCGACGACGACGCCGAAGGAGGAGGCGACGGCCGCGACGTTCATGGCGGCGGCCTTGAGCGGAATGCCGAGGGAGCGGAAGGCCAGCAGCAGCAGGACGCAGCCCAGGGCGATCACCACCCCGACGAACAGCGGCAGTTTCCCGACGATGACGTCGGCGAAGTCGTCGTAGCCCGCGGTCACACCGCCGACGTGGACGTCCATGGTGTTGCCGTGTCCGGCGCCCGGGATGACGTCCTCGCGCAGCGTCGTGACCAGCTCGCTCGTGGCCCGGGACTGCGGGGCGGAGTCCGGTATGACGGTCAGGACGGCGGTGTCCCCGCTCCGGTTGAAGACGGCCGGGCCGACTCCGGCGACGCCTTCGGTCGTCCGGAGCGCCTCGGCCAGGTGATCGACGGCTATCCGGTCCCCGGCGCCGTCGAGGCGGGAGACGACGGTGAGCGGGCCGTTCGTGCCGGGCCCGAAACCGTCGGCGAGGAGGTCGTAGGCCTGCCGGGTGGTGGAGCCGGCCGGGTTGTTGCCCTGGTCGGAGGTGCCCAGGTGGAGGGAGAAGGTGGGCAGCGCCAGCACCGCCATGACCAGCGCGGCGACGGCGCCGAGCAGTTTGGGGTGCCGCTCCACGAAGGCCGACCAGCGGGCGGCGAACCCGGTGGGCGTCTCGGGCCGCGGGCCCTCGGCCGCGAGCCTGCGGCGCTCGCGGCGCGAGAGGGCGCGCATGCCGATGTACGAGAGGAGGGCGGGCAGCAGCGTGACCGAGGCGGCGACCGTCAGCACCACCGTGAGGGAGGCGGCTATCGCGACGCCGTTCAGGAAGTTCAGCCTCAACACCAGCATGCCGAGCAGCGCGATGCAGACGGTGGCCCCGGCGAACACGACGGCCCGGCCGGTGGTGGCTACGGCCCGCTCGGCCGCCTCCTCGACGGGCAGGCCGCGCATGAGGCCCTTGCGGTGCCGGGTCACGATGAACAGCGCATAGTCGATGCCCACGCCGAGCCCGACGAGGGTGCCGAGCATCGGGGCGAAGTCGGCGACGGGCATGGCGTGCCCGAGGAGCGTGATGCCGAAGTAGGCGGTGCCGACGCTGACCAGGGCGGTCGCGATGGGCAGCAGGCTCGCGGCGAGCGAGCCGAAGGCGAGGAAGAGGACGAGGGCCGCGACGGCCACGCCGATGACCTCGGCGACGTGTGCGGTGGGCGCCTCGGTCAGGGCGATCGCCCGGCCGCCGAGCTCGACCTGGAGGCCGTCCGCCTCGGTGGCGGGGTTCTTCGCGGCGTCGACGACGGCCTCGGCCTGCGCCTTGGGTACGGAGTCGGCCTGCCGGTCGAACGTCACCACGGCATAGGCGGTACGCCCGTCGGGGCTGATCTGCGCGGCGCTCTCGGGCCCGGGGCCGTAGGGGCCGGCGACCGAACCGACGCCGGGGAGCGCGGCGATGGCGGCGAGGGCCTTGGTCATGCGCTGCTCGACGTCGGGAGTACGGACGCTCTGATGCTCCGGGGCCCGCCACACGATGGTGTCGGTGTCACCGCCGTGGCCGTGGAAGCCCGCCCGCAGGAGGGCATGGGCGCGGCTGGACTCGGTGCCCGGGACCTCGTAGTCGTTGGAGAACGCCGATCCGGCGGTCCCTGCTGCCGCGGCGGCGGCGCCGAGCGCCAGCAGCCACAGGAGAACGGCTGTCAGCCGGTGCCGGATGCACCACCGTGCGATCGCTGCCAACGGACGTGCTCCCTGGTGGTTCGGATCTTCACCGGGAGCTGCCCGACGCAAAGACACTGGAACTCGTGAAGGCCGACGGCCCGGGGGATCGCCCCGGGAATCGGCCAAGAAGGTATACACCGCCACGATCCCAGCGTTTCGTGATCGTTGGCCCCTTTCGTGTGCATCGTCACAGGGGCGTGGAGCGGTGCGGGACCAAGGTCATCCGCTCGACGGGCCGTCCGGCTCGTCCGCCCGGTAGCCCGGGACGGAGGGCCACCTGACGGTGAGGACCACCGCGTCCTCCTCCGCGTACCAGGAGTGGTCGACTCCGCGCCCCCAGACGACGTAGTCCCCCTGCTCGGCGAGGACGACGGTCCGGCCGGGGAACTCCAGCCGGAAGCGCCCGCTGATCAGCACCTGCAGCGCGGTGCGCTCCTCGCCCCGTACCCACTGGGCCCGCTCGTCGCCCTTCGGGTGGACTCCCCACTTGATCTCCACGTCCTTGCTGTGGCGCGGATCGGCGGGGTCCTTGAAGTGGCCGAGGAGCCAGCCGCGGTCGGTGGCGGCGTCGGGGGTGGCCTTGCCGGTGTAGATGGAGTCGTCGTTCACGGGGTGAGGCTAATGCAGTTGTGCGGGCGGGCGGACGGCTGGTGAGCTGGGCCTATGGCGATGAATCCTGACGAACTGCTGAAGGTACGGGCCCAGTACGACCGGGAGATGCGCCGCGACGCACTGCCGGACGCCGCGGAGGCCAGGGTGGAACGGGCGGGGGCGGTGGTACGGCAGACCGCGCCCGGGCCGGGGTGGAACGGCGTGCTCTGGTCGGACCTCGACGAGGAGACGGCGGATGCGGAGATCGCGGCGCAGTTGGCGTACTTCGCGGGGCGCGGGGCCGGCGACTTCGAGTGGAAGCTGTACGACCACGACCGGCCGGCGGATCTCGGCGACCGGCTGCGCGCGGCGGGCTTCGTCCCGGAGCCGGCCGAGACCCTGCTGGTGGGGCGGGTGGACGAGCTCGCCGCACTGCCGGTGGAGCCGCCGGAGGGGATCACCCTGCGGGTGGTGACGGACGAGACGGGCGTCGACCTGATGATGGACGTCCACGCGAAGGCCTTCGGAACGGAGCGCCCCAGGATCCGGCACCTGCTGCTCACCCTGCTGGAGGAGGAGCCGGAGACCATCGCGGCGGTGGTGGCGATGGCCGGGGACACCCCGGTCAGCGCGGCCCGCATGGAGATGCGCCCCGGCTCCTCCTTCGCGGGCCTCTGGGGCGGCGGCACGCTCCCGGAGTGGCGGGGCCGGGGCATCTACCGCCTCCTGGTCGCCCACCGGGCCCGCATCGCAGCGGAGCGCGGCATCCGCTACCTCCAGGTGGACGCCTCGGACGACAGCCGCCCGATCCTGGAACGCCTGGGCTTCACACGCCTGGGCACGACGGTGCCGTACGTCTGGACCGGTACCGCGTAGCCGCCCCGCCGTCGCAGGGCCCGCCCACTTGCCCGCCAGCCCTTCCGGCCCCGGCGTCTCCCGGGCAGGATCACCCCATGGAACGCATTGGACCGCCGCTGACCGGCGACGAGCGCGAGACCCTGCGCGCATACCTCGACTACCACCGGGCCACCCTCGCCTGGAAGTGCGAGGGCCTCACCGACGAGGAGCTGCGGCGGCCCTCGTCGCCGCCGTCCACCCTCTCCCTGATGGGCCTGGTCCGGCACATGGGCGAGGTCGAGCGGCAGTGGTTCCGCCGCACCCTGAACGGTGAGGAGCTTCCCCACCTCTGGTCCGGCACCCACGACTTCCAGGCCGCCTACAACGCCGCCGGCGCCACTCGCGAGGAGGCGTTCACCGCCTGGGAGGCGGAGGTCGCGCACGCCCGGCGCATCGAGGCGGCCGCCGAGTCCCTCGACGTGACGGCCTACGTGGCCGGCTGGAAGGAGGAGGCCTCGCTGCGGCTCGTGATGCTGCACCTGATCCACGAGTACGCCCGCCACAACGGACACGCCGACTTCCTGCGCGAGGCCATCGACGGCGCCACCGGAGCCTGACGCGCCCGGCGGGACCGCCCGGGCCCGTCAGGCCCGCAAGCCCTCAAGCCCTCAAGCCCTCAAGCCCTCGGACACGAAGGCCGCAAGGCCCCAGGGCCCCAAGGCCCGTCAGGCGGCCCGCCAGTAGCCCAGACCGTTCACGCGCTGCTTCGGCAGGGCCAGATCCTTGCGCAGGTACGCCGTCAGCGTCCGGGTCGTCACCGTGTCGCAGGCGAGCCAGACGTACGCCGACGCCGGGTCCGCGACGAGCTGCGGGAGCTGCGCCTTCACCTGGTCCACCAGTGCCGAGCCCGTGCGCTCGACCCGCCTGATCTCGTGCCGGGCCGGGTCCAGCCGTACCGGCAGGCCGGCGTCCGACGCGTGCTGCGTCTCCAGCCAGATCGTCGCCGGGGTCTGCGGGTAGGCGTCCAGCAGGGAGTTGATCGCCGGGACCGAGGCCGGGTCGCCGATCACCAGCAGCCGCTCGGGCTCGGGCGCCGGGGCGGTGAAACCGGTCCCCTGGACGGTGGCCTCGATGGTGTCGCCCGGCTTCGCGGCCCGCGCCCACGCGCTCGCGGCGCCGTCGTGGAGTGCGAACTCCAGGCTGAACGTGCCCTCCGCCGGATCCGGGTCGACCAGGGTGTACGCCCGCGTGTGCGGCTTGCCGGCGCTCTCGAACCACAGCCGCACCCACATCGTCGGGTGGAGCGACTCACCGGCCGCCGCGAGCAGCCCGCCGTCCGTCACGTGCACGCGGCGGTAGTGCTCCGTGACGTCCTCCGCGCCCGTGACCGTGAACGTGAAGTCCTTGCCCCGCAGAAGCCGAAGGACCACGCCCTCCCAGCCCTTGCCGACGCCTCCCATGTGTGACCACCCCTCCCTCGAGCCCTATAGTTAGGGCAGCCTAACCTAATGCACTGGGGGATGAGTGTGAGCCTTGTGACCAACGCGGACGACGTCGGCGCAAACGCCACCGGAGCGGACGCCGGCGTGGCCGATGCCACCGGAGCCGACGCCTTCGAGCTCTACCGCGACGACTGGGGCATCCCCCACCTCCGCGCCGCCGACGCCGACCGCCTCGCCTACGCCCAGGGCTACACCACCGCCCTCGACCGCGCCTGGCAGCTGGAGGTCGAGCGCCACCGCGCCCAGGGCTCCAGCGCCGCCTTCCTCGGCCCGGAGTCCGTCGCCTGGGACCGCTTCGCCCGCCGGTCCCGGCTCGCCGACACCGCCCGCCGCTGCCACGAGGCGCTCGACCCCGACACCGCCGCCTGGGTCCGGGCGTACGTGGACGGCGTCAACGACGGGCTGGCCCGGGGCGCCGCCCGCGACGAGCGGTTCGCCCGCACCGGCCACGCCCCCACCCCGTGGGAGCCCTGGGTACCCCTCGCCATCTGGATCGCCACGCACATCCTCTTCGCCGGCTTCGCCACCAAGCTGTGGCGCGAGCGCGTGGCCCGAGCCCTCGGGGACGAGGCCGTCACCCTCTTCGCCACCGACGGCCCCGGCACCGCCGGCAGCAACGGCTGGCTGGTCCCGGGCGACCGGACCGCCACCGGCTCGGCGATCATCGCGGGCGACCCGCACCGGTTCATCGAGGACCCGGGCGTGTACCAGCAAATACGGCTCTCCTGCCCCGAGTACGACGTCCTCGGCCTGGCCGTCCCCGGCATCCCCGGCCTCGGCCACTTCGGGCACACCGGCAGCGCCGCCTGGGCGATCACCAACGCCATGTCCGACTACCAGGACCTGTACGCCGAGCGACTGCGCACCGCCCCCGCCGCCCCCGACGTGATCGAGGCCCTCGGCCCCGACGGCGCATGGGAGCCCGTCGCCCGGCACACCGAGACCATCACCGTCGCCGGCGCCGACCCGGTCGAGGTCGAGGTCCTGGAGACCGCGCGCGGCCCCGTCATCATCCGGGACGAGACGGACGGCGGCGGCCAGACCCTCGCCCTCCGCTACCCGCCCCGCGTCCGCCGCGACCTCGGCTTCGCCGTCCTCCCCGCCCTGCTGCGCGCCCGTACCGTCGCCGACATCGACCGCGCCTTCGACGGCTGGGCCGAGCCCGTCAACGTCGTCCACGCCGCCGACGCCGAGGGCGGCCTGCTGCACCGCGTCGCCGGCGCGGTCCCGCTGCGCCACCGGGCCAACCGGCTGCGCCCGGTGCCCGCCTGGGATCCCCGGTACACCTGGCAGGGCTGGGCCGAGACCCCCGCCGAGCCCGTGCAGGGCTTCGCCGTCATGGCGAACGCGCGCGGCATCGCCTCACCGCTCGGCGTGGAGTTCGCGCCCCCGCACCGCGCCAACCGCATCCGCGAGCTGCTCTCCGGCTCCGCGGACTGGACCCCGAAGGCGATGGCCGACGTACACCGGGACACGTACCTGGCCTCCGCCGAGCCGCTGCTGGCCCTGCTGCCCGGACTCGGCGGCCTCTCCCCGGAGGCAGCCGCACTGCGCACCCGGCTGCTCGCCTGGGACCGCCACATGGCGGCCGAGAGCACCGACGCGAGCGTCTTCTCGGCCTTCCGGACCGCGACCGTACGCGCCTTCGCCGCCGACCCCGTCTTCGCCGGACTCGCCGACGCCCCCTCCGGCCCGGAGGTGTTCCACCCCTGGCTGTACCTGGTCCCGAAGATCGGCTATGCCCTCGAAGGCCTGCTGACCACCCCCCTCCTGCCCGGCCTCGACCGCGCGGCCCACGTCCGCACCGCCCTGGAAGATACGGCCGCCGCCGACCGCCCCGACGCCCCCTGGTCGGAGGTCCACCGGCTGGCCCCCTGGTCGGCCCTCCCCGACCCGGAGGCCGAGTGGCCCGGCCTCGGCGGCGACCACGACTGCGTGAACGCCACCTCCACCGTGCCCGGGTTCACCGATCTCACCGCCCGTGCATCGTCGGCCCGTTACGTCTGGGACCTGGCCCGCCGCGAGGACAGCCTCTGGGCGGTCCCGCTCGGCGCGGACGGCGTCACCGGCTCACCCCACCACCGCGACCAGCTGCCGTTCTGGGCGCAGTGCGATCTCGTCCCCGTCGTCACCGACTGGACCCGCCTCACGAAGGAAACCCCCAGATGACCACGTCCGCCCGCCGCCCCGTGCACACCCAGCTCATCGAGGGCTTCGGCACGGTCACCATCACCCCCGTCGACCCCGCCGGGGACTCGGCCCTGATCCACAGCTGGGTCACCGAAGAGCGCGCCTGCTTCTGGGGCATGCGCGAGGCCAGCCGCGAGCTGGTCCAGGAGATCTACGAGGACGTCGACAGACGCACCACGCACCACGCGTTCATCGTCAGCCGTGACGACGAGCCGGTGGGGCTCTTCCAGACGTACGACTGCTCCGAGGACCGGGTCGGCGAGTGCTACGAGGTCCAGCCGGGCGACACCGGCGTGCACCTGCTGATCAGCCCCGCCCAGGGGTCGGCCCAGCACGGCTTCAGCGCGGCCCTGATGGCCGCCTTCATGGGGTTCGTCTGGTCCGACGGCTTCACCCGCCGCGTGGTCGCCGAGCCGGACGCCCGCAACGAGAGGGCCATCGCCCGCCTCGAGCGCACCGGCTTCGTGCTCGGCCCGGAGATCGAGCTCCCGGAGATCGACCTGCCCGAGGTCTACCTGCCGGCCAAGCAGGCCCGCCTCGCCTTCCTCAGCGCCCCGCAGGCCAGCTGACCGGGCGTCACGCCCACGCAGACGACGGAGGCCCCGCACCAACAGGTGCGGGGCCTCCGGGCGTTCAGGCAGGCGGGGGTCAGCCCTCGGTCACGCCCAGGCGCTCCAGGATGAGCTCCTTGACGCGGGCCGCGTCGGCCTGGCCGCGGGTGGTCTTCATGACCGCGCCGACCAGGGCGCCGACGGCCGCGATCTTGCCGCCGCGGATCTTGTCGGCGATCGCCGCGTTGCCCGCGATGGCCTCGTCCACGGCCGCGCCGAGCGCGCCCTCGTCCGAGACGACCTTCAGGCCGCGCTTCTCGACGACCTCGTCCGGGGTGCCCTCGCCTGCGAGGACGCCCTCGAGGACCTGGCGGGCCAGCTTGTCGTTCAGCTCGCCGGCCGCGACCAGGGCCGCGACGCGCGCGACCTGCGCCGGGGTGATCGGCAGCTCGTCGACGACGACGCCCTGCTCGTTGGCGTTGCGGGCCAGCTCGCCCATCCACCACTTGCGCGCGGCGGTCGAGTCGGCACCCGCCTCGATCGTGGCGACGATGGAGTCCACCGCGCCCGCGTTGAGGATCGACTGCATGTCGTGCTCGTTCACGCCCCACTCCTCGCGGAGCCGGTTGCGGCGCACGCGCGGCATCTCGGGCAGGCCGCCGCGCAGCTCCTCGACCCAGTCACGGGCCGGGGCGACGGGAACCAGGTCGGGCTCCGGGAAGTACCGGTAGTCCTCGGCGTTGTCCTTGATGCGGCCGGCGGTGGTGGAGCCGTCCTCCTCGTGGAAGTGCCGGGTCTCCTGCACGATCGTGCCGCCGGACGAGAGCACCGCCGCGTGGCGCTGGATCTCGAAGCGGGCCGCGCGCTCGACGGAGCGCAGCGAGTTGACGTTCTTCGTCTCGCTGCGGGTGCCGAACTCGGACTCGGGGGTCGGGCGCAGCGACAGGTTCACGTCGCAGCGCATCTGGCCCTTGTCCATGCGGGCCTCGGACACGCCGAGCGCCTTGATGACCTCGCGCAGCTCGGCGACGTACGCCTTGGCGACCTCGGGGGCCCGCTCGCCCGCGCCCTCGATCGGCTTGGTGACGATCTCGATGAGCGGGATGCCGGCGCGGTTGTAGTCCAGCAGGGAGTGGGACGCGCCGTGGATACGGCCGGTGGCGCCGCCGACGTGCAGCGACTTGCCGGTGTCCTCCTCCATGTGGGCGCGCTCGATCTCCACGCGGAAGATCTCGCCGTCCTCCAGCTGGACGTCGAGGTAGCCGTTGAAGGCGATCGGCTCGTCGTACTGGGAGGTCTGGAAGTTCTTCGGCATGTCCGGATAGAAGTAGTTCTTCCGGGCGAAGCGGCACCACTCGGCGATCTCGCAGTTCAGCGCGAGGCCGATCTTGATGGCCGACTCGACGCCGATCGCGTTGACGACGGGCAGCGAGCCGGGCAGACCGAGGCAGGTGGGGCAGGTCTGCGAGTTGGGCTCGGCGCCCAGCTCGGTCGAGCAGCCGCAGAACATCTTGGTCTTGGTGCCGAGCTCGACATGGACCTCAAGGCCCATGACGGGGTCGAACGAGGCGAGAGCGTCCTCGTACGACATCAGTTCGGTGAAGGTGGTCACGGTGAAACTTTCCCTCTCAGCCCAGCAGGACGTCGTCGTCGCCCAGGCGCTTCAGCTCGCGGTACAGGATCGCGAGGCCGGTGACGATGGCGGCGGCGGACACGACGGCGTCGACGAGCTTCAGTGTGTCGTGCTCGGTGCGGGCCTTCTTGACCTGCTTGATCACGCCGAGGGCGCCGAAGGCGGTGGTACCCATCGACAGGTACGTACCGGTCTTGGACTTCTTGAAGCCCTTGGCCTTGGACAGTGCACTGGTGCTCACAGGGACGGTGCCTCCTCAAGCAGCGGGTGACCCCAGCGTGCGACGAAGGCCGCCTCCACGGCGGCGCCGACCTTGTACAGCCGGTCGTCCTTCATCGCCGGGGCGATGATCTGCAGCCCGACCGGCAGGCCGTCCTCCGGTGCCAGGCCGCACGGGAGCGACATGGCGGAGTTGCCGGCCAGGTTGGTCGGGATGGTGCACAGGTCCGCGAGGTACATCGCCAGCGGGTCGTCGGTGCGCTCACCGATGGCGAAGGCGGTGGTCGGGGTCGTCGGGGAGACGATCACGTCGACCTGCTCGAAGGACTTCTCGAAGTCCTTCGTGATGAGCGTGCGGACCTTCTGGGCGGAGCCGTAGTACGCGTCGTAGTAGCCGGAGCTCAGCGCGTACGTACCCAGGATGATGCGGCGCTTGACCTCGTCGCCGAAGCCGGCTTCGCGGGTGAGCGCGGTGACGTCCTCGGCGGACTTGGTGCCGTCGTCGCCGACGCGCAGGCCGTAGCGCATGGCGTCGAAGCGGGCCAGGTTCGAGGAGCACTCGGACGGCGCGATGAGGTAGTACGCGGCCATCGCGAGGTCGAAGGAGGGGCAGTCCAGCTCGACGATCTCGGCGCCCAGCTCCTTGAGGAGCTCGACGGACTCGTTGAAGCGCTGGACGACGCCGGCCTGGTAGCCCTCGCCGGCGAACTGCTTGACGACACCGACGCGCATGCCGGCGACGGAGCCGTTGCGGGCCGCCTCGACGACCGGCGGGACCGGGGCGTCGATGGAGGTGGAGTCCAGCGGGTCGTGGCCGGCGATGACCTCGTGGAGGAGCGCCGCGTCCAGGACCGTACGGGCGCAGGGCCCGCCCTGGTCGAGGGAGGAGGAGAAGGCGACCATGCCGTAGCGCGAGACACCGCCGTACGTGGGCTTCACGCCGACCGTGCCCGTGACGGCGGCGGGCTGGCGGATGGAGCCGCCGGTGTCCGTGCCGATCGCGAGGGGGGCCTGGAAGGCGGCCAGCGCGGCCGCGGAGCCGCCGCCGGAGCCGCCGGGGATGCGGGTGAGGTCCCAGGGGTTGCCGGTGGGCCCGTACGCGCTGTTCTCGGTGGAGGACCCCATGGCGAACTCGTCCATGTTGGTCTTGCCGAGGATGACGACGTCGGCTTCCTTGAGCTTGCGCGTCAGGGTGGCGTCGTACGGCGGGATCCAGCCTTCGAGGATCTTCGAACCGACGGTGGTCGGGACCCCGACGGTGGTGAAGATGTCCTTGAGGGCGAGCGGGACGCCGGCCAGCGGGCCGAGCTTCTCGCCGCGCTCGCGCTTGGCGTCGACGGCGCGCGCCTGGGCGAGGGCGCCCTCGCGGTCGACGTGCAGGAAGGCGTGGACCTTCTCGTCGGTCGCGTCGATGCGGGCCAGGTGGGCCTCGGTGACCTCGACGGCCGTGAGCTCGCCGGAGGCGATCTTCTCGGCGGTCTGGGCGGCCGTGAGCTTGATGATCTGGTCGGTCATGGTTGTTAGTCCTCCCCCAGGATCTGCGGCACCTTGAAACGCTGCTGCTCCTGGGCGGGAGCGCCGGAAAGCGCCTGCTCGGGGGTGAGCGACGGTCGGACCTCGTCCGCGCGCATGACGTTCGTCAGCGGCAGCGGGTGGGAGGTCGGCGGGACGTCTTGGTCGGCGACCTCGGAAACGCGGGCGACCGCGCCGATGATGTCGTCGAGCTGTCCGGCGAAGTGGTCCAGCTCTTCGGCCTTGAGCTCCAGACGTGCCAGCCGAGCGAGGTGGGCAACCTCCTCGCGCGTGATGCCAGGCATGCAGCGATCCTCTGGGGGTGGTGAGTGTGTAGTTTCGTGCCCAATCCTATGGGGCCGGGCCCCGGACCCACGAAACCGTTTCCCGCCAGGGGTCCCCCGGGCCCGGCGCCGGCCGCCGCGTCGGCTACTGGGCCGGGGTTTCCGCGCGGGTCGGGGAGGCCGAGAGTTCCGCCGTGATGTCCGCCGGGCGGCGCCAGCCGCGT
Source organism: Streptomyces sp. NPDC032745 (assembly GCF_055579465.1). NCBI lineage: Bacteria > Bacillati > Actinomycetota > Actinomycetes > Kitasatosporales > Streptomycetaceae > Streptomyces > Streptomyces sp. NPDC032745. The sequence goes on along the minus strand of NZ_JBVING010000001.1, from coordinate 751,957 downwards.
TCGCCGCGGGCCAGGAGCCAGGCCGTGGCCTCCTGCGGGGGCATGGCGGCCGCGACCAGCCAGCCCTGGACGGCGTCGCAGCCCAGGTCGCGCAAGCGCTCCCAGGTCTCGTCGTCCTCCACTCCCTCGGCGACGACGAGCAGTCCCAGCGAGTGCGCCAGGTCCACCGTGCAGCGCACGATCTCCGCGTCCTGCGCGTCCACCGCGAGCCGCGCCACGAACGAGCGGTCGATCTTCAGCTCGCTGACCGGCAGCCGCCGCAGGTGCACCAGGGAGGAGTAGCCCGTGCCGAAGTCGTCGAGCGACATCTTCACGCCGTGGCCCGTCAGGCCCGCCATGGTGTCGGCCGCCCGCTGCGGGTCCTCCAGCAGGACGTGTTCCGTTATCTCCAGCTGGAGGCCGCTCGCCGGGACCCCGTGCCGGGCCAGCCGGGCCGCGACCGCGCCCGCGAAGCCGGGCGTGTGGACGTCGCGCGGCGAGACGTTGACGGCCACCGGGACCTTCAGGCCCTGCGCCCGCCACCGCGCCACCTGGGCGAGGGCCGTCTCGAGGACGTACTCGGTGAGGTGGGGCATGAGCCCCGAGGTCTCGGCGATCGCGATGAACTCGTCCGGCGAGACCCGGCCCCGCTCCGGATGCACCCAGCGCACCAGGGCTTCGAGCCCGGCCACCTGGCCGTCGAAGCGGACCTTGGGCTGGTAGTGGAGTTCCACTTCACCGGCGTCGAGGGCGCGGCGCAGATCGCCGAGGAGGCCGAGGCGGTCGGGGGTGTTGCTGTCCCGCTTGGACTCGTACACCTCCACGCCCGTACGGTCCCGCTTCGCCTGGTACATCGCGACGTCGGCGCGGCGCAGCAGCCCCTCCGCGTCCAGGGCGTGGTCGGGGAAGACGGCGAGGCCGGCGCTGGCCTCCAGGACGAGGGTCAGGCCGTCCAGGTCGAGGGGCGAGCTGAGCTCGGCGACGAGGTGGCGGGCGACCCGCTGGGCGCTGGTGGTGGAGTCGGCGACGGGCAGGAGTACGGCGAACTCGTCGCCGCCGAGGCGGGCGGCCTCGGCGTCCTCGGGCAGGGCCTGGCGGAGCCGGTCGGCGATCTGGAGGAGCAGCCGGTCGCCGGCCAGGTGGCCCAGCGTGTCGTTGACCGCACGGAACCGGTCCAGGTCGATCAGCACAAGAGCTGACCGGGTGCCCAAACGTTCAGCCTCGTCCAGAGCGGACCACGCCCGCTCCAGGAGCCACTGCCGGTTCGGCAGCCCGGTCAGCGGATCGCGCAGCTGTTCCTCGGCGCGCGCCCGGGCGATCCACAGGGTGGAGTCGAGGGCGATCAGCGGTACGGCGAACAGCGGCAGCAGCACCGGCTGCGTCACGGCGACCACGCAGATCAGCGGGGCGATGCCGAGCAGGGCGACGGCTACTAAGGCCTGCCGGAGCAGGGCCGTGCGGGCGACGGTGGGCAGGGCGCCGCCGCGCGGGGTCAGCGCGAGCCACAGCACCACCTTGGTGACCAGCAGGTAGGCCAGGGCCACCAGGATGACTTCGGGGGCCGCCTCCAGCCCCCAGGCGGTGGGCCGCCACGGCGTCTCGACGGTCGGCGCATCGCCGAACGCGGCGAGTACGAGGGCCCCCGCGCCGATGCCGAGGATGTCGGTGGCGCCGTGCAGCAGGCCTTGGCGCCAGCGGTGCCGGCGGGCCGCCCCGACCAGGGAGACCACCGCGAGCGAGACGAGTCCCGCGGGCACCCAGCCGTAGAGGAGGAGCACGCCGAGGGTGAGGGCCGCGCCCGACCCGGTGCCGCCCCACCAGCGGTCGCGGCCCAGCGCGACCAGGTGGCCGACGATGATGCCGGTCAGCAGGGCGAGCGCCCAGCCGACCGGGCCGCCGGGGAACAGGGCATGACGGTCACTCAGCGCGGAGACGATGCCGGCCGCGAGGACCACGGCGGACAGGCCCACGACGATGAAGGGCAGCACGGTGCGCTGCGCCGCTCCGCCCGATCCCACGCCGGTGTCGAGCGGGTGGGTGTCCGGCGTCCTGGAACCCAGGACACCGAGCCGGCCCGTCCGCATGGACGGGATCTCCCCGCCGACATCAGGTGACGGGTCGGCGCTTTCGGTGGGTTTCATGCCCGTCCCTCTCACAGCCGGCAATGCCGATGCCACGCGATGGCCCCGATGTCATGCCATCACGGCTGGAATCGCATCCCGCAGCCGTGCACGACAGGCGCACCCCTCAACAGTAGGACGCGAGAGGCTCCCAGGGGCAGCGGTCGGCGGCGGTTGCCCGAATGCGACCCAGCCATCCTCATCAGTACGGTATCCGCCGAACGGGTGAGTTTGGACCAGGACCCTCGGGTCACCCATCCGATGATCCGACAGGTCACCGCCCTGCGAACAGCCCTGTACCAGCCTTTTAGCACCGGGCGTTGCGCCTGGCGTGCGCCCGCCCGTACGGCCGCACACCACGCATCCGTTCGCCCGAGCCACTTTTCGCGTACACGTCCCGCCGTGTCGTTCAGCGGGTGTTACTCCGCTTCGGCGGCGCCGTCCACCGGGAGCGCCGCCTCGCGTGCCGCGTCGGGGCCCTGTTCGAGGAGCACCGCGAAGCCCGCGTCGTCGAGGACGGCCAGCTTCAGCTGCATCGCCTTGTCGTACTTGGAGCCCGGGTTCTCGCCGACCACGACGAAGGAGGTCTTCTTCGAGACCGAGCCGGTCACCTTGGCGCCGCGGCTCTGCAGGGCCTCCTTCGCGCCGTCCCGCGTGTGGCTCTGCAGAGTGCCGGTGACGACGACGGTCAGGCCCTCCAGCGGGCGCGGGCCCTCCTCCTCGCCGGAACCTTCCTCCTCCATCCGGACCCCGGCCTCCCGCCACTTGCGCAGGATCTCCTGGTGCCAGTCGACGGCGAACCACTCCTTGACCGCCGCCGCGATGATCTGCCCGACGCCCTCGGTGGCGGCGAGCTCCTCCTCGGTGGCCTGCTCGATCCGCTCGATGGAACGGAACTCGCGGGCGAGGGTCTCGGCCGCGACGGGGCCCACGTGCCGGATCGACAGGCCGTTGATGAAACGGGCCAGCGGGCGGTCCTTGGCGGCCGCGATGTTCTCCAGCATGGCCAGGGCGTTCTTCTTCGGCTCGCCCTTCTGGTTGGCGAAGACCGTGACGATCTTCTCCTCGCCGGTCTTCGGGTCACGCTTGGGCAGTCCGCTGTCGGCGTCCAGGACGTACGCCTTGATGGGCAGCAGCTGCTCGATGGTGAGGCCGAACAGGTCGCCCTCGTCGAGCATCGGCGGCTCGGCCGGCTCCAGCGGGTTGGTGAGCGCAGCCGCGGCCACGGCACCGAAGTTCTCGATGTCCAGGCACTGGCGGCCGGCGAGGTAGAACAGCCGCTCGCGCAACTGGGCGGGGCACGTCTGCCCGTTGGGACAGCGGAGGTCGATGTCACCCTCCTTCATCGGCCGCAGCGCCGTCCCGCACTCGGGGCACTCGGCCGGCATGACGAACTCCCGCTCGGTGCCGTCGCGCAGGTCCACCACCGGGCCGAGGATCTCGGGGATGACGTCGCCGGCCTTGCGCAGGACCACGGTGTCCCCGATGAGCACACCCTTGGCCTTGACGACCTCCTGGTTGTGCAGGGTCGCGAACTCGACCTCCGAGCCGGCCACCGTGACCGGCTGCACCTGCGCGTACGGGGTCACCCGGCCGGTGCGGCCGACGCCGACCTTGATGTCCACCAGCTTGGTGTTGACCTCCTCGGGGGCGTACTTCCAGGCGATCGCCCAGCGCGGGGCGCGGGCCGTGGAGCCGAGGCGGCCCTGGAGCGGGATCTCGTCGAGCTTGACGACGACGCCGTCGATCTCGTGCTCCACCGAGTGCCGGTTCTCACCGAAGTACGCGATGAACTCACGGACCTCCGCGAGCGAGGACACCGCCTTGTTGTGCCGGGCCGTGGGCAGGCCCCACTCGCTGAGCAGCTCGTACGCGTGACTGAGCTTGTCGATGTCGAAGCCGGTGCGCGCGCCGATGCCGTGCACCACCATGTGCAGCGGGCGCGTGGCGGTGACCTTCGGGTCCTTCTGGCGCAGTGAACCGGCCGCCGCGTTGCGCGGGTTGGCGAAGGGCTTGTCGCCGGCCTCGACGAGCCGGGCGTTGAGCTCCTCGAACTTCTCCATCGGGAAGAAGACCTCGCCGCGGATCTCGACCAGCTCCGGGATCCGGTCGCCCTTGAGGCGGTCCGGGATCTCGGCGATGGTGCGGACGTTGGGCGTGATGTCCTCGCCGGTACGGCCGTCGCCGCGGGTGGCGGCCCGGGTGAGGCGGCCCTTCTCATAGGTGAGGTTGACGGCGAGGCCGTCCACCTTGAGCTCGCACAGGTAGTGGAAGTCGGGGGTGTTGACGTCCCGGGCCACCCGCTCGGCCCAGGCCGCCAACTCCTCGTCGTCGAAGGCGTTGTCGAGGGAGAGCATGCGCTCCCGGTGCTCGACGGACGCGAAGTCCGTCTCGTACGCCCCGGCCACCTTCTGGGTGGGCGAATCGGGCGTGCGCAGCTCCGGGTACTGCTCCTCCAGCGCCTCCAGCGAGCGCAGCAGCTTGTCGAACTCGGCGTCGCTGACGACCGGCTGGTCGTTCACGTAATACCGGAAGCGGTGCTCCTCGACCTGCTCGGCCAGCAGCGCGTGCTGTTCACGCACCGCCGCCGGTGCGGCCGTCTCGCTGCCCTGCTTCTGTTCGGCTGCCATGCCGTGTCCTCCCGTGGCCCGTCTCAATCCATCACTCAGGGTTGTCGGCGAGCGACCTCGCCGCCCTGACGCAGTGAGCCTGCACCGCGCGGGCGTAGGCGGGCGAGGCACCCGCCAGACCGCACGACGGGGTGACCACGACGGACTCCGCCAGAGTCCCCGGGGCCAGCCCCAGCCTGCGCCAAAGCTTCCTGACACCCATGACGCTACCGGCAGGGTCCGACAACGGGGCGTCGGTGCCCGGCACCACTCCGGCGAAGAGTTTCGTACCGCCTTCGACGGCCTCGCCGATGGCGTCGTCCTCGCGCTCGGTGAGCAAGGAGAAATCGAACGACACACCCGTGGCGCCGGCCCGCCGGAGCAGCCCGAAGGGCACCTCGGGGGCGCAGGAGTGGACGACGACCTCCCCGTCGTGGACGGCGAACAGCTCGCGCAGGGTGCCCTCGACGACCTGCCGGTCCACGGCCCGGTACGTGCGGTACTTGCTCGCGGACCGCACGCGTCCCAGCAGCACCGCGGTCAGGGACGGCTCGTCGAGCTGCAGCACGATCTCGGCGCCGGGGATGCGCCTGCGCACGTCGGCCAGGTGGTCGCGCAGGCCCTCCGCCAGGGATCCGGCCAGGTCGCGGCAGGCGCCGGGGTCCTGGAGCACGGCCTCGCCGCCGTGCAGTTCGAGGGCGGTGGCGAGGGTCCACGGCCCGACGGCCTGGACCTTGAGCTTGCCCGTGTACCCCTGGGTGAACTCCTCGAGCGCGTCCAGGTCCTCCCCCAGCCAGGAGCGGGCCCGCTTCGAATCCCGTCCCGGGCGGTCGCTGATCCGCCAGCCGCTGGGCTCGACGTGGGCGTACATGTCGACGAGCAGCCCGAGGGAGCGGCCGATCATGTCCGCGCCGGGCCCGCGGGCGGGCAGTTCGGCCAGGTACGGGAACTCCTCGAAGGACCCGGTCACGGTCTTGGCGGCCTCGCGGGCGTCTCCGCCGGGGAGGGATCCGACACCGGTGGCCGAGGCGGTCATCGGCCCGGCCTCACGGTGAGGTCGTTGACCTCGGCGTCGCGCGGCAGGTCGACGGCCATGACGATGGTCGTCGCCACGGACTCGGGGTCGATCCAGTCGGCGGGGTCGTACTCCTTGCCCTCCTGGGAGTGGACCTTGGCCTGCATCGCGGTCGCGGTGCGGCCGGGGTAGACGGAGGTGACACGGATGCCGTTCTGCTTCTCCTCGGCGCGCAGCGAGTCGGCGAGCGCCTTGAGCCCGTGCTTGGAGGCGGCGTACGCGCTCCAGTCGGCGTGGGCGGCGAGGCCGGCGCCGGAGTTCACGAAGACCACGGTGGCGCGGGAGGCGCGCAGGGTGGGCAGCAGCAGCCGGGTGACCTCGGCGGGGGCGATCAGGTTCACGTTGAGCTGCTGGTGCCAGGTCTTGGGGCGCAGCTCGCCCACCGGTCCGAGGTCCACGATCCCGGCGATGTGCAGGAGCGAGTCGATCCGCTCGGGGATGGGCTGCTTGGAGAAGGCCCACGAGAGCCGCTCGGGATCGGCGAGGTCGCCGACGAGGGTGCGCGCGCCGGGGTAGCTCTCGAGGAGCTGCCGGGCGCGCGCGGCGTCACGGGCGAGGAGGACGAGGTCGTCGCCGCGGGCGTGGAGCCGGGCGGCGACGGCGGCGCCGATGCCTGCGCCGGCACCGGTGATCAGGTGAGTAGCCATGCCGCCCATGCTCGCACCCCGTCAGGTCCCGGTGGCCTCGCGGTACGCCGCCCAGGCCGCTTCGCGGGCGGCGGCGGCCCGCCCGGCGGGGACGCCGGGGGCGAATCCGTCGCCGACCAGGATGTGCGGATGCGCCGCGACCAGGGCCGCCCGGGCATCGCCCCGCGGACCGGCCCAGCGCTCCAGGACCTGGTCCCGTACGTCGGCCAGCGCGGCGGCGCGGTCCGGCGAGGGCGGGGCGAAGCGGCCGCCGGAGGCCCGCTCGTGCTCGGCCCGGCGGTCCTCCCAGAACTGCACGGTCCAGCCGGGCCAGCGCGCGGCGAGTGCATCGGCGGGGATGGCCGGGGTCGTGGTGAGCCACCAGCCGATCCGGCGCCGCTCGGGGTCGATGTGGATCCCGGCGTCGGCAGGCAGCCGGTGGCTCCCGTGGTCGGGGGCGTCCCGGAGCCGGTCCAGCAGGGAGGGGCCCTCCTCGACCGGGTGGGGGGCGACGCCGCCCAGGACGTGGCAGCGGTCCGGGCCGATGGTGACGACCGCCACGACCGGGTCGGGGTCGGTCAGTTCCTCGTCGTCGGGGTCCAGGGCCGGGGCGAGGTACAGGTGGGTGGGGTCGTCGTCGACCGGGTCGCCGCCGACGCCGAGATGGGCGCGCAGGCCGTGCTGGCCGTCGTAGAGCCACCGCACCTCCCAGCCGGCCCAGGCGCGCCGCAGCAGCTCCAGGGCGGCGGCCCGGGTGCGCAGAGTGGCGCAGGGGCCCTCCTGGACGAAGAGCAGCAGGATCCGGCGGGCGGGGTCGACGAGCGCGCCGGCCTCGACCGCGTCGTCGGAGTACCAGCCCACCTCCAGGCAATGCCCGGCCAGGAAGGGCAGCACGGCCTCAGGCCCGGCGAGCAGGTCGAGGTCCAGCCCGACGGCGCCGAAGGAGGAGCGGTGCCGGGCCGGGCCGTCGGGGCCGACGATCACGAAGGTGGCGCGGTTTCCCATGGTCAGAGCCCCGCGGCTTCGCGCAGGCCCGCGGCTGTCTTCGCGGCGTCGTAGCCGGGCGGGACGCCGTCCACCAGGATGACCTCGCCCGGGATGTGGCGGGTGCGCAGCGGGAGGAGGGCCCGGTAGGCCGGCGAGTCGTACCAGGCGCGGGCGCTCTCGATGCCGGGGAAGGCGATCACCACGACCGTGCCGGGCCACGGGCCCTCCTTGACGTCGACCTCCGCCCCGTGCACGAGGAAGCGGCCGCCGAAGGGGTCCATCGTCGACTGGATCTCCTCGATGTAGCGGAGGATGTCCTCGTTCATCGTCTCGGGGCGTATGTGGCCGATGGCGTACGCGGTCATGGCGACCTCCACAAGTCCGGTTTCCAGCCGGGCGGTTGGCGGCCCGCTCCGCTGATTGAACCCTGACAGCGCCGGGCGGGCGAATCGATTACCCCGGAGGTCATGACTCCGCGAGCGCGGGCCGGAAGGTCCGGCGGTAGGCGATCGGCGAGATGCCGAGGGAGGCCCGCATGTGCTGGCGCAGCGAGTTGGCGGAGCCGAAGCCCGCCCGGTGCGCGACCAGGTCGACCGGCAGGTCGCTGGACTCCAGCAACTGGCGTGCTACTTCGAGGCGTTGGACGGTGAGCCACTGCACCGGGGTCATGCCGACCTCGTCGCGGAACCGCCGGGTGAAGGTGCGCAGGCTCATCCGGGCGTGGGCGGCGAGCTCGCCCAGCGTGACCGGCTCCGCGAGCCGCTCCAGGGCCCAGGCGCGGGTGGCGGTGGTGGTGGCGACGGTGGGTTCGGGGACGGGCCGGTCGATGTACTGGGCCTGCCCGCCGTCGCGCCACGGCGGCACGACGCACAGCCGCGCGGCGCGGTTGGCGGCGGCGGTGCCGTGGTCGGCGCGGATCAGGTAGAGGCAGAGGTCGATGCCGGCGGCCACTCCGGCCGAGGTGAGGATGTCGCCGTCGTCGACGAAGAGCACGTCCTCGTCGAGGAGGACGCGCGGGAAGGCCCGCTGGAACTCCGGTGCGTGCGCCCAGTGCGTGGTGGCGCGCCGGCCGTCGAGCAGCCCGGCGGCGGCGAGCACCTCGGAGCCGGTGCAGATGGACACGGTCCGGGTGCCGGGCCGGATGGCGGCGAGGGCGTCGGCCAGGGCCGGCGGCAGGGGCTCGCCGCGCAGCAGCCCGGGCATGGCGTGGGTGGGCGGGACGATCACGGTGTCGGCCGCGGCGAGCGCCTCCGGGCCGGCCGTGACGCCGATGGTGAAGCCCGCGTCGCTGGTCACGGGCAGGCCGTCGGCGGTGCAGACGGTGACCTCGTACAGGGGGCCGAGGTCCTCGGCACGGGCGTTGCCGAACACCCGCGACGGCATGCCGAGCTCGAACGGGGCGACGCCCTCGAGGGCGAGTACGGCAACACGATGCAAAACGGACATGGCCAGATCCTGTCACATGGTGGCCGTACGGCCAACACCACGCGGGGTCGGATGCGGCCAAGCTGGGGTCACCGGCCGGGAAACCGGCACGGAACATCCCAAGAACACCTGAGGAGACAGTCATGCGCGCGGTCGTCGTGAGCCAGTGGGGCGGGCCCGAGGTTCTCACCGAGGTCGAGACGGAGCGGCCCGAGCCGGGTCTGAACGAGATCCTCGTACGGGTCCACGCGGCCGGCGTGAACCCGGTGGACTGGAAGACGCGGGCCACCGGCGCCGCCCTGATCGCCTGGGGCGAGGTCCCGATGGTCGGCTGGGACGTCTCGGGCACCGTCGAGGCGGTCGGCCCGGGCGTGACGCTGTACCGCGAGGGCGACGAGGTGTACGGCATGCCGAACTTCCCGCGCCAGGCGGGCGGCTACGCCGAGTACGTGGTCGCCCCGACCCGGCACTTCGCCCGCAAGCCGGCCTCCCTGGACCACGTGCAGGCTGCGGCCCTGCCGCTGGCGGCGCTGACCGCCTGGCAGGCCCTGGTGGACACGGCCGGGGTCACGGCCGGGCAGCGGGTGCTGATCCACGCGGCGGCCGGCGGGGTCGGCCACCTCGCCGTGCAGATCGCCAAGGCCCGCGGGGCGTACGTGATCGGCACGGCCAGCGCGGCCAAGCACGGGCTGCTGCGCGAGCTGGGCGCCGACGAGGTGATCGACTACCGCGCCACCGATTTCGAGGACGCCGTCACGGACGTGGACGTCGTGATCGACGCGGTCGGCGGGGACTACGGGCAGCGCTCGCTGAAGGTGCTGAAGCCCGGCGGGCACCTGGTGACCCTGCCCGGCCCGGACGGTATCCCGGCCGACCCGCAGGGCGTGCACGCCTCTTGGGTGCTGGTGGAGCCGGACCTCAAGGGGCTGGAGGAGATCGCGGCGCTGGCCGACCGGGGCCTGCTCCGCCCGCTGATCGACACGGTGCTGCCGCTGGAGCAGGCCGCCAAGGCCCACGAGATCGGCGAGCAGGGCCGGACCACCGGGAAGATCGTCCTCACGGTCGGCTAGACGGCCCGGGACTCAGGGGCGGTCACAGGTCACGAGGCCACAGGGGCTTTGCGGACACCTCCCCGACCCGGTCACCGGCCACTCGGGAGGCGACCCCGGGTGCGGCGGCGGCCGCCGTGCCCGCGGCGACGCCCCTGAGCAGCAGCGGGGCCGCGCAGGCGGCGACGGACACACGGCGGAGCGAGCGCGGCGTCCCCCCGTTCCGCTTCCGAGTCCGGCCGCGCCGCCCGCCCCTGCATCCGGGGCGGGGCCTCACACGGACGCGGCCGTGGCCCGGGTGGTCGTCGCGATGGTGGCGGAGCCGACCACGCGCGTGCCGTCGTAGAGGACGATCGCCTGGCCCGGGGCCACGCCCCGCACCGGCTCCGCGAAACGCACCCGCAGCTCGCCGTCCACGAGCTCCGCGAAGACCTCGGTCTCGCCGCCGTGGGCGCGCAGCTGCGCGGTGTACGTGCCCGGGGCGGCGGCCGTGGAGCCGCACCAGCGGGGGCGGATCGCGGTCAGGGCGCTGACGTCGAGGGCCTCGGCGGGGCCCACGGTGACGGTGTTGTTCACCGGGGAGATGTCGAGGACGTAGCGCGGCTTGCCGTCGGGGGCGGGGTGGCCGATCCGCAGGCCCTTGCGCTGGCCGATGGTGAAGCCGAAGGCGCCGTCGTGGGTGCCGACCTTCTGGCCGGTCGCCTCGTCGACGATGTCGCCCTCGGCCTTGCCGAGGCGGTTCGCGAGGAAGCCCTGGGTGTCGCCGTCGGCGATGAAGCAGATGTCGTGGCTGTCGGGCTTCTTCGCGACGGCCAGGCCGCGCTCCTCGGCCTCGGCGCGGATCTCTTCCTTGGTGGTGAGGGTGTCGCCGAGCGGGAAGAGCGCGTGGGCGAGCTGCTTCTCGTCGAGTACGCCGAGGACGTACGACTGGTCCTTGGCCATGTCGGAGGCGCGGTGCAGCTCGCGGGAGCCGTCCTCGTTCAGCACGACGGTGGCGTAGTGGCCGGTGCAGACGGCGTCGAAGCCGAGGGCGAGGGCCTTGTCGAGCAGTGCCGCGAACTTGATCTTCTCGTTGCAGCGCAGGCAGGGGTTCGGGGTGCGCCCGGCCTCGTACTCGGAGATGAAGTCCTCGACGACGTCCTCGCGGAAGCGCTCGGCGAGGTCCCATACGTAGAACGGGATGCCGATGACGTCGGCGGCGCGGCGGGCGTCGCGGGAGTCCTCGATGGTGCAGCAACCGCGGGCGCCCGTCCGGAAGGACTGCGGGTTCGCGGAGAGCGCGAGGTGGACGCCGGTCACGTCGTGCCCGGCTTCGACCGCGCGGGCGGCGGCGACGGCGGAGTCCACGCCGCCGGACATGGCGGCCAGGACGCGGAGTGGGCGGACGGTGCGCGGCAGGTTCTCAGTCATAGCACCGTCCAGAGTACGGGGGAACCGCCCGGGGTCACAGCGCGTTATCGGGTACAGGGGGTGGATCACATGGGGAGCAAGGTGAAAGCTGCGCCGGAGGCGGCGCCGCGCAGGACCCGCCGGGCGCTGCTGTTCGGGGGGCTCGGGGTCTTCACGGTGGCGGCGATCGCCGGGCATGACGAGCTGAGGCGCGCCTGGTGGCTGCTGCCGGGCGTGGGCAAGCCCCGCAAGGAGGGTGAGGTGGACCACGTGGGCGTGGGCTGGACGTCGGCCTCGCCTGCGAACTGGCGGATGGCGGACCGCCCCGAGGACTACCGGGTGGACCGGATCGTCGTCCATGTCACACAGGGCAGCTTCGCGTCCTCGGTGGACGCCTTCAAGAACCCGTTCCACCGGGCGTCGGCGCACTACATAGTCGGCCAGGACGGCCGCATCGAGCAGATGGTGCGGGAGATGGACGTCGCCTTCCACTCGGGCAACCGCTCGATGAACGAGCGCAGCGTGGGCATCGAGCACGAGGGCTTCGTGGACCGGCCGCAGGACTTCACGGAGGCGATGTACGCGGCCTCGGCCCGGCTGGCCGCCGATCTGTGCCGCAGATACGACATACCGGTGGACCGTAGGCACATACTGGCCCACTCCGAGGTCCCGGGCACCGACCACACGGACCCGGGCCGCCACTGGGACTGGGACCGGTACCTCGGCCTGGTCCGCTCGGAGCTCGCGGCGGCCCCCGCCAAGGCCTCGGGCTGACCGACCGAGGCCTCGGGGTGTCCGGCCGGCCGGACGTCCCCTAGCTGAGGCCTGCGGTACGGGCGCGCTCGACGGCCGGGCCGATGGCGGCGGCGACGGCCGCGACGTCCTCCTTGGTGGAGGTGTGGCCGAGGGAGAAGCGCAGGGTCCCGCGGGCCAGCTGCGGATCCGTACCGGTGGCCAGCAGGACGTGGCTGGGCTGGGCCACGCCGGCGGTGCAGGCGGAGCCGGTGGAGCACTCGATGCCCTGGGCGTCCAGCAGGAGCAGCAGGGAGTCGCCCTCGCAGCCGGGGAAGCTGAAGTGCGCGTTCGCCGGGAGCCGGTCGTCCGGGTCCCCGCCGAGGACGGCGTCGGGTACCTCCCGGAGCACGGCGGCGACCAGTTCGTCGCGCAGCGCGCCGATCTCGGCGGCGAACCGCTCGCGCCGCTCGGCGGCGATCACGGCGGCCACCGCGAAGGCGGCGACGGCGGGCACGTCGAGGGTCCCGGAGCGCACGTGCCGCTCCTGGCCGCCGCCGTGCAGGACGGGTACGGGGCTCTGGTCGCGGCCGAGCAGCAGCGCGCCGATGCCGTACGGGCCGCCGACCTTGTGGCCGCTGACGGTCATCGCGGCGAGGCCGCTGTCCCCGAAGCGGACGTCGAGCTGGCCGAAGGCCTGGACGGCGTCGGAGTGCAGGGGGATCGCGAACTCACGGGCCACGGCGGCCAGTTCACGGACCGGCATGACGGTGCCGATCTCGTTGTTGGCCCACATGACGGTGGCCAGGGCCACGTCGTCGGGGTTGCGCGCGATGGCTTCCCGGAGGACCTCGGGGTGCACCCGGCCGTAGCGGTCGACGGGGAGGTACTCGACCTGCGCGCCCTCGTGCTCGCCGAGCCAGTGGACGGCGTCGAGGACGGCGTGGTGCTCGACGGGGCTGGCGAGCACGCGGGTCCGGGCGGGGTCCCGGTCGCGGCGGGCCCAGTAGAGGCCCTTGACGGCGAGGTTGTCGGCCTCCGTGCCGCCGGCGGTGAAGACCACCTCGCTCGGGCGGGCGCCGAGTGCCTCGGCGAGGGCCTCGCGGGCCTCCTCGACGGTACGGCGGGCGCGGCGGCCGGCGGCGTGGAGGGAGGACGCGTTACCCGTGGCGGCGAACTGCGCGGTCATCGCCGCAGCGGCCTCCGGGAGCATCGGAGTGGTGGCGGCGTGGTCGAGGTAGGCCATGATCCCCCGATTCTACGAGTCCGCTCCACGGGGCCGGACCCCGCGGGGCCCTGCCCTCCCGCCGGGCCGCACCCGGCCGGCCTGGACGGGCTCGCCCGGCGGGCCCTGCCCGGACCCCGCTCGGGCCCCTGCCCCCGAACGGCCGGTCCCCAAACCCCGCCGGAGCCGCATCCGGCCCGACCTGACCGGAACTCCCCGCTCCCCGAGGGGTCAGCGGGGGGCGCGGGCCAGTTGGCGGGACTGGGCCACCAGGCGGTCCGCGGAGTCCCAGACCTCGGCGTCCTCCTCCAGGAAGCCCCCGGCGAGGTTCCGGGTCGTGATGGAGATCCGCAGCGGGCCCGGGGCCGGGCGATGGCGGATGTGGGTGGTGAGCTCGATGGTCGGGCTCCAGCCCATCAGGCCCAGGTCGAAGCAGGTCGGCGGCAGCGCGTCCACGGCGAGCAGCATCGAGAGCGGGTCGGCGTCACGGCCGTCGGCCAGCTCGAACCAGGCCCGCATCTCACCCTTCCCCGACGGCGCGCCGAGCGCCCAGCCCGCCGTCGCCGGGTCCAGCCGCAGCCGGAGCCGGTCCACGATCGCGTTGCTGCCGGGGATCGGGGCCGGGCCGGCCTCCGGGCCGAGGCAGTCGGCGTAGGGCGGGATCACCGGCGGGACGGCCGTGGTGCGGACGTCGTCCGGGAGGGAGGCGAGGTCGCCGTACGAGGCGACGACGCGGATCCGCTCGATCTCGGCGCCGTTCTCGTCGTACTGGAAGAGGGAGGCCTGGCCGGTGGAGAGGGTGCGGCCCACCCGGACCACCTCGGTGCGGATCACCGCAGGTCCGGGTACCGACGAGGTCAGGTAGTGCGCGGAGACGGTGAAGGGGTCCGGGTGCGGCAGGGCCGCCGACAGCGCCCGGCCGACCAGGGCCAGCAGATAGCCGCCGTTGACGGCGGTGATGATCGTCCATCCGGCGGAGAGCTCGGTGTCGTACACACCGGGTTCGCCCGCGCGGGCGGTGACGGTGGTGTCGCGGTCGAACTCGCTGTCGCCGATGGATGCCTGGGCCGCTGCGTACGTCATGAATTCGACACTACAACGCGAAGCTACTAAGCGGTAGCTTTCCTTTGCTACATGCTGGTTACGGCTCTTCGGCCACCGAGGAGCGGCGGTTCCAGGCCAGCGGGGCCCGCCAGTGGTAGCGCATGGCGAGCAGCCGGAGCACGAAGGTGGTGATGATCGCCGCGGCGGTGGTCACGGCGTTGAGCATGTCGAACGCGATGAACACGGCCACCATCGAGGCACCGACGATGGCAGGGACGGCGTACATCTCGCGGTCGCGCAGCAGCGACGGCACCTCATTGGCCAGGACGTCGCGCAGGACGCCCCCGCCGACGGCGGTGACCAGACCCAGCGCGGCGGACGCGGTGAGTCCGAGGCCGAACTCGTACGCCTTGGTCGTGCCGGTCACGCAGAAGAGGGCGAGGCCCGCGGCGTCGAAGACGTTGATGGCCCGGTTGATGCGCTGCACCTCGGGATGCAGGAAGAAGACGCAGGCCGCGGCGATCAGCGGGGTCACGAAGAAGCTGAGCTCGCCGAAGGCGGCGGGCGGAACGGCGCCGATGACGAGGTCGCGGAAGAGGCCGCCGCCGAGGGCGGTGGCCAGCGCGAGGACGCAGATGCCGAAGACGTCGAAGTTCTTGCGTACGGCGAGCAGGGCGCCTGCGGTGGCGAAGACGAAGATGCCGGCGAGGTCCAGGGCATGCTGGATCCCGGGCGGGAAGAGATCGTGGAGCACTGCCCCATTGTGCCGTTCGCCTGGCCGTCTGTTCGACGGGCCGGGCCCGCCACCCCGGCCGTCCACCCCCGAAGGCCCGCAGCCCCGGCCGGAGCCCCGCGGCCGGGCGCGGACAAGCCGGTGTCCCGGGCTCCGACCGCTACGCGGAACCCGGGACACCGGACGAGGTGGGCCCGGTTACTCCGAGACCGTCACCACCGCTTCCGCCGCGCCCGGCAGGGCCGGGTCGCCCGGGGCCTGGTCGGTGGCGTTCTCCGGGTGGTGGCAGGCCACCTGGTGGCCCGTGGCCAGGGCCAGCATCGGCGGCTCCTGCGTCGTGCAGATCTGCGTGGCCTTCCAGCACCGCGTGTGGAAGCGGCAGCCGGAGGGGGGCGAGATCGGCGAGGGCACGTCGCCCTTGAGCAGGATGCGTCCGCTCTTCGCGCCGCGCCGGCGCGGGTCCGGCACCGGCACGGCCGACAGCAGCGCCTTCGTGTAGGGGTGCATCGGGTTCTCGTACAGCGACTTGCGGTCGGTCAGCTCCACGATCTTGCCGAGGTACATCACCGCGATGCGGTCCGACACATGGCGGATGACCGACAGGTCGTGCGCGATGATCACGTACGTGAGGCCGAGCTCCTCCTGGAGGTCGTCCAGCAGGTTGACCACCTGGGCCTGGATCGACACGTCCAGCGCCGAGACCGGCTCGTCGGCGACGACCAGCTTCGGCTTCAGGGCCAGCGCGCGGGCGATGCCGATGCGCTGGCGCTGGCCGCCCGAGAACTCGTGCGGGTAGCGGTTGTAGTGCTCCGGGTTGAGGCCCACCAGGGACAGCAGGCGCTGCACCTCCGCCTTCAGGCCGCCCTCCGGCTGCACGCCCTGCAGCTTGAACGGGGCGCTGACGATCGTGCCGACCGTGTGCCGCGGGTTCAGCGAGCCGTACGGGTCCTGGAAGATCATCTGCACGTCGCGGCGCAGCGGGCGCATCCCGGAGACCCCGAGGTGCGTGATGTCGCGCCCCTCGAACTCGACCGTGCCGCCGGTGGGCTCCAGCAGCCGCGTGATCAGCCGGCCCATCGTCGACTTGCCGCAGCCGGACTCGCCGACGACGCCGAGCGTCTCACCGCGCCGGACGTCGAAGTCGATGCCGTCCACGGCCTTGACGGCCCCGACCTGCCGGCGCAGCAGCCCCTTGTTGATGGGGAAGTGCTTGACCAGGCCGGTCACCTTCAGCAGCGGTTCCCCGGAGGCGTCCGCCGTCTTCTTCATCTCGGTCACAGCTTCGGCGCAATCTCTTCGGTCCAGATCCGGGTCCGCTCCTCCTGCGACATGTGGCAGGCGGACCAGTGCCGGCTGTCGTCCTCGGTGAGCTCGGGCCGCTGGGTGCGGGTGATGCCGCCCTTGGGGATGTCGGCGTACGGGCAGCGCGGGTTGAAGGCGCAGCCGCTCGGGATGTTGATGAGGCTGGGCGGCGAACCCTTGACCGGGATCAGGCGCTCGGTCTGCTCGCGGTCGATGCGCGGCATGGAGCCGAGCAGGCCCCAGGTGTAGGGGTGGCGGGGTTCGTAGAAGACCTTCTCGGCGGTGCCGCGCTCGACGCACCGGCCGCCGTACATCACGAGGATCTCGTCGGCCATCTCGGCGACCACGCCGAGGTCGTGCGTGATCATGATGACCGCGGAGCCGAACTCCTTCTGCAGATCGCGGATCAGGTCGAGGATCTGCGCCTGGACGGTGACGTCGAGGGCGGTGGTCGGCTCGTCCGCGATGAGCAGTTCGGGGTTGTTGACCAGCGCCATCGCGATCATCGCGCGCTGGCGCATACCGCCGGAGAACTCGTGCGGGTACGCGTCCACGCGCCGGTGGGGCTCGGGGATGCCGACCCGGTCGAGCATCTCGACCGCTCGGGTGCGGGCGGTCTTCTTGTCGACGTCCTGGTGGGTCCGGTACGCCTCGATGATCTGCTTGCCGACCGAGTAGTACGGGTGCATCGCGGACAGCGGGTCCTGGAAGACCATCGCCATCTTGCGGCCGCGCAGCTTGCGCACGTGGTCCGCGTCGGCGCGTACCAGGTCCTCGCCGTCGAGGACGACCTGGCCCGAGATGTCCGGGCGGCTGCGGGCGTTGCCGGTGCGGTGCAGGCCCATGATGGCCAGCGAGGTCACCGACTTGCCGGAGCCGGACTCGCCGACGATGCCGAGCGTCTTGCCGCGCTCGAGGTCGAAGGAGAGCCCGTCGACGGACTTGACCAGGCCGTCGTCGGTCGGGAAGTGCACCTTGAGGTCGCGTACGGAGAGGAACGCGGCGTCCTTCGGCGGCCCGGCCTGCTCGGGGACGAAGGCGGGCCCGCCGGAGGTGCTCTCGTCGGAGGCGGTGGTGGGGTTCTCGGTCACGTCAGCCTCACGCGCGGGTCGATGACGGCGTACAGCAGGTCCACGATCAGGTTGGCCATCACCACGAAGAGCGCGGCGAGCAGGGTGACGCCCATGATCACGGGCAGGTCGCCCTGGCCGATGGCGGCCACGGCCGCCGTCCCCAGACCCTGGAAGTTGAAGGTCGTCTCGGTGAGCACCGCGCCGCCGAGGAGTCCGCCGAGGTCCAGGCCGAACATCGTGACGATCGGGGTGAGGGTGGAACGCAGGGCGTGCTTGCGGATGACCACGCCCTCCTTGAGCCCCTTGGCGCGGGCGGTGCGGATGTAGTCCTCGCCGAGGACCTCGAGCATCGTGGCGCGGGTGATGCGGGCGTAGGTGGCGGCGAAGAGGAAGGCCAGGGTGATCCAGGGCAGGATCAGGGAGTTGAGCCAGGCCACCGGATCCTCGGTGAACGGTTTGTAGTTGGACACGTCCAGCCAGCCGAGGCTGTAGACGAAGATCGCGGGGGCCACCATGCCGGTGAAGAAGATCGGCAGGGAGACGCCGGCGAGCGCGCCGACCATCACGGTGCGGTCGATGGCCGTCCGGCGTTTGAGCGCCGAGACGACACCGGTCGCCACACCGGCGATCACCCAGATGACCGCCGCGCCGAGGGCGAGCGAGAGGGTGACCGGCATGCGGTCGACCATGGTCTCCCAGACGGGCGCCTCGGTCTTGAAGGAGTAGCCGAAGCAGGGGGCGGCGCAGTGGGTGACATCCGTGCCGCCGTCGTAGTCGCGGCCGACGAAGATGCCCTTGACGAAGGTCAGGTACTGCTCGGAGATGGGCTTGTCGAAGCCCATCTTCACGCGGATGCCCGCCAGGGCGGTCTCGTTGGTCTCGCGGCCGGCGTACATCAGGGCCGGATCGCTGCCTGTGATCTTGGGGACCGCGAAGAAGATGCCGAAGGTGACCACGGAGACCACCAGCAGCGTGGCGACGACGTTGAACAGCCGCCGTATGAGGTAGACGAGCACTGCAGTCGGCCGCCCGGGGCGGGCGGCTGCCGTCCCTCGTGGGGACGGCAGCCGCCGCCTGCGGCCTTCACCTGCCCTTCGGACTAGCGCATGTGCGGTGAAGGCACTTGCCTGTTGTTACGTGACGACTCGACGACTCGACTACTTGGCGGCGATGCCGACGGTGGCCAGGTCGATCTTGCCCATGGAGTCGTTGAAGTAGACGTTCGTCAGACGCGGGTTGTGGTAGACGAAGGCCTTGTCGAAGTTGATCGGAAGGTAGAGAGCCTTCTCCATGACCTTCTTGTTGATGTCCGTGTAGAACGGAGCAGCGGCTTCCGGAGTCGCGGCGGCAGCAGCCGTCTTGAAGAGCTCGTTGATCTCCGGGTCGTTGATCATCGTGTAGTTGTTGTTGGCGTTCGGCTGGATGAACTTGCCGTCGACGAGCGGCTGCAGGAAGCCCGAGCCGGAGTTGTAGTCGGCGCCCCAGCCCATCACGATGATGCCGTAGTTCTTCTTCTTCACGTTCTCGGGCGAACCGATCGTGGAGGAGGAGAGCTTGCCGTCGTACTGGTCGATGGTGACCTTGATGCCGACCTTGGCGAGCGACGCCTGGAGGGACTCGGCGGTCTTCACCTCGGGAGCACGGTTGTTGCGCACCGCGATGGTGGTCTCGAACCCGTCCGGCTTGCCGCAGGCCTTGAGGGCCTCCTTGGCCTTGGCCTCCTGCGGCTCGCCCTTGGTCAGGTTGTACGGGTCGTAGCCCTTGTCGGAACCGGGGATGCCGGGCGGCAGCATGTTCGCGCCGAGGTCACCGCTGGTCGGGCCGCCGCGGGCGGTCTGCAGGGACTTCGGGTCGGCCGCGTAGATGACGGCCTTGCGGCACTCGATGTTGTCGAACGGCGCGACCGTGGTCGGGAAGGCGAAGTAGCGGATGTAGCCCGTGAACGGGTTGTCCGCGTTCTTCTTCAGGCTCTCGTCCTTGAGGACCTTGTTCTTGCCGGCCTGCTGCATGCCCGTGCCGTCGATGGCGAGGTCGATGTCGCCCGACAGCAGACGCGCGTCCATGTCGTCCGGGTTGGTGGTCACCGTGAACGAGACCTTGTCCGGCAGACCCTTGCGGATCGTGTCGGTCTTCGGGTCCCAGTTCTCGTTGCGGACGAAGGTCGCGCCCTTGCTCGCGGTGAAGCTCTCGACCTTGTACGGGCCGGTGGAGACCGGCTTGTTGGTGTACGTGGCGCCCGTGTCCTTGCCCGCCGGGACCGGCGAGGAGGACGGCATGGCCAGCAGGTAGCTGAAGTCGGAGTTGGCGCTCGCCAGGTTGAAGACGATCGTCTTGTCGTCCGGCGTCTCGACGGACTTCAGACCCATCTTGTTGGGGTCGGTGTCCTTGTAGGGGCCGGGGTACTTCTGGCCCTGGTCGAGCAGGTCGATCAGGTAGGTGGGACCGCCGGACAGCACGTCCTGCGCGAAGACGCGCTCGATGCCGTACTTGAAGTCCTTCGAGGTGATCGGCGTACCGTCCTCGAACTTCACGCCGTCCTTGATCTTGAGGGTGTACGTCTTGCCCTCGTTGCTCAGGACCGGCAGGGCCTCGGCGAGGTCCGGGACGATCTTGCTGCCGTCCTTGCCCGGCTTGCTGTCGTACGCGAGCAGCTGGCGCACGTAGAGGCGCTGGATGTCCCACACGAAGCCGTAGTAGGCACGCGCCGGGTCGAGGTAGTCGACGTCCTGCGGCGACCAGAGCTTGAGCTCGCCGCCCTTGGCGTCCGAGGGGTTCACCATGGCGGTGGTCGCGGCGTTGAATGCGGCGCCACCACCACCCTTGCCCTCGGACTTCTTGTCGCCGTCACTGCCACCGCACGCGGCGGTCAGGGACAGGGCGGCGATCACGGCGGTGATCGCGAATGCCTGCTTTCTGCGGATCACGTTGGTCCAACCTCCATAGGTGGGTGAATCGATGAAGCGGTTCAGCTGCCCTTGGGGTCGAGTGCGTCACGCAGCCCGTCCCCGAAGAGGTTGAACGCCAGGACGGTGATGAAGATCGTGATACCCGGGACCACCATGTACGCGGGGTCGTCCTGGTAGATGGGGATGGCGTCGGAGAGCATCTTTCCCCAGGAGGCGGTGGGCGGCTTGACGCCGGCACCGAGGAAGCTGAGGGCCGCCTCCGTCAGGATGTTGGTCGGGATGAGCAGCGTCGAATAGACGAGGATCGGCGCGACCAGGTTGGGCAGCAGCTCCTTGATCAGGATGTAGCCGCGGCCGGCGCCGAGGCTGCGCGCGGCCTCGACGTACTCGCGCTCCCGCAGGGAGATCGTCTGGCCCCGGACGATACGGCCGATGTACGGCCAGCCGAAGAAGCCGATGACGACGATCAGGACGCCCATCCGGACACCCGAACCCTCGAACCCCCAGAGGGAGTTGGGGACGACGGAGACCAGGGCGATGGTGAACAGCAGCTGCGGGAAGGCGAGCAGCAGGTCCATCAGGCGGCTGATGAGGCCGTCGACCCAGCCGCCGAGGAACCCGGCGAGCGCGCCGAGCAGGCTGCCTATGGTGACCGACACGAAGGCCGACAGGAAGGCGACGACCAGGGAGATGCGGGCGCCGTAGACGATCCGGCTGAACACGTCGCGGCCGTTGGTGGGTTCGACGCCGAGCAGGAAGTCGGAGCTCATCCCGCCGAAGGAGCCGAGCGGTGTGCCCAGGTCCGGGTCGATCAAGTCCTCGTGGAACTCGTTGGGCGGGTGGCCCAGCAGGCTCACGATCTGCGGTGCGAAGACCGCCACCAGGATCAGGAAGATCACGACCACGCCGCCGGTCAGCGCGACCTTGTCGCGCTTGAGCCGCATCCAGGCGATGCGGCCGGGCGAGCGGCCTTCGATGGCCTTGGCAGGGACGTCGGCTACGGACACGGTTGCGGGTGTTTCCGCGCTCGTGTCATGCAGTGGTGCCGTCATCGTGGTGGGGACCCCTCTCGGCCGACGGGTTGCCGGCCCATGCCCGCCGCTGTGGCGGCGTTGGTGCGGAGTGGCGCTCGGAGTGCGTGGTGACACGCAGGACGCGTGCTGAAGTGCAAGAACTGCAGGAAGTGCGGGGCAGAGCCACAAGCGAAATGCATATGCCGAACCGGACTTCGCAGGACTGACCGGCTCTTGGGTGGGGAGTCTTCATCGGCGCTGCAATCAGCCGCCAGACCCGCAGATGAATGGATGCGCAACCGTGATGTGAGGGTCCGGTTCCCGTTATCCGGACTTCGCTCTCGCCTGAGCGGATCAAGACCGTCCGTTCGGTACGCAATCGGACATGGCGCCCAACTCGCGTGAGGCCCATGCCTTTTGGCCCCACAACAGGGGCGAAAACCGGACAAGCCGAAGGCCGCAGGGAACGGTGGTTCCCTGCGGCCTTCGGTCGGTTCGATACGGCTGTCCCAGTGCCCGGACAGAGCCGGACGAGGTCGGTGCCTCCCGGGTCAGTACGCGGGGGCCTGGCCCTCACGGTCGTAGAAGGGGCGGCTCTGGGCGCGCAGCCACATCGCGACCGGATCGTGCTCGTCCGCCAGCGCCACCGTGCACACCGGCACGCCCTCGGGGACCGCGCCGACCGACTGGCGCATCATCTCCCGTACGGATTCCAGCGCGGGCGCGGAGGCGTCGTACAGGTCGAGCCCGACCGCGAGGTAGGGCGAGCCCAGCGAAGGCTGCACCCAAGCACGGCGCAGCGAGCGGACGGCGGGGGTGCGGTGCGCGTGCTGGGTCAGCAGCCCGTAGAACTGCGGGAGCTCGAGGGCGGGCTCGGACAGCCGCAGCGGGCCGGCCGGCATCCGGTCGAGGCCGGTGGCGATCCGGCGCAGGTCGGCCCAGGGGATGCCGAGGCCGCCGCCCTGGGCGTGCGGGTTGAGCCACAGGCCCCAGCGGTCCGGGTAGAGGGCGCGGGCGATGTCCCGGCCGGTGACCACCTCGTAGCCCCTGTTCCAGCCGCTGGCGGCCAGCTCCTGGGGGGAGGTCACGCACGGCGCGTACCCGAGGCCCTCGACCTCCATGCCGCCGTACTGGGCGTCCGGGGAGCCCGGCTGGCCCTGCCAGAGCAGCATCCACAGGCGGCCCTCGGCGAGGGCGTGCAGAAGCGACTCATAGCTCTCGTAGCGCCCGGGAGTCACCTGGCGCATCATGTGCTCGAGCTGCCCGGCCGCGGCCGTGCCTGACGCACTCACCCGGTACTCCTTCTTCGTCTGCCCGTCGTCCCACCCGTATCCGCACCCAGCTTAAGCGGCCCTACGGGAGGTAGAAGGGGCGTACGCGCGTAACGATGAAGTCGACCACCGGGTCCTGCGCGGCGTCCAGGAGGATCAACTGCACCGGCCAGGGCGGCGGTACCCGGGTCAGGGCCCGGCCGAGGGCGTCCATCGGGGCATTCCGCATCTCGGGCTCCCATCCCAGCAGCCGGACACCGATGTAGAGCTCCGGGGCCCCGCCCTCGACGCTGGCGAGGCAGCGGTGGGCGGCGGCGACCACGCCGGTGGCGCGGAACTCCTCGGCGGCGGCGGTCAGGAAGTCCACCGGGTCTTCCTGCCAGTCGGGCTCGTAGAGCCGGACGCGGCCGCCGGTGGCGGGGCCGTCGAGCGGGGTCCGGCCGATGCGGCAGAGCTCCGCGACGGCGGGCGGGGGCAGCGGGACGCCGACGGCGCCCTCGGGGTTCACGGCGATGCCGAGCTGCGGGGGCAGGCCGCGGGCGAACTCGACGGCGGGGGCGACGGCGAAGTCCATGGCGGGTCCGGCGCAGGCGCGGAACTGGGCCTCGGAGCTGTAGACGGGGACGTACGCCGCCCCGTCGATCTCCATGGTGGGCAGCATGATGCCGGCCCCGTCCGGGCCGCCACCGCCGGGCAGGGGCACCCAGAGCCGGCTCCGGCCGAGCACCTCGACGATCCGGGCCCCGGCGTCCGTCTGCCCGAGCGCCGCCCCGAGCACCTGCTCCAGCTCGTTGTCCGGCCAGCCGCCGCCCTGCATGTACGCCTCCGCTGATTTCGCCCCACGCTGTCGGCCCGAGGTTAACGGCTCGGGCCGGTCTCCTTGCCGGGGGCTCCGCCCCGGACCCCGGCGCCTCGAACGACGGCCGCACTACGAGGAGCCCCGCCGGAACGCTATGCGGGTCACACGGGCGGCCGAGGCGCGGTCCAGGAGGACCGCCGATGTGCAGCCCGCGGGAAGACGGCCGGATTCCGCTTCGCGCAGCAGGCGGGCCACCGCGCCGCGATGGCGGGCGAAGGCGTACGCCGACACCCCGCGCCCCCGCGCCGCCTGCCCGGACAGGGCCTCCTCGGGGGTGGTGTCCAGCAGCAGCAGGTGCAGCGCCCGGCCCCGCCGCCGCGCGGCCGCGGCCAGCAGGCTCCGCACCCAGCTCTGCGTCCCGCAGTCGTGGACCACCGCCGAGGCCCCCGAGCGCAGCGCCCGCCACAGCCCCCAGTAGTGCGCGCAGCGGACCACCGGCCGGTACACCGCGTACGGCAGCGCCCGCGGCATGCGCCGCTCCCAGCGCTCGCGCACGTCCTGGGAGTCGATGCCGCCGCCCTCCGCGGCCCGCTTGATCAGCGTGCTCTTGCCGCCGCCCGGCAGGCCGGACACCACGACGATGTCCCCTTCGGCGAAGCCGAGCCACTGCGGTCCGTGCGGCCCCCGGCCGCGCAGGTCGCGTACGGGACCGCCGATGGAGCGCGCCCGCCGCGCCGCCGGCACCCCGTCCACGGCTCCCGTCCCGGTCGCCGCCAGCACTCCGAATCTCCGCACAGTGATCGCCTTCCCCCATCGGGCCCGCAGGGCCCCTCATGCCCACTGAGTGTAAAGAGACGGTAATCCGGCAGCGCCCGGTTCCGGCCTGCGCTTCCCGGCCTCCTCACCTGTCCGTACGTTCTTTCGGGCCCGACCGCCCGATCACCCGGACGGCGTGCAATGATGTGCGCCATCTGGACCAACTGCATACCGGCCGCTTGAATCCGCGCGGGAGAGTCCCGGCAGGCCGTGAGGCCGTGCCCGGGCGCCGAAGGAGCAAGTTCCTCCCTTGAATCTCTCAGGCCCCGTACCGCGTGGATGAGGCAGATCTGAAAAGCGAGCCGCGCCGCCGTCCCTCATGACGGCATCCGCGCGCGCTCCACCCAAGGTGCAAGTCGAGGTTCCCCGGGTCCGACCGGGAACTCTCGGCGAACCTCTCAGGTTCCGATGACAGATGGGGAGGATCGTCCTCGTCATGTCATGCCCTGGGACCCGGGAGCCACACCCATGAGCACTGCCCCCCGCCTGACCGCCCTCGATGCGCTGCACCGATCGCTCGGTGCGACCATGACCGATTTCGCGGGCTGGGACATGCCCCTGCGGTACGCCAGTGAGCGCGACGAGCACAACGCCGTCCGCACCAAGGCCGGCCTCTTCGACCTGTCCCACATGGGCGAGATCACGCTGACCGGCCCCGAGGCCGTCAAGGCCCTGGACTACGCGCTGGTCGGCAACATCTCCACCGTCGGCGTCGGCCGCGCCCGCTACACGCACATCTGCCAGGAGGACGGCGGGATCGTCGACGACCTGATCGTCTACCGCCTGGGCGAGACCGAGTACATGGTCGTCGCGAACGCCTCCAACGCCCAGGTCGTCCTCGACGCCCTGACCGAGCGCGCCGCCGGCTTCGACACCGAGGTCCGCGACGACCGCGACGCGTACGCGCTGATCGCCGTCCAGGGCCCGGAGTCCCCCGGCATCCTCGCCTCCCTCACCGACGCAGACCTGGACGGCCTGAAGTACTACGCCGGCCTGCCGGGCACGGTCGCCGGCGTGCCCGCGCTGATCGCGCGTACGGGCTACACGGGCGAGGACGGCTTCGAGCTGTTCGTCGCCCCCGAGCACGCCGTAGAGCTGTGGCAGGCGCTGACCAAGGCCGGCGAGGGCGTCGGCCTGGTCCCGGCGGGCCTGTCCTGCCGCGACACCCTGCGCCTGGAGGCGGGCATGCCGCTGTACGGGCACGAGCTGACCACCTCCCTCACCCCGTTCGACGCGGGGCTGGGCCGGGTCGTGAAGTTCGAGAAGGAGGGCGAGTTCGTGGGCCGCGCCGCCCTGGAGGCCGCCGCCGAGCGCGCCGCCACGAACCCGCCGCGCAAGCTGGTCGGCCTGATCGCCGAGGGCCGCCGCGTCCCGCGCGCCGGCTTCCCCGTGGTGGCCGGCGGGCAGGTCATCGGCGAGGTCACCTCGGGTGCCCCGTCCCCGACGCTGGGCAAGCCGATCGCGATGGCGTACGTGGACGCGGCACACGCCGCACCCGGCGCCTCCGGTGTCGGCGTGGACATTCGCGGTACGCATGAGCCGTACGAGGTCGTGGCCCTGCCGTTCTACAAGCGGCAGAAGTAACCCGTACCCCGTACCGGGTTCCCACCGGGGCCGTACGGGCGCCGTACCGGCCGTCTCAGTACGCAAGACCACTGTTCGTATCCACTCCCCCGCATCCAGGAGAATCAGGTCATGAGCAACCCCCAGCAGCTGCGTTACAGCAAGGAGCACGAGTGGCTGTCGACCGCCGAGGACGGCGTCGCGACGGTCGGCATCACGGAGTTCGCGGCCAACGCGCTCGGTGACGTCGTCTACGCCCAGCTCCCCGAGGTCGGCGACACGGTGACCGCGGGCGAGACCTGCGGCGAGCTGGAGTCCACCAAGTCGGTCAGCGACCTGTACTCCCCCGTCACCGGTGAGGTCGTCGAGGCCAACCAGGACGTCGTGGACGACCCGGCGCTCGTGAACACCGCCCCGTTCGAGGGCGGCTGGCTGTTCAAGGTGCGCATCGCGGAGGAGCCGGCCGACCTGCTCTCCGCCGACGAGTACGCCAAGCTCACCGCCGGTAACTGACCACAGGGGATCCTGATGTCTGTTCTGAACACCCCCCTCCACGAGCTCGACCCGGACGTCGCCGCCGCCGTCGACGCCGAGCTCGCACGCCAGCAGTCCACCCTGGAAATGATCGCGTCGGAGAACTTCGCTCCGGTCGCCGTCATGGAGGCCCAGGGCTCGGTCCTGACCAACAAGTACGCCGAGGGCTACCCCGGCCGCCGTTACTACGGCGGCTGCGAGCACGTCGACGTGGTCGAGCAGATCGCGATCGACCGCATCAAGGCGCTGTTCGGCGCCGAGGCCGCGAACGTCCAGCCGCACTCGGGTGCGCAGGCGAACGCCGCCGCGATGTTCGCGCTGCTGAAGCCGGGCGACACGATCATGGGCCTGAACCTGGCCCACGGCGGTCACCTGACCCACGGCATGAAGATCAACTTCTCCGGCAAGCTCTACAACGTGGTCCCGTACCACGTCGACGAGACCGGCGAGGTCGACATGGCCGAGGTCGAGCGCCTCGCCAAGGAGTCCAAGCCGCAGCTGATCGTCGCCGGCTGGTCCGCCTACCCGCGCCAGCTGGACTTCGCCGCCTTCCGCCGCATCGCGGACGAGGTCGGCGCGTACCTGATGGTCGACATGGCGCACTTCGCCGGCCTGGTCGCCGCGGGCCTGCACCCGAACCCGGTGCCGCACGCCCACGTCGTCACCACCACCACGCACAAGACCCTCGGCGGTCCGCGCGGCGGTGTCATCCTGTCGACGCAGGAGCTGGCCAAGAAGATCAACTCCGCGGTCTTCCCGGGTCAGCAGGGCGGCCCGCTGGAGCACGTGATCGCGGCCAAGGCGGTCTCCTTCCTGGTCGCGGCCTCGCCCGAGTTCAAGGAGCGCCAGGAGCGCACCCTGGAGGGCGCGAAGATCCTCGCCGCCCGCCTGGTCCAGGACGACGTCAAGGCCGTGGGCGTGGACGTCCTCACCGGCGGCACCGACGTGCACCTGGTCCTGGTCGACCTGCGCAACTCCGAGCTGGACGGGCAGCAGGCCGAGGACCGCCTCCACGAGGTCGGCATCACGGTCAACCGCAACGCCATCCCGAACGACCCGCGGCCTCCGATGGTCACCTCGGGTCTGCGGATCGGCACGCCGGCCCTCGCCACCCGCGGTTTCGACGCCGAGGCCTTCACCGAGGTCGCCGAGATCATCGCGCAGGCGCTGAAGCCGGCCTACGACAGCGAGGCCCTCAAGGCCCGCGTCTCCGCGCTCGCGGCGAAGTTCCCGCTGTACCCGACGCTCTAGGCGGCGGCTTGGGGGGCCCGGCCTTGTGTCACACAGGGCCGGGCCCTTCCCGTGTGACACGAGCCATACCCGAGCGCCGTCCGGCGACCATCTCGGGCAGACGAAACGTTCACCTCGCCACGTTAAGCTCGACTGTCGGACAAAATCCGAACAATCCCCCCTCGCACGATCCACCCCGCCTGCCCCTCCACCCACGAGCAGACAAGGGAGTCCGCCACCGTGGCCATCTCCGTCTTCGATCTCTTCTCCATCGGCATCGGTCCCTCCTCCTCCCACACGGTCGGTCCGATGCGGGCCGCCCGCATGTTCGTGACCCGGCTGAAGAAGGACGGCGTGCTCGCCCAGACCGCAGCGGTCCGGGCCGAGCTGTACGGCTCCCTCGGCGCGACCGGCCACGGCCACGGCACGCCCAAGGCGGTGCTCCTGGGCCTGGAGGGCCACTCCCCCCGCTCGGTGAACGTGGAGACGGCCGACGACGAGGTGGAGCGCATCCGCCGGACGGGCCGCCTGCGCCTCCTCGGCACCGAGATAGGGGAGGCGCACGAGATCGCCTTCGACGAGCCGAGCCAGCTGATCCTGCACCGCCGCCGGTCCCTGCCGTACCACGCGAACGGAATGACCCTCTTCGCGTACGACGCCTCGGGCACCCCGCTGCTGGAGAAGACGTACTACTCGGTCGGCGGCGGCTTCGTGGTGGACGAGGACGCGGTCGGCGAGGACCGGATCAAGCTCGACGACACGGCGCTGAAGTACCCCTTCCGCAGCGGCGACGAGATGCTGCGCATGGCCCGGGAAAGCGGCCTGTCGATCTCCGCGATGATGCTGGAGAACGAAAAGGCCTGGCGCACGGAGGAGGAGATCCGCGAGGGCCTGCTCGAGATCTGGCGCGTCATGCAGGCGTGCGTCTCGCGCGGCATGTCGCGCGAGGGCATCCTGCCGGGCGGCTTGAAGGTCCGGCGCCGGGCGGCGAACACCGCCCGCAAGCTCCGCTCCGAGGGCGACCCGCTGGCGCTGTCGATGGAGTGGATCACCCTCTACGCGATGGCCGTGAACGAGGAGAACGCCGCGGGCGGGCGGGTGGTCACCGCTCCGACGAACGGCGCCGCGGGCATCATCCCGGCGGTCCTGCACTACTACATGAACTTCGTGCCCGGCGCCGACGAGGAGGGCGTGGTCCGCTTCCTGCTGGCGGCCGGTGCGATCGGCCTGCTCTTCAAGGAGAACGCCTCGATCTCCGGCGCCGAGGTCGGCTGCCAGGGCGAGGTCGGCTCGGCCTGCTCGATGGCGGCCGGCGCCCTCGCCGAGGTCCTGGGCGGCACCCCGGAGCAGGTGGAGAACGCGGCCGAGATCGGCATGGAGCACAACCTGGGCCTGACCTGCGACCCGGTCGGCGGCCTCGTCCAGATCCCGTGCATCGAGCGCAACGGCATGGCGGCGGTCAAGGCGGTCACGGCGGCCAAGATGGCCATGCGCGGCGACGGCACCCACAAGGTCTCCCTCGACAAGGTCATCAAGACCATGAAGGAGACGGGCGCCGACATGAAGATCAAGTACAAGGAGACCGCCCGCGGCGGTCTGGCGGTCAACGTCATCGAGTGCTGATCCGGCACGCATGACGAGGGAGGGGCCCGGCGCAACGCGTCGGGCCCCTCCGCTTTGCCCGCCACAACAGGTGGTATTCGCAGGTGATTTGAGGTTTGCCGGGAGTTGATCACGCGTGAGGGCGAACCCTCGGCCGCGGGCTGGTCTCTCGATGATCACGTGCGCCATGGTGATCACGTGACGTCGCGGCCACACCCCCGGCGGCCGGCCAACCGCCTTGGACCGCAGCCTTTTGCGTACTGGAGGACTTCATCTTGGCAAGCAACCGCAGCATCCGCGTGATCTCCGCAGTCGCCTCGCTCCCCTTCGCCGTCGCGCTCTTCGCCGGCGTCGCCCAGGCCGACAACGGGGCCGGTGCGGGCGTCTCGTCCGACGCCGCCGTCGCCGAGATCCTCGGGAGCGGGGTCGCCGGCAGCAACCCCGGCAACGCCTCCACCACCCAGCAGGTCGCCACCGGCTCCGGGGCGTCCAACCAGAGCAACGGCGCCCAGGCCAACGGCGCCGGCTTCACCGCCATCGGGCAGTCCAACGACTCGTTCGTCTTCAACCCCGTCCCGTAACGGACCGGTGACGCGGCGGCCCGCCCTTCCCCCGGAGGGCGGGCCGCTGCGCGTTCCTGTGACAAGACGGGTCCAGCGGCCCTCCGGGTCGGGACCTTCGGCCCGCGGGGGCGGCCTGGAGGTGGGCTAGCTTGCCCGAGAGGGCGGATTCCCCCCGTGAGCCGGCAGAGAGGTGGAGCGCATGGACGGCACGGACGGTATCGAGCACCACGTCCTCCCGCTCCGGCTGGAGGCCTCGCCCGCGCCCCTGCCGCTGCTCGGGGGCTTCACGTACCGCTGCGACCGGCCCTACGAGCTGGCTCTCGACTTCCGGGGCGCAGGGCTGCACGTGGCGCGCTGGGTGTTCTCCCGGGACCTGCTGCTCGACGGGGAGACCTGCGCGACGGGCGAGGGGGACGTCCAGGTGTGGCCGCGCCGGCAGGGCAGGGAGCCGCGGGTGTTCCTCGCCTTCACCAACGGCGAGCGGAGCTGCGTGGTGTCCGCCCGGGCGAAGGACGTGCGCGCGCTGTGCCGGCGGCTGGTCCGGCTGGTGCCGCGGGGCGAGGAGCAGCGGCACTACGACCTCGACGCCGAGCTGAGCACCCTCCTGCCCCGATAGGGGAGGTCTATCCCATTTCTTTTAATTTCGGGCGCTTTGGGTGCAACCATGAGCCTGCCGGGCGTGTCCTCAGCAGTGACACCGGTCCCCGCCTCTGAAGAATCAGGGGGACGTCATGAACCACCTCCGCCGCCGGCAGCTCGTGGCCCTTGCCACAGGTGTGCTGCTCACCGCCGGGATCACCCTCGCCGCGCCGGCCTCGGCCGTCGTCCGGCCCACGCCGCTCGTCGTCAATGCCCGCTGGGGCGGGCACTGCACGTACGACCGCATCGTCATCGACCTGCGGGGACACGTCCCCGGGGTCACCGTCACCCGCGCGGCGAAGCTGGTCCAGGACGGATCCGGCAAGCCCGTCCCGCTGGCCGGGAAGTACTTCCTGCAGATCCGCCTGCATCCCGCCGCCGCGCACAACCGCGCGGGCGACAGCACGTACCACGGGCCGAAGCTCGTCAAGATCTACCTGCCCCGGCTCAAGGGCCTCGCGATGACCGGCGACTTCGAGGGGTACGTCACCTTCGGCGCCGCCTTCAACAGCAAGCCGTCCTTCACCTCCTTCACGCTGCACGGGCCCGAGCGGTTCGTGCTGGACGTCGCGCACCGCAACGTGTGCCGGTGAGGGCGAGGGGTGGGCGGGTGCCCGGGGCGCCCGCCCACCCCGTCCGTTCGGTCAGCTCACCGGCCGGATCCGCATCCGGCCCGGGTCGCCGTCGCCGAACCAGTCCTGTGTGCACGCGTACCGGCCCGGTGCCGCCGCGCCCACCAGCCCGAGGCAGGCGGCCATCGCCCGCTGCCCGTGGGCGTTCGGGTGCATGGACTCCTCCAGCGTGCCCTGGGTGTTCGCGTAGTCCAGGAAGCGGAACCACTCGTCCTGCCGTGCGTCCGGCCCGCTCCGGCCCACCTGCTCCGTGCCGAGCGAGCACACCTCGTGCCCGGCCAGCGCGTCGCGCAGGTCCAGGTAGTCGGTGCCGCGGGCGGCCGCCACCGACTTGACCATGTCGCCGATCTGCGGGACGAGCGTGTACGCCGCCCAGGTCGCGTCGCGGTCGTTGAAGGGGCAGCCGTCCTTGTACATGCGGTCCGAGTCGTTCTGCGACAGCCGGAAGGACTCCCCGCCCGGGATCGGCGAGGGGTAGGACTGCAGGACCAGCCGGTAGTCGCCGTCCGCGTACCCGGCGGCCCGCATGGTGGCCCGTATGTCGTCCACCACCGCCGTGACCTTGGCCTGCACGCCCGGCAGCTTCTGCTCGACGACCGGCGCCTGCTTCTTCCAGCACAGCCGCTTGAAGTACCAGTCGTACGCGCAGTCGCCGATGACCGCGCCGAAGCCGAGGTCGTTCCCGCCGATGGACAGGGCGATCACCCTGACCCGCCGGGCGCGGGCGAGGGCGGCGAGGCGGTCGGTCTGCGGTGCCTCGCCGTGATACGGCTGCCCGCCCGCGGCGGTACTGAGGACGTTGACGGTCTCGGCCCCGGAGCAGGCGAGGTTGATGCGCTCGTCGATGCCGGGGAGCGGGGCGGTGGCGATCTCCGAGACGTCCGAGCGGTGGCAGCCGCCGACCGCGCCGGTGCTCCCGTAGACCTTGCCCGGGTCGTACTTGGAACCGCCGGTCCAGGCCCGGTCGGTGCCGTTGCGGCTGCCGTCGTAGCGGTCGGTGTTGCCGAGCCAGCGGCCGCCCTCGCCGGAGATGAAGCTGTCGCCCATCGCGACGGCGACGGCGGGGCCTGCGGGCGGTGAGGACGTGTCGGCCTCGGCGCGGGGCGCGGTGAGACCGGCCAGGCCGAGGAACGCGACGGTCAGCAGCGCGGCGCCCCGGGAGGCGGTGCGCGTGCGGGTACGCATGGGGGATGTCCTCTCGGAGGAGTGGGATGCGGCCGAAGAAGCGGAATAGGCGCGACCCCTGCTCCGACCGGGTGGCCAGACGTTACGATCGGCGCCCACCGGCGGCCCATCCGTAGCCCATCCACGGGCCACCCGTCCGCCGGCGGCCCGCCGTCCGTCCGCCCGCAGCGCCTCGGAGTGCGTCATGGCCCTCGACTTCACGCTCCTGGGGCCGGTCCAAGCGCGGCTGGACGGGCGCCCGTTGGCGCTCGGCGGACCGCGCAGCCAGCGGGTGCTGGCGGCACTGCTGCTGGAGGCCGGCCGGGTCGTCCCGGCGGC
Source organism: Streptomyces sp. NPDC032745 (assembly GCF_055579465.1). NCBI lineage: Bacteria > Bacillati > Actinomycetota > Actinomycetes > Kitasatosporales > Streptomycetaceae > Streptomyces > Streptomyces sp. NPDC032745. The sequence goes on along the minus strand of NZ_JBVING010000001.1, from coordinate 719,518 downwards.
CGGTCTGGCCGCGGCGGTGTGGGACGACCCGCCGGCCACGGCGCGGGAGCAGCTGCAGAACGTGGCGGGGGCGCTGCGGCGGCTCGGCCTGCCGGTGTCCCGCACGGACGCGGGATTCCTGCTGGAGCCGGGACAAGCACTGTTAGACGTACGGGAGTTCGCGCGGCTGCGGCGAGCGGCCGACGCGGCGGACGGGCCGGCGCGAAGGCGGGCCCTCCTGGGCCAGGCCCTGGACCTGTGGCGGGGCCCCCTTGCGCTGGGCGGGCTCCGAGGGCGCATCTTCGAGTCGGCGACGGCCCGGCTGGAGCAGACCCGGCTGGACTGCGTCGAACAGGCCCTGGCCGCCGACCTGGAACTCGGCCGGCATGCGCAGGTGTGCGCGGAGCTGGCCGCGCTCAGCGCCGAACACCCTTTGCGGGAGCGGCTGGTGGAGCTCCACATGCTGGCCCTGTACCGTGCGGGCCGGCGCGGCGAGGCGCTCGAGGCGTTCGCCCGGGCCCGCCGCCGGCTCGCCGCCGAGACGGGCCTGGACCCCCGCCCGGAACTCCGTGCCCTGCACGCGGCGGTCCTCTCCGACGCGGATGCACTGCGCCGGCCGCCCCCGCTCCCCGAGCCGGAACCGGAACCGGAACCGGAGCCGGAACCGGAGCCGGAGCCGACCGCCCCGGGCGGGCACGCGCCGCCAGACGCCCGGCCCGCCCAGTTGCCCGATGGCGGCGGCGCGTTCGTCGGGCGGGAGCGGGAGGTCGAGCTGCTGCGGCAGACGGTTCGGCGGGGGGAGGTGTGCGTGGTGGCCGGGGCGGCCGGGGTCGGGAAGACCGCGCTCGCGCTGCGGGTGGCGCACGGCGTGCGCGCGGAGTTCCCCGACGGGCAGCTGTACGTGGACCTTCGCGGCGCCGACCCGGCGGCCGCCGCCGAACCGGCCGAGGTCCTCGCGGGGTTCCTGCGCGGCCTCGGCGTCGACGGGCCTGCCGTGCCCGCCGACCCGGGCGAGCGCGGGGCCCTCTACCGGAGCCTGGTCGCCGGCCGGCGGATCCTCGTGGTCCTGGACAACGCGGCGACCGGGGCCCAGGTCCGGGCCCTGCTGCCGGGGGCCGGCGCCGGCTGCGCCGTGCTCGTCACCAGCCGCCGGCGGCTCACCGCGCCGAGGGACCGGACGACCGTCCTCGCGCTCCCGCTGCTGGACGAGGCGAGCGCCCTGGCGCTGCTCGGCCGGATCGCCGGGGCCGGGCGGGTCGCGGCCGAGGCCGGGGCGGCCCGGGAGCTGGTGCGGCTGTGCGGGCGGCTGCCGCTCGCGCTGCGGATCGTGGGCGCCGAGCTGGCCGCGCTCCCCCACCGGGAACTGGCCGGCCTCGCAGCGCGTCTGGAGGACGAGCGGGCCCGGCTCGACGTACTCGACGGGGTGCGGGCAGGGCTGCGGCTCAGCTACCGCGCGCTGCCCGGTGACGCCCGCACCCTGCTGCGCGGGCTGGCGCTGCTGGACGCCCCCGACTGCGCGGCCTGGACGGCCGCGGCCGTCCTGGACTCCCCCCTGGACACCGCCGAGCAGGCCCTCGACGCGCTCACCGCCGCGCACCTGCTGGAGGTCGCCGGACGCGACGAGGCGGGCGGGCTGCGCTACCGCATGCACGACCTCGTCCGCGCGTTCGGCCGGGAGCTCGCCGGTCCGGCCGCCCGGGCGGAGCCGGTGCTGCGCCGCGTACTGGCCTGCTGGGTGGCGCTCGTACGGGAGGGCCGCAAGGCCCACCAGGGCCTGGACTACCCCGGGCTCGGCGGGCCGACGGCCGCCCGGGTCCCCGATCCGGCGCTGCTCGCCGGGCCGCGGGCCGACCCGGTGCGGTGGCTGGGGGCCGAGCGGGACGCGCTGGTGGCGACCGTACGGCAGGCCGCGCGCGTGGATCCGCACGCCTGCCGGGAGCTCGCGGCGGCCGGGGAGTACGTGTTCGACCTGCGCAGCGACCTGGCCGGCTGGCAGGCGGTCCAGGAGGCGGGGCTCGCGGCGGCCAGGGCCGCGGGCGACCGCCCCGGCGAGGCGGTGATGCTGGTCGGTCTCGGGCGGCTGCGGGCCTGCCGGGTGGGGGTCGCCCCGCCGGAGTCAGGGGGAGGGTGGGGACCGGCCCGGGCCATGCTGGAGGCCGGCGAGGCGCTGTTCCGGGAGCTCGGGGACGCGCACGGGGCGGCGTACGCGGGCTGGGTGCTCTCGTACCTGGACCGGGTCCAGGGCCGCAACGACGAGGCGCTGCGCCGCTGCCGCCGCGGGGTGGCCGTCTTCGAGGCGGCCGGCGACCGCTACGGCCAGGCTCATTCCCTGCGCGGCATCGGCCAGGTGCTCCTCGCGCGCGGCGAGACCGGGCGCGCCCTGGAGCTGCTGCAGGAGGCCCTGGCCGTGGCGGAGCTCGGTGGCGCGGCCTGGCCCCGGATGTGCATGCTGCGCTGGGTCGCGGACGCCCAGCGGATGCTGGGCCGGCCGGCCGAGGCGGAGGCCGGTTTCCGGGAGATCCTCGCCTTCACGGTCGGCTCCGGGGACCTGGCCGGGCAGAGCGCGGCGCGGATCGGGCTGGGCCGGATCGCCCTGGAGCGCGGGGACACGGCGCAGGCGCTGCGCCAGCTGCGGGCGGCGGACGAGCTGGGCCGCCGCTCGGGGCAGAGCCTGGTGCGGGCCCTGGCGGTGCCGCCGCTGGCCCGGGCGCTGCTGGCGTCGGGGGATGCGGCGGCGGCCCGCGGCCTGCTGGAGGAGGCCCTCGCCGGCTGTCGCCGGATGAACGCCCGGCCGCTGCTGGCGCAGTTGGAGTCCGCGCTGGCCGACGTACCGGCGTAACGGACCACCGGTGCACGGCGGCGCCACCGGGCCGCAGCCGTTCGGGCCGCCCGTCCGGGCCGCGCCCCTTCGGGCCGGGTTGGTACCGGTCCGTCCGTCCGACTAGGGTCAGCGGGCCTTGGTGTACGGGAAACCGGTGGGAAACCGGTGCGGCCCTCGCCACTGTGAACGGGAAGTCCGGCTCCACTCCTTCGGGAAGCCACTGGGCGGCGCGGGAGGATCCGCATCGCCCGGGAAGGCGGAGTCAGGGCATCAGCACCCGTGAGCCAGGAGACCGGCCGGGGCGCGTTGTCCATCCACGAGGTGCTGGAGAGGTCTCCCCACTCATGCATATAGCCGAGGGGTTCCTGCCCCCTTTGCACGCGGTCGCCTGGGGCGCCGCGTCCGCTCCCTTCGTCGTCCACGGTGTCCGCGCCCTCACCCGCGAGGTGAAGGCCAACCCGGAGAGCACGCTGCTGCTCGGGGCGTCCGGAGCGTTCACTTTCGTCCTGTCCGCGCTGAAGATCCCGTCGGTGACGGGCAGTTGCTCGCACCCCACCGGTACCGGGCTCGGCGCGATCCTGTTCCGGCCGCCGATCATGGCGGTGCTCGGCACGATCACCCTGCTGTTCCAGGCGCTGCTGCTGGCGCACGGCGGACTGACCACCCTCGGCGCGAACGTCTTCTCGATGGCGATCGCCGGGCCCTGGGCGGGTTACGGGGTCTACCTGCTGCTGAAGCGCTTCGACGTCCCGCTGATGGTGACCGTCTTCTTCGGCGCCTTCTTCGCCGACCTGGTCACCTACTGCGTGACCTCCGTTCAGCTGGCGCTGGCCTTCCCGGACCCGGGCAGCGGGTTCCCTGGGGCGCTGGCGAAGTTCGGGGGCATCTTCGCGGTCACCCAGATCCCGCTCGCGGTGAGCGAGGGCCTGCTGACGGTGCTCGTGATGCGGCTGCTGATGCAGTCGAGCAAGTCGGACCTGGTCCGGCTGGGCGTCGCGAAGCTGACCGGCGGCAGCGAGCGGAAGGCGACGGCGGTCTGATGGCGATGAACCGGAACGCGAAGATCAACGGCCTGCTGCTGCTCCTGGTGGCGGCGCTGGCCGTACTGCCGCTCGCGCTGGGGCTGGGCGAGGGCAAGGAGGAGCCGTTCACGGGCGCCGATGCGCAGGCGGAGGCGGCGATCACCGAGCTGAAGCCGGACTACGAGCCGTGGTTCTCGCCGCTGTACGAACCCCCCTCCGGGGAGGTGGAGTCGGCGCTGTTCGCCCTCCAGGCGGCGCTCGGCGCGGGCGTGCTCGCGTACTACTTCGGCGTCCGCAAGGGCCGTCGGCAGGGCGCGGCCGCGGCGGCCGCCACGGCGTCGGACACCGCTGACGCCCCGTCGGACACCACCGCCACGGGGTCGTAGCCGGTGCTGCCGATCGACGTGGCCGCGCACAGCAGCCGCTGGCGCGGCCGCCATCCGCTCGAAAAGGCCCTGCTGGGGCTGGGGCTGACGGTCACCGCCGTATGCCTGCCGCCCTGGCCCGGCGGGCCGCTGGTCGCCGCGGCGACGCTGGCCGTGCTGCTCGGCCCGGCCGGTGTGGCCGGGCGCCAGCTGTGGCGGGCCTTCCGGATCCCGCTGGGCTTCTGCGTCACCGGCGCGCTGCCGCTGCTGGTCGCCGTCGGCGGGCCGGCCGGGCTCGTCTCGCTCGCGCCCGACGGACCCCGGCATGCCGCGGAGCTGCTGCTGCGGACCTCGGCGGCCTCCCTCGGGGTGCTGCTGTTCGCCTTCACGACGCCCGTCTCGGACGTCCTGCCCCGGCTGGTCCGGGCCGGGGTCCCGGCGCCGGTGGTGGACGTGGCCCTGGTCATGTACCGCATCGGCTTCCTGCTGCTGGACTCGATGGCCCAGGTCCGGCGCGCCCAGGCGGCCCGCCTGGGGCAGTCGGGCCGGGCCGCGGTGTGGCGTTCGCTGGCCGGGCTCGCCGCGACCTCGTTCGTGCGGGCCTTCGACCGCGCGGCGCGGCTCCAGGTGGGCCTGGCCGGGCGCGGCTACGACGGCGCCCTGCGGGTCCTCGTACCCGAGGCGGCCCTGTCGTGGCGCTTCCTGGCGGCGTCGGGGGCCCTCCTGGCGGCCCTGATCACCCTGACTCTCACCCTGAAGGGGACGTACCTTTGAACCCGTTGGTGGAACTGGCCGGAGCCGGCTACGCGTACGAGGACGGCCCGGCGGTCCTGTCCGACGTGGACTTCGCCATCGCGGAGGGCCGGGCGCTGGTCCTGCTGGGCCGCAACGGCAGCGGCAAGACCACGCTGATGCGGCTGCTGAGCGGGGGCCTGCGGCCCGGCTCGGGGGCGCTGCGCCTGGACGGGACGGCGGTGTCGTACGACCGGGCGGGCCTGGTCCGGCTGCGTACGTCGGTGCAGCTGGTGGTCCAGGACCCGGATGACCAGCTGTTCGCCGCGTCGGTGGAACAGGACGTGTCCTTCGGCCCGATGAACATGGGGCTGGCGGTGGACGAGGTCCGGGCCCGGGTGGAGTCCGCACTCGCCGCGCTGGACATCACGGCGCTGCGGGACCGCCCGACGCACCTGCTCTCGTACGGGCAGCGCAAGCGCGCGGCGATCGCGGGCGCGGTGGCGATGGCTCCGCGCGTACTGATCCTGGACGAGCCGACGGCCGGGCTGGACCCGGACGGACAGGAGCGGCTGCTGGACGTCCTGGCGGGCCTGCGCGCGGCCGGCACCACGGTGGTCATGGCCACGCACGACGTCGACCTGGCGGTCCGCTGGGCCGACGACGCGGCGGTGCTGACCCCGTCGGGCATCCGCGTCGGCCCGGCGCAGGCCCTCCTGTCGGACCCGGAGCTCCTGGCCTCGGCAGGCCTCCGCCAGGCCTGGTCCCCGGCGGTGACGTCCTTCCTCCGCGCCCGCAACCTCCTGCCCCCGCACACCCCGGGCCCCAAAACCCCGGAAGCCCTGGCCACTTGGGCCTAGCCCGCTCTGCGGTGGATCTCGTCTCGCGGGCGCGGCCGGGGGCGCAGTCCCCGGCCTCCCGCAAATCCCTAGGATGACCGCATGTCGCTGCCGCACGCCATCCTGACCGCCCTGCTGGAGAAGCCCTCGTCGGGGCTGGAGCTGACCCGGCGGTTCGACAGGTCGATCGGGTACTTCTGGTCCGCGACGCACCAGCAGATCTACCGCGAGCTCGGCCGGCTGGAGGAGGCCGGGCTGATCCGGGCGCTGCCCAGCGAGGTGCCCGTACGGGGGCAGAAGAAGCAGTACGAGGTACTGGCCGACGGGAGCGCGGAGCTCGCGCGGTGGGTCGGCGAGAGCCAGGACCCGAAGGCCATCCGGGATCCGCTGCTGCTGCGGATCCGGGCGGCCGCCGTGGTGGGCCCGCACGGGCTGGCCGGGGAGCTGCGGCGCCACCTCGATCTGCACCGGCGGCAGCTGGCCGTCTACGAGGCGATCGAGGAGAAGGACTTCCCGCCGGAGCGGGACTCCGACGAGGACCGGCTGCGCCGGCTGGTGCTGCACGGCGGCATCGGCCTGGAGACGTTCTGGCTGCGCTGGCTGGAGGAGGCCCTGAGCGAGGTCGAGGACATGGCCCCGCCGCCCGGCGGAGCCGTCTCCTGACCCCCCGGAAACGCGCCAGGGCAGCACAATGCCCCCGCCCGCCCGGCAGAAGGGCATGGCGGGGGCCGTGCAGGGCTTACTTGTTCAGGGAGGCCCAGAACTCGTCGAAGCTCAGCAGGCCGTCGCCGTTGCTGTCCTTGGCCGCGACCACGGCGTCCGCGACGGCGCCGGTCACGTACACGTCGCCCATCGCCTTCATGGCCGCGCTGTACTCGTCGGCCGTGACGAAGCCGTCACCGTCCGCGTCGAACTTGCCGAACGTCGCCCGCGCGCTCTCGATGTCAGCCACTGGGATCCACCCCTTCTTGGTGCTTGTTGACCGGCCCAGGGTAGCGGCAGCCGGGCACCGCCCCCTCCCGCGGGTCCCGTCCGGGCGGCGGACAGGAATTCAATTACCCGTCCGCGATATGGAGCCGGTAATCCCGGCCGAGAAATCCGGCGCGGACTTGTCACGCTGCGGGGTCGCCGCATGACGCACCGGCATTGCCGTCACGGGCACGGCGGTGTCCCGGGAGCTGTGCGAGCTCCCGGGCGCCGCCGTGTCGCCGCGCCCCGTACTCCCCGTGCTCCCGGCACTCCCCGTGCTCCCCGCGCTCCCCGTGCTCCCGGCGGCCTAGCGGAAGATGCCGGTGTGGCCGAGCGAGTAGCGTCCGGGCTGCGGGTAGACGGCCAGGCCGTGCGGGCCGCCGCCCACCGGGATCTTGGCGAGCTGCTCGCCGGTCGCCGTGTCGATCGCGTAGACCTCGGAGTTGTAGCGGCCCGACAGCCACAGCACCTTGCCGTCGGCGGAGACGCCGCCCATGTCGGGGCTGCCGCCGCCGGGGAGCTCCCACTTCTTGGTGAGCCTGTTCTGCTTGAAGTCGAAGACGGAGATGCTGCCCTCGCCGCGGTTGGAGATGTACATCTCCTTGGAGTCGCGGCTGACGTACAGGCCGTGGGTGCCCTTCCCCGTGGGCAGCAGCTTGGGGATCTCGAACTTGTCGCCGCTGAACACCCACATGCCGTGCGCCATCATGTCCGCGACGTAGAAGGTCTTTCCGTCCGGGGAGACCTTCACGTCCTGCGGCATCGCGCCCTCGAAGGGCAGCTTCTGCTGGGCGACGACCTCCATCTTCTCGGTGTCCACCTTGAGGAGCTCGCCGGAGAACTCGCAACTCACGATGAAGTAGCGGCCGTCGGCGGAGAAGTCCGCGTGATTGACGCCGAAACAGGTCACCGGGACGGTCTTCACCCGGTTCATCGTGTGCGGATCGCGGAAGACCAGCTCGCGGTCCATGGAGGCCATCACGACCGCGTACTTGCCGTTCGGCGTGAAGTACAGGTTGTACGGGTCGTGCACCTCGACGGGTTGGCCGGCCTCGCCCGTGGCCGGGTTGATCGGTGTGAGCGTGTGGCCGCGGTTGTTGTTGACCCACAGGGTCTTCATGTCCCAGGACGGGACCACGTGCTGGGGCTGCACGCCGACCGGAATGGTGTCGACGACCTTGTACGTCTTCGGGTCGATGACGGACACCGTGTTGGAGGTGGTGTTCGGTACGTAGACGCGGGACGGGAAGTCCTTGACCACCGGGGCGAGGTTGTTCGGCCGGTCGGCGGCGTACACGTCGTTCGGGTCGAGGAGCGGCGGCATCCCGGCCAGGCCCTGCGGCACGGCCGGGACGGCCTTGACGGGCTCCCGGGCCGGGGCCGCGGAGCCGAGCGCCTCGGCGGGCTCCTTGTCGGCCGATCCGCAGCCGGCCAGGGCGGCGAGGACCAGACCGGCCAGCAGCACGGTGGCCCTCCGGGGAAGGCGGGTGGTCGTCATGAGGTCAGCAGCTCCGTGGTGGTCACCGCGCGCAGGTTGCGGCGCGCGAGTTCTTCGAGGAGGGGCGGCATCGCGTCGACCGTGTCCGCGTAGCCGAAGTGCAGGCTCACCACCGATCCGCTGCGGATCGTCCCGGTGACGGTGCGGATGACGGCCGCGGCGCCGGGCGAGGTGAAGTCGAGGGAGTCCACGTCGTACGAGAGGACGTGCGGGTAGCCCGCCCGCCGGGCCAGCTTCGTGACGAGGGGGGTGGCGTACTGGGTCTGGGAGGGCCGGAACCAGGTGCCGATGGAGCCGGTGAGCCGCTTGAGCCGCTGGGCGCAGCCGGTGATCTCGGCGTAGGCCTCCGCCTCGGGCATCGCGTTGATCGCGAGGTGGCGCTGGGTGTGGTTGCCGAGCTCGTGGCCGCCGTCCAGGACCCGGCGGGCCATGTCCGGGTGGGCGTCGAGCCAGCTGCCGATCGCCAGTACGGTGACCCGCGCGCCCGCCCTTTCGGCCTCGGCCAGTACGGCACGGGCGATGGCGGGGTCCCCGTTGCCGTGGAAGGTGAGGGCGACCCGGGGGCGGTCGCGCGGACCGTGCCCGATCTCGTCGGGCTGTCCGGGGATCCGGCGCGGGGCGGGCGCGGCCGCCCGGCCGGCCCGTGCGGCCGGCCCGGTGGCCGGGGCGGCCTTGACCGGGGGCGCAGAGGGGGCCGGGCCCCCGGCGCCGCAGGCGGCGGTGAGGGCGCCGACGGCGGCCGCCGCGCCGGAGCGGAGAGCGGATCGACGGTCCGGGTAGCAGAGCACCCGCCCATTTAAGTGGTGGATGACCCCGAAGATAACGATTGACCCATTTCGGGACCTTTACCGGAGTACACCCATGCGAGGGAGTGTCCGGTGAGCGATCAACGAATCACACACGGCAGCGGATAGTTATTCATCGATTGCGAGGTGAGTGGCCGACCTCACCTAGGATTTAGCTGGAAACTCTTAGCATTTGCACACTTATGTCCAAGTTGGGACTTTTGGCGTTTGGTCGCCCGTCTGCCATAGTCGGAATCACGGCTTCCCCATTGACCCGAGCGAAGTCACCACGCCGAGGATCACACCCCCTTCGATCCTCGGCGGACCCATGAAGCCCCCACGACGCCCCACCACGGCGACCGGGGGCTTCAGGCATTCCAGGGGCCGGTGCGGTCAAGGGCCACGGGGGCGCCGGAGTCAGCGGTCGGCCACCCGCATCTCGAACCAGGTGATCTTGCCGCGCGGCAGCAGGTCGGCGCCCCAGCGGTCGGAGAGCTTGTCGACCAGGAAGAGCCCCCGGCCGGTGGTGTCCAGCTCGTGGACCGGCATCAGGCAGGGCAGCCCGCGCGAGGGGTCCCGCACCTCGACCCGGATCCAGCCCCGCCGCCGCAGCATCCGTAAGCCGAAGGAGCGGGCGCCGGTGTGGCGGACCGCGTTGCCGACGAGCTCCGAGACCAGCAGGACGGTGTGTTCGGACACCTGCGGGGAGAAGCCCCAGAAGCGGATCACCACGTACTGGGTGAGCCGGCGGGCCGTGCTCGCCGACTCGGGCATGGACGGGAGCGTCACTTCCGCCTCGGCCGGATTCCCGTACAACTCCAGCGCCTTGAGACCCTGTTCGTCCTCAAGAGCCGCCGTGAGCCGTACGGCGGAAGCGCTGCTGCGCTGCCGCGGCTGTTCCACACCCTCCAGGCCCGCCATGAACCCATCATGGACGGCCGATACGCCAGTCCGGGCCGTTCCGCGGGAAAACACCCCCCGGAACGGTCGATTCCAAGGGGGCGTCCCGTCATATGCGTTGGGCAATCGGAAGCCGGCGAAACCATCCTGATCTGCGGTGACACACCGCTCGCGGACGAGCGCCCGGAGTGGATCTCCACAGCTCCTTAAGGTTGCTTTAAGGCCTGGCTAATCCACTCCCAGGGAGGACTAGAGGAACTTCGCCTTGCCGGGGCCCTCTTCGACGAAGCTGCGCATGCCGCGCTCGCGGTCCTCGGTGGCGAACAGGCCCGCGAACCAGTTGCGTTCGATGGTCAGGCCGGTGTCGATGTCCGCCTCCAGGCCCGCGTCCACGCACTCCTTGGCGGCGCGCAGCGCGATCGCCGGGCCCTGGGCGAGCTTCGCGGCCCAGGCGTGCGCCTGCTCGTACACCTCGGCGGCGGGCACGACCCGGTCCACGAGTCCGAGCGTGAGCGCCTCGTCGGCCTTGACCATGCGGCCGGTGAAGATCAGGTCCTTGGCCTTGGACGGGCCGATCAGCCGGGACAGCCGCTGGGTGCCGCCCGCCCCGGGGATCAGGCCGAGCAGGATCTCGGGCTGGCCGAGCTTCGCGTTGTCGGCGGCGATCCGGTAGTCGGCGCACAGCGCGAGCTCGCAGCCGCCGCCCAGGGCGTAGCCGGTGACGGCGGCGACGACGGGCTTGGGGATCCGCGCCACGGCGGTGAAGGCGTCCTGGAGCGCGCGGGACCGGGCGATCATCGCCGCGTGGTCCATCGTCTGCATCTCCTTGATGTCCGCGCCGGCCGCGAACACCTTCTCGCCGCCATAGATGATCACCGCGCGGACGTCGGCCCGGTCGGTGGCCTCCACGGCGAGCTCGCGCAGCCGGTCCTGGGTGGCGATGTCCAGGGCGTTCATCGGCGGCCGGTCCAGACGGAGGGTGCCGACGCCTTCGGAGACTTCGAGAGAGAGGGTCATACGCGGCAGGTTAGCCGCAGGGGGGTCCGGGGGCTCCCCCGGACCGGCGCAGCACGCGAAGTGGCCCGGTGCCGTGGGTCACAGCACCGGGCCACTCGACTGCTCGCCCGGTCGACTACGGACGGGAGAGGACTACTTGATCCACTCCGCCCAGTCCATGTTCCAGCCGTTGAGGCCGTTGTCCGGGGCGATCTGCTTGTCCTTGGAGTTCTTCACGACGACGACGTCACCGATCAGCGACTCGTTGAAGAACCACGCGGCGGGCTGGTTGCCGTCGCCCGCGCCGCGGACGTCCTTGAGGCCCACGCAGCCGTGGCTGACGTTCTCGGAGCCGAACGTGCCGGAGGAGGCCCAGTAGTTGCCGTGGACGAAGGTGCCCGAGTTCGACAGGCGCATCGCGTGCGGGACGTCCGAGATGTCGTACTCGCCGCCGAAGCCGACGGTCGCGCCGTTCATCCGGGTCACCTTGTACTTCTCGCTGATGACCATCTGCCCGTTGTACGTGGTCGTCGACGGGGCGCCGGCGGTGATCGGGAGGTTCTTGAACACCTGGCCGTCGCGGACGACCTGCATGGTGTGCTCGCTCGCGTCGACCGTGGAGACCTGCGAGCGGCCGATGGTGAAGGTGACCGTACGGGTCTGCTTGCCGTAGACGCCGGGACGGCCCTCGACCCCGTCCAGGGCGATCTTCACGGTGACCTTGGTGCCCGCGGCCCAGTACTTCTCGGGGCGGAAGTCAAGGCGGTCGTTGCCGAACCAGTGGCCCTCGACCGGCACGGACGGCTCGGCCGTCACCGTGATGGCCTTCTCGACGGCCTCGGTGTTGGTGATGCCCCGGGTGAAGTTGAACGACACCGGCATGCCCACGCCGACGGTCTCGCCGTCCTCGGGCGTGTAGTGGCCGACGAACGTGTTGGTCGGGGTCAGGGTGGTGAACGTGGTGTCCTTGGCGGACTCCCGGCCGGCCTCGTCCTTGGCGACGGCGTGCACCTTGTACTCGGTGGCGGCGGCCAGGTTGCGGGCGGGCTCCCAGCTCGCGCCGTCCTCGGCGAGCTTGCCGTCGACGGCGTTGCCCTTGGTGTCCGCGACGGTCACGGTGGTCAGCTTGCCGCCGGTGCTGGTTATCTTCAGGATGCCGCTGGTGGCGACCTCCTTGGCGCCGTCGTCCGGCTTGACGCTGACAACGGCCTTGGACGCCTCGGTACCGGTCTTGCCGCCCCCGCCGCCCCCAGCGTTGTCGCCGCCTCCGCCGCCGGTGGTGCCGCCTCCGCTGCACGCGCTCGTGAGCAGCAGTGCCGCTCCGAGCAGGAGGGCCGGCAGGCCGGTGCGGCGGGCGCGGCCGCGTATCGGCTGCACGTTCACTCTTGTTCTCCCCATGTCCCCCGCGCGCGGACAGTCGCGCGCTTGTCGACAGGAAATCACATGGGGGGATCACGAAGAGAAACGGTCTTGTCACCGTTCCGTCCCAAGAGTGGGGAAGGACCGGCGCGTCGGGCGGAGCCGCCGGTCCTCGGGTGCGTCAGCCGAGGGCGGAGCCCGCGACCCAGTGCGCCCAGTCCATGTTCCAGCCGCCCAGCCCGTTGTTCGGCGCCACCGTCTTGTCCTGCGAATTGACGACCTCCACCACGTCCCCGACCAGGGTCCGGTCGAAGAACCAGCCGGCCGGGGTGTCCGAACCGCCGCCCCGGTCGTCGCGCAGTCCCACGCAGCCGTGGCTGGTGTTGGTCGAGCCGAAGGTGTCGGGGCTGGCCCAGTAGTTCCCGTGCAGGAAGGTCCCGGAGGTGGTGAGCCGGATGGCGTGCGGGACGTCGGGGATGTCGTACTCGCCGCCGAAGCCGACGGTCTGGCCGTTCATCCGGGTCACGTCGAACATCTCCAGCACCACCATCTTCCCGTTGTAGGTGGTGTTCTTGGGCGCTCCGGCGCTGATCGGGAGGGTGGAGACCAGCTTCCCCTCCCGGCGGACCTCCATCGTGTGCGCCTCCGCGTCCACGGTGGAGACCTGGGAGCGGCCCACGGTGAAGGTGACGGCCTTGTCCTGGATGCCGTACGAGCCGGGTGCGCCCTGCACGTCCCGCAGGTTCATCGTGACGGTGACCTCGGTCCCGGGTTTCCAGTACTGCTTGGGCCGGAAGTCGAGGCGCTCGTTGCCGAACCAGTGGCCCGCGACCTCCACCGGGGGCTTGGAGGTGACGGTGATGGCCCGCTCGACGTCGGCGCGGTTCTCGATCGACCGGTTGAAGTTGAAGGAGACGATCATGCCGGTGCCGACGGTGGAGCGGTTCTCGGGCTTGAAGTAGCCGATGAACCGCTCCTCGGGGACGTAGGTGGTGAAGGTGGTGTGCCGGGCCTGGCGGCGGTCGTGGCCGTCGAGGGCGACCGCGTCCACGGTGTACTTGGCGGCGAGCGCGAGCTTGCCGCCCGCGGGGTCGGGGCTCCAGCTGAGGCCGTCGGGGGCGATGGAGCCGGGGACGCGCTCCTCCTGGGCGTCCTCGACCTTGGTGACCACGACCCGCTCGAGGCGGCCCTCGGGCACTCTGACCGTCAGCGGGCCTTCGGCCGGGACTCCCTTGGCGTTGTCGTCGGGGGTGATCCGGATGGCCTCGTCGGGCGACCGGGGTTTGCCGGGGAGCTGGATCTCGACCGGGGAACCGCCGCTCTCGGTGCATCCGGCCAGGCTGCCCAGCAGGGCCGCCCATGCCGCCACGGCGGCCAAGCCCGCCCCTGCCCGCCTCGTCAGAAGTGTCACGGTCCATCCAACGACCGGCCCCCTCCGGGGGAAACGTGAGCGCGGGCCACGTTCCGGGCAGATCTCTCCGGGCAGAACAGTGGGAAGGACCAGACGGGGGCGGGCCCAGGCCGGGACGCCGGGGCCGCACTCTCCCCTACCCCCGCCGGTACCCAGGAGCCGTGGAGGCGGGCAGTGTCGAGCGCAGCCGAGCACGAGGCGGTGGATGCCGCCGCCATGGAGTCAGTGGAGTCAGTGGAGTCGTTGGATTCGGTGGATTCGGTGGAGGCCGTCGAGGCCGTGGATTCGGTGGAGGCCGTGGACGCGATCCGCAGCGGCGGGGCCGCGCCGCCCGTCCCGCACGTCAACGGCCGGGTGAACGGCGCGGTGGCACGGGATCCCGAGCCGGCCTTACGGGCCGTCGCCCGCCCGGGGCCACCGGTGTGGCCGGGGTCCTCGCACCCGCTCGGGGCGCGTTTTCGCACCGGCCCGGACGGGACGGCGGGCACGAACTTCGCGCTGTGGGCCCAGGGCGCGGAGGCGGTGGAGCTCTGCCTCTTCGATGCGGAGGGTGCCGAGACCCGCTGCGCCCTGACCGAGCTGACGCACGAGATCTGGCACGGCTTCCTGCCCGGTGTGCGCCCCGGGCAGCGGTACGGGTTCCGGGTGCACGGCCGCTGGGACCCGTGGACGGGGGCCCGGTTCAATCCGGCGAAGCTGCTCCTGGATCCGTACGCGCGGGCCGTCGACGGGGACTTCGTGCTGCCGCCTGAGGTGTACGGGCACGTCCGCGACTGGCCGCAGCAGTACATCGCGGACACCGTCCGCGACGACCGCGACTCGGCGCCGTACGTCCCCAAGGGGGTCGTGGTCCACGATGACGACGACTGGGCGGACGACGTCCGGCCGAAGACCCCGTGGGCCGATTCGGTGATCTACGAGCTGCACGTGCGCGGGTTCACGATGCGCCATCCGGGTGTTCCCGAGGAGCTGCGCGGCACGTACGCGGGCCTCGCCCATCCGGCGGCGGTCGAGCACCTGACCCGGCTCGGGGTGACGGCGGTCGAACTGCTGCCGGTGCACCAGTTCGCGCACGAGGACCACCTGCTGCGCCGGGGCTTGCGCAACTACTGGGGCTACAACTCGATCGGCTACTTCGCCCCGCACGCCGGCTACTCCTCCTCCGGTACGGCGGGGCAGCAGGTCGGCGAGTTCAAGCGCATGGTGAAGGCCCTGCACGCGGCCGGGATCGAGGTCATCCTCGACGTGGTCTACAACCACACGGCCGAGGCGGGCGAGCTGGGCCCGACGCTCTCGCTGCGCGGCACCGACAACCGGGGCTACTACCGGCTCCAGTCCGACCAGCGCCGGTACGCCGACTACACGGGCTGCGGGAACACCCTGCACGCCGGGCGGCCGCACGTGCTGCGCCTCATCACGGACTCCCTGCGCTACTGGGTGACGGAGATGGGGGTGGACGGCTTCCGCTTCGACCTGGCGGCGGCGCTGGCCCGCTCGATGCACGACGTGGACATGCTCTCGCCGTTCCTCGCCGTCATCGCCCAGGACCCGGTGCTGCGGCGGGTCAAGCTGATCGCCGAGCCGTGGGACGTGGGCTCGGGCGGCTACCAGGTGGGGGCGTTCCCGCCGCTGTGGACGGAGTGGAACGACCGGTACCGGGATGCCGTACGGGACTTCTGGCGGGGCGCTCTGCCCGACGTACGGGATCTCGGGTACCGGCTGTCGGGCTCCAGCGACCTGTACGCGTGGGGCGGGCGGCGGCCGTACGCCTCGGTGAACTTCGTGACGGCGCACGACGGTTTCACCCTGCGCGACCTCGTGTCGTACGAGCGCAAGCACAACGAGGCCAACGGGGAGGCGGGCCGCGACGGGACCGAGGACAACCGCTCGTGGAACTGCGGGGTGGAGGGGGAGACGGACGACGCCCGGACCGGGGTGCTGCGCCGGCGGCAGCTGCGCAACCTGCTGACCACGCTGTTGCTGTCCACCGGGGTGCCGATGCTGGTCGCCGGGGACGAGTTCGGGCGCACGCAGGGCGGCAACAACAACGCGTACTGCCAGGACAACGAGACGGGATGGGTGGACTGGTCGCTGCTGGAGGACCCGGCCTGGCGGGACCTGTGCGCGCTGGCCGCGCGGCTGGTGGCGCTGCGCCAGGAGCATCCGGTGCTGCGCCGGCGGGCGTTCTTCTCCGGGCGGCCGCAGGGCGCGGACGGGCTGCGGGACCTGGCCTGGTTCACCCCGGCGGGCGTGGAGATGACCGAGCGGGACTGGTACGCGCCGGCCGCGGCGCTCGGGATGTACCTGTCGGGGCGCGACATCCCGGGCCGCGACGAGCGGGGGCGGCAGGTGAGCGACGACAGCTTCCTGGCCCTGCTGCACGCCGGGGACCGGCCGGTGGCCTGGGTGCTGCCGGGCGCGCCGTGGGCGGCAGGGTACGAACTGGTGCTGGACACCGCGCGGGAGGACCAGGCGGCGCCTCCCGGCACCCGGTTCCGGGGCGGGGAGACGCTGACGGTGCCGGCCCGGTCGGTACTGCTGTTGCAGGTGTCGGGCTGAGGGGCGCGGGCTGAGGGGCGCGGGCCGAGCGGCGCGGGCCGAGCGGCGCGGGCCGAGCGGCGCGGGCCGAGGGGGTGGCAGAAGCGGGCCGAGGGGGCGGAGGGAACGGCCGCTACTTCTCCTGCTTCTCCTCGACGTGCCGCAGCATCCGCTTGAGGAGGGCGGAGAGCGCGGCCCGCTCCCCGTCGTCGAGGGGGTCGACCATCTCGGCCTCGGCGATGCCGCGCCAGCGCATGGCCTCGGTCCAGCGCCGGTGGCCGTCGTCGGTCAGCTCCACGTCGACCCGGCGGCGGTCCCCGGAGGCGCGCACCCGGCGGACCAGCCCGGACTTCTCCAGGGTGTCGAGGCGGCCGGTCATCCCGGCCGGGGAGAGCAGCAGTTCGGCGGCGAGTTCGGCGGAGGGGGCCCGCCAGGGCGTGCCGCGGGAGGCGAGCCGGTGCATGGTCTCGAACTCGAACTCCTGCAGTCCGGTCTCCGCCAGGGCCCGTTCCTTGCCGTACTTCACGTGCTTGGCCAGGAGCTGGATGCGCGTGATGACCGCCTCGGTGGGCACGTCGAAGGGGACCTTGCCGCTCCAGCGGGCGATGTGCCGGTCGACCGAATCCTCGGCGTGCTCCGTGTCCATGGTCGGAAGTATCGCACCCCGGACTCGATAGTTCGTTGACGAATGATTCGCTGGCGAAATATTATCTGCTGTCATGACCTCGTCGATCTGGCGGCTTCTCGCCGGGCGCACCTTCGCGGCCTTCGCCAGCGCCCTGATCCCCACCACCCTCACCCTGGCCGTCGTGCGCACCGGTTCCGCCGGCGACCTCGGCATCGTCCTCGCGAGCGAACTGCTCCCGATGCTGCTCCTGCTGCCCGTCGCGGGCGTGGCCGCCGACCGCTTCCCCGCCCGGCGGGTCGTCCTGGCCGCCGACCTGGTGCGCGCCACCGCACAGGGCGCGACCGGGGTCCTGCTGCTGACCGGTCCGGTGCGGATCCCCGAGCTCGCGGCGCTGGCGGCGGTCACCGGCGCCGGCGTCGCCTTCGGCAACCCCTCGGCCCGCACGCTCGTCGCCGCGGTCGTCCCCGCCGAGGGCCGGCTTCGGGTCAACTCCCGGCTCGGGGTGGCGACCGGGCTCGCGCAGATGGCGGGGCCCGCCGCCGCGGGCACGATGATGCTGGCCCTCGGGGCCGGCTGGTCCTCCCTGCTGACCGGCGCGCTGTTCGCCGCCTCCGCGCTCACCCTCGGCGGACTGCGGACCGCCCCGGCGCCGCTCGTGCGCACCCGCGCCGGGTTCACGGCCGAGTTGCGGGCCGGCTGGTCCGAGACCCGGCGCCACCCCTGGTTCCTGGCCAACGTGCTCGCCCACGGCGTCTGGCATCTCGCGGCCGGCCTGCTGCTCACCCTGGGGCCGCTGATCGCCGTACAGAGCCTGGGCGGAGCGGCGACCTGGGTGGTCATCGCCCAGGTGGGCACCGCCGGCATGCTCGCCGGGGTCTGGGCCGCCGGCCGGCTGCCCGTACGGCGGCCGCTGTACGGGGTGGCCGTCGGGGCCTCGGCACAGGCCCTGCCGCTCACGGCCCTCGCGCTGCGGCTGCCCGTGGCGGTGACGGCGACGGCCTTCTTCGTCTCGATGTTCGGCCTGGGCGTGCTGAGTCCCCTGTGGGAGACGGAGATGCAGCGCCGGATCCCGCTGGACACGCTGGGCCGGGTCGGCTCCTTCGACACCCTGATCTCCTTCGCCGCCCGGCCGCTGGGACTGGCGGTGGCGGCGCCGCTGGCGGGGGTCACCGGGACCGCGGCGCCGCTGCTGGTGGCTGCCGCCCTGAGCGCCGCGGCGAACCTGTCCGTACTGCTGCTCCCCGACGTCCGCAGGGAACCGGAGCGGGAACCCTCACTCGCCCTGCGATGATGTGCCCCTCGTACACACGTGCA
The DNA here is from genome assembly GCF_055579465.1 of Streptomyces sp. NPDC032745. Lineage (NCBI taxonomy): Bacteria > Bacillati > Actinomycetota > Actinomycetes > Kitasatosporales > Streptomycetaceae > Streptomyces > Streptomyces sp. NPDC032745. The sequence goes on along the minus strand of NZ_JBVING010000001.1, from coordinate 701,362 downwards.
CCCGTACAGGTGTGCCGCCGCAGGAAATCAGGGGTACGCATGGCGAAGGTCGGGACCGCGCTGCGGGAGCTGCGCGGGGCGCAGAAGTCGGCGAAGGGGGTGTCGCTCTATTCGCGGTTCGTCAACCGGCCCGCGGGGCGGTATCTGGCCGCCGTGTCGTACGCGCTCGGGCTGACCCCGAACCAGGTGACGCTGGTCAGCGCCGCCTTCAGCTTCGCCGCCGTGGCCGCCGTCGCGCTCGCCGCGCCCTCGTGGGGGCTGGGCGTCGCCGTGTGGGCCGCGCTCGCCGTCGGCTTCGCGTTCGACTCCGCCGACGGGCAGCTGGCCCGGCTGCGCGGGGGCGGCAGCGCGGCGGGCGAATGGCTCGACCACGTCGTGGACTGCGCCAAGCTGACGGCCCTGCACACCTGCGTGCTGATCGCGTTCTACCGCTTCCCGGAGGCGTACGGGACGGGCGGGGAGGGCTGGCTGCTGGTGCCGCTGGGCTTCCAGTTCGCCTCGGTCGTCACCTTCTTCGGCGGGCTGCTGACCGAGAAGCTCAAGCCCAGGCCGGCGCCGGGGAGCCCCGCCGCCGCACCGTCGACCGTGCGCGCGGTGGCGCTGCTGCCCGTGGACTACGGGGTGTTCTGCCTGGTGTTCCTGGTGCTCGGGGGCGGGGGGCTGTTCCGCTGGGCGTACGCGGGGCTCGGCGCGGTCGCCGCGCTGTTCCTGCTGGCGTTCCTCGCGAAGTGGTTCCGGGAGCTCAGCGCCGTACCGCGCTGAGCGGTTCCGTACCCGATCAGGCTCCGTACCCGCTCAGCGGCGTTCGGCGCTGAGCGGTTCGGACAGCGCGTCCAGCGCCCGGCGCAGCTGGGTGCTGGAGGTGTGCACCGTGTAGGGGAAGTAGACGACGTCGACGCCGACGGCGGCGAAGTCCTTCTCCAGCTTGTCGCCCTTGGGGGTGCCCCGCCAGTCGTCGCCCTTGAAGATCACGTCGAAGCGGACCTGCTTCCAGGTCTCCACCTTGTCCGGGACCGTTTCGACGAACGCGGCGTCCACGTACTTCACGCTGCGGACGATTTCGAGGCGTTCGACGAGCGGGATCATCGGGCGCCGGCCCTTGGCCAGTTCCGCCATCTCGTCGGAGACCACCCCGGCCACCAGGTAGTCGCACTGACTCCGGGCGTGCCGAAGGATATTGAGATGTCCGATATGAAACAGATCGTAAGCACCCGGGGCATACCCGACTCGGTACGGTCTGTGCACAGGTGCGCCAAGTTCGGACATGTCGTGCCCCGTCATGAGTTACCCCCCAGCGGCCACACCCCCCGGTGTAGCGGATTAGCAGACAATAGCGTGCACGTTCCGCACCCTGCCGGTGAACGAATAGGGTGACGAGCGCATCATCCAGGGGAGAAGGGGACGTTCAGTGTCGAGATCCGGTCACCGGCGCCTACTGCTGGTTTCCACCAATTACGCTCCCGAGCACGCGGGGATTGGGCCGTACGCCACCCAGATCGCGGAGCACTGGGCGGATCTCGGCCACGACACCCACGTCCTCGCCGGCATGCCGCACTATCCGTCGTGGTCGTTGGAGCCGGAGTACAAGGGGGCGCTCCGGCGCACGGAACAGCGCGCGGGGGTCACTGTGCACCGGCGCGCACACACCGTGCCTCCCCGTCAGACCGCCGTCAAGCGGGCGCTGTTCGAAGGATCGATTCTGCTGCACGGCACCGTGGCCCCGCCCCGGATGCCGCGCCCGGACGCGGTCATGGCCCAGATGCCCAGCCTGGCCGGCGGCGTCGTCGCCGCCCGGCTCGCCGCGCGCTGGAAGGTCCCGTACATCCCCGTCGTCCAGGACCTGATGGGCGCGGCCGCCGCGCAGAGCGGGATCAGCGGCGGCGACAAGGCGGCCGCGATCGCCGGGCGCGCGGAGGCGTACGCCCTGAAGCGGGCCACCCTGGTCGGCGTCATCCACGAGACCTTCGTGGACCGGGTCGTCGGCATGGGCGTGGACCCGAAGAAGATCCGCCTCGTCCCCAACTGGTCCCACGTCCCCCAGCCCACCAGGCCGCGCGGCCAGACCCGCCGCCACCTGGGCTGGGCACCCGGCCAGCCGGTCGTCCTGCACTCCGGGAACATGGGCCTCAAGCAGGGCCTCGAGGTGCTCGTCGGCGCCGCACGCCTCGATCCGGGCGTCCGTTTCGTCCTCATGGGCGACGGCAGCCAGCGCTCGGCCCTCGCCGACCTCGCGGCCGACGTACCGAATCTGGACATCATCCCCCCTGCCGCCGACGGAGAGTTCCCGGATATCCTCGCGGCGGCGGATGTGCTCGCCGTGACGCAGCATGCGGCCGTGCTCGACATGAGCGTGCCGTCCAAACTGACCTCCTACTTCCAGGCCGGCCGGCCCGTCGTCGCCTCCGTCGCGGCGCAAGGCGGTACCGCCCAGGAAGTGGAACGCTCGGGCGCAGGGGTGCTCGTACCACCGGAGGACCCCCATGCCCTGCTGAAGGCCGTACGGGCCCTCGCCGAGGACCCCGAGGGCGCGGATGCACTGGGGGCGGCCGGGCCCCGCCACGTGGCGGCCCACCTGAGCCGTGACGCGGGCCTGGCCCGCATCGACGCACTGATAGACGAAGCACTTGGGGGTCCGCAGCCGTGATCGAGACGAATCGCCCTGCAGCGGTCCCGACGGAGGACGAACCGGATCTCCTCAGGGACCAGTTCAAGCAGCTCCTGCGCTACCGCCGCCTCCTCGGGGCGGGTGTCGGCATCGGCCTGCTGGGCGGCGTCTACCTCGGCATCTCCACGGCCGACACCTACGTCGCGACCGCGGACGTCGTGCTGCGCGCACCCACCGACGACCCGTTCAACCCGAGCCTGGCGCCCGACAAGGCGATCAACATCGGCTCGGAACGGCAGGTCGCGCTCAGCTCCTCCATAGCCAACGAGGCCGCGAAGAAGCTCGGCGTGTCCGCGAAGGACTTCGCCGGTCTGCGCAGCGGCCTCCAGGTGACCAACCCGCCGCAGACGATGGTGCTGCGCTTCACGTACACCGCGTCCTCCCCCAAGGAGGCCGCGACCCGCGCCAACGCGATGACCGAGGCCTACCTGCTCAAGCGGCAGGAGTCCCTCGACGTCACCCGCGACAAGATGGTCAAGGGCTACCAGGAGCAGCGCGATCCGGTCGCCAAGAACCTCGACGAGCTCGTCAAGCAGATCAACGCCATGCCGGCCGGTCCGGGGCGCGACGCCGCGTACTCCTCGAAGACGGACCTCCAGAGCAAGGTCAACACGCTCAACAGCAACATCGCCAAGCTCCAGGCCCTGGACATGACCCCGGGCCGGGTCACCAGCGCCGCGACCCCGCCGTCCGACACGGACGGCCCGGGCATCCCGATGTCGCTCGCGCTCGGCGCCGCCGTGGGCCTCGCGCTCGGCCTGCTCGCCGCGTGGGTCCGGCTCGTCTTCGACCCGGCGCCGCGCTCCGAGGGCGATGTCGCGCGGGCCCTGCGCGCCCCCGTGCTCGGCTACCTGCCGCGGGCCAAGACCATCGGCGGACCGCTGCTCGCGGCCGGCGAGGAGGACCCCCGGCTCGCCGAGGAGTTCCGCTCGGTGGCCTTCCGGCTCGCCTACGACTCCCGCTTCGCCGACCGGCGCCGGCTGCTCGTCGTCGCCCCGCGCGGCAGCAGCGAGACCGCCGCCGCCGCGGCCGTGAACCTGGCCGCCTCCTTCGCCGAGACCGGCAAGGACGTCCTGCTCATCGAGGCCGACCTGCGCACCCCGGTGCTGGCCAGCCAGCTGCCGACCGGCGCGGGCGGGCGGCCGCGCTGGAGCCAGACGCCCGGCGGCCCGGCCGCCGGCGGGCACGCCGCCGCGCACGGCGACTCCGACTGGCCCGACGGACGCCAGCTCGTCGTCGACGCCGGGGAGTCGGGCGCCTTCGACCTGATCCCGGGCGAGCCGGTCCGCAACGTGGCCCGTGCGCTGACCTCCCCGCGCGCCACCCGGCTGATCTCCGAGGCCGACTCCCCCAACTCCACCGTCGTCGTGCTCGCGCCGCCCGTGCTCTCGTACGCCGACGCCCTCGCGCTCGTCGACCGCGTCGACGGGGTCCTGGTCGTCTGCGACCCGCGCGCCGTCCACCGCAGCGACCTGTCCCGGATCCGCGAGCTGATCAGCGGCGCCGGCGGCACGGTGCTCGGCGCGGTGCTGCACGCCCCGCTGCCGGGCGAGAAGCGCGGCCGCGGCGGCAAGTCGAAGGCTGCGGCCGCCCCGGCCCAGGCGGACCGGCCGTCCGCGCCGCAGCCGCAGCCGCTCACGCGGCAGCCGAACCAGGCGCAGGCGAACCGGCAGGCCGAGCCGGAGCAGCACATCCCGGGCGACGGCACGGACACGGTGGCCCTGCGCACGGTGCGCATGGGCCGCAGATGAGCCGGCGCGGCCTCGCCGCCGTCTCCTCGGTCCTGGACCAGGCCGCGTCCAGCGCCACCAACATCCTGGTGCTCGTGCTGGCCGCCCGGCTGTCTTCGGCGTCCGGCTTCGCCGACTTCTCGATGGTGTACGTGACCTTCAGCGTGCTCCTCGGGCTGAACATGGCGTACGTCGGCCAGAGCGTGGTGCTGGAGAAGGCCGAGGACCGGCTGGGCGCCGTGTGCCGCTCGGGCCTCGCGTTCACCGCGGCCGCCTCGGCGGCGGTGGGCGCGGCGCTGGTCGTCGTGGGCCTCGCCCTGCCCGGGGCCGGCGGCCGGGCCTTCCTCGCACTGGGCCTCGTACTGCCGCTGGTGCTCGTCCAGGACGGGCTGCGGTACTGCTTCTCCGCGCTGCGCACCCCCGAGCGGGCGCTGGCCGCGGACGCGCTGCGGCTGGCGTGCGTGGTCGCTGCGCTGCTGCTGCAGCCCGAAGGGGCCTCGGCGGGGCGGCTGGTGCTGGTGTGGGGTGTCTCGGCGCTTCCTGCGCTGGCGCTGGGGCTCTGGCTGCTGCGTCCGTACGTCCGGGGCTCGGTGTCCGACCTGCGGCCGTACCTGCGGCGCGGGCACCTGGGGCAGCGGTTCGTGGTCGAGTTCGCGGTGGGCAACGGCTCCAGTCAGCTGGCGGTGCTCGGCCTCGGGCTGTTCGCCACCCCGCTGGCGGTGGGCGCGCTGCGCGGCGCGACCACGCTGTTCGGGCCGCTGAACGTGCTGTTCAACTCGGCGAACGCCTTCGGGCCGCCGGTGGTGGGGCGGGCTTCGGGCAAGCGGGGCGTGGTCCGGCTGACGCTGCTGATGGGCGGTGTGCTGGCAGTGCTGGGCGCGGGGTGGGGCGCCGTTCTGTACGCGCTGCCGGAGGGGGTCGGCCGACAGCTGCTGGGCGACACGTGGGGCGCGGCTTCCGGCCTGCTCCCGGCCACGGGTGCCCAGTACGCGGTGATGGGCCTGGGTACCTGCGCCCTGCTGACCCTGCGGGTGCTGAACCCGAAGGCGACGCTGTCGCTCCAGGTGGTCTTCTCCCTCCTCTCGGTGGCGCTGCTCCTGGGCGGGTACGCGGTCTGGGGCGTGGCCGGCGCCGCGTGGGGCCTGGCGGCGGGCTCGGCCCTCAAGGCCGCGGCGGCCTGGCTCCGCGTCTCCCGGGTCCCGGTCCCGGCCCCGACGCCGGTCCCCACCGCGGCCTGACCCCGGACCCCGTTCGTCTGTACCGCCGTTGCCGGGGGCCGGGCGGGGGCAGGGCGCGTTCAGCGGGGCTCAGCGGAGGGTGGTGGATCTGTCCTGGCGGTACGTCGCGACCAGCGCCAGGCAGAGGGCGGCTATCGCCACGCGGCCGGAGGCCTGCAGCAGGGGGCCGCGGAGCAGGATGAACGAGTAGCCCGCCACCAGCGGGACCACCACCGAGATCAGGCTCCCCGGCGGGGACCTGCGCGTGGCGCGCTTCGCGTACCGGCGGTCCACACGCGCGGACGCGTAGCCCATGCCCAGCAGCCCGGCGCCCATCCCCAGCGGCCCGAAGTCGAGCCACAGCTCCGCCCAGACCGGCGACGACAGGTTGGTGTTGACCGTCCCCATCCATTGGCCGACCATCACGCCCGTGTCCCGCGGCTTCCCCGGCCACACCGAGCGCGGGACCGCGAAGAAGATCGATCCCGCGAGCTGGCGCCCGTAGTAGTGCCCGGGCCCGGAGTTCGAGAAGGTGATGGTGTTCGCGAACATGCCGATCTGGTCGTAGTCCTTCAGCGCCATCGGCTCCAGGAACGACGTCGTCTCGACCGGCTTGTAGTTCTTCTCGTCGTACCGGAAGCGGTCCGCGAACGGGAACACGAGCAGGGCGATCACCACGGCCATCGACAGCGCGACCCGGTACATCGCGGCGCTCACCGGGAAGACGGTGAAGAGCAGTGCGAACATGACCGTGAGGAACCAGTACCGCGGGTTCGAGATCGGGTTGTTGACCACCAGGTTCAGCAGGGCGAGCGCCCCCCAGGTGACGATGACCGAGACCTTGCGGCGTGCGTACGTCGAGGTGATCAGCCAGCGCGTGTACAGCAGCAGGGCGAGCAGCGCCGGGACGGTGCCGAAGCCGCGCAGCAGGGCCTGGCCGGCCTGGCCGTCGCCGTTGGAGACGCCCGCCTCCTCGATGCCCGCGATGATCTCCTGGCGGCTGGAGAAGAAGACCGCCGGGCCGCCGAGCTTCATGATGAAGGCCGTGCTGCACAGGAAGGCGAGCCCGGTGAGCAGTTGGAGGCGGCGCCGGTGGGCCATGACCGGGCGCGGCTCCTTCTGGGAGCCGCCGGCCCGGCCGGCCGGCCGGTGGCGGGCGAGCAGGACGCCGACGTCGAACGCCGTGCAGCCGAGCAGGACCAGGCCGATGGCGATCGTGAGGTCGGAGCGGGGGCCGACCACGGGGGTCGGGACCCGGCCGAGGACGGCCTGCGCGAGCGGGGCGACGCCCATCGCCATGTAGACGAACAGCCAGAAGGAACCCTGGAGCAGCTTGCGGCGGCTGGTCAGGACCATCGCGGAGAGCCGGGCGCCCGCGTACATCGTGAGCAGGAGCTGGAGCCAGAAGGCCGCGTCGCGCTGGCCGTCGCCGGTCTGGACGGCGACGAAGAGCGGCAGGAAGACGGTGAAGCCGAGGATGAGCGGGACGGACAGGGCGCGCGAGAGGAGGGTGCGCGGGGTGGTGACCCGGCCCCACTTGTGCTCGTCCTCGAGCTCGGGAACCGGCGGGGTCACGGAGGGCTTGCGTATGTCCGTTGCCACTGCTGCCCCCACCCCATGTGCCTGGTCCGCGCGCAGTCTAGTCTGAGCGGGCGGCGCCCGGGGAGGCACGCCTGTGGGGGTACCCCCGGACGGAGTCCGGGGAAGAGCACGATGAGGGGCGACAGTTGCGTGATCTTCCTGCCTTCACGCTGGCGGGGTATGACAAGGGGCGGGGGCTGCTGACGCAGGCGCTCTGGTTCGCCGTGATGAACACGCTGTTCATGGCGTGGTTCTGTCCGGCCCGGCTGCGGGTCGCGCTGCTGCGTGCGTTCGGCGCGCAGATCGGCGAGGGCGTACTGATCCGGCACCGGGTGCGGGTGCTGTGGCCGTGGAAGCTCACCGTCGGGGACCACACGTGGATCGGCGAGGGCGCCTGGCTGCTGAACCTGGAGCCGGTGACCATCGGGGCGAACGTGTGCATCTCCCAGGAAGCCATGCTGTGCACCGGTTCGCACGACCACCGGGCCGCCGGCTTCCGGTACCGCAACGCCCCGATCGTGGTCGAGGACGGCGCGTGGGTGGCCGTACGGGCGACCGTGCTGGCCGGGGTCACGATGGGCCGCTGCGCGGTGGCGGGCGCCGGTTCGGTGGTCCACAGAAACCTTCCTGCACTGACCCTGCAGACGATGGACGGGCAGCGCCGCCCGGTCGAGGAGCCCAAGTGAGAGTCCTGCACGCCGTCACGCTCCACTCCCCCTCGCACGCCTTCGGCGGGCCGGTCCGGGTCGCGCTGAACCTGGCCAAGGGGCTGCGGGCGCGCGGCCACGAGGCCGGCCTGCTGGCACTCGGCGAAGGCTTCCCGGATCCGTGGCCGACCTCCGTGGAGGGCGTGCCGGCGAAGCTGTTCCCGGCCCGGCGCATCCTGCCCCTGGGCTTCAGCGGGATGACCTCGCCGGCCCTGCTGGCCGCGGCGGGCCGACTGGTCCGGGACGCGGACGTGGTCCACGTCCACCTGGCGCGGGACCTGGTGACCCTGCCGGTGGCCCTGGCGGCGCTGCGGGCCGGCAAGCCGCTGGTGCTGCAGACCCACGGGATGGTGGACCCGAGCGAGAAGCTGCTGGCCAAGGTGCTGGACGCGGTGGCGGTACGCCGGCTGCTGCGCGGTGCGGACGCGGTGCTGTACCTGACGCCGCACGAACGGGAGGGCCTCGACGCGGTGGTGGGCGCCCCGCTGCCGGGGGCGGTCCGGCTGGTGAACGGCACCCCGGCGCAGGAGGAGCGCCCGGCGCTCGCCGGTCCCCCGCGCATCCTGTACTCGGCGCGCCTGCAGGCCCGCAAGCGCCCGGTGGACTTCGTGGACGCGGCCCCGGCGATCCTGGCGGCGCACCCGGACGCGGAGTTCGTGGTGGCCGGCCCGGACGAGGGCGAACTGCCGGCGGTCCGCGCGCGCATCGCGGAGCTGGGGCTCGGGGGGCGGTTCACGGTGCCGGGGGCGCTCTCCGGCGCCGGGGTCCTGGCCGAACTGCGCCGGGCCCACGTCTACGTCCTCCCCTCGGTGGACGAGCCGTTCCCGATGTCCGTGCTCGAGGCCCTCTCGGTGGGCGTTCCCTCCGTGATCACCCACTCCAACGGCCTGGCCCGCGACATCGCGTCCGCGGGAGCTGGCCGGGCGGTCACACCGGGTCCGGCGGGTGTCGCGGAGGCCGTCCTCGCCCTCCTGGACCCAGGGTCCAACGCGGAAGCCTCCCGGTCGGCCCGCAGACTGGCCACGGGGTCCTTCTCGATGGACGCGGTCCTGGACACCCTCCTGCCGGTGTACGGAGCCGCCCTGCGCCGCTAGCGGGCGACCGACAGCAGAATCCAGCCCCGCCCGGCGCTTGAGGCGTGGGCTTCTGGGGCGGCGCCCCCGACAGCGGCGCCGCGCCGGTGTGGACGTGCGAACGCCCCCGAGGCCGGAACGGGCCGGTCTCGGGGGCGCACGCGTACAGCTGTGGAGCAGCCCTACGCCGGGATCCAGGCGTAGCAGCCCGTCGACGTGAACGTCGCCGTGCCCGACGGGATCGCGGCCGTGATCTTGTCGCCGGCCTTCGGGGCCGTCTCCGGGCCCGAGGCCAGGACGGCGCCGTCCTTGTCCTTGGCCTCCCAGGTGCACGTCGTGCTCTGCGTCAGCGCCCGGTACGTGCCCGCCGCAGGCGACTGGCGGGTGCCGTCGCCGAAGCCCTTGGACGCCGCGTCCAGGACCGGCTTCTGCTCCGGGCACAGGTACGTGATCGCGTCCTTCGCCCCCGGGATCTCCCCCGCGACGATGGACCCGATCGCCGCGTCCTTGTCGCGCTTCGCGGTGCGCTCCACCCGCTGGCAGGACTCCTGGCCGGTCTGCAGGACCGCCGCCGGGTCCATCTTCTCCGGGACCCGCCCGCTCAGGTACTGCTTCTCGTTGGACTTGAAGCTGCCCGTCTTCGGGGTGAGCTTCGCGTCCGGCAGGACCGGGCCCGTCGGCTTCGCGTCGGGCGAGGCCGGCGCGGTCGTGGCGTCCGCCGGGTCCGGGGCCGCCGACGAGGCCGGCGGCTTCGGCTTCGCAGCCGCGGCGTCGGCCTTGCCGTCGCCGCCCGAGCTGCAGGCGGTCAGGGTCAGAGCTGCGGCCAGCAGAACAGCAGCCGCGGCGGAGCGTCGGTACATCTCTAGGGCTCCTGTATTACGTGCCGGTTGATCGGGTGGGATAGGGGTGCGGGGCCCGGCTGCCTTCGCGCCGGGCCCCGCATCCGTCAGACGGTTACTTCGGGCCGAAGGTGAGGACGAGCTGCGGAGCGGCGTCCGCTGCCGTCGACTCCATGGACCAGATCCACAGCGGGTCGGTGCCCGTGCTCGTCAGGGCCAGGCTGTAGCTGCTGCCCAGCACCGAGGAGAGCGCGGCGGTGTCCAGCGGGGTGCTCTGGACCGCCGAGCCGTCCGGCACGCTCGCGAACGAGCCGAGCGGCGTGGTGCCCAGGGTCGGCTTGTTGTTGAACGTGGTGCTCGCACCGCTCCAGGTGCCGGTGACCGGAACCACGGACACCTTGTCGGCCGTACCGGCGTTCGCCTGGGTCGACGTCTTGATCTGGAGCGCGGCGGACTTCAGGACCTGCCCGGCCGGCGCGGCCGGCAGGTTGAAGCGCAGGTACGTCTCGTACGCCGAGGTGCCGCGGACGGCCAGCGAGGTGGTCGCACCGTTGGCCGCGCTCGGGGCGCCCTGGTTGATGTAGGTGTCCTCGGTCGCGGAGACCTTGGAGACCGTGTCGGAGGGTGCCTTGGCCAGGTCGTAGTGGTTCTTGGCCTGGGCCGCGGTGAGCGCCTTCGGGTAGACGGCCGTCTCGTCGATCTGGCCGGCGAAGAAGTTGCTCGTCGGCTTGGTCGGCCAGCTGCCGAGGTTGTCTCCGCCGACGTGCCAGTAGCCCTCGTACGAGATGGCGCTGGTGACGTTCAGCGTGCCCTTGCTCTGGCCGTCGACGATCAGCTCCATGCCGCCCGCACCCAGGGTTCCGACGACGTGGTGCCACTTGTTGTCGTTGTACGTGTCGAACAGACCGGTGGAGACGGTGCGCGTCGAACCGTTGTAGACGCCGAAGACCAGACGACCGGTGTTGGTCATGTAGATCTGCTTGTCGTACGTGCCGCTGTTGCGCGTGGTGTTGTTGCCGAAGCCGATCAGCTTGCCGCCGCGCGTGGTGTTCGTCTTGAACCAGGTCTCGACCGAGAAGGCGCTGCCCACGGTCTGGCGGTGGTCGCTGTACACCTGCTGGCTGGTGCCGTTGAAGCCCATCGCCGTGCTGGCGCCGCTGATCGCACCGGGCGTCTGGCGCAGGGCCGGGGCGTTGAGCTGGATACCGCTGGTGTTGCCGCTCTCGGAGGAGTCGGCGACGTACGGGCTGACGGTGTCGTCGTAGCGCCAGTACAGGTTGGCGCCGTCGGCGCGGACCTGGTTCGGGTACGACTGCACCGAGCTCGGGACCGTGACCGAGGCCGTGGCCGACAGGGCGCTGGTGTTGCCCGCCGCGTCGGTGGCCGTCACGCGGTAGGTGTACGACTGGCCGGCCTTGACCGTGGTGTCGTTCCAGGAGGCCTGGGGACGCTCCCACTCGAGGGACTCGGCGGCGACCGTGGCGATCGGGGTGGCGGAGCCGTTGCGGTAGATCCGGTACGTCAGCTTGCTGTCGTCCGCGTCGTAGCTGGTGCGCCAGCGGACCTGGACCTCGCCGGGCTTGACGCTGCCGGCGCTCGCGACCGGGGTGGTCGGGGCGCCGACGTCGCCGGTGGAGGCGAAGCGGGTGAGCGCCTGCTGGGGCTTGCCGTTGATGGCGGTGAACTCGCCGCCGACCCACATGTACTTGACGTCGCTCTTCTCGGCGATCGTCATGGCGCGCGGGCCGATGCCCTCACCGAGGCCGTCGTTGGCGGTGGGGTGCCAGCCGAGCTTGCGCGGGCTGCGCACGAAGCCGTCCACGGGCGCGGGGGAGGCGCCTTCGTAGTTGGTCAGCTGCGCGTTCAGGAAGTTCCGCTTGCCGTCGGGGAACTGCCCCTCGAGCGAGCAGTCGTGCGCGTGCGAGGAGCTGTAGAGCACACCGTCGTACGGGAGCACGGCCTGCGTCGCGCCGAGGCAGCGGTCGCGCCACTTCTCGCTGAAGTCGCTCAGCTTGAGGCCGATGCGGCCGTCGAAGACGCCGCCGCCGGAGCCCTCGTTGCCGGTGTAGAAGCCGGTCGAGTCGGTGGCGATGTCCTTGACCACGGAGTTCGACGGGATGTTGCTGTACGTCTTGGCGACCGCACCCGTGGTGGAGTTCACGACGGCCAGGGCGTGCGTGTTGGAGCCGTTGACCGAGAAGAAGTCACCGCCCAGGAGCACGTTCTTGCCGTCCGGGGTGACCTCGACCGCGCGGCCGGGCTCGTCGGCGTTGGCGACGAAGGGCTTGAGCGCACCGGAGCCGGCGTCGACCGCGGCGAACCGCTCGCGGGTCTGGCCCTCGACGGTGCCGAAGTCGCCGGCCGCGTACAGGGTGTCGTCCGTGACGGCGAGGTCGCGCACGGTGGCGGGGAAGCCCGGGTGGAAGGCGGCCTTGGGGGTGCAGCTCTCGATGTCGATCGCGGCGACGCTGGAGACCGGGGTGCCGTTGACGGCGCCGAAGTAGCCGCCCGCGTACAGGGTCTTCTTGTCCTTGGAGACGGCCAGCGCGCGCACGGTCGCGCTGCCGTCGCCGATGGTGAAGGCGAGCTTGCACGAGGTCGGCTTGCCCGTCGCGGCGTCGAGCGCCACGAAGTTCACGGCTTCCTGCTCGGCGCCGCTGGTGCCGTCGGGCGGACGGACGGCCGAGAAGGTGCCGCCGGCGAAGACGGTGCCGTTCGCCTGGGCCATCGCAAAGACGATGCCGTTGGGCTGCCAGGTGGGCAGCTCGTCGGCGGTGAATGCCACGGGAGGCGTGATGGCGGACGCCTCGGGCATCAGCACCAGACCTATGCCGGTGCCGGCGCCGGCCAGTGACAGGACGAGGGCAGCAGTCAGCCCTCTGGATCTACGCATGAGCCCCCCAGGGCAGTTGCCCGGTTTGATGGCTTGAACTATCCGAACAGCCATATGTACTGGCGCAGACTAGGGCTCCTGCGAGGACCCGGTCACCTCCCTTGACCCATTGCATACCAACTTGGAATGAACGGTTCAGGTTGGAGGGCGCACAGCGGACATACGGCAGGTTTGCCCCGGCCGCACCCACCGATACCAGTGGAGATGACCGGGACACGGCAAATCGTAGGGGAAATATAAGGCCTTCAGCGGTCGATGCGGACCGTCACGCCCGCCAGTTGGTCCTCGACCTGCCGGACGTCGGCGTCGACCATGATCCGCGCCAACTCGGCCACCAGTACCGTCGGCTTCCAGCCAAGCAGCTCATGGGCCTTGGAGGCATCGCCGATGAGGGCGTCGACCTCGCTCGGGCGCTCGTACTTGGGGTCGTAGCGCACGTGCTCGGCCCAGTCGAGGCCCGCGTGGGCGAACGAGGACTCGACGAACTCGCGGACCGTGGCGGCCACGCCCGTGGCGACGACGTAGTCGGTCGGCTCGTCCTGCTGGAGCATCCGCCACATGGCGTCCACGTACTCGGGGGCGTAGCCCCAGTCGCGGACCGCGTCGAGGTTGCCGAGGTAGAGGTGCTCCTGCAGACCGGCCTTGATGCGGGCGACCGCGCGGGTGATCTTGCGGGTCACGAAGGTCTCGCCGCGGCGCGGGGACTCGTGGTTGAAGAGGATCCCGTTGACGGCGAACATGTCGTACGCCTCGCGGTAGTTCACCGTGGTCCAGTACGCGAAGACCTTGGCGGCGCCGTACGGGCTGCGCGGGTGGAACGGGGTCTTCTCGTTCTGCGGGGGCGGGGTGGCCCCGAACATCTCCGAGGACGAGGCCTGGTAGATCCGGGTGTCCACACCGCTGGCCCGGATCGCCTCGAGCAGCCGCAGGGCGCCGAGGCCGGTCACGTCGCCGGTGTAGAGGGGAGCGTCGAAGGACACCCGCACGTGCGACTGGGCGCCGAGGTTGTAGACCTCGTCGGGCTTGATCTCGCGGAGCAGGTTCACGAGCGCCACGCCGTCGGAGAGGTCCGCGTGGTGCAGGACGAAGGACCGGTTGGCGGTCTGCGGGTCCTGGTAAATGTGGTCGATGCGCTCGGTGTTGAAGCTGGAGGACCGCCGCACGAGGCCGTGCACCGTGTAGCCCTTGGAGAGCAGCAGCTCGGAGAGGTAGGAGCCGTCCTGCCCGGTGACGCCGGTTATCAGTGCGGTCTTGCCCATGTGGGTCCCCCTGGGGGTCGTATCGGTCTGTTCTGGTGAGGCAGGGCCTCGGGGGCGGCGGTGCGGCCCGCCGGTGGGGCCGTACCTCGCGGGTGACGGGGTCCCGCCCGGCCGGCCGGGGCTGCGCCCCGGTTTTCGCGCCGGACCTGACGGCGCGCGTACGGCCGCGGGGCCCAAGGGGCTGGATGCGTACCGTACACGGCGTTCCCCCGCCCCCTTCGGGCGGATTCCGCCGTGCCGGGCCGAGCCGGCGCAGGCCCGGGCGCGCCGGGCCGGCCGCCGGCGGCGGGTCCGGACCTCGTCTGCTGCCCGGGGCAGCGGACTGGCATCATCGGCGGTATGACAAGTTCGCTGCCGCTCCTGCCCCCGAACGCCCGAGTCTTCGTCGCGGGCCACCGCGGCCTCGTGGGCTCCGCGGTCGCCCGCCGGCTCACCGCCGACGGCCACGAGGTGCTCACCCGGGGCCGCGCCGACCTCGACCTGCGCGATGCCGCCGCCACGGAGGCGTACCTGAACGACGCCCGCCCCGACGCCGTCGTGCTGGCCGCCGCCAAGGTCGGCGGGATCATGGCCAACAGCACCTACCCGGTGCAGTTCCTCGAGGACAACCTCAAGATCCAGCTCAGCGTCATCGGCGGCGCGCACGCCGCAGGAGTGGGCCGCCTGCTGTTCCTGGGCTCCTCGTGCATCTACCCGAAGCTCGCCCCGCAGCCCATCAGCGAGGACGCCCTGCTGACGGGCCCGCTCGAGCCGACCAACGAGGCGTACGCCCTGGCGAAGATCGCCGGCATCGTCCAGGTCCAGTCGTACCGCAAGCAGTACGGGGCCTCGTACATCTCGGCGATGCCCACGAACCTCTACGGGCCGGGCGACAACTTCGACCTCGAGACCTCGCACGTGCTGCCCGCCCTGATCCGGCGCTTCCACGAGGCCGCGGCCGAGGGGCGCGACGAGGTCACGCTGTGGGGCAGCGGCACCCCGCGCCGGGAGTTCCTGCACGTGGACGACCTGGCGGCCGCCTGCGCGGTGCTGTTGGGGAGCTACGACGGCGACGAGCCGGTCAACATCGGCTGCGGCGAGGACCTCACCATCAAGGCCCTCGCCGAGACCGTCGCCGAGGTGACCGGCTTCCGCGGCCGGCTCGTCTGGGACACGTCCAAGCCGGACGGCACGCCGCGCAAGCTCCTGGACGTCAGCCGCCTGACCTCGCTCGGCTGGAAGCCGGAGATCGGGCTGCGGGACGGCATCGCCGCCACCTACCGGTGGTGGCGCGAGCAGGGCTGAACGCGACGGCACGTGGTGCGGCCCCTCAGTACGCTCCGCGACCGTCGACGACGGCGCGGAGGGTACGGCCCATGACGTCGACGTCGCTGGTGAAGGACCAGTTGTCGACGTACTGCAGGTCGAGCTGGATCGTCTCGTCCCAGGACAGGTCGGACCGTCCGCTGATCTGCCACAGCCCGGTCATGCCCGGCCGCACGGTGAGCCGGCGCAGTTCGACCTCGTCGTACTGGGCCACCTCCTCCGGCAGCGGCGGGCGCGGCCCGACGAGCGACATGTGCCCGCTCAGCACGTTGAACAGCTGGGGCAGTTCGTCCATGGAGGTGCGGCGCAGCAGCCGGCCCACCCGGGTCACCCGGGGGTCGCGCCGGATCTTGAACATCAGGCCGTCGTTCTCGTTGGCCCCGGACAGCTCGTTCTTGAGCCGGTCCGCGTCCACGACCATGGTGCGGAACTTCCACATGACGAACGGGACCCCGTCGCGCCCGATGCGCCGCTGGCGGTAGAACGCCGGGCCGCGCGAGCCGAGGCGGATCGCCAGGACGATGCCGAGGAAGACCGGGGAGAGCAGCAGCAGCCCGAGCGCGGCCCCCGTGCGGTCGAGGACCGACTTGAGCAGGGTCTGGATGCCGCGGCTCACCGGCGGCGCCACCCGCAGCACCGCGAGCCCGCCCGCGGACAGGGTCTCCAGCCGCTTGACGGAGACCTCCACGAGGCCGGGGAAGACGGCGAGTTCCAGACCCGCGTCGTGCAGCGCCCACGCGACCTTGCGCAGCCGCTCCCCCGCGATCCGCGCGCCGGGGGCGACCAGCACGAGGTCGGCGTGGTGGCTGCGGACGGCGCCGAGCACGGCGGCGGAGTCCGCGTTCGGGGCCTCGGGCGCGGCCGCGTCGAGCCGGGCCGCGACGGGCACCCCGCCCTCGAGCGGGCCGGCGCCGACCGGCACCACTCCGACGACGACGTACGGGTGGTCGGTGCGTGCGGCCAGGTGCTCGATGACGGACTCGGCCGCGCCGGGTTCGCCGACCACCAGGACCCGGCTGACGGCGTGCGCCTCGCGACGGGCCGCCGAGAGGTGGCGGTAGGTCAGTTTGTGGCAGGCCACGGTGATGAGGAGGGCGGGCAGCAGAGCGCCGAGCGCGGACAGCCGGGGGGTGCTCTCACCGGTCACCACGCGGGCCACGGCCAGGACACCGATCAGAATCAGCCAGTCGTGTACGACGGGCAGCACACCGCGTGATTCTCCGAGCACGCGGACCGCGTACCGCCGGCGCACCGCCTGCACGCCGGTCCATGCCAGGGCCGCGCCGAGGGCGCAGTACAGCGGCCGGACCTGCTGCGCCGCCTGGAAGACCAGTCCTACCGGGACGGCGGCGCCGAGCAAGTCGGCCGTGAGGGCGGCGGGCAGGTACCAGCGGGCCTTGTCGCCGAGCCGCCTCGCCGGGGCGGCCGCGAGCCGCGCCGGATCGGCGCCCTCCGCGGCCAGTCTTTGCGCAGGAAAATGGACATGCCTCATGGGCCCCCCTGGCACGTGGTCTATGACAGTGGCGCGTGCCCATGGCTTCCCCTGGCGACGGACAACTGGCGCACCGGGAAACAGTACGACAAACACCCGTACGACAAATGCCGATTGCCCGAACGGGACCTCTTGTTGCGCAAGTGTTAGCAACCGGTACCAACCGTTCCAGATATCGAACCCCTCTTTCGCACGCGAAGGTGAATGGTTCGGATACCGGATACGTCTCATCGGTCAACGAACCGTTTCCAGCCAACCTTTTGACGCGGCCCTGACATTGAAGCCGACAGCTGGCACTCTTCGATCCGTTCTTCGCACCAGCCCTGCTCTGCCCGGAGGCCCACCCAGCCGTCCGGAACCCCCCTTGCAGAAGGAGTCTGCGTTGAGTCCCACCCCCCACAGGCGTGCCACCGCGGCCGGCGCGCTCGTTGCCGCTGCAGCGCTGCTCGCCGTCGGCATACAGGCCGGCACCGCAACCGCCGACGCCACCGCGTCGCAGGCCCGCAACGCCGCTCAGCCCAACCCGGGCGCGGCCGCCGTCAGTCTCAGCCCCTCCGAGCGTGCGACGCTCATCGCCGACGCCAACTCGACCACCGTCCAGGCGGCCAAGGCCCTCGGCCTCGGCGAGCAGGAGAAGCTGGTCGTCCGGGACGTCGTCAAGGACGCCGACGGCACCACGCACACCACGTACGAGCGCACCTACGGCGGACTCCCCGTACTCGGCGGCGACCTGACGGTCCACGCCAAGGCCGGCGTCACCAAGAGCATCACCAAGGCCACCAACCACGAGATCAAGGTCGCGGACACCACGGCCACGGTCACCCCGGCCGCCGCCGAGGGCCAGGCCGTCTCCGCCGCGAACTCCGAGGGCTCCAAGGACGCCAAGGCCTCCAAGACCGCCCGCAAGGTGATCTGGGCCGCCGAGGGCGCCCCCGTCCTCGCCTACGAGACCGTCGTGGGCGGCCTCCAGGACGACGGCACCCCGAGCGAGCTGCACGTGATCACCAACGCCAAGACCGGCGCGAAGATCACCCAGTGGCAGGCCATCGAGACCGGCACCGGCAACACCATGTACAGCGGCCAGGTCACGATGGGCACCTCGCAGTCGGGCAGCAACTTCACGCTGACCGACGCAGGGCGCGGCAACCACAAGACGTACGACCTCAACGGCGGCAGCTCCGGCACCGGCAGCCTCTTCACCAACACGACCGACGTGTGGGGCAACGGCGCCGCGTCCAACCGGGCCACCGCCGGCGCCGACGCGCACTACGGCGCACAGCTGACCTGGGACTACTACAAGAACGTGCACGGCCGCAACGGTCTGCGCAACGACGGCGTGGCCCCGTACAGCCGGGTCCACTACGGCAACGCGTACGTGAACGCGTTCTGGGACGACTCCTGCTTCTGCATGACGTACGGCGACGGTACGAGCAACACGCACCCGCTGACGTCCATCGACGTGGCCGCCCACGAGATGACCCACGGCCTCACCTCGGTCACCGGCAACATGACCTACAGCGGTGAGCCCGGCGGTCTGAACGAGGCGACCTCCGACATCATGGCGGCGGCCGTCGAGTTCTACGCCAACAACCCGCAGGACGTCGGCGACTACCTGGTCGGCGAGAAGATCGACATCAACGGCGACGGCACCCCGCTGCGCTACATGGACAAGCCGAGCAAGGACGGCGGCTCCAAGGACGCGTGGTACTCGGGCATCGGCGGAATCGACGTCCACTACTCCTCGGGCCCGGCCAACCACTGGTACTACCTGGCCTCCGAGGGCTCCGGTGCCAAGGTCATCAACGGCGTGAGCTACAACTCGCCGACCTCCGACGGCCTCCCGGTCACCGCGATCGGCCGCGACGCCGCCTCGAAGATCTGGTTCCGCGCGCTGACGGTGGGCTACTTCAAGTCGAACACCAACTACGCGGCCGCCCGTACCGCGACCCTGCAGGCCGCCGCCGACCTGTACGGCGCGAACTCGACCACGTACAACAACGTGGCCCACGCCTGGGCGGCCATCAACGTCGGCGCCCGGCCCCCGGCCAGCGGCGTCACGGTGACCCCGATCGCCAACCAGACCACCCAGATCAACACCGCTGTGAGCCTTCAGGTCCAGGCCACCAGCACCAACCCGGGTGCGCTGAGCTACGCGGCGACCGGCCTGCCGGCCGGCCTGTCGATCAACTCCTCGACCGGTCTGATCTCGGGTACGGCGACCACGGCGGGCACGTCCAACGTGACCGTGACGGTGACCGACTCGGCCAACGCGAAGGGCACGGCGTCCTTCACCTGGACCGTCGGCACGTCCCAGCAGAACGTGTTCGAGAACACGAACGACTACCAGATCGCGGACAACGCGACCGTCGAGTCGCCGATCGCCGTGACCCGCACGGGCAACGCCCCGAGCACCCTCAAGGTGGACGTGAACATCGTCCACACCTACGTCGGTGACCTCCGGGTCGACCTGGTCGCCCCCGACGGCACCGTCTACAACCTGCGCAACCGCACCGGCGGCAGCGCGGACAACATCGTCCAGAGCTTCACCGTGAACGCCTCGTCCGAGGTGGCCCAGGGCACCTGGAAGCTCCGCGTGGCGGACCTCGCCAGCCTGGACACCGGCTACATCAACAGCTGGAAGCTCACCTTCTGACCCCACCGGGGCAGGTGAAGCGAAGCGGCTGACCCGATGAAAACGCGGGGCCGCCCGGGAGAGACCCTCCCGGGCGGCCCTGTTCCATGCGGCGCACCAGGGCCCGGCACCCCGTGGGTGCCGGGCCCTGGTGCTCCTCGGGCCCGAAGGTCAGCGGATGCCCTTGAAGATGAAATCGAACAGGTCGTGCTTTCCGTGGTGCTTGTGGCCCCCCTCGTGCCGGCCCTGCTCCTGCCCGTGCTCCTTTCCCTCGTCCTGCCCGTGCTCCTGGCCGTGCTCCTGGCCGTGCCCGTGCTCCTGGCCCTGCCCGTGCTCCTGGCCGTGCTCCTGCTCCTGGCCGTTCTCCTGCTGCCCCTGCTCCTGCTTCTGCTCCGGCTCGTCCATCAGCGTGCGGTGCGAGCGGAAGTCGTCATCGTCGTTGCGGAAGTCGTCGCGGTCGTCACCGAAGTCGTCACGGCGGCCGTGGACCGGCACGAAAGTCGCCGAGAGGACCGAGACGTTGTGCACCGTGTCGCCCGGCTGCAGCTCCCGCTCCACCCGGCCGTTGCAGCCGTGGTTCGGGTAGAGCACGGCCCGCGAGTCGGTGTCGTTGTGCACCGCCGTCGCGGGGCGGTTGCGCGACGTGTCCGTCAGCTCGTAGCAGGTGTCGTTGTCCGACGGGCGGATCTGCCCGCGCTCGTCGTTGTCGATGATGTACTGCAGCCGGCCGAGGTCGTCGTTGCCGCCGGCCATCGACGGGCCGGCGGTGGGCAGGACGAGGGCGAGGGCGCCGAGGAGCGCTGCGGCGGTGGGACGAAGACGCATGGGGAGGCGGTCCGTTCTGTTGGCAATGAATGCCGGTCCGGTGGCATCCAGCGGGCAGCGTAGGAGCGACCCCCCATGCCGAAACGGTTCGGCATGCGCAGCGCGTTCGAAGGTTCACCCTCCCGGATCGGCGGCCTGCGCCCGTACGGTCCCGCCCCGCACCCCTTATGCGGACGCGCGTTCGGATGCCGGAGCGGCCGCACCCGCCGGCTCCGCCGGAGCCGGCGGAGCCGGTACCGGAGCAGCAGCCGGGACGGGAGCCGGAGCCTGCGCCGCCGTGCGGACCAGGACGAGCACCACCAGTGCGCCGGCCAGCCCCATCAGCCCCGAGACCAGGAACGTCCCCCGCAGCCCGCTCGCGAAGGCCTCCTCCACCCAGACCCGGGCGGCCGGCCCCGCGGCCAGCAGTTCCCCGGCCCGGCCGGAGGCCAGCGCCTCGGCCGTGCCGGGCCCTTGGCCGGAGCCGCCGAGCCCGTCCTTCAGCCCGGCCTGGAAGACCGCGCCGAGCACCGCGATGCCGAGCGCCATGCCCAGCTGCCGCGCGGTGTTGAGGGCTCCGCCCGCCATGCCCGCCCGGGCCGGGGCCACGGCCCCCATCGCGGCGGCCGCCAGCGCCGGGGTCGCCATGCCCACGCCGAGGCCGGTCACCACCAGACCCGGGACCAGGGCCGGCCAGCCGTCGCCGGCATCCGTCATCCAGCCCTGGAGCAGTGCGCCCGCCCCGATCAGGAGCAGCCCGCCGCCGATGGTCAGCCGCGCCGGGGCCCCGTGCAGCAGCCGGCCGGCCACCGCCGAGACGGCGAACGCGGCGAGGCTCAGCGGCACCAGCACCAGGCCGGCCGAGACCGGGCCCATCCCCTCGGCGGACTGCAGCCAGAGGGAGACGTACATCAGGTACGAGAACGCGGCGCCGGACAGCAGCAGCGCCCCGGCCATGACACCGACGAAGGAGCGGCTGCGGAACAGCGAGAGGTCCAGCATCGGGCGGGAGCTGCGCAGTTCGACCAGGACGAAGCCGGCGAAGGCGGCCGCGCCGAGGCCGAGCAGGCCGAGGGTGGCGGCACCGGTCCAGCCGTTCTCGCCGACCCGGATCAGGGCGTACGTGACGGCCGCCGCGCCCGTGGTGAAGGCGGCCATGCCGGGCAGGTCGAGGCCCTTGGCGCGCGGGTCCCGGGACTCGGCGACCGACCGGAGGGTCACGTACACGGCGAGGGCGCAGACCGGGAGGTTGATGAAGAAGATCCAGCGCCAGCCGAAGTGCTCCGTCAGCAGCCCGCCGATGATCGGGCCGGCCGCGGCGGCGGCGCCGTTGACCGCGCCCCAGACACCGAAGGCGATCCCGCGGTCGCGCCCCTGGTAGGCGCTGCTGAGCAGGGCCATCGTGGTGGCGAACATCGCGGCGCCGCCGATGCCCTGGACGGCGCGGAAGGCGATCAGCGCGGCCGGTCCGGTGGCCAGCCCGCAGGCGAGGGACGCGGCGGCGAAGAGCCCGAGCCCGCCGAGGTAGACGCGGCGGCGGCCGATCCGGTCGGCGAGGGAGCCGGCGCCGAGCAGCAGGGCGGCGAGGGCCAGGGCGTAGACGTCCATGACCCACTGGAGTGCGGAGAAGGAGGTGTGCATGTCGGCGGCCATGTCGGGCAGGGCGACCATCACGATCGTGACGTCGACCAGGAGCATGAACGCCCCGAGGCACACCGCGGTCAGCGGGAGCCATTTACGCATGTGAGTTCTCCTCGGGGACCCGGAGGCCCGGCAGGGGCCGGGCAGGGCCGGCAGGGGGTTGGCGGTGGCTCCAAACTCTCAGCCGCACGGCCGATCCCCCATCCACGCACCCCCTGCTGCCGGATTTCACCCATGGTGGCCCCTGTCATGATGGATTCCATGACCACACCGGTACAGCTGGACGCACTCGACCAGGGGCTGATGCAGGCCCTGATGATCGACGGACGGGCCCCCTTCAGCCGGATCGCCGAGGTGCTCGAGGTCTCCGACCAGACGGTGGTGCGCCGCTACCGCCGGCTGCGGACCTCGGGCCTGATCCGGGTGGTCGGGCTGCCGCTGGGCAGCCGCGTCGGGCTGTTCGAGTCCTGGCTGCGGGTGCAGTGCGCGCCCGACGCCGCGCTCGCGGTGGCCGAGGCCCTGGCCCGGCGGCCGGACATCTCCTGGGTGAAACTCGGCTCCGGCGGTACCGAGATCAACTGTCTGACCAAGGCCCGCACCCGGCAGGACCGCGACGGCCTGCTGCTGGACAAGCTCCCGCGCACCCGCCGGGTGACGGGCATCAGCGCCCACACCATCCTGCGGGTGTACATCGGCGGCCCGGCCGGCTGGTGCGGCCTGGACACCCTGCGGCCCGAGCAGGTCGCGGCGCTGACGCGGCCCCCCGTGGCGCCCGGGCAGGAGCGGTACACCCTGGACGAGGCGGAGCTCGCGCTGCTGGCGGTGCTCGCCCAGGACGGCCGGGCCGGCTATCCCGAGCTCGCCCGCGCCTCCGGCCTGTCGGAGTCCACCGCGCGCCGCCGGCTGGACCGGCTGCGGGAGCTGCGGGCGCTGTACTTCGACCTGGAGCTCGTCCCGTCGACCCTGGGCTTCGAGGCGGAGGCGACGCTGATGCTGACCGCGGAGCCGGCCCGGCTGGCGCAGGCGGGCGCCGCGCTCGCCGGCCACCCGGAAGTACCGTTCGCGGCCGCGGTGACCGGCACGGCCAACCTGATGGCGGCGGTCGTGTGCCGGGACACCGACGCGCTGTACACGTACATGACCGAGCGGATCGGCTCGGTGCCGGGCCTGCGGCACGTGGAGGTGATCCCGACCCTGCGCAACATCAAGCGGGCCGGGATGCTGGTGGAGGGCGGGCGGCTGGTGGACCCGCCGCCCGCCCCCTGATCAAGCGGCCTCGGGGAGGCGGGACACGCCTCCACGCCGCCCGGCACGGCACCTCGCCGCACCGGACGACGCGGGAACGCACCCCACTTCCCCCGAGACCGCTCAGCGCAGCAGTACGCCGCCGCCCGCGCCCGTGTCACCGGCCGCGTCGGCCTCCACCGGGGCCGCGACCAGCCCCAGTTCGGCCGGCGTCGCCAGCAGCGGGTGCGCGGGCAGGATGCGCACGGTGTAGCCGTAGGGCCCCGTGCGGTCGAGGGCGAGCGGGCCCTCGTACATCCAGCGCCCCTCCAGGTCGGGCCCGGCGGCCGGCTTGAGCGGGAAGGTCCGCCCGTCGCGGATCACGTCCTGCGGATCCACCCGGCCGGCGACGGCCTGTACCTCCACGTCCTCGGGGGTGAGTGCGTCGAGCGCCACCCGCACCCGCAGCGTGAGGGTGGCCCCGAGCTCGGCGGTGCCGTTCACGGGAGCCGCGGCCAGCGCCTCCACGTGCTCGACGACGACCCGTGGCCAGGCTGCCCGGACCCGGCCCTTCCACCAGGCCAGGTCCCGCGCCGCGTCCGGGTTCAGGGCCCGGTGGGCGCGCGCGGCCGGCGCGTACAGCCGCTCCACGTACTCCCGCACCATGCGCCCTGCGATCACCTTGGGACCCAGCGAGACGAGGGTGCGCCGGACCATCTCGATCCACCGCACCGGCAGTCCGCTGCGGCCCGCCCGGTCGTAGAACCGCGGCGCGACCCGGCCCTCGATCAACTCGTAGAGCGCATTGGCCTCCAGGTCGTCGCGCCGGTCCTCGTCCGTCCCGAGCCCGTCGGCCGTCGGGATGGCCCAGCCGAAGTCCGGCTCGAACCACTCGTCCCACCAGCCGTCCAGCACGGACAGGTTGAGGCAGCCGTTGAGCGCCGCCTTCATCCCGCTCGTCCCGCAGGCCTCCAGTGGCCGCAGCGGGTTGTTCAGCCAGACGTCGCAGCCCGGGTAGAGCTTCTGCGCCATGGCCATGCCGTAGTCGGGCAGGAAGACGATCCGGTGCCGCACCCGCGGGTCGTCCGCGAAGCGCACCAGCTCCTGCACGAGCCGCTTGCCCCCGTCGTCGGCCGGGTGCGCCTTGCCCGCGACGACGATCTGCACGGGCCGCTCCGGGTCGAGCAGCAGCCTGCGCAGCCGGTCGGGGTCGCGCAGCATCAGCGTGAGCCGCTTATACGAGGGCACGCGCCGGGCGAACCCGATGGTGAGCACGTCCGGGTCGAGTACGGAGTCCACCCAGCCGAGTTCGGCTTCGGCGGCCCCGCGCTGGAGCCACGAGGCCCGCAGCCGGTCGCGCACCTCCTGCACCAGCTGCTCGCGCAGCCCGCGCCGCAGGTCCCAGATGTCCTGGTCGGCGATGTCGGCGACCGCGTCCCAGCGCTGGGAGCCGCCCACCGACAGCGCGTCCTCGGTCCGCCCGGCGCCGATCTGGCGGGCTCCGAGGCGGACCACCTCGGGGGCCACCCAGGTCGGGGCGTGCACGCCGTTGGTCACGGAGGTGATGGGGACGTCGGCCGGGTCGAAGCCCGGCCACAGCCCGGCGAACATGCCCCGGCTGACCGCCCCGTGCAGGGTCGAGACCCCGTTGGCGCGCTGGGCCAGGCGCAGCCCCATCACCGCCATGTTGAACACCCCGGGGTCGCCACCGGGATAGGACTCGGCGCCCAGTTCCAGGATCCGGTCGACCGGGAGGGCGGCCAGCTCCGCGCCGGGCCCGAAGTGCCGTGCGACCAGGGCCCGCTCGAAGCGGTCGATGCCGGCGGGCACCGGCGTGTGGGTGGTGAACACGGTCCCGGCGCGCACCGCCTCGACGGCGGCGTCGAAGCCGAGCCCCTGCTCCCCTTCCAGTTCCCTTATGCGTTCGAGCCCGAGGAATCCGGCATGCCCCTCGTTCGTGTGGAACACCTCGGGGTCGGGACGCCCGGCGATCCGGCAGTACGTGCGCACCGCGCGCACGCCTCCGATGCCGAGCAGCATCTCCTGGAGCAGGCGGTGGTCGCTGCCGCCGCCGTAGAGCCGGTCGGTCACCTCCCGGGCGCCGGCGTCGTTGTCCTCGACGTCGGAGTCCAGGAGCAGCAGGGGTACCCGGCCGACGCGGGCCTGCCAGATGTGCGCGTGCAGGGCCCGGCCGCCCGGCAGGCTCAGGGACACCCGGGCCGGTGCCCCGTCGGTGTCCCGCAGCAGGGACACGGGGAGCTCGTTGGGGTCGAGGACGGGATAGTGCTCCTGCTGCCAGCCGTCACGGGAGAGGGACTGGCGGAAGTACCCGTGCCGGTACAGCAGCCCCACGCCGATCAGCGGGACGCCGAGGTCGCTGGCGGCCTTGAGGTGGTCCCCGGCGAGGATCCCGAGCCCGCCGGAGTACTGCGGCAGGGCGGCGGTGATCCCGAACTCGGGGGAGAAATAGGCGATCCCGGCGGGCAGCTCGGAGCCGTCTTCATGGCTCTGGTACCACCTCCCGCCGTGTACGTAGTCGTCGAGGTCGGCGGCGACGACGGCGAGCCGGCGCAGGAACCGCCGGTCGCCGGCCAGTTCCTCGAGCCGGGGGGCGGAGACTGCGCCGAGCAGCCGGACGGGATCGCCGCCGGCGGCCTGCCAGCCCTCGGGGTCGACGGATTGGAAGAGTTCACGGGTCTCGGCATGCCACGACCAGCGCAGATTGCGCGCGAGGTCGGCGAGCGGCAGCAATGGTTCCGGGAGAACGGGGCGCACGGTGAATCGACGGATAGCCTTCACACGTTCTACCTTCGCAGGCGATTGCGGATCGAAGCGGCCGCACCACGCTGTGCGTCCGCGCATCACCCCGGGAAGGCTAGCTTCACCGGGCCCCGCCCTGCCACGGTGCCTCGGGCGCCGAAGGCCGCCGGACGGCACCGGAACGACGCCGCCCCGGGCACCGCGTGCGCTGCACGGGTGGCCGGGGCGGCTGTGGTGGCGGGGCCGTTCGGTCAGGGCTGGGTGAAGTAGCCGAGCAGGTCGGTGATCACGTGGGTGCTGCCGCCGTAGCTGTTGGAGATGCTGACGCGGCCGTCACCCACCGGGGTGGTGACGTGGTTGGGGACGGTGTCACCGGAACGGGTGTTGAGGCTGCTGGCGCCCGGGCGGGCGGTGCCGAACCCGTACACGGTGAGGAAGCCGGGGCTGGTGGACTCGGTCGCGGTGACGTTGAGCGCGGCGCCGATGGCGCCCGCGGGCAGGCCGGTGACGGTGGTGGTGGCGCCGGGGGCGAGCTTGCCGGTGGTGCGGGTGTCGGCGAGGCGGCGCGGCACGGTCGGGGTGAACAGGGCCTTGCCGTCCTTGCCGTACCAGCCGACGGCGTCGAGGACCAGGTGGGTGGAGCCGGTGTTGGTGTAGAGGGTGATGGTGCCGTCCGGGCCGATGGGGACGATGGCCTGGTTCGACTTGTCCTTGCCGGGTTCCAGGTTGAGGTTCGAGGTCGCGGGCCGCTTCGCCGGGTCGGGGTAGGCGATGACGTGGGCGTTCTCGGTGCTCGCGGTGCCGGTCAGGTTGAGCGCGACGGCGGTGGCGTCGGCCGGGATGCCGTTCACCCCGGCGACCTTGACCGTCCGGGTCTGCCCGCCGCCGAGCGCGCCGCCGGTCGTACGGGTGTCGGCGAGGCGGGTCGGGGCGATCGGGCTGAACCGCTGCCCGATGCCGGGCTGGTAGTAGCCGACGAAGTCGACGATGAGGTCGGCGCGGCCGGAATTGATCTCGGCCTGGATCTTGCCGTCAGAGCCGACCGGGACGGTGACCGTGTTGGAGGAGGTACCGCGAGCCCGGACGTTGACGTTCGAGGTCGCCGGGTGCGGCTGCTGGGAGGGCCACACGGTCACGTGGGCGTCCTCGGTGGCGTTCGTGACGGTCACGTTGAGGACGGCCGCAGCCATACCGCCGGAGAGGTGGTGATCCGGAATCGCCGTGCCGACCGGCAGGACCACGGAGGTGCGTCCACCGCTTTGGAAGGAGAAGGGGTAGCCACGGGTGTCCAGCACGCGGAACGGCTCGGTGGGAACGTAGCCGGACGCCGTGTAGTCGACCTTCACGCTCCGGGTGGCCGTGGACCAGGCCCCCTGGGAGTCGCCGACGGTGACCGCCACCTTGTATTCGCCGGGCGCTGCGTAGGTGTGCTGGGTGTCGTACTGCTGCGAGGAGCTGCCGTCGCCGAAGTCGATGTACATGTGCTCCACGGGCCACGGCGCACTCGTGGCTCCGGCGTCGACGCGAATGGTCAGCGGGCGGATGCCGCCGAACGGTTCGTCGGTGTTCGGCAGCACCGGCTCGGTGGTGAAGGCGGCGGTCAGCGGACCGGCCGGGGTCACCTTGGTCGACTGTTCGGTGGAGACCCTCTTCCCGGCGCCGTTGATCGCCGTCACCTTGACCGTGCAGGTGCACGGCCCGGTGTAGACGTGCGTGGCGCCGGCATTGGCGGCGTTGCCCTGGCGGGTGACGACGGGGGCCGTCCCGTCGCCGAAGTCCACCTCGTACGTCATGGCGGTGGACCACTGGCTGTTCGAAACCGCCTGCACGGCCACCGGGGTGCCGGCCGGCGCGTAGGTCCGGTCGATCGTCATCCAGACCTGGCTCAGACCGTCCTGTGTCTCGTGGGCGCCGCGGTCCAGGTATCCGCCGTCCTTGCCGGTGTTGGGGACCTGCGGGTCGTCGGCGGTCGGGTCCCCGGAGAAGTCGCTCGGCAGTACGCCCGGCGCCGTCGGGTCGGCGGAGTCGACGGTGGGCGAGCCTGCCATCTCGCCGACGCCCGCACGGGACGGGGTCAGGATGTCGTGCGCTCCCTGGCCGGTGGCGGCCTGGAAGGCGGCCGGAGTCGGGTAGCCGGTGCCGGACCAGTGGTAGGGGGCCGCCAGCGCGGCATGTCCGGTGATCAGGTTGTAGTCGGCGCGGGTGCCCTCCGTCGCGCTCTGCGACACCGATATGCCCACCCGGGGCTCGGCCGACTGGCACCCGGCGGACGTCGCGTTGGTGTACAGCAGGTTGTTGTACAACCCTGAGCCGGTCGAGCCGCCGCCGACCGAGACGGTCGCCGCGCAGATGCCATCGAGCGTGTTGTTGGTGACGATCGTGCCGGGCGCGTCCACGACCGTGAGCGGCGACCGGAAGGCGTCGACGACGAGGTTCCGGCTGAGGACGGTGCCTCGGGAGCCCCCCTCGACCTTGACGGTCCCCCTCAGCCGGTTCCGGGTGACGCGCACGTCCGTGCTGCCCTCGTCGATGACGAGGGCCTCGGCCCTGCCCCGGGAGACGTCCATCCGGTCCAGCTCGACATCGGCGGAACGGCTGACCTTGACGCCGCCGGTGACCCTCAGCCCGCGTACCACCACGTGACCGGCGCCGCTGACCGTGAACGTCTTGGAAAGCTCCGGGGCGTACTGGGCGGCGGGGTCGCCGGCGAACGTGATCGGCTTGCCCGGCTCGCCGGAGCGGTCGACGGTGACCGCGTCGGCGTACACCCCGCCCTTGATGTGCACGGTCTGGCCCGGACCGACGGTCTTGGCGGCCGCCGAGACCGTGCAGAACGGGGCGGCGGGCGCTCCGGAGCCGGCGTCGGAGCAGTTGGCGTCATTTTTGTCGACGTAGAGCGAGGCCGGCGCATCGGCGGCCGCAGAGGCCGGAACACCGAGAAGAGTGACGAGGCCCGCGGTGAGCAGGACCACCGTACGAGTGGGACGCAACGAGGATGTTCCTTCGAAAAAGTTGATGTGAATTCAGGACACTTCGACGGTCGGAAGCCCACTGGGAATTCACAGAGTCGGCTCCATGATCCCTCTTCCGGAGAGCACTGTCACTACGGATATTCCGCTCTCACCACCCCAAATCCCCGGTCACGGATGGGGCCTGTGGTGGCGGTGGGGCGGGGGTGTCACGACGTACATCCGGTAGTCCTGACCGACTTGACTGAGCCTCGGCGGATGTCGGCCAGGGACTTGGTCTGGGCCGCACCACTACGTACGAGTAGTTAACCAAGCGCACTGATTGGGCGGGGTGAGAGTGGGAAGGGCTCCCCGCGTACACGCACGGCACCCCCGCCCCACCACCTCTCCCGCCACCCGAGTGAACGCGGACAGGAGCGGCCATGCCCGCAGCCCAGCCGTCTTCTGAGCGGCTAGAAACAGAGCGAACAGAGCGTGCACGACCAGCCGGTGCTCCGGCTGGGCTGTTGTCACCGAGCCCCGCGAACTGCCCCCAGGTGATCCCATCATGATCGGTCGCATTCCCGTGCTGGACGTCCGCCCCGCCGTCGACTGCGGGGCCAGACCCGCCAAGGCGGTCGTGGAAGAGGTCTTCGAGATCTCCGCCACCGTGTTCCGCGAGGGCCACGACGCCGTCGCCGCCCATGTCGTACTCCGCGATCCCAGCGGGCGGCTGCGGCCCCCCGTGCCGATGCACGAGCTGGCGCCCGGCACCGACCGGTGGGGGGCGCGGGTCTCCGCCGAGGCCGAGGGGAGGTGGACGTACACCGTCGAGGCGTGGAGCGACCCCGTCGGCACCTGGCAGGCCCACGCCGCCATCAAGATCCCCGCGGGCATCGACCCCGGGCTCACCCTGCTCGAGGGCGCCGAGCTCTACGAGCGGGCCGGCTCCAGGATCCCCAAGAAGGACGGGCGCGGGCACGTGCTGGCCGCCGCCGAAGCGATGCGCGACGAGGACCGCCCGGTGTCGCTGCGGTACTCCGCCGCCCTCGCAGCCCCGGTGCAGGCCGCGCTCGCCCGGCGCCCGTACCGGGAGCTGGTCACCGCGTCCAAGGCCCTGCCGCTGGTCGTGGAGCGCAAGCGGGCCCTCTTCGGCTCCTGGTACGAGATGTTCCCGCGCTCCGAGGGAGCCGTCGTCGAGCCCGGCGAGCAGCCCGTGAGCGGAACGCTGCGCACCGCCGCCGAACGGCTGCCGGCCATCGCCGCGATGGGCTTCGACGTGGTGTACCTGCCACCGATCCACCCCATTGGGAGTACGTACCGCAAGGGCCCGAACAACACTCTTTCGGCTGGAAGTTGGGACCCCGGGGTGCCGTGGGCCATCGGCTCCACCGAGGGCGGCCACGACGCGGTCCACCCCGACCTCGGCACGATCGAGGACTTCGACGCCTTCGTCGCCCGTGCCCGCGAGCTGCGCATGGAGATCGCGCTCGACTTCGCACTCCAGTGCTCCCCGGACCACCCCTGGGTGGAGAAGCACCCCGAGTGGTTCCGCCACCGGGCCGACGGGACGATCGCGTACGCCGAGAACCCGCCGAAGAAGTACCAGGACATCTACCCGATCCACTTCGACACCGACATGGCCGGGCTCGTCGAGGAGA
The DNA here is from genome assembly GCF_055579465.1 of Streptomyces sp. NPDC032745. Classification (NCBI taxonomy): domain Bacteria; kingdom Bacillati; phylum Actinomycetota; class Actinomycetes; order Kitasatosporales; family Streptomycetaceae; genus Streptomyces; species Streptomyces sp. NPDC032745. The sequence continues at coordinate 670,931 of NZ_JBVING010000001.1, read as the reverse complement.
CGGTCCGGATCCTGCGGTACTGGATGGACCACGGCGTCCGCATCTTCCGGGTGGACAATCCGCACACGAAGCCGGTCGTCTTCTGGCAGAAGGTGATCGCGGACATCAACAAGTCCGACCCCGACGTGATCTTCCTGGCGGAGGCCTTCACCCGGCCCGCCATGATGCGCACGCTCGCCGCGATCGGCTTCCAGCAGTCGTACACGTACTTCACCTGGCGCAACACCAAGGCCGAGCTGACCGAGTACCTGACCGAGCTGGCGGACACCCGCTCCGCCGCCGTCATGCGGCCGAATTTCTTCGTCAACACGCCCGACATCCTCCACGAGTACCTCCAGCAGGGCGGCCGTCCGGCCTTCGAGGTGCGCGCCGTCCTGGCCGCCACCCTCTCCCCCACCTGGGGCGTCTACGCCGGCTACGAGCTGTGCGAGAACGCTCCGGTCCGGGAGGGCAGCGAGGAGTACCTGAACTCCGAGAAGTACGAGTTCCGGCCGCGCGACTGGGCGGCAGCGGACCGCGAGCGCCGCACCATCGCCCCGCTGATCACCGCCCTGAACCGGATGCGCCGCCGCAACCCGGCGCTGCAGCAACTGCGCGACATCCATTTCCACACGACCGACAACGACCAGGTGATCGCCTATTCGAAGCATGCGGGCGCCAATTCCGTACTGGTGGTCGTCAACCTCGATCCGCACCACACCCAGGAGGCGACGGTCTCGTTGGACATGCCGGTACTCGGCCTCGACTGGCACGGGTCCCTCGCGGTGCGCGACGAGCTCACCGGCGAGACCTACCACTGGGGCAGGGCCAACTACGTGCGCCTGGAACCGGGCCGCACGCCCGCGCACGTACTGGCGGCCCTGCGACCGTCCCCGCCCACCGGAGGGTCACCCACCACATGATGATCAACGATCCCGTCCACGACACGTTCGAGGACACCCCCGCGAAGGACCGCGACCCCGACTGGTTCAAGCGGGCGGTCTTCTACGAGGTGCTCGTACGGTCCTTCCACGACAGCAACGGAGACGGCGTAGGGGACCTGAAGGGACTCACCGCCAAGCTCGACTACCTCCAGTGGCTGGGCGTCGACTGCCTCTGGCTGCCGCCGTTCTTCGCCTCGCCGCTCCGCGACGGGGGCTACGACGTGGCCGACTACACCTCGGTGCTCCCGGAGTTCGGCGACCTCGCCGACTTCGTGGAGTTCGTGGACGCCGCGCACCAGCGCGGCATGCGGGTGATCATCGACTTCGTCATGAACCACACGAGCGACCAGCACGAGTGGTTCCAGCAGTCCCGCAAGGACCCGGACGGACCGTACGGCGACTACTACATGTGGGCCGACAACGACAAGCAGTACCAGGACGCACGCATCATCTTCATCGACACCGAGACCTCGAACTGGACGTACGACCCGGTCCGCAAGCAGTACTACTGGCACCGGTTCTTCTCGCACCAGCCCGACCTCAACTACGAGAACCCGGCCGTGGTGGAGGAGATCGTCTCCGCCCTCCGGTTCTGGCTGGACCTCGGGATCGACGGGTTCAGACTCGACGCGGTGCCCTACCTGTACGCGGAGGAGGGCACCAACTGCGAGAACCTGCCGCGCACCCACCAGCTCCTCAAGCGGGTCCGCGCCGAGATCGACGCGCACTACCCCGACACCGTGCTGCTGGCCGAGGCCAACCAGTGGCCCGAGGACGTCGTCGACTACTTCGGCGACTTCGCAAAGGGCGGGGACGAGTGCCACATGGCCTTCCACTTCCCCGTCATGCCGCGCATCTTCATGGCCGTACGAAGAGAGTCGCGCTACCCGGTCTCCGAAATCCTGGCCAAGACCCCGGCGATCCCGGACCGCTGCCAGTGGGGCATCTTCCTGCGCAACCACGACGAGCTCACCCTCGAGATGGTCACGGACGAAGAGCGCGACTACATGTACGCCGAGTACGCGAAGGACCCGCGGATGCGGGCCAACATCGGCATCCGGCGCCGGCTCGCCCCGCTCCTCGACAACGACCGCAACCAGATGGAGCTGTTCACCGCCCTGCTGCTGTCGCTGCCCGGTTCGCCGGTGCTCTACTACGGCGACGAGATCGGCATGGGCGACAACATCTGGCTCGGCGACCGCGACGGCGTCCGCACGCCGATGCAGTGGACCCCGGACCGCAACGCCGGTTTCTCCTCCTGCGATCCGGGCAGGCTGAACCTGCCGGTCATCATGGACCCGGTCCACGGGTACCAGGTCACCAATGTCGAGGCCGCGATGGCATCGCCCTCCTCACTGCTGCACTGGACCCGCAGGCTGATCGAGGTCCGCAAGGCGAACCCTGCCTTCGGCCTCGGCTCGTACACCGAACTGCCCTCGTCCAACCCGGCGGTGCTCGCCTTCCTGCGCGAGTACGGGGACGACCTGGTGCTGTGCGTGCACAACTTCTCCCGCTTCGCGCAGCCCACCGAGCTGGATCTGCGGTCGTTCAACGGGCGGGTCCCGGTGGAGCTCACGGGTGACGTGCGCTTCCCGCCGATCGGCGAGTGGCCGTACCTGCTCACGCTCGCGGGGCACGGCTTCTACTGGTTCCGCCTGCGCAACGAGTAGCCGCCGAGTACGGGGTGGGCGGCGCGAATGGGTCAATCGCCCGCCCCTGTACGGATCATCCTGACCCGACACTCGTACACCACCGGAGAAGCACTGACGCGATCCGGGACACTCTCCGCATTCTGTGACGGCCCGGGGAAAGGACGCGACGCCATGTCGGAGGCTGCATCCGCCGGGACGACGAGCACGACCGGACTCAGTCCGCTGGAGCCGATGCTGCGGGACTGGCTGCCGGTCCAGCGCTGGTTCGCCGGCAAGGGCCGGCGCATCGGCCGGCTCCGGATGATCTCGGCGGCAGATCTGCTGCCGCCGGGGTCCTCCCCCAGGCTGGTCCACCTGCTCCTCGACGTCGACGGCGACTGCTACCAACTGCTGCTCGGCGTCCGCGCCGCGCTGCCGCCGGCCCTGGCGCCCGCCCTGATCGGGCGCGCCGAGCAGGGCCCGTACGCCGGCCAGTACGTGTACGAGGGGCTGGGCGACCCGCGGCTGGCAGCCCTGCTGCTGGAACGATTGCGCGCGCCCGGCACCCTCGGCCCGCTGCGGTTCGACCGCGACCCGATGGCGCTGATCCCGGCGGCGCTCACCCCCCGGCCGCTGTCCGGGGAACAGACCAACTCCTCGTTGATCTACGGGGATTCACACATCCTGAAGGTGTTCCGCCGGGTCGGCCCCGGGGTCAATCCGGACCTGGAGCTGCCCAGGGCGCTGGCCGCCGCCGGATGCGCCCGCGTCCCCGCGCCGGTCGCCTGGTACGAGGCCGAGCTGCCCGGCGCGGAGCCGCTGACGCTGGGCGTGCTCCAGCCCTATCTGCGGGGCTCCGACGACGGCTGGCAGCTCGCGCTGCGCCGGCTCGGCGCCGGGGCCGACTTCACCGCCGAGGCGCATGCGCTGGGCCGGGCCACCGCCGAGGTGCACAGTGCGCTCGCCGCCGCGCTTCCCACGGTCGCGCTGGGCCCGGAGCAGACCGCCCGGCTCGCCTCCGGGATGACGGCCCGGCTGGCGGCCACCGCCCGCGAGGTGCCCGCGCTGCGGCCCTACGAGCCGGGGCTGCGCGGGGCGTTCGACGCGCTGGCCGCCTCCCGCGGGGCCGGGGTCCCCGCACAGCGGATCCACGGGGACCTGCACCTGGGCCAGACACTGCGGACCGCCGACGGCAGCTGGGCGCTGATCGACTTCGAGGGCGAGCCGGCCCGGCCGCTGGCCGACCGCCGCCGCCCCGAACCCGCCGTCCGCGACATCGCCGGGATACTGCGCTCGTTCGACTACGCGGCCCGCTCCCACCGCCCGTTCGCCCCCGCCTGGGCGGACGCCTGCCGGGCCGCCTTCTGCGAGGGCTACGCCCGCACCACCGGCCGCGATCCGCGCGAGGATCCCGTACTGCTGCGCGCGTACGAGACCGACAAGGCGGTGTACGAGGCGCGTTACGAGTCCCGGCACCGCCCCGACTGGCTGCACGTCCCCATGGCGGCCATCCGGCGGCTCGCCTCCGGCGCGGACCGCGGGTTCGGCCGGGCACTGCCGGGCCCCGGGTCCGCAGCCCGCCCCGGGCAGTCCCACCGGCCCGGCCCCGGCGCCGCCGCGGGACCCGGCCCGGGCTCCGGGCCCGGCACCGGCGAAGGCTTCTCCTCCCTCTCCCCCCACCCCCGCCCGCAGCCGCCTAGGAGGCCGCACACGTGAGCCCCGCCCGTCAGTCACCGTCCACCGCCCAGCCGTCCGCGGCCCCGGCCACGGCCCCGGCTCCGGCCACGGCCCCGGCCACGGCTCCGGCCGCCGCTCCGGGCCGCGGAGCTCCGGCCGCGGCGGCGCCCCGCAGAGCCCAGGCACCGCGCGCCCGGCGGGCGCCCGCTCACGGGGTACGGCCTGCGCCCGCGCTCGGGGCCGAGGAACGGGCCCGGCTGCTGGAGGGCCGCCACCACGACCCCCACGGGGTGCTGGGCGCCCGGACCCGGCGGGACGGGGTGGTCTTCCGCGTGCTGCGCCCGTACGCCAAGGCGGTCACGGTCGTCGCCAAGGGGCTGCGGGCCGAACTCCTCGACGACGGCGACGGGCTGTTCTCGGGGCTGCTGCCGCTGACCGGCGTACCGGACTACCGGCTGCTGGTCACGTACGACGGCGACGAGCTCGAGGCGCACGACCCGTACCGGTTCCTGCCCGCGCTCGGCGAGCTGGACCTGCACCTGATCGGCGAGGGCCGCCACGAGGAGCTGTGGACGGCGCTCGGGGCCCGCCCGATGGAGCACCAGGGCGTGGCCGGCACCCGGTTCACGGTGTGGGCTCCGAACGCCCAGGGGGTGCGGGTCACCGGGGACTTCTCGTACTGGGACTCGGTCGCGTACCCGATGCGCTCGCTGGGCGCCTCCGGGGTGTGGGAGCTGTTCCTGCCGGGGGTGGGCGAGGGCACGCTCTACAAGTACGACATCACCCGCCCGGACGGCAGCCACACCCTGCGCGCCGACCCGATGGCCCGGCACACGGAGGTCCCGCCGGCCACCGCCTCGGTGGTCACCGCCTCGCGGTACGAGTGGCAGGACGCGGAGTGGATGGCGCAGCGCGGGGCCGTCCCGGCGCACCGGGCCCCCTTCTCGGTGTACGAGCTGCACCTGGCCTCGTGGCGGCCGGGGCTCTCGTACCGGCAGCTGGCCGAACAGCTCCCGCCGTACGTCAAGGAGCTGGGCTTCACGCACGTGGAGCTGATGCCGGTCGCCGAGCACCCCTTCGGCGGCTCGTGGGGCTACCAGGTCACCGGGTACTACGCGCCGACCTCGCGGATGGGCAGTCCGGACGAGTTCCGGATGCTGGTGGACGCGCTGCACCGGGCCGGGATCGGGGTGATCGTCGACTGGGTGCCCGCGCACTTCCCGCGCGACGAGTGGGCGCTCGCTGAGTTCGACGGGCGGCCGCTGTACGAGCACCACGACCCGCGGCGGGCCGCCCACCCGGACTGGGGGACGCTGGAGTTCGACTACGGCCGCAAGGAGGTCCGCAACTTCCTCGTCGCCAACGCCGTGTACTGGTGCCAGGAGTTCCACGTGGACGGGCTGCGGGTGGACGCGGTGGCCTCGATGCTCTACCTGGACTACTCGCGCGGCGAGGGCCAGTGGGCGCCGAACGAGCACGGCGGGCGGGAGAACTGGGACGCGGTGGCGCTGCTCCAGGAGATGAACGCGACGGTGTACCGCCGCTGTCCGGGCGTGGTGACGATCGCGGAGGAGTCCACGGCCTGGGAGGGCGTGACCCGGCCGACGGACGGGGGCGGGCTCGGCTTCGGGCTGAAGTGGAACATGGGCTGGATGCACGACACCCTGAGGTACGCGTCGAAGGATCCGGTGCACCGCAAGTACCACCACCACGACATGACGTTCGGGATGATCTACGCGTACAGCGAGAACTACGTGCTGCCGATCTCGCACGACGAAGTGGTGCACGGCAAGGGCTCACTGGTGTCGAAGATGCCCGGGGACTGGTGGCAGCAGCGGGCCATACACCGCGCGTACCTGGGCTTCATGTGGGCCCACCCGGGCAAGCAACTGCTGTTCATGGGGCAGGAGTTCGCCCAGGGCTCGGAGTGGTCGGAGCGGCACGGGCCGGACTGGTGGCTGCTGGACTCCTCGTACGCGGCGGCCGCCGACCACCGGGGGGTGCGCGACCTCGTGCGCGACCTGAACCTCACGTACGCGGCGGCGCCCGCGCTGTGGGAGCGGGACACGGTGCCGGAGGGCTTCGCGTGGGTGGAGGCGGACGCGGCGGAGGACAACGTCTTCGCGTTCCTGCGGTACGCGCAGGACGGCTCGCAGCTGCTGTGCGTGTCGAACTTCTCGCCGGTGGTGCGGCACGGCTACCGGATCGGCGTCCCGCAGGAGGTGCCGTGGTGGCGGGAGGTCCTGAACACGGACTCGGAGCAGTACGGAGGCAGCGGCGTACGCCATCTGCAGCCGCTGCGGCCCGAGCCCGTGCCCGCGCAGGGCCGTCCGGCCAGCCTGCGCATGACCCTCCCGCCCCTGGCGACGGTCTGGCTCAGGCCGTGACGCCGGTGACCTCCTCGAGCTCCTGAAGCAGCTTGCGCTTGGCGCGGGCGCCGACCATCTGCTTGACGGGCTCGCCGTCGCGGAAGACGAGCAGGGTCGGCATGGACAGCACCCCGTACCGGACGACGGTGGCGGGGTTGCCGTCCGCGTCGATCTGCACGACCTTGAGGCGGTCGGCCTCCTCGGCGGCGACGGCGGACAGCACGGGCGCGAGCTGCCGGCAGGGCCCGCACCAGTCCGCGGTGAACTCCACGAGGACGGGCCGGCCCCGCTCGGCGAGCACCTCCGCCTCGAAGTCCAGGTCGGTCACTTCGGCGACACCCTTGGCGTGGATCATCTCTTCCCTTCCCCTTCTCACGGTCCGGTCATTTCGCAGCGCGGCGACGCCGCCGCACCGGCGGCCTCCTCGGCGGCGGCGAGCTGCCGCGCGACCTGCTCCCGTACGTCGGCCAGCTGGCCGATCAGTCCGTCGAGTTCGGCGAGCTTGCGCCGGTACACGGCCAAGGACGCGGGACAGGAGTCCCCGGCGGGATGGCCGGCGCGCAGGCAGTCGACGAACGGGCGGGTCTCCTCCAGCTCGAAGCCGAAGTCCTGGAGCATGCGGATCTGGCGCAGCAGCCGCAGGTCGTCCTCGTCGTAGGTGCGGTAGCCGTTGCCGGTGCGGCGCGCGGGCAGCAGTCCGCGCGACTCGTAGTACCGCAGGGTCCGCGTGGTGGTCCCCGCCTGCTCCGCCAGTTCGCCGATGCGCATGCCCCGACGGTAATCCTTGACGCCGACGTCAGGGCAAGGAGAGGCGAGGAGGGACGGAGCGAGGGGACGGGGCCCTCGCCACCCCCGTAGGCGAGGGCCCCCGACATGGATCACGCACGGGGCGGGAGGGCGGTTCAGGAGGGGGTGCGGGAGATCGGTGGAGATCGTGCGCAGGGGTATCGCAACGGCTGGCCGGAACCGTACGCTTGGCAATGGATCTAGAAATGATCCGGTTACCGGACGGTCGCAGGGAAACCCGGCCAAAGCGTCGAACGCCATAGGACTTTCCTACGAGTTCTGGGCTTGTTTGAACGGTCTGTAGTCGCCACCCCTTGGGCACTCCTACGGTGTGCCCTGTGCACTCCAGCCCTCCCTTCAATGCCCCCGCCGCGCGTCGCCTCCGCGCAGCCCTGGGCATGGCTCCCGGTCATGTCGCCTATGGCCTGCGCGCCCAGTACGGACTGATCGTCGAGCCCGAGACGGTGATGGCCTGGGAGCGTGGCGAGATATCGCCCAGCTCGGCAGAGCTCACGGCGCTCGCGGGCGTGCTCTGGTGCGCCCCCGGCGAGCTGCTCGCCGAGCCCGTGACCTTGCGGGAGCACCGGATGGCCCGCGGCATGGCGGCGGACGAGCTGGCCCGGCGGATCGGGCTGGAGACGGGCACGTACCAGAAGATGGAGGACACCGGACGCTGGAAGGGCAACGAACGGCAGTCCGTGGCCCTGGCGCAGGTGCTCGGGCTGTCGCTGGCCCAGTTCGTGGCGGCGACCGGCAAGCAGGACGAGCTCGCCGAGCTGCTGCGCAATGCGGTGACCACGCGCTGGCAGGCGTACGTGAAGCCGCTGGCCAAGCTGCTCCCGGTGCCCAAGCAGCACCTGGAGCCGGTGCTGGAGCAGCTGCACGCGGACTACCAGTCGAAGATGGTGGCCACCTTGAGCTGGGGCGGCGCCTCGGGCACGGCCGGCGCGGGGGACGCGGGCCGGGAGTTCCTGGCCGACATCGTGGCCCACTTCTGGGCCTACGCGGGCGGCGCCCGCTAGGAAGACGGGCCCCAGGGCGCCCCGTGCCCGCAGGAGCGGCCCCCGGTCGCGTCCGGCCGTGGACGCGACCGGGGGCCGTTCGGCTGCGGAAGCCGGGCCGTCAGTCCCGGCCGGGTGGGCAGGAGGTCCCGCCCCGGGCGGGGCGGGGGGCCGGGGGCGGATCAGAAGACGGACTCGGCCTCGTACATGCGGCCCTCCGGGACCGTCTTCAGTTCGGTGACCGCTTGGGCCAGCGGGGCCATCACGATGTCGGTGCCGCGCAGGGCGGTCATGTTGCCGAAGTCGCCGCGGTGGACGGCCTCCACCGCATGCCAGCCGAAGCGGGTGGCCAGGACCCGGTCGTAGGCGGTGGGGACGCCGCCGCGCTGGACGTGGCCGAGGATGACCGGGCGGGCCTCCTTGCCGAGGCGGTGCTCCAGCTCGGTGGCGAGGCGGTTGCCGATTCCGGCGAAGCGCTCGTGGCCGTAGGCGTCGATCGCGCCCCGCTCGTACGGCATCGAGCCCTCGGCGGGGTGTGCGCCCTCGGCGACGCAGATGACGGCGAACTTCTTACCGCGGGAGAATCGTTCCTCCACCATCTTCACCAGGTCGTCGATCTCGAAGGGGCGCTCCGGCAGGCAGATCCCGTGGGCGCCGCCGGCCATGCCGGACTCGAGGGCGATCCAGCCCGCGTGCCGGCCCATGACCTCGACGACCATCACGCGCTGGTGCGATTCGGCGGTGGTCTTGAGGCGGTCGATGGCCTCGGTGGCGACCATGACGGCGGTGTCGAAACCGAAGGTGCGGTCGGTGGAGGAGATGTCGTTGTCGATGGTCTTCGGTACGCCGACGACCGGCATCCCGGCGTCCGAGAGCATCCGGGCGGCGGTCAGGGTGCCCTCGCCCCCGATCGGGATGAGGGCGTCGATGCCGTAGCGCGTCGCCAATTCCTGCGCGTTCTCGGCGGCTTCGTGCAGCCGTGCGCGCTCCATGCGGGCCGAACCGAGGATCGTGCCGCCGCGGGCGAGGATGCCGCTGACGGCGTTGATGTCGAGGGGCCGGTGGTGGCCGTCCAGGAGGCCCTTGAAGCCGTCCTCGAAGCCGATGACTTCGTCGCCGTGGCCGACCACGGCGCGGTGCACGACCGAACGGATGACAGCGTTCAGGCCCGGGCAGTCGCCGCCTGCGGTGAGAACTCCGATACGCATCGTGCTGTGTCTCCTGCTCCTGGTCGTACCGGGCCGTACGCGTGCGGGCGGACAGCCGTACATCTGAGGGGCGTATTGATGAAGCCCTGTCCGATTGTTCCACGGGCCGGGGATGCGGCGCGTCCTGTGGTGCTCCGCCCACCAGGCCTTTCGGCCCTTCCGGACAGGCCTTTTCCTGGCGGGCGCCCTATCTGTCCGCCAAGGTATTGTCAAGAGGTCAAGCCCACCCTATCGGGGAAAATCGACTCGGATCCGCCCGCCGGCCCGGCGGGCGGCGCCCACATCCAGACCATGGGACGGAGAGCACGCGTGACGCGCAGCGTGTACGTGACCGGTATCGAGCGGGGGGACGGCCGGCAGGTCGTCGAGCTGGGGATCATGGAGCTGCTGACCCGGCAGACGGCGCGGGTCGGCGTCTACCGTCCGCTGCTGCACGACGGACCGGACCGGCTCTTCGACCTCCTGAAGGCCCGCTACCGGATCGACCAGGACGCCGCGACGGCCTACGGCATGGAGTACCGCGAGGCCTCCGCCATCCTGGCCGAGAAGGGCACCGACGAGCTCGTCTCCCGCCTGGTGGACCGTTACCACCGGGTGGCCCGCGACTACGAGGTCATGCTCGTCCTCGGCACCGACTACGCCGATACGAACCTCCCCGACGAGCTCGCGCTGAACGCCCGCCTCGCCAACGAGCTGGGGGCCGTGGTGGTGCCCGTCGTCGGCGGCACCAAGCACCCCGCCGAGGCCGTGCGCGCCGAGGCCCAGAGCGCCTTCCGCGCGTACGAGAGCCTGGGCTGCCACGTCGTCGCGATGGTAGTCAACCGGGTGGCCGCCGAGGACCGGGACGCCATAGCCGAGCGGCTGGCCGCCCGCCTGCCCGTCCCCTGCTACGTGCTGCCGGACGACAAGTCGCTCTCCGCCCCGACCGTCGCCCAGATCACCCGGGCGCTCGGCGGCGAGGTGCTCCTCGGCGACGACGCCGGGCTGGCCCGCGACGCCGTCGACTTCGTCTTCGGCGGCGCCATGCTGCCGAACTTCCTGAACGCCCTGACCCCCGGCTGCCTGGTCGTCACCCCCGGGGACCGGGCCGACCTGGTCATCGGGGCGCTGGCCGCGCACGCCTCGGGCACTCCGCCGATCGCCGGTGTGCTGCTGACCCTGAACGAGCGTCCGGGCCCCGACATCCTGACGCTGGCCTCGAAGCTGGCGCCGGGCACCCCGGTGGTCTCGGTGGCCGGCAACAGCTTCCCGACGGCCGCCGAACTGTTCTCGCTGCAGAGCCGGTTGAACTCCGCGACCCCGCGCAAGCTGGAGACCGCGCTCGGTCTGTTCGAGCGGCACGTGGACACCGCCGAGCTGCGCGGACTGCTGTCGGTGGCCCGCTCCGAGCGCGTCACGCCGATGATGTTCGAGCACGAGCTGCTGGAGCGGGCCCGCTCCGAGCGCCGCCGCGTGGTGCTGCCCGAGGGCGCCGAGGAGCGCGTGCTGCGTGCCGCGGACGTGGTGCTGCGCCGCGGGGTCTGCGACCTGACCCTGCTGGGCGAGGAGCAGGCGATCCTGAAGAAGGCCGGCGACCTGGGCGTCGACATCTCCGGCGCGCAGCTGATCGACCCGGCGGCCTCCCCGCTGCGGGAACGTTTCGCCGAGTACTACGCCCAGGCCCGCGCCCACAAGGGCATGACCGTGGAGCTGGCCCTCGACGTGGTCACCGACGTCAACTACTTCGGCACGCTGATGGTCCAGGAGGGACTCGCCGACGGCATGGTCTCGGGCTCGGTGCACTCCACCGCCGCGACCATCCGGCCCGCCTTCGAGATCATCAAGACGAAGCCCGACGCGTCCATCGTGTCGTCGGTCTTCTTCATGTGTCTCGCCGACCGGGTCCTCGTCTACGGCGACTGCGCGGTCAACCCGGACCCGGGCGCCGAGCAGCTCGCCGACATCGCCATCCAGTCGGCGGCGACCGCGGCCGCCTTCGGCGTCGAGCCGCGGATCGCGATGCTCTCGTACTCGACCGGCACCTCGGGCTCCGGCGCGGACGTGGACAAGGTCCGCAAGGCCACCGAGATCGTCCGCGAGCAGCGCCCCGACCTGGCCGTCGAGGGCCCGATCCAGTACGACGCCGCCGTCGAGCCCTCGGTCGCCGCGACGAAGCTGCCCGGGTCCGACGTGGCCGGCCGGGCGAGCGTACTGATCTTCCCCGACCTCAACACGGGCAACAACACGTACAAGGCCGTACAGCGCTCGGCGGGCGCCGTCGCGGTCGGCCCGGTGCTCCAGGGGCTGCGCAAGCCGGTCAACGACCTCTCGCGCGGCGCGCTGGTGCAGGACATCGTCACCACCGTGGCGATCACCGCGATCCAGGCGCAGGGGACGCAGGCCCCCACCGCCTGACCCCCGCACAGCCCGCCCGGCCCCCACCACCGAGCCCTCACCCCGAAGGAAAGACCCTCATCGTGACCACCGCATCGCGCGTACTCGTCCTCAACTCCGGCTCCTCGTCGGTGAAGTACCAGCTGCTCGACATGGCGGACTCCGCCCGCCTCGCCGTCGGCCTGGTGGAGCGGATCGGCGAAGAGACCTCGCGGCTCGTGCACGAGCCGCTCACCGGTCCGGGCGCCGAGGGCGGCAAGCGCGAGCGGCTGGGCGCGATCGCCGACCACGAGGCCGCGCTCCGGGCCGTCGCGGCGGAGCTCGCGGCCGACGGGCTGGGCCTGGACTCCCCCGGGCTGGCCGCCGTCGGGCACCGGGTGGTGCACGGCGGGACCCGGTTCACGCAGCCGACGGTGATCGACGACGAGGTGCTGGCGGAGATCCGGAGCCTGATCCCGCTGGCCCCGCTGCACAACCCCGCGAACGTGACCGGCATCGAGGTGGCCCGCGCGCTGCGTGCGGACCTCCCGCAGGTGGCGGTCTTCGACACGGCGTTCCACTCGACGATGCCGGAGTACGTGGCGCGGTACGCGATCGACGCCGCGACGGCGGACAAGTACGCCATCCGGCGGTACGGGTTCCACGGCACCTCCCACGCGTACGTCTCGCGGGCGACGGCGGGGCTGCTCGGCCGGCCGGTGGAGGAAGTGAACGTGATCGTGCTGCACCTGGGCAACGGGGCCTCGGCCTCGGCGGTCCGGGGCGGGGTGTGCGTGGAGACGTCCATGGGCCTGACCCCGCTGGAGGGTCTGGTCATGGGCACCCGTTCGGGCGACGTGGATCCGGCGGTCGTCTTCCACCTGGCGCGGGTGGGCGGCTTCTCGGTGGATGAGATCGATTCGCTCCTGAACAAGAAGAGCGGTCTGCTGGGCCTGTGCGGCGACAACGACATGCGCGAGGTGCTGCGGCGGGCGGGCGAGGGCGACGAGTCGGCGCGGCTCGCCTTCGCGGCGTACGTCCACCGCCTGAAGAAGTACATCGGCGCCTACTCGGCGGTGCTCGGCCGGGTGGACGCGGTGGCGTTCACGGCGGGGGTCGGCGAGAACGCGCACCAGGTCCGGGAAGCTGCCGTGGACGGCCTCGCGGAGCTGGGACTCGTCCTGGACCCGGAGGCCAATGCGGTGCGCTCCCCGGAGCCGCGGCTGGTGTCGCCGGAGTTCGCGCGGGTGGCGGTGGCCGTGGTCCCGACGGATGAGGAACTGGAGATCGCCACCCAGGCGTACGCGCTGGTTACTCACTAGTCACTTGGACTTTCCACCAGACGGAATATTCCGCTACGAAACAAACCGATAGGATCCAGTCATGCGCCGTTCCAAAATCGTCTGCACGCTGGGCCCCGCCGTCGACTCGTATGAGCAGCTGAAAGCGCTCATCGAGGCAGGTATGAACGTGGCCCGATTCAACTTCAGCCACGGATCCCAGGCAGAACACCAGGAGCGGTACGACCGCGTCCGGAAGGTCTCCGAGGACACCGGGCGTGCGGTCGGCGTCCTCGCCGACCTCCAGGGTCCGAAGATCCGTCTCGAGACCTTCGCCGAGGGCCCCGTCGAGCTGGTGCGCGGTGACGAGTTCACCATCACCACCGAGGACGTCCCGGGCGACAAGTCCATCTGCGGCACCACCTACAAGGGCCTGCCGGGCGACGTGGCCAAGGGCGACCAGATCCTGATCAACGACGGCAACGTCGAGCTGCGGGTGACCGAGGTCGAGGGCCCGCGGGTCAGGACCATCGTCATCGAGGGCGGTGTCATCTCGGACCACAAGGGCATCAACCTGCCGGGCGCCGCCGTGAACGTCCCCGCCCTGTCGGAGAAGGACGTCGACGACCTCCGCTTCGCCCTGCGGATGGGCTGCGACATGGTCGCCCTCTCCTTCGTCCGCGACGCCAACGACGTCAAGGACGTCCACAAGGTCATGGACGAGGAGGGCCGCCGGGTCCCCGTCATCGCCAAGGTCGAGAAGCCGCAGGCCGTCGAGAACATGGCGGCCGTGGTCGACGCCTTCGACGCGGTCATGGTGGCCCGTGGCGACCTGGCCGTCGAGTACCCGCTCGAGAAGGTCCCGATGGTCCAGAAGCGGCTCATCGAGATGTGCCGCCGCAACGCCAAGCCGGTGATCGTCGCGACCCAGATGATGGAGTCGATGATCACCAACTCCCGCCCGACGCGCGCGGAGGCGTCCGACGTCGCCAACGCGATCCTCGACGGCGCGGACGCGGTCATGCTGTCGGCCGAGTCCTCGGTCGGCGCGTACCCGATCGAGACCGTCAAGACGATGTCGAAGATCGTCACGGCGGCCGAGGAGGAGCTCCTCTCCAAGGGCCTCCAACCGCTGGTCCCGGGCAAGAAGCCCCGTACCCAGGGCGGCTCCGTCGCCCGCGCGGCCTGCGAGATCGCGGACTTCCTCGACGGCAAGGCGCTCATCGCCTTCACCCAGTCCGGTGACACGGCCCGCCGGCTGTCGCGCTACCGCGTGACCCAGCCGATCCTGGCCTTCACCACCGACGTCAACACCCGCAACCAGCTCACGCTGAGCTGGGGCGTCGATTCCTACATCGTCCCCCACGTGGACACCACCGACGCGATGGTCGACCTGGTGGACGGCGAGCTGCTGAAGCTGGGCCGCTACAACGAGGGCGACACGATGGTCATCACCGCGGGCTCGCCCCCCGGCGTCCCGGGCACGACCAACATGGTCCGCGTCCACCACCTGGGCGGCCAGTCCCAGGGCTGACACCGCACCGTGTGACTCTGCCGCACAGAGACCGAGGGCGGCACCCCGATCCTGACAAGGATCCGGGGTGCCGCCCTCGGTGTGTCCGATGCGGTGTGCGGGGCCGTACGGGACGGCCCCCGTACGGGACTACTCCGGCGGGCCGATGTAGTTCTTGAGGCCCGGGACGGTGAGCGTGCCGCCGAACTGGCCGGCCTGGACGACCTTGACGTTCGTGAAGAACGCGAACGGGACGTTCAGGGGCGGCGGGCTGTTCGGGGTGAACTCGATCGGGATCAGCCCGAACAGGTTCCCCTTGAGGCTCTCGGTGTACATCGTCACCGTGCCGCCGCGGATCTTGGAGGTGGAGCCGGAGCGCGACTTCAGATGGGCGACGTTCCCGCTCTTGCCGACCGTCTGGTAGAGGTCCTTGATGTCCAGCGAGTCCGCCGTGAACTTCAGGACCTTCTTCGTCTTGCCGCCGGCCGTCTTCACCTCGACGATGCCGTGGTAATCCAGGCCGTAGAGGGTCAGGAGCGAGCTGTCGAGGTACCAGGGCTCGTCCGGCAGGAGCGGGATGCCCGGCTCCAGCTCGGCGTCGGCCAGCGCCTTGGCGTCGTACGTCGGGCAGGGGAAGGGTTGCTTCCCGTCCGCGTCCTTCGTCTCCTCGGGCTTCGGCTTGTCCTCGTCCGCCGTCTTGCCCGTCTCGTCCTTCGGGGCCGTCGCGGTGTCCTTGACGTCCTGCGACAGCTCCTTGACGTCCACGCCGGCCTTCTTCGCCGCGTCGCGGATCGCGTCCGCGGCCGGGTCCGGGGCGGGCTTCGCCGGGGACGGCGCCGCCGTGGCGGTCTTGGACGGCGTGGGCGTCGGGGTCGCCGACGGCTTCGCGGTCTCGAGCGGCTTGGTGATCCCGTCGACGATGCCCTTGAGGGCGTCGCCGACGCCGAGCGGGTCCAGCGGGTTCGGGGTCTTGGACGCGGACGGCGCGGCGGCCGGGGCCGACGGGTCCGTCTGCTTCGACGCGGTGGTGGGACCGGCCGGCTTGCTGGCGGAAGGCTTCGGGGCCGACGGGGTGACGCCGGGCTTCGGGGCCTTGGACGCACCGGGCGAGGGCGTCGCGGTCGGCGACGAACTCGGCGAGGGCGACGTGGAGGGGCTCGGAGAGGCCGACTCCGCGGGCTCGTCGGACCGCGTCACGCACGGGCCTGGCGCGAAGGGGATCTCGTGGTCGTCGGCCAGGGCCAGCTTCGGCGCCACGCCCATCCCGACGAAGACCGCGGTCGGCATGGCCGCCAGCGCCATCGTCTTGCCGACGGGTATCTGGATCTTGTTCAGCAGCGACTTCCGGGGCGCGGCGTGCCGCGGACCCCTTCTTTCACGGGACTCTGCGCTCGGGGCCACGCCCCGCTGCGTCTCGTCACCCCGCACTGTTCCTCCCGCCATCGGCGTGGGCAGTCGTCTCGCTCGCGTATGCCGTTTCCGTCTCGCGGGGCACCGGGATGCCTGAAATGCCCGGGATGCCCTGGGGGTTGTCCGCCATGGCTGCCGGCTTGCCCGCGCCACCGTCCTGGACGGCGGTCTCTTCCACCGGGCCGCCGGGGACCCACGACAGTGCGAGGGCGCCGCCGACCATGGAGAAGATGAAGCCCAGGAAGAACCCGCCGAGGTTGGACACCGGCAGGGACACCAGGGCCAGCAGGATCGAGGCGACCCCGGCGAAGACGCGGATGCTCTGCTGGAACCAGAGGGCCAGACCCAGCGTCATCAGCAGGATGCCGATGATCAGCGAGCCGGATCCGGTCGTCGTCGCCATCGCGAGAGTGACGTTGCCCAATCGCATGTCCGCGTACGGGAAGTACACGATCGGGACACCACCGAGGAGCATGAACAGGCCTGCCCAGAAGGGACGGCGGCCGCGCCAGGCGTAGAAGTGGTAATACGCCACGGTGAGCCAAGCATCATCAGAGCGGCGAACGTAGACCGGGGCCTGGTGGTTCATGGACTACAGCTCCCTGGAAACGGTGGTACGGAGAACTAGGTGGAGCCCCCGGACGGGCGGGCGGAATCGGCTGCAGCCGGCACCGACCGCCCCTCCGGTCACGCTCCGGGACGGATTACTTCTCGTCCTGGTAGCACGGCTGGTCGCCGCCGAGCAGGCGCAGCTTGAGGTCGGGCAGCTTGAACGTACCCGCCGTCGTCGCCCACGCCTTCTGGCGCACGTTCGTCAGAATCGCCTTGTCGGCGCGCTGGGAGAACGCGTAGGGGCTCGCGACCGTACCGGCCTGCGGCTTGGTCTTGTGGCTCGCGTCGCCCACGGCGACACCGATGTCCAGGTTCTTGAACTCGGCGTCGGTGTCGAGCTCCGCAACATCCAGGTAGATGTTGTCGGCGACGGCCGGCTTGCCCTTGTGGCCCGTCCGCAGCTGCAGCGTGATGTTGCCCAGCGGGGTCGGGGTCACCAGCGACTGGCACATGTTGGTGATCTCGGCGTGGCTGAACCCGGAGATGGTGACCGGGTGGTGCGCAGCGTTGCCCTTGAGGTCGTGACCCTCGGCGATACCGCCGTACTGAATGAGGTTGTCACCGTCGAGCTTGTCGGCCGAGACCTTGAAGTCCTGGCCGGAGACGCTGAAGGACGCCGCGAGGGCACCCTGCGCCAGACCCACACCGACCGCGGCGGTTGCCGCGATGCTCGGCACCATGACGAGCGCGAAGCGCTTCCATCTGGTCCCGCCACGAACCTGAGAACTCATTATTCGTTCCTCCTTCTCGGACGTACATCTCCGGTCCGGGCCGTACCCGTCCTGGGATGGGAGAAGTGCTACGTCCTCGGGAAGGAGCGCAGGCGGCCGAGCCGCGACAGAGCCGCGTCCGGTACACCGGCGTTCACCCCCGAGCGACAACCACTGGGTCACGCGTTCGCGCAACCAGGAGGACAGGCTCCGCCGGTGCGGCGAAGACCCCCCTGTCCCACAGCCGGTGCCACTGCCACCGGCCGGCCCGGTGGGGACCCTCCACCGCGGCTCCGGATGAGCGGCTCTGCGGGAAGGACCGAGCGTCGCCGATCGTGGTCCATTCCAGGCCGGGGCACAAGGGGGTTCGTTACTGGCGGGTAACGGCAAGATAACCGGGGATCGACCCGGCGCCATCGGGTGACGACGCAGGGTGTCACCAAGGGCCACGACAGAGCGTCGGATTTATGAACACACCGGACAGATCACGGGGTTCCTCTTACTGCGAGTAACAGCGGCCGCAATTGCCAAGTTTTGGCAAAGTGCGGCCGCTGTTTATCTACGTGTCAACAAATCGCCGGTGGTCCGGCGACCTTCCGGACGCCTCCGGATGGGACACGGAGCGGGCTCTAGAACAGCACCCGGGCGAGCGCCGTACGCGCCGCCGCCACCCGGGGATCGTCCGCCCCGATGACCTCGAACAACTCCAGCAGCCGCACCCGCACCGCGTCGCGGTCGGCGCCGGCCGTCACCCGGACCGTGTCCACCAGGCGCCCGAAGGCGTCCTCCACATGGCCGCCGACCAGATCCAGGTCCGCGGCGGCGATCTGGGCCGCCGGGTCCTTCGGGGCCTCGGCCGCCGCGGCGCGCACCGCCTGCGGGTTCATGTCCTTGACCCGGGCGAGCAGCTCGGCCTGGGCCAGGCCCAGCTTGGCCTCGGTGTTGGCCGGGTCGTCCGCCAGTACGTTCTTGTACGCCTGCACCGCACCGCCCAGGTCACCGGCGTCCAGCGCGACGACCGCCGCCTCGAGCAGCGCGTCGTACGGGCCCTCCGGGGCCGCAGCCTCGGCGGCCGGGGTGCCCGCGGGGGCGCCCTCGGCGTTCGGGTCCACCTCGATGCCGATGATCCCGAAGCGCTCCTCGGCGACCTGGACCAGCTGCGCCAGGGTCGCGCGGATCTCCTGCTCGGGCGCCACGCCCTGGAACAGCGGCAGCACCTGGCCCGCGACCACGGCGAACACGGCCGGGATGCCCTGGATGCCGAACTGCTGCATCAGCATCTGGTTGGAGTCGACGTCGACCTTGGCGAGGAGGAGGCGGCCGTTCGCTTCGATCGTCAGGCGCTCCAGCAGCGGGCTGAGCTGCTTGCACGGCTCGCACCACTCGGCCCAGAAGTCCAGGACGACCGGGACCTCGGCGGAGAGCTGGAGGACGTCGCGTTCGAAGCCGGCCTCGTCGACGTCGATCACGAGCGCGGACGGCGGCACGGCACCCGCGGACGCGGGCGCGCCACCCTGGGCGGCCTGCCGGGCCGCTTCGGCACGGGCCTGCTCGGCCTTCGCCTTGGCCTCGCCGGCCGCCTTCACCGCGGCGAGGTCGACGACGCCGCTCATGGACATGTTTCTGGGCTGCATGCGTACATCCTCCCCCGTGTGTGCGCACCGACGAAAAAGATCGGCCGAAATACCTTCTTGCCCGCGTCCGACCGCTCGGTTGTGCGGTGGTCGTATGGTGTGGCGCCGGGTCCCCACCTGGCGCCGGTAGCTCTTCGCGTGGTCGTCGCTCTTACGCTACGAGCCGTAGCGTAACTCCTCGCGGCCGTTCGTGCCCCGTGATCTCAAGCACAGCATTTCGGGGGCCTGCGGTTCCGCTACCGACGGGTATGGTCTGCGCCATGCGCAACCCGAGCCCCCCGACCGGACGCACCGGCCGCCCCCGCAGCGCCGCTGCGGACGCGGCGATCCTCGCTGCGACGCGGGACGCGCTGGTCGAGCTGGGCTGGTCGAAGCTGACGATGGGCGACGTCTCGGCCCGGGCCGGGGTCGCCAAGACCACCCTCTACCGCCGTTGGGCGGGCAAGAACGAGCTGGTCGTGGACGCCGTCGCGGAGCTCTTCGACTCCCTCGAGCTCCCCGACCGGGGCTCCCTCGAAGCCGACATAGAGAACGTCGTCCTCCAGTTCGCGGCGCTGCTGCGGCGGCCTGAGGCCCGTACGGCCCTGATGGCCGTCGTCGCCGAGTCCACCCGGGACGAGGCCCTGCGCGACCGGATCCGGTCGGCGATCGTGGACCGGCAGAAACGTCTCGTCGTACTGGGCCGCGAACGCGCCCAGGCCCGCGGCGAACTCCCGTACGAGGAGGACGAGAGCCTCGCCGGCCGCACCACGGACCTGATCTTCGACGTGATCGCGGGCACGGTGGTCCACCGCGCGCTGGTCAGTTGCGAGCCGGTGGACCAGGTCTGGGTGTCCACCTTCACGGCCCTCCTGATGCACGGCCTGCAGGGCCCGGCCCGCGCCTGAGCCCCGGATGTGCCCGGGCGAACGGGAAGGCCGGTCACGGCAGCCCCCGCAGGGGCTGCCACGACCGGCCTTCCGGCGAACGGGGGCGGGCTCAGAAGCCCGGCGGCTCCGTGTACGTGCCCCACTCGTCGCGCAGCACGTTGCAGATCTCGCCGAGCGTGGCCTCGGCACGTACGGCCTCCAGCATCGCCGGGATCATGTTCGACCCGTCGCGGGCGGCGGCCAGCATGGCGTCCAGCGAGGTCTTCACCTTCGCGTCGTCACGCCGCTCCTTGCGCGTGGCCAGCTGCTGCACCTGCACGCGCTCCACCTCGTGGCTGACGCGCAGGATCTCCAGGTCCCCGGTGACCGACCCGTGGTGCACGTTGACGCCGACGACGCGCTTGTCGCCCTTCTCCAGGGACCGCTGGTACTGGAAGGCCGACTCGGCGATCTCCCCGGTGAACCAGCCGTCCTCGATGCCGCGCAGGATGCCCGAGGTGATCGGCCCGATCGGGTGCTGCCCGTCCGGGTGGGCGCGCAGGCCCCGCTCCTTGATCTGCTCGAAGATCTTCTCGGCGTCGGCCTCGATGCGGTCGGTGAGCTGCTCCACGTACCAGGAACCGCCCAGCGGGTCGGCCACGTTGGCCACCCCGGTCTCCTCCATCAGCACCTGCTGCGTGCGCAGGGCGATCTCGGCCGCCTGCTCGCTCGGCAGCGCGAGGGTCTCGTCGAGGGCGTTGGTGTGCAGGGAGTTGGTGCCGCCGAGGACGGCCGCGAGGGCCTCGACGGCGGTGCGCACGACGTTGTTGTACGGCTGCTGCGCGGTCAGCGAGACACCGGCCGTCTGGGTGTGGAAGCGCAGCCACATCGACTTCTCGCTCTGCGCCCCGTACACCTCCTTCATCCAGCGCGCCCAGATCCGGCGGGCGGCGCGGAACTTGGCGATCTCCTCGAAGAAGTCGAGGTGTGCGTCGAAGAAGAAGGAGAGGCCGGAGGCGAAGTGGTCCACGTCCAGGCCCCGGGAGAGGCCCAGTTCCACGTAGCCGAAGCCGTCGGCCAGGGTGTACGCGAGCTCCTGCGCGGCCGTGGCCCCGGCTTCGCGGATGTGGTAGCCGGAGACGGACAGCGGCTTGTACGCCGGGATGCCCTTCGCGCAGTACTCCATGAGGTCGCCGATGAGGCGCAGGTGCGGCTCGGGTTCGAAGAGCCACTCCTTCTGGGCGATGTACTCCTTGAAGATGTCCGTCTGGAGGGTGCCGTTGAGCAGGGCGGGGTCCACGCCCTGCCGTTCGGCGGCGACCAGGTACATGCAGAAGGCGGGCACGGCCGGGCCCGAGATCGTCATCGAGGTGGTCACGTCGCCGAGCGGGATGTCCTTGAACAGGACCTCCATGTCGGCGGCGGAGTCTATGGCGACCCCGCAGTGGCCGACCTCGCCGAGCGAGCGGGGGTCGTCGGAGTCGCGCCCCATGAGGGTCGGCATGTCGAAGGCCACGGAGAGCCCGCCGCCACCGGCGGCCAGGATCATCTTGTAGCGCTCGTTGGTCTGCTCGGCGTTGCCGAACCCGGCGAACTGGCGGATGGTCCAGGTCCGGCCGCGGTATCCGGTGGCGTGCAGGCCGCGGGTGTAGGGGTACTCCCCCGGCCAGCCGATGCGCTCGAATCCCTCGTACGCGTCACCGGGCCGGGGCCCGTAGACGGGATCGACGTCATCCCCGGAGAGCGTGGTGAAATCGGCCTCGCGTTTGCGGGCCTTGTCGTAACGGGCCTGCCAGCGGCGGCGGCCCTCCTCGATGGCGTCAGCGTCCATACCCACGAATTTACTAGGACGTCCTAGTAAATGTCGATGGGAAACCCCGGGGAGTCTCCCCGGGGTACCCGATGGACGAGCGGCGCCCTAGGCGTCGGCGGTGGCCACGGCATCCACGACCAGCGGCTCGACCTCGGCGCGGACCTTGCGCTCGACGAAGAAGGCGGCCAGCGGGATCGTGCCGGAGACGAGCACCCAGAGCAGCTTCGGGAACGGCCACCTGGCCTTGGAGCCCAGGTCGAAGGCGAACACCAGATAGATCATGAACAGCACACCGTGCACCTGGGAGACCGCCAGGGTCAGGTCGGCGCCGGTGTCGAAGCCGTACTTGAAAACCATGCAGGTGCAGAGGATCAACAGCATGACCGCGGTCAGATAGGCCATGACGCGGTAGCGGGTCAGCACGCTTCGTTTCATGGATACGAGCGTAACGATCCGTTTTGCGCGATCTTGACGGGGGCCCGGTGACGGCGGCTGCTACTGCTCGTCGAAGTCCGCGGCGGCGATCCGCAGCGGGCGCAGGAGCGCGAAGATCTCCTGACACTCCTCGGCGTCGTACGCGCGCAGCCCGAAGTCGACCGCCATCAGGTCCTTCGTCGCCGCCTCGACGACCTCGCGGCCCTTGTCCGTGATGGAGGCGAGCGTGCCGCGGCCGTCGTTCGGGTTCGGCCGCTTGGCCACCAGCCCGGACCGCACCAGCCGGTCCACCGTGTTCGTCACCGACGTCGGGTGGACCATCAGCCGCTCGCCGATCTTCGACATCGGCAGCTCGCCGGCCTTGGAGAAGGTGAGCAGGACCAGCGCCTCGTAGCGCGCGAAGGTCAGCCCGTACGGCTTGACCACAGCGTCGACCTCGCCGAGCAGGATCTGGTGCGCGCGCATGATCGAGGTGATGGCGGCCATCGAGGGCACCGGCCCCCAGCGGCGCTGCCACAGTTCGTCGGCGCGGGCGATGGGGTCGAAGGGCAGGCTGAGCGGCTTGGACACGTACCCGACCCTACCGGGCGGTCATTTGGCCGTGGGCCCCGTCTCATTCTTCGGTCCGCCCTCCCGCCGGTTCGCGGACCGCAGTTCGGCGAGGAGGAGCAGGACCACCGCCGTGCCGAGCACCGCGGCGCCGGTGACGACCACGTGCACCGGCAGGAATTCGGCGGCCAGCCCGGCCAGGGCCATGCCGACGCCCTGGAGGGTCATCAGGCCGGTGCTCAGCAGGGTCATCGCCCGGCCGCGCAGCTCGTCCGGGACGGCGTCGACGTACCACTGGTCGAGGCCGAGGGTGTACGCGTGCGCCAGACCGGCGAGCAGCAGAGCGGCGAGTACGGTCACCACCCCGGGCCGGGCGGCGTACACGAGCAGCGGCAGCATGCCGGCGGCCGCGAGCGGGGCCACGAGCCGGGAGCGGGTACGGGGGCCGAGCGCCGAGCCGGCCCACAGTTCACCCGCGATGGTGCCGACGGGCAGGGCGCACATCATCACTCCCAGCGCCGCGGTACCGGCGCCGATGCCGTCGGCGTACGGGACGAGCAGCGCCTCGGGGGCGATGACGAAGACGGGCGGCAGCCAGAACAGCAGGGTGAGCGCCCGCAGCCGACGGTCCCCGAGGACGGCGCGCAGCCCGGCGAGCGGGGAAGTGCGGTCGGCGCCGGCGCGGGCCGGCCGGGCCCGGGTGCCGAAGCGCAGCAGCAGGGCCGAGCACAGGAACCCGGCGGCGGTCAGTGCGATGGCCGCGCGCGGGGCGAGGACGGTGAGCAGCAGCCCGCCGAGGCCGAAGCCGATGAGCTGGGCGCTCTGGGCCACCATGCGCATCAGCGAGCGGCCGAGGACGAAGGCGTCGCCGGGGCCGAGGATGTCGGCGAGGGAGGCGTTGCGCGTGCCCTGGAACAGCGGTGCGACGAAGGCCATGGCGCAGCGCAGGACGAGGAGCCCCGCGACGGGGGTGCCGGGCAGGACCATGGCCGCCGCGCAGACCGCGCAGACGAGGTCGCACCCGACGAGGACCCGGCGGGCGGGCCTGCGGTCGGCGATCCCGGCCAGGAGCGTGCCGCCGAGGGCGTACGGGAGGAAGCCGAGGGCGAAGGTGAGCGCGCTCATCAAGGGCGAGCCGGTGGTGCGGAAGACGAGGACGGTGAGGGCGATCTCGGCGACGACGATGCCGAGGACGGACATCAGGTGCGCGGCGAAGACGGGCCGGAACTCCCCTGCCCGGAAGACGGAGCGGTAGCCGGTGGCGGGCGGTGAGGTGGCCGGGTTGACGGTTGCCATGCGGTGACCCTGCGGGGTTACGGTGGCGTCACCACAGTGATTCGCTCCGGAGCGAATCAAATCCAGCCTCCGGCACAAACCAGCCCCGCCGGCGTTTGAGGCGCGGGGGTGCGGGGGCAGCGCCCCCGCAACGGCGCCGCCACCCGGACGGGGGTCCGGGGCCCTGCCCCGGGATACGGAGAAAGGGCGGGGCGGGGCGGGGAGAAGGCTCCGCGCAGCGGAACCCGCAGACCACCCCGGAGGGGCAGACATGGCGTTCCATTTCCGGTTCGGGCCCGGTGACCTGCTGCACTGCCGGTTCTCGATCTCGCCCCGCTGGGAGACGCAGGAGGCGGTCCGGACCCTGATGACGCCCGCCCGGCAGGCGTACCACCTGCCCTGGCTGCGGCAGATCAGGTCGGCCGCCGACGGGCTGGACCTGCGGCCGCTGTGGCTGCTGATGCCGCGCACCGGCCACAACCCCGACTTCCTGAGCCCGCCGCCGGTCGGCCCCTCCGTCACCTTCGAGGAGGAGCTGGCCCGGGTACGGTCCTCGGCCGCCGATCCGGAGGCGCTGCGCGAGGACCTGCGGCGCGCCCTCGTCTGCACCCCGGGAGCCGCCGAGAGCGACCTCGGGCGGCGGATGCTCGCGGATCCGGCCCGGGCGGTACAGGAGTTGGCCGGTCTGTACGAGCAGGCGTGGGCCGCGCTGATCGCCCCGCACTGGCCGCGGCTGCGGGAGTTGCTGGAGGCGGACATCCTGTTCCACTCCCGGCGGCTGGCGGCGGGCGGGCTGGAGGCCCTGTTCGACGGCCTCCACCCGGACCTCCGGTGGTCGGACGGCACGCTCACCATCGACCGCCCGGCCCACCACGACCGCTCCCTGGACGGGCAGGGCCTGCTCCTCATGCCGAGCGCGTTCGTGTGGCCGGAGGTGGTCGGGGGCTACGACCCGCCCTGGCAGCCGACGCTGGTCTACCCGGCGCGCGGTATCGGCGCCCTGTGGGCGGCTTCGCCGGGCCCGACCCCGCAGGCGCTGGCACGGCTGCTGGGCCGGGGCCGGGCGGACGTGCTGTGCGCGCTGGACGAGCCGGCCTCCACGACGGCGCTGGCCCGCCGGCTCGGCCTGGCACCGGCCACGGTCTCGGCCCACCTGAAGGCCCTGCACGGGGCGGGCCTGCTGATCTCGGCCCGCCACGGCCACCGGATCCTCTACGAGCGCACCCCGCTCGCCATCGCCCTGACCACGGGCGCCCCGCCGGCGTAGCCGGGTTCCGGTGCCTCCGGGCGGCGGCACCCGCGGTGTCGCGGAGCAGGGCTCACTGACCGTCATGTCACGATATGCCGGTCCTTGATTCCGCGAACCGACCCTTCGTCCCGAGGAACCCGGATGCCAGGCCGACACCGCCCACGCCCCAGACCCCTCACCGCCGCACTCGGCCTCGCGCTGCTGCTCACCGCGGCCCCCGCCTGCGGCGCTCCGGAATCCGCCCGGGAGTCCGCCCCTTCGCACGCCCCCGCGGAGGCACCGGCCCGGGCCGCGCCCGCCGCATCCCCGTTCTGGGTGGACCCGCAGAGCGACGCCGCCCGGCAGGTCGCCGCCTGGGAGGCCCAGGGCCGCAACAGCGACGCCCAGGTCCTGCGCCGGATCTCGGAACGGCCCATGGCCCTGTGGGGGCCGGGCGGCGACCCCGGTCCCGAGATCCGCCGGGCCGCGAAGGGCGCCAAGTCGGCGGGCCGGGTCCTGCTGCTCACCGCGTACAACATCCCGTACCGCGACTGCGGTCAGCACTCGGCCGGCGGGGCGGGGAACGCCGCCGCCTACCGCAACTGGATCGGCGCCTTCGCCGACGGCATCGGCGACGCCAGGGCCGTGGTCGTCCTGGAACCGGACGCCGTCCCGCACGTCGTGGACGGCTGCACCCGGGCCGACCACCACGACGAACGCCTCCGGCTGCTCGCCGAGGCCGTCAGCCGGCTGAAGAAGAACCGGAACACCAAGGTCTACCTGGACGCCGGCAATCCGGCCTGGATCCCGGACCCGATGAAACTGGTCGGGCCCCTCTACAAGGCCGGGCTCGACCGGGCCGACGGCTTCTCGCTCAACGTCTCCAACTTCCAGCCCGACGCGGCCGGCCGGGAGTACGGCGCCCGCATCTCCCGGGCCGCCCACGGCAAGCACTTCGTCATCGACACCAGCCGCAACGGCGCGGGCCCGCTCCCGGGCGAGGGCCACGAGGCCTGGTGCAATCCGCCGGGCCGCGCCCTCGGCGTCCCGCCGACCGACCGGACGGGCGACCCGCTCGTCGACGCGTACCTCTGGATCAAGCGGCCCGGCGAATCCGACGGACCCTGCCGCGGCGGCCCGGGGGCGGGCAAGTGGTGGGCGGACTACGCACTCGGCCTGGCCAGCCGCAGCAAGGAGTAGGGAGTAAGGGAGCGGGGAGCAGCCGCCCCCGGACAGGGCCGTACGAGTGGTCCGGGGGCCGGACGGGGTGGGCCGGGTCAGGCCAGGTGGCGTTCCACCGTCTCCACCTTGGACGTCATCCCGTCCACCACCCCGGGACGGATGTCGGCCTTCAGGACGAGCGACACCCGCGGCGCCCGCTCCTCCACGGCCGCCACCGCGCGCTTGACCACGTCCATCACCTGGTCCCATTCACCCTCGACCGAGGTGAACATCGCGTCCGTGCGGTTCGGCAGACCCGACTCCCGTACGACGCGCACCGCGTCGGCCACGTACTCGCCGACCTCTTCGCCGACCCCCAGCGGGGTCACCGAGAACGCGACGATCATGCGGTGTTCGCCGCCTCGCGGCGGGCGCGGGCCGCCAGCACGCTGTCGGCCTCCTCGCGCTTGAGCAGCTTGTCGCCGTACAGGCCGCCGAAGGGCACCAGCGCGAGCACGAAGAACAGGGCGGCCTTCTTGGCCGGCCACTTCGCCTTGTTCCAGACATCGGCCAGGAAGACCAGGTAGATGAGGAACAGGATCCCGTGCAGGCCACCGAGCGGCATCATCAGGTAGTCGATGTCGGAGATCCGGCTCAGCAGCGAGCCGAAGATCAGCAGGGCCGGGAACGACAGCGCCTCCGGTACGGAGACGAGGCGCAGCCGGTGCAGGGCGGAAGCGGTCTTGATGTCCACGGTGAGCCTTCGGGGTGGTGGCCGGGGGTCCGTCCCAGTGTCTCAGCCGCTTTGCGGGATCTTGACCGGGGGTCCGCAGGGGTCCGGCGGGGCCGCGGCGGGAGTGCCACAGGTGCGCCGCGGGTGTGCGAGATGCCGCAGTCGCCGGATATAGGCCACGGGGCCCTGTTCGCCTTCGCCCGCTGCCGATAACGTCATCCCGTGGCTCAGTTCCGACTCCAAGGCAGCAAGGTGCTCGCCGTCGACCTGACCGGGGATGCCGTGAAAGCGAAAAACGGCTCCATGGTTGCGTACGACGGCCAGATGGCCTTCAAGAAGATGACCGGCGGCGGCGAAGGCCTCCGGGGCATGGTGACCCGTCGACTGACGGGTGAGCAGATGACCGTGATGGAAGTGCAGGGACACGGCACCTGCTTCTTCGCCGACCGCGCGAGCGAGATCAACCTGGTGAACCTGCGCGGTGAGAAGCTCTACGTCGAGTCCAGCAACCTGCTGTGCACCGACGCGGGCCTGCGCACCGGCACGACCTTCACCGGGCTGCGCGGCGCGACGACGGGCAACGGCCTGTTCACGACGACCGTCGAGGGCTCCGGCCAGGCGGCGATCATGTCCGACGGCCCGGCGGTCGTGCTGCGCGTCAGCGGCCAGTACCCGCTCTCCGTCGACCCGGGGGCGTACATCGCGCACACCGGCAACCTCCAGCAGTCCTTCCAGTCCGGGGTGAACTTCCGCACCCTGATCGGCGAGGGCTCCGGCGAGTCCTTCCAGATCCGCTTCGAGGGCGAGGGCCTGGTGTACGTGCAGCCCAGCGAGCGCAACACCATCGGGGGCGACATCTGATGCCGTTCCGCGAGATCAACTCGAAGATGGTCGAGGCCCAGGTGATCCCGGGGCAGAGGATGTACAGCCAGCGCGGCGCGATGCTCGCGTACCGCGGCGAGGTCTCCTTCACCCCGAGCCTGACCGGCGGTCAGGGCGGGGTGATGGGCATGATCGGGCGCCGGGTGGCGAACGAGCAGACCCCGCTGATGACGGTCGAGGGCAGCGGCACCGTGATGTTCGGCCACGGGGGCCACCACATCCAGGTGATCGGCCTGACCGGCGAGACCCTGTACGTCGAGGCCGACCGGCTGCTCGCCTTCGACGGCACCCTGCAGCAGGGCACGATGTTCATGGGCTCGCAGGGCGGTGTCATGGGCATGGTCCGCGGTCAGGTGACCGGCCAGGGCCTGTTCACCACCACCCTCAAGGGGCACGGCTCGGTCGCCGTGATGGCGCACGGCGGGGTCATCGAGCTCCCCATCACCCCGAACCGGCCGGTCCACGTCGACCCGCAGGCGTACGTGGCCCACCACGGGGACGTCAGGAACAAGCTCTCCACCGCGCTCGGCTGGCGCGACATGGTGGGGCGCGGCTCGGGCGAGGCGTTCCAGCTGGAGCTGTCGGGCCAGGGAGCCGTGTACGTGCAGGCCTCGGAGGAGAAGCTGTGAACTTTGGTCCCGTGACCGGCGGCCCGGGAGGCCCGACGGTCTTCGACCCGCACACCCTGCCCTCCGACGACAACGTGAACGCGTACACCTTCTGCGTGGAGCTCAAGGGGAGCCAGTGGTTCCTGCAGAAGGGCAAGATGATCGCCTACTACGGGCGCATGGAGTTCAACGGCGTCGGCAACGGCCGCTTCGACCGGCTGCTGCGCACCAGCTTCCACTCGCCGATGCACGCCAGTGACTGGGTCGTGGCCGAGGGCCAGGGCAAGATGCTGCTGGCCGACCGTGCCTTCGACGTGAACTCGTACGACCTGGACAATGGGAACCTGACGATCCGGTCGGGCAACCTGCTGGCCTACCAGCCCTCGCTCGCCCTGAAGCAGTCGATCGTGCCGGGGTTCCTGACCCTGATCGGAACGGGGAAGTTCGTGGCGGCGTCCAACGGGCCGGTGGTGTTCATGGAGCCGCCGCTGCGCGTGGACCCGCAGGCGCTGGTGGGCTGGGCGGACTGCCCGTCCCCCTGCCACCACTACGACCACGGCTACATGTCGGGCGTCATCGGCGGGCTGCGCTCGCTGACGGGCATCGGCGGCAGCTCCGGCGAGGAGCACCAGTTCGAGTTCGTCGGGGCCGGGACGGTGCTGCTGCAGTCGTCGGAGATGCTGATGGCGGAGCAGGCCGTCGGAGCGGTCGGCGCCGGCGCGGAATCGGCGGGCGTGCCCGGGGCCGGGTACGGCGGCGGCCACGGCCAGCAGGGCCCGCTGGGGCAGCTGGGCGTACCGCGGATGCCGGGACAGCTGGGTGACATCCAGCGGCGCCTCGGACTGTGATCTTCAGCTTTCCATTTTTTGTACGTAATTCAACTTCTTAGGTAGAGTTCATTCATGGAGACCATGGAGACCGAGACGGCCACGCGCTGGCTGACCGACGCCGAGCAGTGCACCTGGCGCACCCATCTGGACGTCAGCAGACTGCTGATGCACCAGCTGGAAAAGGATCTCCAGCCCTTCGGACTCACCAACAACGACTACGAGATCCTCGTGAACCTCTCGGAGTCCGAGGACCACCGGATGCGGATGAGCGATCTCGCCACGTCGACGCTGCAGTCCAAGAGCCGGCTGTCCCACCAGATCACCCGCATGGAGACGGCCGGCCTGGTCGTCCGCGTGAACTGCGAGTCCGACCGCCGGGGGCTGTACGCCGTGCTGACGGACGAGGGCATGGAGCTCATGCGGAAGGTCGCCCCGCACCACGTGGCATCCGTCCGCCGGCACTTCATCGACCTGCTGCCGCCGGAGGCCCTGGCGGCGCTGCGCGCCTCGCTGGAGCCGGTCGCGAGCCACCTGCGCGACCAGCGCGGCAAGGCCTGACACCGGCCGGACGGCGCCCATCCGGGGTGCCGTCCCCGGCGGCGCCCCGGAGAATGGGTGGTAACGCTCGCTCGCCGGCCGCCCGCCGAGCAACCGTAAGCGCATGGCCGGCCCGAGGAGGTCAGCCATGCACAGCAAGCACAAGGCGTACGTCTCGTCGGCCGCGGCCGTGGTCCTGGCGTTCGGGGGCCCGGTGGCGGCCGCCGCCGCACACACGGCCGACGCGGCGAGAACCGCCCCCGCGGCCGCTTCGGCGCGTGCCGACGTGGACGCCGAGGGGGCCGTGGCCGCCGCGCTGAAGAAGTACCCCGGTGTCGTGGAGTCCGTCGACAAGGACGGCGCCGTCTGGCACGTCGACGTCATCGCCAAGGACGGCAAGCACGCGGAACTGACGGTCGACACCCGCAGCGGCAAGGTGTTCACCGAGAACGCGGACGACGACAGCGACGACGACGGCGGGAACAAGGCGCTGCTCGCCGCGAAGGTCACCGCCCAGCAGGCGATGAAGGCGGCCGTCGCCGCCCACCCCGGCCAGGTCTGGTCGGTGGAATGGGACGACGATGACGACAACGGCGCCCAGTACTGGAACGTCGAGGTCAAGTCCGGCGGCAAGACCACGAACGTCCACGTCGACGCCACGACGGGCAAGGCGACGGTGTCCGGATCGGACTCGGACGGCAACGACAACGACAACGGCTGACACGCGCCGGTCCGCGGGTTCCCATGCGGACCGGATCGGGCGCCCCTAGACTGGCGAACGCCCGGATTACCCCGATCTTCGAGGGAGTGGCGTCATGGCCAAGCGCGGCAACAAGAAGCGAGCACGCAAGAAGAAGAAGGCGAACCACGGCAAGCGTCCCAACGCCTGACCGGTCCGCCCCGCAGACGTACGAGAGCCGCGCCCCGATCGATCGGGGCGCGGCTCTCGCGTGCGTACGGCGTACGGAGCCGGACGCAGGGCCTGCGCCGGCCGGTACGGCCGCTCAGGCCTCCGTCAGCGTCGCCAGGAGCGTGTCCGCGGCCGCGTACGGGTCCAGCTCGCCGGCCGCGACCCGGGCCGCCAGGGCGTCGAGGTGGGCGTCCCCGTGCACGTCCGCCATCCGGGCCCGCAGGGACGTCACGGCGATGGTCTCCACCTCGCGGGCGGCCCGGGCCGTACGGCGCTCGGCCAGCACCCCGCGCTCGTCCATCCACGCCCGGTGCTTCTCCAGGGCCTCGACCAGCTCGTCGATGCCCTGGCCGCGGGCCGCGACCGTCTTCACGATCGGCGGCCGCCAGTCGTCCCGGCCCCGTGCCTCGCCCAGCCCCAGCATGTGGTTCAGCTCCCGGGCGGTCGCGTCCGCGCCGTCCCGGTCGGCCTTGTTCACCACGTACACGTCGCCGATCTCCAGGATGCCCGCCTTCGCGGCCTGGATCCCGTCGCCCATCCCGGGGGCCAGCAGCACCACCGAGGTGTCGGCCTGCGAGGCGATCTCCACCTCCGACTGCCCGACCCCGACCGTCTCGACCAGGATCACCTCGCAGCCGGCCGCGTCCAGCACCCGGATCGCCTGCGGGGCGGCCCAGGCCAGGCCGCCCAGGTGGCCGCGGGTGGCCATGGAGCGGATGTAGACCCCCGGGTCGGAGGCGTGGTCCGACATCCGGACCCGGTCGCCGAGCAGCGCACCGCCGGAGAACGGCGAGGACGGGTCGACGGCGAGGACGCCGACCCGCTTGCCGGCCTTGCGGTACGCGGAGACCAGCGCCGAGGTCGACGTGGACTTGCCGACGCCCGGGGAGCCGGTCAGGCCCACCACGTACGCCCCGCCCGTCAGCGGGGCCAGGGCCGCCATCACCTCGCGCAGCTGCGGGGACGCCCCCTCGACCAGCGAGATCAGCCGGGCCACTGCCCTCGGCCTGCCCTCACGCGCCTGGGCCACCAGCTGGGGGACGTCCACCACCGTCATGCGTGCTGCGCTCCTCGGTTCTCGCTGCGGTTACGGCTACGGCTGCTGCTGCGGGCTGCTGCGGTCAGGGGACCCGGACGATCAGGGCGTCGCCCTGGCCACCGCCGCCGCACAGTGCGGCCGCGCCGACCCCGCCGCCCCGGCGCTTCAGCTCCAGCGCGAGGTGCAGCACCACACGGGCGCCGGACATGCCGATCGGGTGGCCCAGGGCAATGGCGCCACCGTTGACGTTCACCCTTTCCGGGGTCACGCCGAGGTCCTTCATTGACTGCACGGCGACCGCCGCGAAGGCCTCGTTGATCTCGATGAGGTCCAGGTCGGAGACCTGGAGGCCCTCCTTCTCCAGGGCGTGCAGGATCGCGTTCGACGGCTGCGACTGCAGCGAGTTGTCGGGACCCGCCACGTTGCCGTGGGCGCCGATCTCGGCGATCCACTCCAGGCCCAGCTCCTCGGCCTTCGCCTTGCTCATCACGACCACTGCGGCAGCGCCGTCGCTGATCTGGGAGGAGGTGCCGGCGGTGATCGTGCCGTCCTTCGCGAAGGCCGGGCGCAGCTTGCCGAGGGACTCCACCGTGGTCTCCGGGCGGATGCCCTCGTCCTGGGAGAAGACGACCGGGTCGCCCTTGCGCTGCGGGATCTCGACCGGGGTGATCTCGGCCTCGAAGACGCCGTTCTTCTGCGCGGCGGCGGCCCGCTGGTGCGAGGCGGCGGCGAACTCGTCCTGCGGGGCGCGCTCGATGCCCAGGCGGGTGTTGTGCTTCTCGGTGGACTCGCCCATCGCGATGTTCTCGAAGGCGTCGGTGAGGCCGTCGTAGGCCATCGCGTCCAGCATCTCGATCGCGCCGTACTTGAAGCCCTCTCGAGACTTCGGCAGCAGGTGCGGGGCGTTGGTCATGGACTCCTGGCCGCCCGCGACCACGATGTCGAACTCTCCGGCGCGGATGAGCTGGTCGGCCAGCGCGATCGCGTCGAGGCCGGAGAGGCACACCTTGTTGATGGTGAGCGCCGGCACGTTCATGGGGATGCCGGCCTTGACGGCGGCCTGGCGGGCGGGGATCTGGCCCGCGCCGGCCTGCAGCACCTGGCCCATGATCACGTATTGCACCTGGTCACCGGCGATGCCGGCCCGGTCCAGCGCGGACTTGATGGCGAACCCGCCGAGGTCGGCGCCCGAGAAGGACTTCAGCGAGCCGAGCAGCCGCCCCATGGGCGTGCGGGCCCCGGCGACGATCACTGACGTGGTGTTGTTCGTTCCGGACATGGAGCACAGCCCCTTGAAGATGAGGAGTGAACGAGGGTTTACCTGAATGTACTGAGCAGTACCCGCGCCGTCACCGGCCAGTCGGTGTGATCGCTGGCACGTTGCGTGACCGCCCTCCTCGGCGGTGCACTGGTCCCATGCTGACAAGAATCGACCACATCGGGATCGCCTGCTTCGACCTGGACAAGACCGTCGAGTTCTACCGTGCCACGTACGGCTTCGAGGTGTTCCACTCCGAGGTCAACGAGGAGCAGGGCGTGCGCGAGGCCATGCTCAAGATCAACGGAACCTCCGACGGCGGCGCCTCCTACCTCCAGCTCCTCGAGCCCACCCGCGAGGACTCCGCGGTGGGCAAGTGGCTGGCCAAGAACGGCGAGGGCGTGCACCACATCGCCTTCGGCACCGAGGACGTCCTGGGCGACTCGGAGGCCATCCGCGGCAAGGGCGTCCGGGTCCTCTACGACCAGCCCCGCACGGGCTCGATGGGCTCCTCGATCACCTTCCTCCACCCCAAGGACTGCCACGGAGTCCTCACCGAACTGGTCACCTCCAACCCCGACCATTGATGGACCACTGATGGCCCGATTCCCCGGCCGGTAGAGTGGCCATGGCTCGGCCGGGGTTCGGTGCGGAGACGGGGTCGGGGCCTGTGACCCCTGCCCCGGTATCTGACACCATTCCCCCGGGGGCGTCGTTCAGCGGGCGAGCGATGCTCAATTGGGAGTGAGCTTGCGACCAGGGGACGGATGGGACCGCGCTGTGCGGGGCTACGAAAGCCAGGAGAGCCATCAGGCTGAAGCCGACCATCTCTCGCGCTTCGAAGCCGAGATGGAGCGGCTGAAGAAGGAGCGCGGGAAGGCCGTCCAGCACGCCGAAGACCTCGGGTACCAGGTCGAGGTGCTGCGCGCCAAGCTCCACGAGGTACGCCGCAATCTGGCGTCCCGCCCCGCCTACGACGGTGCGGACATGGGCTACCAGGCGGAGCAGCTGCTCCGCAATGCCCAGATCCAGGCCGACCAGATGCGCTCGGACGCCGAGCGCGAGCTGCGCGACGCCCGGGCGCAGACCCAGCGCATCCTGCAGGAGCACGCCGAGCACCAGGCGCGCCTGCAGGCCGAGCTGCACACCGAGGCCGTCAACCGCCGCCAGCGCCTGGACCAGGAGCTCAACGAGCGCCGCCAGACCGTCGAGGCGCACGTCAACGAGAACGTCGCCTGGGCCGAGCAGCTGCGCGCCCGTACGGAGTCCCAGGCGCGCCGGCTCATGGACGAGTCCCGCGCCGAGGCCGAGCAGTCCCTGAACGCCGCCCGCGCCGAGGCCGCCCGCGTCGCCGAGGAGACCCGGCGCCGGCTGGCCGCCGACGCCGAGGCCGCCCGTGCGGAGACCGAAGCCACCCTGCTGCGCGCCCGCAAGGAGGCCGAGCGGCTGCTGACCGCCGCCTCCGCGCAGGCCCAGGAGGCCACCGAGCACGCCGAGCGGCTGCGTACGAGCACCACCGCCGAGGCCGAGCAGACCCGGCAGCAGACCCTCGACCTCGGCCGGGTGGCCGAGCAGCGGGTCCAGGAAGCCGACGGCGCCCTGCGCTCCGCGCGCGCCGAGGCCGAGAAGCTCCTCGCGGACGCCAAGGAGAGCTCCGCCCGGCAGCTCGCCTCGGCGGAGTCCGTCAACGAGCAGCGCACCCGCACGGCCAAGGAGCAGGTGGCCCGGCTGGTCGGCGAGGCCATCAAGGAGGCCGAGGTCCTCAAGGCCGAGGCCGAGCAGACCCTCGCCGACGCCCGCGCCGGCGTCGAGCGGCTGCGCGCGGAGGCCGCGGAGCAGGCCCGCGCGGCGGCGGCCGAGGACACGGCCGCCCAGCTGGCGAAGGCGGCCCGCACGGCCGAGGACGTACTGAACAAGGCCTCGGAGGACGCGCGGGCCACCACCCGCGCCGCGTCCGAGGAGGCGGAGCGGATCCGCCGCGAGGCCGAGTCCGAGGCGGAGCGGCTGCGCGCCCAGGCGGCGACCACGGCCGACGAGCTCAAGGGCGCCGCGAAGGACGACACCGAGGAGTACCGGGCCCGGACCGTCGAACTCCAGGCGGAGGCCCGGCGGCTGCGCGGCGAGGCGGAGCAGCTGCGCGCCGAGGCCGTCGCCGAGGGCGAGCGGATCCGCGGCGAGGCCCGCCGCGAGGCGGTCCAGCAGATCGAGGAGGCGGCCCGGACCGCCGAGGAGCTGCTGGGCAAGGCCAAGTCGGACGCGGACGAGCTGCGCGGCGGGGCGAGCGCCGAGAGCGAGCGGGTCCGCGCCGAGGCGGTCGAGCGGGCCACCACGCTGCGCAAGCAGGCCGAGGAGACCCTCGAGCGGACCCGCACCGAGGCGGAGCGGCTGCGCGCCGAGGCCGAGGAGCAGGCGGAGGCCGTACGGGCCGAGGCCGACGCGGCGGCGCGTGCACGGCGCGAGGAGACCGAGCAGGCCGTCGCGGCGAAGCGGGCGGAGGCCGACGAGGAGCTCGTACGCCTGCACTCGGAGGCCGAGGGCCGGCTGGGCACGGCCGAGCAGACGCTGCGCGACGCCCGTGGTGCGGCCGAGAACATCCGCCGGGAGACCACCGAGGAGATCGACCGGCTGCGCGCCGAGTCGGCGGAGCGGATCCGCAGCCTCCGGGCGCAGGCGGAGGCGGAGGCCGACCAGCTGCGCACGGACGCGGCGGACGACGCCGGGCGGGCGCGGGCGGAGGCCGAGCAGGTCGCCGTACGGCTGCGCAGCGAGGCGGAGTCCGAGGCGGAGCGGGTGCGCACCGAGGCGCAGGAGACCGCGGACCGGCTGCGTGCGGAGGCCAAGGCCGCCGCCGAGCGGGTCGCCGCGGAGGCCGCCGAGGCGCTGGCCGCCGCACAGGAGGAGGCCGCCCGGCGTCGCCGGGAGGCCGAGGCGACCCTCGCGTCGGCCCGGACCGACGCGGACAGCGAGCGGGCCCAGGCCCGCGAGCAGAGCGAGGAGCTGCTGGCCGCGGCCCGCAGGCGCTCCGAGGAGGCGCAGGCCGAGGCGGCCCGCCTGACCGAGGAGGCGGAGCGGCGCGCAGCGGAGCTGGTGTCGGCGGCGGAGACCACCGCCCAGCAGGTACGCGACTCCGTGGCCGGTCTGCACGAGCAGGCCGAGGAGGAGATCACCGGGCTGCGCAGCGCCGCCGAGCACGCGGCGGAGCGTACGAAGACGGAGGCCGAGGAGGAGGCTGCGCGCGTCCGCGCGGACGCCTACGACGAGCGCGAGCGGGCCACCGAGGACGCCAACCGGATCCGCACCGAGGCGCGGTCCGAGACGGACGCGGCGAAGGCGCTGGCCGAGCGCACGGTCGGCGACGCGATCGCCGAGGCGGAGCAGCTGCGCAGCGACACCGCCGAGTACGCGCAGCGGGTGCGTACGGAGGCGACGGACGCGCTGGCCGCGGCCGAGCGCGACGCGACCCGTACCCGGGCCGATGCCCGTGACGACGCGAACCGGATCCGCGGCGAGGCGGCGGAGTCCCTGGAGTCCTCGCGCGCCGAGGGCGGCCGGATCGTCGCCGAGGCGACTTCGGAGGCCGAGCGGCTCACCGAGGAGACCCTGGCCGCGAACGCGGCCACCGTCGGCGAGGCCACCGCGGAGGCGGAGCGGATCACCGCCGAGGCGGCCGAGGTGGCCGACGCCACCCGCACCGAAGCGGCGGGCATCCTGGACGAGGCGCGCTCGGAGGCCAACCGGCTGCGGACGGAGGCCGCGGAGCAGGCGGACCGGCTCGTCAGCGAGGCCGTGTCCGAGTCGGAGCGGCTCACGGAGGAGACGCGCGCCGCGAACGAGACGACGCTCGGCGAGGCGACGGCGAAGGCCGAGCGGCTCACCCGTCAGGCGTCCGACATGCTGGCCGCGGCCGAGCGGGATGCCACGCGGATCCTGGTCGACGCCCGCAACGAGGGCGACCGGCTGGTCGACGAGACGCGTGCGGCCAACGAGGCCACCGTCGGCGAGGCCGCGGCGGAGGCCGAGCGGCTGCGCGCGGAGGCGGCGCAGACCCTGGACGACGCCCGCGCGGAGGGCGGCCGGATCATCGGCGAGGCCACCGCGGAGGCGGACCGGGTCACGGTCGCGGCGAACGAGACCCTGGCGAGCGCCGAGCGGGAGTCCGAGCAGACCCTCGACGAGGCGCGCGCGGAGGCGGGCCGGCAGCGCAGCGAGGCAGCCGAGCAGGCGGACCGGCTCATCACCGAGGCGGCGTCCGAGGCGGACAAGCTCACCGAGCAGACCCGCAAGGACAACGAGCGCACGGTCGGCGAGGCCCAGGCCGAGGCCGAACGGCTGCGTGCGGAGGCGTCGGAGGCCCTGGCCTCGGCGCAGGAGCACGCGACCCGTACCCGGTCGGAGGCCGAGCGCGTCAAGGCCGAGGCGGCGACCGCGGCGGAGCGCACCCGTACGGAGGCCCGCGCGGAGTCGGAGCGGCTGCTGGACGAGGCGCGCGAGGAGGCCAACAAGCGGCGCAGCGAGGCTGCGGAGCAGGTGGACCGGCTCATCACCGAGACCGCGGCCGAGGCGGACAAGCTCGCCTCCGATGCCCAGGCGCAGGCCCTGGCCGCCACGACGGCGGCCGAGGAGCAGGCCGACGCGATGGTCGACGCGGCCCGCAAGGAGGCCGCGCGGATCTCCTCGGAGGCGACCGTCGAGGGCAACTCCCTGGTGGAGAAGGCCCGTACGGACGCGGACGAGCTGCTCGTCGGCGCGCGTTCGGACGCCGCCGCCATAAGGGAGCGGGCGGAGGAGCTGCGCTCCCGCGTCGAGGGCGAGGTCGAGGAGCTGCACGAGCGGGCCCGCCGCGAGTCGGCCGAGCAGATGAAGTCGGCCGGCGAGCGCGTGGACAAGCTGGTCCGGGCGGCGACCGAGCAGAGCGTCGAGGCCGAGGCGAAGGCCAAGGCGCTGGTGTCGGACGCGAGCAGCGAGGCGAGCAAGGTGCGGATCGCGGCGGTGCGCAAGGCCGAGGCGCTGCTCAAGGAGGCCGAGCAGAAGAAGGCCGAGGTGACCCGGGAGGCCGAGAGCGCCCTCGCGGAGGCGAAGGCGGAGGCGGAGCGTCTGGTCGACGAGGGGCGCCGTGAGCTGGAGGTCCTGGTGCGCAGGCGCGAGGACATTCAGGCGGAGATCTCCCGTGTCCAGGACGTTCTTGAGGCGTTGGAATCATTCGAGGCGCCTTCGGGTGGCGGGAAGCCCGCGGTCGGCGGCCAGGGCGCGGGGGGCGTGAAGGCCGGGGCTGCTGCGGGTTCCACTCGTTCGGGTGGCAAGTCGTCGGAGGGCTAGCCAGCGAGCGAAGTGTGTGTTCCTGATGAAGGTTCATGCGAACGAGTGACAAGCATTCTGCCGCCTTGCCACTCAAAAGGGGTGTCATTGTCCAGATCAATCGTGGATTGACTCGAAGACACGCCGCTTCGGCGCCTAGGATTCCCCTAACACCTCACGTAGCACCTCATCGGTCTCATTCGACAGGAACCCCATGAGCGACACTTCCTCCCCCTTCGGCTTCGAGCTCGTGCGGCGTGGTTACGACCGCGGTCAGGTGGACGACCGCATTACCAAGCTGGTCTCCGACCGCGACAGCGCCCTTGGACGTATCAACTCTCTGGAAAAGCGGATCGAGGAGCTACACCTCGAGACACAGAACGCCCAGGCCCAGGTGAGCGACGCCGAGCCGTCGTACGCCGGCCTCGGCGCCCGGGTCGAGAAGATCCTGCGCCTGGCCGAGGAGGAGGCGAAGGACCTGCGCGAGGAGGCCCGTCGCGCGGCCGAGCAGCACCGTGAGCTCGCCGAGTCGGCTGCCCAGCAGGTCCGCAACGACGCCGAGTCGTTCGCCGCCGACCGCAAGTCGAAGGCGGAGGACGAGGGCGTCCGCATCGTCGAGAAGGCCAAGGGCGACGCTTCCACCCTGCGCGCCGAGGCCCAGAAGGACGCCGCCTCCAAGCGCGAGGAGGCCGACGCCCTGTTCGAGGAGACCCGCGCCAAGGCCGCCCAGGCCGCCGCGGACTTCGAGACCAACCTGGCCAAGCGCCGCGAGCAGTCCGAGCGCGACCTGGCCTCGCGTCAGGCCAAGGCCGAGAAGCGCCTCGCGGAGATCGAGCACCGCGCCGAGCAGCTGCGCCTGGAGGCCGAGAAGCTGCGTACGGACGCCGAACGCCGCGCCCGCCAGACCGTGGAGACCGCGCAGCGCCAGGCCGAGGACATCGTCGCCGACGCCAACGCGAAGGCCGACCGCATCCGCAGCGAGTCCGAGCGCGAGCTGGCGGCGCTCACCAACCGCCGCGACTCCATCAACGCCCAGCTGACCAACGTCCGCGAGATGCTGGCGACGCTGACCGGTGCGGCCGTCGCGGCGGCCAACCCGATCGTCGACGATGAGCCCGTCACCCGCGGCGTTCCGGCGCAGCAGAGCCGCTAGTACGGCGGGCAGTTCACCAACGCCCGACCTGTCGGCCACTCACCGGCTACTCGCTGGTAGCGAAATGTCCTGCCCGAGGGCCCTGTGTCACCTGTTTGAGGTGGCGTGGGGCCCTCGGGCGTTCTAGCGTGAGCCGCATGATCGAGCTTGAGGGCCTTACCAAACGATTCGGCGCGAAGACCGCCGTGGACCACCTCAGCTTCCAGGTCAGACCGGGGGTGGTGACCGGCTTCCTCGGCCCCAACGGGGCGGGGAAGTCCACGACCATGCGCATGATGCTCGACCTCGACAACCCGACCAGCGGTACGGTCCGGATCGACGGGAAGCACTACCGGGACCTGCCGGAACCGCTGAAGCACATCGGGGCGCTGCTGGACGCGAAAGCCATGAACGGCGGCCGCAGCGCATACAACAACCTTCTCTGCCTTGCCCAGTCGAACCGGATCCCGGAGAGCCGGGTGGCCGAGGTATTGGATCTTGTCGGGCTGACGCCCGTTGCAAAGAAGAAGTCGAAAGGATTTTCGCTGGGCATGGGCCAGCGGCTGGGAATCGCCTCTGCTCTCCTGGGCGACCCGGAGATCCTCATGTTCGACGAACCCGTCAATGGTCTGGACCCGGAGGGAATCCTCTGGATCAGGAATCTGATGAAGGGGTTGGCGGCGGAAGGAAGGACGATCTTCGTCTCTTCCCACTTGATGAGCGAAATGGCGCTGACCGCAGACCATTTGATCGTGATCGGTCAGGGAAAGCTTCTGGCCGACATGTCTATGGCTGATTTCATTCACAAGAACTCGCGCAGCTACGTCCGGCTGCGCTCGCCGCAGCAGGAGCGGCTCAAGGACGTCCTGCACGAGGCCGGGATCGACGCCATCAGCGTCCCGGCCACCGGCACGCTGGAGATCGACGGCGTGGCCGCGGAGCAGCTCGGCGAGCTGGCCGCCCAGCACCAGATCGTGCTGCACGAACTCAGCCCGCAACGGGCTTCACTGGAGGAAGCGTTCATGCGCATGACGGCGGACTCCGTCGAGTACCACGCCCACGCGCCGGGTGCCCCGGGCATGCTGCCCGGGCCCGGTCCGGCGGCCGACGCAGCGTCGTCCGACAACCCGGCCCGGCCGGCCGACGTCCCCGCGTGGGGCGCCGGTCACGAGGCGACGCGCAAGGGCGGGCAGTGACCATGTCCTCCTTCACCGCCGTTCTCCGGTCCGAGTGGACCAAGATCCGTACGGTCGCCTCGACGATCTGGACCCTGGTCGCAGCGCTGGTGGTCACGGTCGGCGTGAGCGCCGGCCTGTGCGCCGTCTTCAACGCGACCTTCGACGACATGCCGCCCGAGCAGCAGATCACCTTCGACCCGACCCTGGCCAGCTTCGCCGGCATGACGCTCGGCCAGCTCGCCATGATCGTCTTCGGTGTGCTGGTGGTCGGCACCGAGTACAGCTCGGGCATGATCCGCACCTCGCTGGCCGCCGTGCCGCGCCGCGCGAGCTTCCTGGCCGGCAAGCTCATCGTGGCCACCGGCCTCGCGCTGGTCGTGGGCCTCGTCACCAGCTTCCTGTCCTTCTTCCTGGGACAGGCCATCCTGGGCGACCGCAGCATCGGCATCGACGAGCCGAACGTGCTGCGGGCCGTGATCGGCGCCGGCCTCTACATGGCCATGATCGCCCTCTTCTCGATGGGCGTGGCGACGATCCTGCGCAGCTCGATGCTGTCGCTCGGCATCCTGATGCCGTTCTTCTTCCTGGTCTCGACGATCCTCGGGGCGGTCAGCGCCACCCGGAAGGTCGCCCAGTACTTCCCGGACCAGGCGGGCTCCAAGATCATGCAGGTGGTCCCGGGCGCGATGGACAGCGGCACGGCGCCCTACGGCCCGTGGGGCGGCTTCGGGATCATGGCGCTGTGGGTGCTGGCCGCCGTACTCGGGGGCTACCTCGTGCTGAAGAAGCGCGACGCCTGATCCCTGCGAGCGTGAGGCGTCCGTCCGGCGGCGGACGCCTCACGTACTACGGGTCATCCCCGGGTCGGAGTCAGGGACGGCTCAGGGATCCGGTCCGGGGTGGAACCGTGGGCGACTCGATATCCTCTTAACCCTTACGCGGACGAAAGCCGTCCGGTCCTGGCAAGGGGCAGAGCAGAGGCAGAGCAATGATCGAGGCTGTCGGCCTGACCAAGCGCTTCGGCGCCAAGACCGCCGTCGACCAGCTGTCCTTCCAGGTCAGGCCGGGTCACGTGACGGGATTCCTGGGGCCGAACGGCTCCGGGAAGTCCACCACCATGCGCATGATCCTCGGCCTGGACCGGCCCACGTCCGGCAGCGTGACGATCAATGGGCTGCCCTTCCGGCAGCTGCCGAACGCCCAGCGGCACGTCGGGGCCCTGCTCGACGCCAAGGCCGTGCACGGCGGCCGCCGCGCACGCAGGCACCTGCTCTCCCTCGCCCAGCTCTCCGGCATCCCCGAGAAGCGCGTGGACGAGGTACTGGCCGTCGTCGGCCTCCAGGACGTCTCCCGGCAGCGTACGAAGGGCTTCTCGCTCGGCATGGGCCAGCGGCTCGGCATCGCCTCCGCCCTCCTCGGCGACCCCCAGGTGCTGCTCTTCGACGAGCCGGTCAACGGGCTCGACCCCGAGGGGATCCTCTGGGTCCGCACCTTCATGCGCCGGCTGGCCGCCGAGGGCCGGACGGTGTTCGTTTCCTCGCATCTGATGAGCGAGATGGCGCTGACCGCCGACCACCTCATCGTGATCGGCCGCGGGCGACTGCTGGCCGACATGGGCACCCAGGAGTTCATCGCGCACAACTCGGCCGGATTCGCGCGGGTGCGCGCGGCCGACAATGATCACGGTGGCCGGGATGCACTGGGTGAAGCCCTGACCAAAGCCGGCGGCCGGGTCCTCCAGGAGCCCGAGGGGACACTGCGCGTGACCGGCCTGGAGCTCCCCCGGATCTCCGACCTCGCCCACGAGGCCGGCGTACGGCTGTGGGAGCTGTCCCCGCACCGGGCCTCGCTGGAGGAGGCCTACATGCGGATGACCCAGGCCGCCGTGGAGTACACCTCCACCGAGGACCCGCGCGCCGAGCTGTGGGAGCCCGAGCCGCTGACCGTCCCCGCCTGGGAGGACGAGCTCCAGGCGCCGGAGGTGCCGGGGGGCGCCTTCTTCGCTCCCCCGCCGCCCGGAGCGGGCGGGCGGCCCTTCCTGATGCCCGCCAACCCCGGCGAGCTCGCCGGCACCGACCGGAACACCACCGAGGACACCCGATGACCGGCCCCACGAGCCCCGCGCGCCCCACGAACACCGCGAGCGCCAGGAGCACCGCAGACCGGCCGAAGAGCTACAGCTCGCCGCTGGAGACGCCCCGGCCGCACCTCGGGCACGCCGTGGCCTCCGAGTGGACGAAGCTGATCTCCGTGCGCTCGACCGTGTGGACGCTCGGCTCGCTGGTGCTGCTCGTCGTCGGCATCGGGCTGCTCGCCGTCTCCGAGACGCGCTCGAGCGACTACCAGGAGGTGCCGCTCACCGCGCCCGCGCTGTTCGGGCTGCTGGTTGGCCAGATCTCCGTGATGGTGCTCGGCGTCCTGACGATCACCTCCGAGTACGGCACCGGGATGATCCGTACGACCCTGACCGCCGCCCCCGACCGGGCGCGGGTGCTGACCGCGAAGTACCTGGTGTTCGCCACCGTCGCCTTCCTCGCCGTTTTCGGTTCGGTGGCGGTCGTGGGACTGGCCTCCGCGATCCTGCGGGGCGGCTCGGCCGCCGGGCCGCACGGCGCCTCCGAGTGGGTCCACGCGCTGGCCGGCTGCGCCTACGTCACCCTGCTCGGGGTCCTGGGCCTCGCGGTCGGGGCGATGCTGAGGCACTCCGCCGGGGCGATCGCCGTGATGCTGGGGCTGGTCACGCTGCCGCCGGTGATAGGGGCGATGCTCAGCATGTGGGAGACCCTGGCCCCGATCGGCAGCACCGTGCTCCGCTACAACGCCCCGGTCGCCCTCATGAGGCTGTTCGGCCTGCCGAACGCCGACACCGGGACCTCGCCCGGCAGCGCGGCCCAGGTGCTGCTGCTCCTGCTGGTGACGGGAGCCGCGGTGGCGGGCTCGTACGTGGTGGTCGGCCGCCGCGACGTCTGATCCCGTACGCGGGAGTCAGTACTTGGGAGCGTTCCTGGACCGCTGCACCCTTGAGGTGCGGCGGTCCTTCGCGTTCCAGCACGCCTTGTGCCAGTGCCGGCGGTCGTCCACGCCGCCGTACTCCGGCCAGGCCACCAGGTGCGGGGTGCCCGAGGGGATCTCCTGGTCGCAGCCCGGGCAGCGGTAGCGCTTGCCCGCCGCGCTCGCGCCCGCGACGTGCCGGACCTTCCACTCCTCGCCCTGGTACTCCTCCGTGCGCTCCAGCCCGTAGCGGTCGAGGCCGGTGCTGGGGCGTTCTTCCGGAGTCTCGCCGCCCCTGGGGCGGTTGTGGCGCGGTGACACGTATACCTCACGTATGGGCGGACCGAAGTGACTTTCTCCCAGACTACGCGCAGCGAGGCCGGGTACCCGCAGGGTGGCTGACAGAGCCGACGCGGTGACGTCGATTGGCCTGACTATCCCAATAACTTTCCTGTCAGGCCGTGCCTTTGGCACGTGTCAGACGTTGTTGCCATCAGATGCACCGGTCCACCTGGGGGAGGCCGCGTCAGCCACGAGGAGGGTAAAGGCGATGCGCGTAGGAGCGTTTGTACTGGCGGCCCAGTTCCCGGGCCAGGGACAGGGGGAGGCACTGCACCGGGCGGTGCGGACCGCCGAGGTGGCCGAGGAGGCCGGGCTCGACTCGGTCTGGCTCGCCGAGCACCATTTCGTCCCGTACGGGGTCTGCCCGTCGGCGGTGACCCTGGCGGCGCTGCTGCTGGGGCGGACCCGGCGGCTGCGGGTG
Source organism: Streptomyces sp. NPDC032745 (assembly GCF_055579465.1). Classification (NCBI taxonomy): domain Bacteria; kingdom Bacillati; phylum Actinomycetota; class Actinomycetes; order Kitasatosporales; family Streptomycetaceae; genus Streptomyces; species Streptomyces sp. NPDC032745. Next base: position 626,360 of record NZ_JBVING010000001.1, on the reverse strand, counting down.
GGCACGGCGGTGAGCGTGCTGCCGAGCACGCACCCGGTGGCCCTCGGGGAGCAGGCGGCGCTGCTGCACCTGACCTCGGGCGGCCGTTTCACCCTGGGGGTGGGCCGGGGCGGGCCCTGGGTGGACCTGGAGGTGTTCGGCGGCGGCCTGGACGCCTACGAGAAGGAGTTCCCGGAGGACCTGGACCTGCTGCGGCGCTGGCTCACAGAGCCGCGGGTGGCGGCTGCCGGCGAGCGGTACGGGTTCCGCGAAGTGGCCGTCGTACCGCGCCCGTCGGAGGCGCTGGACGGGGACGGATCAGGGCCGGAAGTGATCGTCGCCTGCACCTCCCCCGCGTCGGTACGGCTGGCCGCGGAGCGGGGGCTGCCGATGCTGCTGGGCATGCACTGCGGGGACGAGGAGAAGGCGGCCATGGTCGCGCAGTACCGGCGTACGGCCGCGGCGGCGGGCCACTGCCCGGACGCCCCGCACGTGTCGGCGGGCGTGTGCCAGCTGGCGGACCGGACGGTCGACGCCCGCGAGGCCCTGCTGAAGGCGATGCCGGGCTGGCTGAAGCAGGGGCTGGACGCGCACGTGACGGTCGACGGCCGGGAGCGCGCGATGCGGGACCCCGTCGCCTACACCGAGCTGCTCTGCGATCTGCACCCCGTGGGCACCCCGCGGCTGGCGGCGGACCGGCTGGCGGCCACCTCCGAGCGGACGGGGATCACGCGGTTCGCCCTGCTGACGGAGGGGTCCGGGGATCTCGCCGCGACGGAGGAGAACGTACGGCGCCTCGGCGCCGAGGTCCTGCCCCGTCTCGGCTGAGGCTGCCGCTCCGGTATCAATGGCACCTCCCGCGATACGGAGCGGCAGCGAAGTACGGTCGTGCGGGTCGTGCATGTCATGCGGTTCGTACGGTTGGTCAGCAGTCCCGGAGCTCGGGCGACTGGTTGAGCAGCTGGCCGCGGATCGAAGTGAACTTGGCCAGCCGGTCGTCCGAGGAAGGATCCAGCGGGAACACGGCCACACGGTGGCAGTTCTGGAATGCCAGGCGCACCCCGAAGTGCCGCTGCAGCGCACCACGTATCGCGTCACTCGCGAGAGCGCGCAGCAGCTGGCCACGCGCCTGCTCGTCGGGCGGCGGCGTCTGGTTGTCGGCGAACTCTCCGCCGTCCACCTTCAGCTGTGCCACCAGCGAGCTGATCATCTCCCATGCGAAGGGCAGGGAGGTCCGGACGCAGTCGACGAAAGCGGCTTCGTCGACCTCGCCTCGCTCGGCCTGTTCGAGTAGGGCCGGTGAGACGTCGAGCGACATGGGTTCTCCTCTCGCGACCCCGGCGGTTTGGGTTGCCGGAGTCTTACGGGCAGGGACGGAGGCGGCGACGCAGCGTGCACGCTCCGCAACCTCCTGCTCACCACGGTAGGCGCCCCATGGGTGGCGCACCAGGAGAATGCGCATACAACGCGCCATCGGCGAAGGGGGCTTTCAGGGGCGAATCGCGTGGAGGCCCGTCGGTCGAGTAGCGTTGCCGACCATGCGTCTCGTCATTGCCCGCTGCTCCGTCGATTACGCGGGCCGGCTCACCGCCCATCTGCCCTCGGCACCCCGTCTGATCCTCGTGAAGGCCGACGGCAGTGTCTCGATCCACGCGGACGACCGGGCGTACAAACCGCTCAACTGGATGTCGCCCCCCTGCACCCTCAAGGAGGGGAGCGGGGACGAGGCCGGCGTCTGGACGGTCGTCAACAAGGCGGGTGAGAAGCTCATCATCACCATGGAGGAAGTCCTCCACGACTCCTCCCACGAGCTGGGCGTCGACCCGGGTCTGATCAAGGACGGCGTGGAAGCACACCTCCAGGAGCTCCTGGCGGACCGGATCGAAACGCTGGGCGACGGCTACACGCTGATCCGGCGCGAGTACATGACGGCGATCGGCCCGGTGGACATCCTGTGCCGGGACGCCTCCGGCGCAACGGTGGCGGTGGAGATCAAGCGCCGCGGCGAGATCGACGGCGTCGAGCAGCTGACCCGCTACCTGGAACTCCTGAACCGGGATCCGCACCTGGCGCCGGTGCGGGGAGTCTTCGCGGCCCAGGAGATCAAGCCCCAGGCCCGCGTCCTGGCCACGGACCGCGGCATGGACTGCGTGGTCCTGGACTACAACGCCCTGCGCGGCATCGAGGACGACAAGCTCCGCCTCTTCTGATCCCCGGCTCGCCGGGCGGAGGGCCCGGCAGTAGCGTGGGAGGGGCACAACTCTCCATCGGCGGGCATGCGTCGGCGCGGTACGGCGCATGCGGCCCGATCTGCCGAGGTTGCCACTGTTGGCTGCGTCTCACCTTCTGCACAAGGAGGGCAACGCGCATGTCCACTCCACCGCAACCCCCGTCATCCCCCGAGCCGTACCCGCAGTGGGGACAGCAGGGTCAGCCCGGTCCACCCGGTCAGCCCGGTCAGGCCGGGCCCCATGGCGAACAGCAGGGCTGGTACGCGCCGCCGACGCAGAAGACGAACACGCTGGCCGTCGTGGCGTTCGTCATGTCGGTCCTCTGCGCGATACCGCTGGTCCCTCTGGTCCTCGGCATCGTCGCCCTCGTCCAGATCCGCGACCGCGGCGAGAAGGGCAAGGGCTTCGCCGTCGCGGCCATCGTCATCCACGGCCTGACCCTCGTGTTCTACGCGGCCGTGCTGGCGTTCGGGTTCACCGGAGTGCTGGACGACGGGCCGGAGCGCGACAGCACCGGCCGTGTCACCGCCCCGGGCACCAGCGACCTACGGGACATCCGTGCGGGGGACTGCTTCAACACGGACGACGATCTGGCGGATTACGACAAGAAGGGCGGCGCGCAGGCGTCCGTGTCGGTGCGGATCGTGCCGTGCGACCAGGCTCACAAGGGAGAGGCGTACGCCGTCTTCGACCTCGAGGACGGACCGTACCCGGGCAGGGACGAGGTCGGCTCGGCCGCCGACGAGAAGTGCGGCGGCACGCTGCTCACCGACTACGTGGGCGAGGCCGCGAAGCTCCCGCAATCACTGGAGTACTACCACTACGTCCCGGACTCCGGCAGCTGGGACGCCGGCGAACGCGAGGTCACCTGCTTCGTGGCCGACGCCGACGGCTCGAGCACCGGCTCGGTCCGCACCACCGGCTCCTGAGCCGCTCGCGGCGGCTCGGCGGGGGTGGCCGGCTCCGCCGAGTCCGCGGGCATCCCGCCCCCGGATCCCCGGCGCCGCACCCGGCCCGGCACATCCGGCCCCGCCGGCGATCGAGGCGGAAACGGTGAAAGGGCGGGGAGGTGTTGCCCTTAGGCCGTCGCAGACGGGTTGGCCGGGGTCGTGCTCGTCGGAGTCGGTGTCGGGGTCGGCACCGGAGGTGTCGTCGGCTCCGTCACGGTCGGGGTCGGCACCGGGTTCGAGGACGTGCCCGTCGGCCCCGTCGAAGACGGCGTGCGCGACGGCGGCGTCGGTGCCGGCTTGCGCGACGGGGTGCGAGACGACTGGTTCGGGTCCGGGCTGAGGCCCGGTTCCGGGGCGGCCGGCTCCGAGGCGTCCGGAGCCGTCGTCCCCGGATCCGATGCAGGATCGTTCCCGCCCGTCCCCGGCACGCCCGCGCCGCCCGACGTCCCCGCCGTCGGCGTCGAGGACACCGCCGGGCCGACACCGCCCGCCGGGGTCTCGGGGTCCGAGCCCGTCATCGCCAGGCTCACCACCGTGCCCAGCACCACCACCGTCAGTGCTCCCGCCGCCGCCAGCAGCACCGGCTTCCGGCGCGGCTCCGCAGCCCGCAGCGGCGCGGGCACGACCCGCGCGGCCACCGCCGGCTTCGGGTCGAGGGGGAAGGCCTCCTCGAACACCTCCGACAGCGTCGTCGGCGCCTGCGCCCGCCCGATCACCGGCACGACGGGTGTCACCGCAGTCACCGCAGTCACAGGAGCAGTCACAGGAGCAGCCGCAGCCGGCACCGCAGGCGCCGTCTTCGACACCGCCGGCACCACCGTCGTGACCGCTTCGGACGCCGCGGCAGCCACCGGCGGCGCCAGCCGCAGCGGCGGCGACACCTCCACGCCCGCCTTCTCGCGGTCCGTGACCAGCGCGAGCGCCCGCCGCCCGGCCACCGTGCCCCGCTTGTCGGCGAGCGCACCCTTCAGGCCTATCGACGCCTCCAGCTCGGCCCGCGCCCGGTCCAACCGCCCCTCGCACAGCGCGAGCACGCCCAGCTCGTGGTGGAAGTACGCCTGCTCCGCGACCTCTCCCGCCTTCCGCGCGGCCTCGGCCCCGGAGCGCAGCACCCGCTCCCACGCCTCCCAGTTCCGCGAGGCCGCGAACGCCGGGGCCGCGGTCCGGGCCAGCAGTACGGCGGCCACCACATCGGCGCCGGCCAGCGCCGCCAGCACCGCGTCGGCCTCCGACGCGACCCGCTCCGGGGTCACCGAGGCGTGTCCGGTCCACCAGGCGTAGTGGCGGGCGGCCGTACGGGCCTCTTCGGCCGCGGTGTCCGCGAACCCGGCCTCCTCCAGCTGCCGCGCGACCCCGGCGGCCAGCCGGTAGCGCGTGCCGACCGCGGTGAGCAGTCCGCAGCCCAGCAGTTCCGCGACGGCCGCGTCGGCGTGGGTGTCCCCCACGAGAGCCGGCAGGTGCGCGTGGTGCGGCATCTCCCCGCCCAGCGCGCACGCGATCCGCAGCGCCGCCCGCGCCGACTCGCTGACCCGGGAGGCCAGCAGCTCGGCGGGGGCCGCGCCCTCGGCCAGCGTCGGCAGCGTCACGAACGCGGCGTCGCGCGGCCGCTCCTCGAAGACGCCGGGCTCATCGTCGTCGTCCTCGGCGGAGGACTGGTTGCGTTCGTCGCGCTGGCGCAGCAGTGCCGCGGCCTGCACGAAGCGCAGCGGCAGCCCCTCGGACGCGAACCGCAGGTCTCCCGCCCAGGCGGTCTCCTCCTCGGTCAGCGGCCGTCCTGTGCCCGCCTCGAGCAGCTCCACGCAGTCGGCCCGGCCGAGGCCGCCGAGGAAGACCTCCTCCAGGTGCGAGTCGTCGGAGGGGGCGCGCGTGTCGGGGGTGGCGGCCAGCAGGTACGCGCACTCGGGCGTGGCACGCAGCAGCTCGTCGAGGGCGGCGCCGCCCATCTCCAGGTCGTCGAGGAGCACGATGGCGCCGATGTCCCGTACGCGGGCCATGAGTTGGGTCCGCTCGGGCCGCTCCGCCGAGGCCTCGTACACGGCGGAGTACAGCGCGTGCAGCAGCTCGCCGGGCTGCTGGTGCCCGTACCCGCTCAGCCGTACGACGCCGTCGGGCGCCAGGCCCGTGCAGTCGGCGGCGACCGCGTCGAGCAGGGCGCTGCGGCCGGATCCGGCGGGGCCGGTCAGCCGTACGGAACGGCCGCGGCCCAGCAGCCGTACGAGCCGCTCCCGTTCCTCCTCGCGCGCGAGGAGCGGCGGGGCCGGGGCGGCGGGTCCGGGCAGGGCGGGCGGCCGCGCGGCGGCGTCCCGGGCGCGGCGGTCGGCGGCGTCGCGCTTGGCGGGGGCGGCGGCGCCGGTGCCGGGGCGCCGGGGCTCGATCTCGCTGCCGTCAACGGGGTTCACGGTCAGCGTGAAGTCCCCGGCGGTGAGCGTGACGATCCGCGCGACGGGGGCGGGAGCGGAGGCGGCGGCCGGTCCGGCTGCCGCGGATGCCGTCGCGGGAGACGCGGGCGCCGTCGCGGGCTGCTCCACCGGTTCGGCCTGCCCCTGTGTGCGGTCCATGACCTAGTCCCCCGATCGCGCTCTGCGCCGTCGCCGTCGTGTCGTACCGTCCGGCCTTCGCACATTCCGCTGTCGCTACGGGTCCGGTTTCCGCCCGAACCCTAGACGGTGCCCGGTCATGCGGGGAACCGCAGGGGTGCCTTCACCACCGGACCGTTACGTTTCCGCAGGAAACGTGGGCGGCGGACCGCGTCAGACCCGCGGGAGGGATTCCGCTTCCAGGCCGCCCTCGATCGCGAGGATGCGGTGCAGCCGGGTGGCGACGAGGAGCCGCTGCATCTGCGGCGGCACTCCGCGCAGGACGAGGCGGCGCCCGGTCCGGCCGGCCCGCCGGTGGGCTCCCATGATCACGCCGAGCCCGGTCGCGTCCCAGGAGTCGAGCCCGGTGAGGTCGAGCACGAGATCACCGTGGCCGTCGTCGAGGGCGGTGTGCAGGGCCGTACGGGCGTCCGCCGCGCTGCGCACGTCGAGGCGGCCCCCGACAGCGAGTTCGGCGTGGTCGCCCCTGATGTGCATATGCGCTCCCGGCAGTCCTGGGTACGTAGGGATCCGACTGGTCCGTGGTCGGCAACTCTCACTGCAACTGACTGCCGTGCGGGCAGGGAAGTTGCCGACCGTGAGCGAACCGATACCTAATTCACCCGTGCGGGTGCAGGTATTCGAACTGGCGCCCAATGACCCGGCGCCCGAACGGCTCGGCGGCTCAGTGCTTGTAGAAGCCCTGCCCGCTCTTGCGGCCGATGTCACCGGCGTCCACCATGCGGCGCATGAGCTCCGGCGGTGCGAACTTCTCGTCCTGGGACTCGGTGTAGATGTTGCTGGTGGCGTACAGCAGGATGTCGACACCGGTGAGGTCGGCGGTGGCGAGCGGCCCCATGGCGTGGCCGAAGCCCAGCTTGCAGGCGATGTCGATGTCCTCGGCGGAGGCTACGCCCGATTCGTACAGCTTCGCGGCTTCCACGACCAGGGCGGAGATCAGACGGGTCGTCACGAAACCGGCGACGTCGCGGTTGACGACGATGCAGGTCTTGCCGACCGACTCGGCGAACGCCCGCGTGGCCCCGAGGGTCTCGTCGCTCGTCTTGTAGCCGCGGACGAGCTCGCAGAGCTGCATCATCGGGACGGGCGAGAAGAAGTGCGCGCCGACGACCCGCTCCGGACGCTCCGTCACGGCCGCGATCTTGGTGATCGGGATGGCGGAGGTGTTGGACGCGAGGATCGCGTCGTCCCGCACGAGCTTGTCGAGCGTGCGGAAGATCTCGTGCTTGACCTCGAGCTTCTCGAAGACGGCCTCGACGACGATGTCGACGTCGGCGACGGCGTCGAGGTCGGTGGTCGTCTTGATGCGGGCGAGCGCGGCCTCGGCGTCCTCGGCCGTCATCTTGCCCTTGGAGACGAACTTGTCGTACGAGGCCTTGATCCCGTCGGTACCGCGGGTCAGCGCGGCATCGGTGACATCACGCAGTACGACGTCCCACCCCGCCTGAGCGGAGACCTGAGCAATTCCGGAACCCATCAGTCCGGCACCGATGACGGCGAGCTTCCCAGCCACTGCACACCCCACGTTCTTCAATTCGGCCCAGCTTCGTAGCCTCTCCGGCGGAGACTAGCGCTCGCGCGGGGTCGTGTGACCGCGAAGTAACACGCGTCACGTCTCAACTGACGGACATCACACCGGACCGGCCCAGCCGTCCGCATCCGCCAACCGGGCCCCGATCGCCCGCAGTCGCGCAGCCTCCCGCGCCGCCGCTTCGGGATGTTTCGAGGTCGAGGGCCGGTCGAGCCCGTCGGGGATGGCACGCCGGGCCGCAGGGGGCACCGCCTGCCAAATCTCCGGGCCGCTCACTACGCTGGCCGCATGGTGAACCTCACGCGTATCTACACCCGCACTGGTGACAAGGGCACGACCGCCCTCGGCGACATGAGCCGTACGGCCAAGACCGACCTGCGGATCTCCGCCTACGCCGACGCCAACGAGGCCAACGCGGCCATCGGCACGGCGATCGCCCTCGGCGACCTGCCGGAGGATGTCGTGAAGGTCCTGGTACGGGTGCAGAACGACCTGTTCGACGTCGGCGCCGACCTGTGCACGCCGGTCGTCGAGAACCCCGAGTACCCGCCGCTGCGCGTCGAGCAGTTCTACGTCGACAAGCTCGAGGCGGACTGCGACCTCTTCAACGAGCAGCTGGAGAAGCTCCGCAGCTTCATCCTCCCCGGCGGCGCCCCCGGGGCGGCCCTGCTGCACCAGGCCTGCACGGTGGTCCGGCGCGCCGAACGCTCCACCTGGGCGGCGCTGGAGGTACACGGCGAAGTGATGAACCCGCTGACCGCGACCTACCTGAACCGCCTCTCCGACCTCCTCTTCATCTTGGCCCGCACGGCCAACAAGGAGGTCGGGGACGTGCTCTGGGTGCCGGGCGGCGAGCGCTAGCCCTTGGCCGCGGCGGGCTCTTCCTGCGGCTCCGCCACCGGCGGCTTGCGCGGCCAGATGGTGTACGTGGCCGCGATCACGGCCTGGATGCCGAGCACCCGCAGGGCGGCGAACTGCCACGTCTGCAGGCCGCTGGTGTCGGCCGCGTCGTCCACGTACCAGATCGCGCCCTGCAGCAGCCCGAGCGCGACGGCCGCGCCGGCCAGGGTGCGGGTCCACAGCTTCCACTCGTGGACCGCCCTGGCCTTGCCGTACTTCGGGCCGGGCGGCTTCGGCCCCCCGCCGAAGCGGTACGCCGCGTGCCGGTCGAGCCACTTCACCGTGTAGTGGCCGTAGCCGACGGTGTAGCCGATGTACAGCGCGGCCAGGCCGTGCGTCCAGCTCGGCTCGCCGCCGTTCTTGAGGTCCAGGGTGGTGACCGCCAGCAGGACCAGCTCCAGCAGCGGCTCGCACAGCAGGACGGCCGCTCCGAGCCGGGGCTTCTTCGCGAGGTAGCGCAGCGCCAGTCCGCCGGCCAGCAGCACCCAGAAGGCGATCTCACAGGCGATGATCAGGGCGACGAGCACGGGAATCTCCCTTCCGTTCCGGTCGGCACGTCCGAGGCGACGACCACTGCGTCCAGGCTCCCGTCCGATCCGCGCCGCTTCGTCGTCGCCGGTGACGAACCGCGACTGCACCCTTCGGTGTAGTGCCGCACCACCCGGCCTCCGCCCCGGCGGCGACGTCCGGCGCCGCCCCACCGTGTTGGATGGGACCGTGACCCCGACCATCACCGCCACGGCGCCGGCCAAGACCTTTCGCCCCCACCGCGACGACGTCCTCCTCGCGGTGCTCAGCGTGCTCGCGGGCCTGCTGCTCTGGTCACTCGGCGTCTACAGCACGAACACCCGGCACTTCTTCCCTGCCTGGGCGGCCCTGGTCCCGCTCCTCGTGCTGGGCCCGATGGAGCTGCTGCGCCGCACCGCGCCCAATGTCACCCTGGCCGTCGGCACCCTCGGGGTGGTCGCCGACCAGTTCACCGTGGGCAACCTCGGCACCGTCCTGATCTTCACGGACCTGATGTACGCGGCCGTCGTCTACGGCAAGCCCGCCATGGCCCGGCGCCTCCCGGTCTCCACCGGCCTGGTCACCATCGTCGTCACCATCGCCTCCGTGGCCTGGCTGCGCACCCCGCAGGCCCTGATGATCGGCGTGATCACCGGCATCGTGAGCTTCGGCCCGGCCCTGACCGGCGCCACCCTGCGCAACCACCGCGAGGCCGCCGAGGCCGCCCGGCTGCGCGCCGAGCAGACCGCGCTGCTGGCGGAGATGGACCGCAGCCAGGCCGTCGTCGCCGAGCGCGCCCGGATGGCCCGCGAGCTGCACGACATGGTGGCCAATCACCTGTCCGCCATCGCCATCCACTCCACCGCCGCGCTCTCCATCGACTCCCCCGCGACGAGCCGGGAGGCCCTCGGGGTGATCCGGGAGAACAGCGTGCAGGGGCTGGCCGAGATGCGCCGGCTGATCGGGCTGCTGCGGGACGCGGGCGCGGAGCAGGAGGCGGCCGCCACGCCCTCGCTCGACGGGCTCGGCGCCCTGCTGGGGCAGGCCCGTGTCAACGGCGCCGCGAGCGGGCTGGACTTCGTACTCCTCGACGACCGGCCGCCCGGGGAGCCGCTGCCGGCCCCCGTGGAGCTGGCGGCGTACCGGATCGTCCAGGAGTCGCTGACGAACGCCCTCAAGCACGCCGTCCCGGGCACGGTCCGGGTGCGCGTGAGCCGTGACGGCGCGGCCGGGGGGCTGCTCACCGTACGGGTGGACTCCCCGTACGGGAATCGCCCGGGCCCCCGCGCCCCCGGCTCGGGAGCCGGGCTGATCGGCATGCGGGAGCGGACGGAACTGCTGGGCGGGGAGTTCGCGGCGGGCCGGGACGGATCGGTGTGGCTGGTGCGGGCGGATCTGCCCGCAAACGAGAAGGCGGTGGCGGAATGAGCATCCGGGTCGTGGTGGCCGAGGACCAGAGCGCGGTACGGGCGGGCCTGGTGCTGATCCTGCGCAGCGCGGGCGACATCGAGGTCGCGGGCGAGGCGGCGGACGGGGAGGAGGCGGTGCGCCTGGCGCGGGAGCTGCGGCCGGATCTCGTCCTCATGGACGTGCAGATGCCGCGGCTCGACGGGGTGTCGGCGACCCGCCAGGTGGTCGCGGAAGGGCTGGCCGACGTCCTGGTGCTGACCACCTTCGACCTGGACGAGTACGTGTTCGGCGCCCTGCGCGCGGGGGCCGCGGGCTTCCTGCTGAAGAACGCCGAAGCGGCGGAGCTGATCGAGGCGGTACGGACCGTCGCGCGCGGGGAGGGTCTGATCGCGCCGGCGGTGACCCGGAGGCTGATCGCCGAGTTCGCGACTCCGCGGCCCGTGAAGGTGCCCGTGGCTCCGGAGACGGCCGCGGCGGTGGCCTCGCTGACGCGCCGGGAGCGGGAGGTGCTCGGGGCTCTGGGCGAGGGCCTGTCGAACGCGGAGATCGCGGTGCGGCTGCAGATGGCGGAGGCGACGGTGAAGACGCACGTCAGCAGACTGCTGGGGAAGCTCGAGCTGCGCAGCCGGGTCCAGGCGGCCGTACTGGCCCAGGAGTTGGGCCTCTAGCGGACTCCTGGAGCGAAGGTCTGGACCTCTTGACGGTTGGTCCAGACCTTTCTACGCTCGCGGCAACTGTGGTGAGCGTGCCATGACAAGCGTGCTCACGGGCGGCGCAGGTCCCACCCCCATGTCGTGATCGGCCCCACGGCCACGACGGACCTACGGAGGAGCACCCTTGAGCACAGCACCCCCACCCCGCATCCGTCTCTTCAGAAGGCTCGCCGCGACCGTGGCCGCCTTCGCCCTGCCGATCGCCGGACTCGTGGCCCTGGCCGGCCCCGCCCAGGCCGCCGCCTCCGCGACGGCCACGTACACGAAGGTCTCCGACTGGGGCACCGGCTTCGAGGGCAAGTGGACGGTGAAGAACACCGGCACCACCACCCTCACCAGCTGGACCGTGGAGTGGGACTACCCCTCCGGCACGACGGTCACCTCGGCCTGGGACGCCACCGTCACCAGCTCCGGCACCCACTGGACCGGCAAGAACGTCGGCTGGAACGGCACCCTCGCCCCCGGCGCCACGATCAGCTTCGGCTTCAACGGCGCCGGCTCCGGCGCGCCCAGCGGCTGCAAGGTCAACGGCGGCTCCTGCGACGGCGGCTCGAACCCCACCGACAGCCCGCCGTCGGCCCCCGGCACCCCCACCGCGAGCGGGGTCACCGACACCTCGCTGACCATCGGCTGGGCCGCGGCCACCGACGACAAGGGCGTCAAGAACTACGACGTCTACCGCGGCGGGGCCAAGGTCGCGACCGTCACGGGCACGAGCTACACCGACTCCGGCCTGACCAAGGGCACCACGTACACGTACAGCGTCGTCGCCCGCGACACCGCCGACCAGACGGGCCCGGCCTCCGGCTCCGTGTCGGTCACCACGACCGGCGGCGGCACCACGCCCCCGGACCCGGGCGGCAAGGTCAAGCTCGGCTACTTCACCGAGTGGGGCGTCTACGGGCGCAACTACCACGTGAAGAACCTGGTCACCTCCGGCTCCGCCGCGAAGATCACCCACATCAACTACGCGTTCGGCAACGTCCAGGGCGGCAAGTGCACCATCGGTGACGCCTACGCCGACTACGACAAGGCCTACACCGCCGACCAGAGCGTCGACGGCGTCGCCGACAACTGGGACCAGCCGCTGCGAGGCAACTTCAACCAGCTGCGCAAGCTCAAGGCGAAGTACCCGAACATCAAGGTGCTGTGGTCCTTCGGCGGCTGGACCTGGTCCGGCGGCTTCGGCCAGGCCGCGGCGAACCCGGCCGCCTTCGCCGACTCCTGCTACAGCCTGGTCGAGGACCCGCGCTGGGCGGACGTCTTCGACGGCATCGACATCGACTGGGAGTACCCGAACGCCTGCGGCCTGTCCTGCGACACCAGCGGCGCCGCCTCCCTGAAGAACGTGCTGTCCGCGCTGCGCACCAAGTTCGGCGGCAGCAACCTGGTGACCGCCGCGATCTCCGCCGACGGCTCGAACGGCGGCAAGCTCGACCTCGCCGACTACGCGGGCGCCTCCCAGTACGTCGACTTCTACAACGTCATGACCTACGACTTCTTCGGCGCGTGGGCGGCGCAGGGCCCGACCGCCCCGCACTCCCCGCTCACCTCGTACGCCGGCATCCCCACCGCCGGCTTCAACTCCGAGGCCGCCATCACCAAGCTCAAGGGCAAGGGCATCGCCGGCTCCAAGCTCAACCTCGGCATCGGCTTCTACGGCCGCGGCTGGACCGGCGTCACGCAGGACGCCCCCGGCGGCGCCGCCACCGGGCCCGCGCAGGGCACGTACGAGCAGGGCATCGAGGACTACAAGGTGCTGAAGGGCAGCTGCCCGGCCACCGGGACCGTCGCCGGCACGGCCTACGCCAAGTGCGGCAGCAACTGGTGGAGCTACGACACCCCCGCCACCATCGCCGGGAAGATGAGCTGGACCAAGCAGCAGGGCCTCAAGGGCGCCTTCTTCTGGGAGTTCAGCGGCGACACCGCGAACGGCGAACTGGCGAACGCGATCCACACCGGTCTCCAGTAGCCCCCACGCACGGGACCGGTGAACGACGAAGCCGGGGAGACGGGGTCCGCCCCCTGTCTCCCCGGCTTCTTCACGTCATACGGCCCGCGTCAGGCGACGTTCACCCTCTGCCCCGGAGGCGCCGCCTCCAGCCAGGCCAGGAAACCGGTCAGTGCGTCCTCGCTCATCGCCAGCTCCAGGCGGGTCCCGCGGTGGACACAGCCGAGCACGACGGCGTCGGACAGCAGCGCCAGCTCCTCCTCGCCCTCGGGGGCGCGGCGGGCGACCACCTCGATGGAGGAGCGCTCCAGCAGCCGGCGCGGCCGCGGGGAGTACGAGAAGACGCGGAACCACTCGATGCGGTCACCGCTGTAGCGGGCGACCCCGTACACCCAGCCCTTGCCGGAGATGTCGGGTTCCTCGGACACGCCCCAGCGCAGGCTGCAGTCGAAGGTACCGCCGGAACGCTGGATGAGTCTGCGGCGCAGTCCGAAGACAAACAGCCCGATCACCACCAGGGCTACGACCAGGCCGCTCACAAGCAGAGCGAGGAGCATCTTCACCGACCTCCTCGCTCATCGAATCCCGCACCAACGAAAAACGGACGTACATCGCCTCAGCCGCGACCCGGTCTGGAAAATTCCAGCACGGACCGCGGCTGAGGTCGCACACTCTTCGGTACGGGGCTCAGTGCCCCGTTACCGCGCGCAGCCGGACATCGGCGCGACGCTCGGCGGCCGCATCGGCCTCCGACTTCGCGCGCTCCAGTGCCCGCTCCGCCCGCTGGACGTCAATCTCGTCAGCGAGCTCGGCGATCTCGGCCAGCAGGGACAGCTTGTTGTCCGCGAACGAGATGAATCCGCCGTGCACCGCGGCGACGACGGTGTTGCCGTCGCTGGTGCGGATGGTCACCGGGCCCGATTCCAGCACACCGAGAAGCGGCTGGTGACCGGGCATGACGCCGATGTCGCCGGACGTGGTGCGGGCGACAACAAGGGTGGCCTCGCCGGACCAGACATTGCGGTCCGCCGCGACCAGCTCGACGTGCAGCTCAGCAGCCAAGGTGGCTCCTCGGGTCACCACCCGGCGGGTCAGCCGGGTGTTGGGTCAAATTCTAATGGGCGTGGGGAGAGGGACGGGACACACCCGCCCCTCTCCGTCAGTCAGCAGTGCTCGCGAGGAGCGCGGCTTCAGGAGACGCCCAGCTCCTTGGCGTTGGCCTTCAGGTCCTCGATGCCACCGCACAGGAAGAACGCCTGCTCGGGGAAGTGGTCGTAGTCACCGTCGCAGATCGCGTTGAACGCGGTGATCGACTCGTCGAGCGGAACGTCCGAACCGTCCACGCCGGTGAACTGCTTCGCCACGTGGGTGTTCTGCGACAGGAAGCGCTCGACGCGACGGGCACGGTGGACAACGAGCTTGTCCTCCTCGCCCAGCTCGTCGATACCGAGGATCGCGATGATGTCCTGGAGGTCCTTGTACTTCTGCAGGATCCCCTTGACGCGCATCGCCGTGGCGTAGTGGTCCGCCGCGATGTACCGCGGGTCGAGGATGCGGGACGTCGAGTCCAGCGGGTCCACGGCCGGGTAGATGCCCTTCTCGGAGATCGGACGGGAGAGAACCGTCGTCGCGTCGAGGTGGGCGAAGGTGGTCGCCGGCGCCGGGTCGGTCAGGTCGTCCGCGGGGACGTAGATCGCCTGCATCGAGGTGATCGAGTGACCACGGGTCGAGGTGATGCGCTCCTGCAGCAGACCCATCTCGTCAGCCAGGTTCGGCTGGTAACCCACTGCGGACGGCATGCGGCCGAGCAGCGTGGAGACCTCGGAACCGGCCTGGGTGTAACGGAAGATGTTGTCAATGAAGAAGAGCACGTCCTGCTTCTGAACATCGCGGAAGTACTCCGCCATGGTCAGACCGGCAAGCGCGACGCGAAGACGGGTGCCCGGGGGCTCGTCCATCTGGCCGAAGACAAGCGCCGTCTTGTCGATGACGCCCGAGTCGGCCATTTCCTCGATGAGGTCGTTGCCCTCACGGGTACGCTCACCGACGCCCGCGAACACCGACACACCATCGTGGTTGTTGGCTACGCGGTAGATCATTTCCTGGATCAGAACGGTCTTGCCGACACCGGCACCACCGAACAGACCGATCTTTCCACCCTTGACGTACGGGGTGAGAAGGTCGATGACCTTGACGCCGGTCTCGAACATCTCGGTCTTCGACTCGAGCTCGTCGAAGCGGGGCGCCTTGCGGTGGATCGGCCAGCGCTCGGTGACCTCGGCGTTCGCCTCGGGGTAGTTGAGCACCTCACCCAGGGTGTTGAACACCTTGCCCTTGGTGAAGTCACCGACGGGGACGGTGATGCCCTCGCCCGTGTCGGTCACCGGGGCCTGGCGGACCAGACCGTCGGTCGGCTGCATCGAGATGGTACGGACGAGGCCGTCACCCAGGTGCTGCGCGACCTCGAGGGTCAGGGTCTTGAGCTTGCCGTCCTCGGCCGGGTCTGCGACCTGGACCTTGAGGGCGTTGTAGATCTCGGGCATGGCGTCGACGGGGAACTCCACGTCGACGACCGGGCCGATGACCCGGGCGACGCGGCCCGTGGCGGCGGCCGTCTCAACAGTGGTCGTCATTACTTGTCACTCCCCGCGGTCGCGTCAGCCATGGCGCTCGCGCCACCGACGATCTCGCTGATTTCCTGGGTGATTTCGGCCTGGCGGGCCGCGTTGGCAAGCCGGGAGAGGCTCTTGATGAGATCCCCGGCGTTGTCGGTCGCCGACTTCATCGCGCGGCGGCGGGCGGCGTGCTCGGAAGCAGCCGACTGCAGCAGTGCGTTGTAGATACGGCTCTCGACGTAGCGCGGCAGCAGGGCGTCGAGGACGTCCTCCGCCGACGGCTCGAAGTCGAACAGCGGAAGGATCTCGCCCTTCGCACCGTCCTCGTCCTGAGCCTGGTCGAGGCTGAGCGGCAGCATCCGGCCGTCCACCGCGTTCTGCGTCATCATCGACACGAATTCCGTGTAGACGACGTGCAGCTCGTCGACGCCGCCCTCGGCCGTGTCCAGCTGGATGGCCTCGATCAGCGGTCCGGCGACGCGCTTGGCGTCGGCGTAGGCCGGGCTGTCGGTGAAGCCGGTCCACGAATCCGCGACCTTGCGCTCGCGGAAGGCGTAGTAGGCCACACCCTTACGGCCGACGATGTACGTGTCGACCTCCTTGCCCTCGCCGCGCAGCCGCTCGGTGAGCCGCTCCGCCTGCTTGATGGCGTTCGAGGAGTAGCCGCCGGCCAGACCGCGGTCGCTCGTGATGAGCAGGATCGCGGCACGGGTCGGCTGCTCGACCTCGGTCGTCAGGGCGTGCTTGGTGTTCGAGCCCGTCGCCACCGCGGTCACCGCACGGGTGAGCTCGGTCGCGTACGGCGTCGACGCCGCCACCTTGCGCTGCGCCTTGACGATGCGCGAGGCGGCGATCATCTCCATCGCCTTGGTGATCTTCTTGGTCGCCGTGATGGCACGGATGCGACGCTTGTAGACCCGGAGCTGCGCTCCCATGAGTCAGGTCCCTTCCGTCGTCACTTGGAGACGTTGACGGCCGGTGCGTCCTCGCCCAGGAGCTTGCCGTCCGAGGTCTCGAACTGGCGCTTGAAGCCGGCGATGGCGTCAGCGATGGAGGACAGGGTGTCGTCCGACATCTTGCCGCCGTCGGCGATGGAGGTGAGGAGGTCCTTGCGCTCGCGGCGCAGGTGCTCCAGCAGCTCCGACTCGAAGCGACGGATGTCGGTGACCGGGACGTCGTCCATCTTGCCGGTGGTGCCGGCCCAGACGGAGACGACCTGCTCCTCGACGGGCATCGGCTGGTACTGGCCCTGCTTCAGCAGCTCGACCAGACGCTTGCCGCGCTCCAGCGAAGCCTTCGACGCGGCGTCCAGGTCGGAACCGAAGGCGGCGAACGCCTCCAGCTCACGGTACTGGGCGAGGTCCAGGCGCAGACGGCCGGAAACCTGCTTCATGGCCTTGTGCTGGGCGGAGCCACCGACGCGGGAGACCGAGATACCGACGTTCAGCGCCGGGCGCTGGCCCGCGTTGAACAGGTCGGACTCCAGGAAGCACTGGCCGTCGGTGATGGAGATGACGTTGGTCGGGATGAACGCCGACACGTCGTTCGCCTTGGTCTCGACGATCGGCAGACCGGTCATCGAACCGGCGCCCATGTCGTCGGACAGCTTCGCGCAGCGCTCCAGCAGACGGGAGTGCAGGTAGAAGACGTCACCCGGGTAGGCCTCGCGGCCCGGCGGGCGGCGCAGCAGCAGCGACACGGCGCGGTAGGCGTCGGCCTGCTTCGACAGGTCGTCGAAGATGATCAGGACGTGCTTGCCGGCGTACATCCAGTGCTGGCCGATGGCGGAACCGGTGTACGGCGCCAGGTACTTGAAGCCGGCCGGGTCGGACGCCGGGGCGGCGACGATCGTCGTGTACTCGAGCGCGCCGGCGTCTTCCAGGGCGCCGCGAACGGACGCGATGGTCGAGCCCTTCTGGCCGATGGCGACGTAGATGCAGCGGACCTGCTTGTTCACGTCGCCCGAGCGCCAGTTGTCGCGCTGGTTGATGATCGTGTCGACGGCCAGCGCGGTCTTGCCGGTCTGACGGTCGCCGATGATCAGCTGACGCTGACCACGGCCGACGGGCACCATGGCGTCGATGGCCTTGTAGCCGGTCTGCATGGGCTCGTGGACCGACTTGCGGACCATGACGCCCGGAGCCTGCAGCTCGAGGGCGCGACGGCCTTCGGTCGCGATCTCGCCGAGACCGTCGATCGGGTTGCCGAGCGGGTCGACGACGCGGCCGAGGTAGCCCTCGCCGACGCCGACGGAGAGCACCTCACCGGTGCGCTGCACCGGCTGGCCCTCCTCGATACCGCTGAACTCGCCGAGGACGACCGCACCGATCTCGCGCTCCTCGAGGTTGAGGGCGAGACCGAGGGTGCCGTCCTCGAACTTCAGCAGCTCGTTCGCCATGGCGGAGGGCAGGCCCTCCACCTTCGCGATGCCGTCGCCGGCAACGCTGACCGTTCCGACCTCCTCGCGCGAGGCCGCGTCCGGCTGGTACGACTGGACAAAGTTCTCCAGTGCGTCCCGGATCTCCTCCGGCCGGATCGTGAGCTCCGCCATCTGGGTTCCCTGCTCTCCTTGTTGGGCCTGAAGCTTCTTAGGGGTCTGGGGGCGACCCCCAGGAATCTTCTGCAAGTTCTGCACGGCCCAACCGGGCCGCTGGAAATGCGTTGTTCTAATTTGGTGGCTGGTCAGCCGGCCATGCGGCGCGACGCCTCGTCGAGGCGGTCCGCGATGGTGCCGTCGATGACCTCGTCGCCGACTCGCACCGAGATCCCGCCGAGGACCGCGGGGTCCACGTCGAGGTTCAGGTGCATCTGGCGGCCGTACAGCTTGGCCAGCACCGCGCCGAGACGCTGCTTCTGCACGTCGCTGAGCGGAACCGCGCTGGTCACGGTGGCGACCATGCGGTCACGGCGCTCGGCGGCGAGCTTGGAGAGGGACTCGAGTCCCGCTTCCAGGCTACGTCCACGCGGGTGCGTGACGAGACGCGTGACGAGACGCTCGGTGACGGCGTTCGCCTTGCCGCCGAGCAGGCTGCGCAGCAGCGTGCTCTTCGCGGAGGCGGTGGCCGCCCGGTCGGTCAGCGCGGAACGCAGCTCGGTGTTCGAGACGACGATCCGGCCGAAGCGGAACAGCTCGTCCTCGACGTCGTCGAGCGCACCGGTCTGCTGGGCCGCCGTGAGGTCGGCGGTGGCCGACAGCTCCTCGAGCGAGTCCACCAGGTCGCGGGACTGCGACCAGCGGGACCGGGCCATGCCCGACACCAGGTCGAGGGTTTCCCCGCCGACCTGGGTACCCAGCAGTCGACGCACCAGCTCGGCCTTGGCCTCGCCGGACTGCGCCGGGTCCGTGATGACCCGACGCAGCGAGACCTCACGGTCGAGCAGCGCGGTGACGGCAGCCAGCTCACCGGCGAGCTTCGCCGCGTCGACGGACGTGTTGTCCGTCAGCGCGTCGAGACGCTCGCGCGCGGAGGCCAGCGCCTCGCGGCTCGCTCCGTTCATCGGGCCGCCTCGGCCTTCTCCTCGAGCTCGCTGAGGAAGCGGTCGATGGTGCGGCTCTGCCGGGCGTGGTCCTCGAGGGACTCGCCGACGAGCTTTCCGGCCAGGTCGGTGGCGAGCTTGCCAACGTCCTGACGCAGTGCCTGCGAGGCAGCCTTGCGGTCGGCCGCGATCTGGGCGTGGCCGGCAGCGATGATCTCCTCACGCTGCCGCTGGCCCTCTGCGCGCAGTTCTTCCTTGAGCGCAGTGCCCTGCTCCAGCGCTTCCTGGCGCAGGCGCGCGGCCTCGTGCCGGGCTTCGGCGAGCTGGGCCTTGTACTGCTCCAGCACGCTCTGGGCCTCGGTCTGAGCGGCTTCCGCCTTTTCGATACCGCCCTCGATGGTCTCGCGACGCTCTTCCAGAACCTTGTTGATGTTCGGGAGGAGCTTCTTCGCGAGGAAACCGAAGACGATGACGAAGGCGATCAGACCGATGACCAGCTCGGGGATCGGCGGGATGAGGGGGTTTTCCGCCTCTTCCGCCGCGAGCTGAACCAGAGGGTTCACATCAGTGCCTTCCGTCTAAAGGGTCTGTTCGCTACCGGATCAGCTGGTCGGGTAGACGAACGGCATGACCAGACCGATGAGGGCGAGCGCCTCACAGAAGGCGAAACCGAGGATCTGGTTGGCGCGGATCAGGCCGGCGGCCTCGGGCTGGCGGGCCAGGGCCGAGGTGCCGTTACCGAAGATGATGCCGACGCCGACGCCGGGGCCGATGGCGGCGAGGCCGTAGCCGATCGAGCCGAGGTTGCCCTTGATTTCGACGCCAGCGGCGAGGGTCTGCGCGAGAGCGGACATGCCGGTTCTTCCTTCTCTTTCATGGACCGGTGGGGGTTGGCCACCGGACGTCTGATGGTTTGGGGGTGGGCGGTCAGTGGTGCTCGGCGACGGCGCCCTGAATGAAGCTGCAGGCCAGCAGCACGAAGACGTAGGCCTGGACAGCCTGGATGAAGAGCTCGAACGCGGTCATGACGATGACCATCACGAACGACACACTGGCGTAGGCGATGCCGATGCCGTTCAGCAGGTACCAGCTGGCGATCGTGAAGAGCAGCAGCAGGGTGTGACCGGCGAACATGTTCGCGAACAGACGGACCGCGTGCGTGAACGGGCGGACGATCACGTTCGAGAAGAACTCGATGAGCATGACCAGCGGCAGGATCCCGCCGAGCGACTTGTCGTAGCCCGTGAGGTTCTTGAGACCGCCGACGAACCCGTGGCGCTTGAACGTCACCGACATCCACATGAAGTAGATGACGAGGGCAAGGGCGGCCGGGTACGCGATGACCGAGGTCACCGGGAACTGGGCGAGCGGGATGATCGACCAGAGGTTCATCATCCAGACGAAGAAGAAGGTCGCCACCATGAAGGGGACGTACTTCTCTCCTTCCTTCCTGCCCAGGGTCTCGTAGACGATGCCGCGGCGCACGAAGTCGTAGCCGGCCTCGCCGACCATCTGGAGCTTTCCGGGAACCAGCTTCGGCTTGCGGAATGCCGCCCAGAAGAATCCGACGATGACGACGGACCCGAGCAGGGCGAGCAGCATCGTCTTGTTGAAATAGACGTTGCTGTTCGCATCGCCGAAGATCGGCTCGAACATGAACGAGTGCAGGCCAGGAGCCGGGAAGCCACAGCCGTCGAAGATGTGGCAATCGGTCTCGAAGGCGAGCACCTGCGTCGGGTCAGCACTCACCGCGGGCTCCTTCAGCGTGGCGCATAGGTACGGCAACCTCGTTGTGTCGGCGCGGCGCGCAGCCGCGGTTCGGCACGGGACTGGTCTTACGGATGTGGGGGCGGCTTGCAGGCACAGAGCCTCGCGATTGAGCAGGCGTCAGCTCAGATGCCCGCGCCCGCGATGCCGCAGTTGGCACCGGACGATAGCAGGATCTCGAACGAGCACTTATTCCGCCCCTACCGTTCACGACGAGGACCCCGTGTTTTCGGGCTTGTCACCCTTGTCACCCTTGGCGGCTTCGGGCTCGACGTAAAGGATCTTGGCCTTCATGTGCGCGCGCGCTTGCGCAGCGATCCAGACAAGCGTCGCTGCGACGAGTGTGATCGCGAATGCCTTGGGGTTGAACAACGTCGTGTCCCGGAAGACGGCGACGAAGACGAAGAGCAGCAGAATCTGGGTCGTGTACAGGACGAGACCCATCATCTGAAACAGGTGCGGCAGCGATCGCGCCGTGCGTTGCAGGACGACGAAGCCGATCCCCATGAAAAGAATCACGACCAGAGTCGCAATGACAGCCCCGATCGCCCCCTTGCTGCCCGCGACGACACCGCTGACGATTGCGGCGATGGCGCCGGCGGCAGCAGTGGGTACCGCGGTATGCAGAAGGGATCGGGCGTCATCGGACAGCATGGCGCATGGCTCCGCGTGGTGGTGGGGGTATACGGGACTCGTACGGGACGAGCGTAAGCCCGGGCCGAGATCGAGCCTCGGGCCAATGGACCGTCGCACTACGGTCCTTCGGCTCTGTCGCCGGGTTTAGTGAACGGTATCACAAACTATTTGATGAGAGCTTTACCTGCGGAGTGTGCTGACTGTCACACATGAGAGCTAACCCGCCCGTGTGTGCGCGACAAGCCGTCGTTGTGTGTGGTAAAGGCCGTTCATGTCCGACATGCACCGCCGGCGTCAGCGCGTCGACTCAGCCTTACGCCGGTCGGGGAAGCGCGAACGGGGGCCTACCGCGGTCGCTCCGTTGACGCCCGAGACGCCGACCCTGACCGGCCTGGCGGGCTCCGGCTCGCGGCCCGAGGCATCCTGCGCGGCCGCCTCGGCCGCGCGCTCCGCGTGCCGGTAGCGCGGCGGGACCAGACCCTCGGCCCACCGCGGGGCGCGCGGGGTGAAGCGCGGCAGGAGCAGCAGGACCAGGCCCACCGCACTCAGCGCGACGATGGCGAGCACGATCCACATCGAGGCGGAGTGCACCGAGTAGGCCACCGCGCCGAAGGCGATCAGCCCCGACCAGAAGTACATGATCAGCACCGCGCGGCTGTGCGAATGCCCGAGTTCCAGCAGTCGGTGGTGCAGGTGCCCGCGGTCGGCCGCGAACGGCGACTGGCCCTTCCACGTACGCCGCACGATGGCCAGGATCAGGTCCGCCATCGGGATGGCGATGATCGTCAGCGGCAGCAGAAGCGGAATGAAGACCGGGATCATCGCGTGCACCGTGTTGCGCTCACCGCCGACGAACAGGGCCATGGTGTCCGGGTCCACCTGCCCGGTGATCGAGATCGCGGCGGCGGCGAGCACCAGGCCGATGAGCATCGATCCGGAGTCGCCCATGAAGATCCGGGCCGGATGCATGTTGTGCGGCAGGAAGCCCAGGCACATGCCCATCAGGATCGCGGCGAACAGCGTCGCGGGCGCGGCCGCCTCGATCCCGTAGCCGAACCAGATCCGGTACGAGTACAGGAAGAACGCCGCGGCGGCGATGCAGACCATGCCGGCGGCCAGGCCGTCGAGCCCGTCCACGAAGTTCACCGCGTTGATGGTGATCACGACGAGGGCGACGGTGAGCAGGTTGCCCTGCCACTGGGTCAGCGCCACCGTCCCGATGCCCGGGACGGGGATCCACAGGATGGTCAGGCCCTGCATGACCATCACACCGGCGGCGATCATCTGCGCGCCCAGCTTGATCAGGGCGTCGATCTCGAACTTGTCGTCGAGCACGCCGATCAGCCAGATCAGGGCCGCTCCGGAGAGCAGCGCCCGCGGTTCGTTCGACAGCTCGAAGACGCCGTTGAGGTTGCGCAGGTGGTCCGCGACCAGGAGCCCCGCGCACAGTCCGCCGAACATGGCGATGCCGCCGAGCCGCGGAGTGGGCTCGCGGTGCACGTCGCGGGCGCGGATCTCCGGCATCGCACCGGCCGCGATCGCGAACTTCCGCACGGGCCCGGTGAGCAGGTAGGTCACCGCGACCGTGACGCAAAGCGTCAGCAGATATTCACGCACGGGCTGCCCCAGATGTATCGCCGGCCATCTCAGCCCCACACATTAGCTGCGATGTACCCCTCACCGAGGACGCGAGGGGGCGGTATCCCGGTTGCGGTACGCCCCGCTTGTCCCCATTACTCCCTGTACGGGGGAAATCCGCGCGTCAGCTCGGCCACTTCCGCGCGGGTGTTCGCACCCTCCCCGCGCAGTGCGGCGGTGAACAGGGCGGCGATCCGGGCCATCTCGGGCTCCCGCATGCCCTGGGTGGTGACGGCCGCCGTACCGAGCCGGATCCCGCGCTGGTCCCCGTACGGGAGGGCGCAGGTGTCCAGCACGATCCCGGCGGCGGCGAGCCGGCCGCGGGCGGTCGGACCGTCGACGCCGAGCGGGGCCGGGTCGGCAGTGATCAGATGGGTGTCGGTGCCGCCCGTCGTCACCGCGAAGCCGTTGGCCGCGAGCGCATCGGCCAGCACCCGGGCATTGGCCACCACCCGATGGGCGTACGTGGTGAACGCGGGCGCCGCGGCCTCGCCGAAGGCCACCGCCTTCGCGGCGATGGTGTGCATCTGGGCGCCGCCCTGGGTGAAGGGGAACACCGCCCGGTCGATCCGCTCGGCGAACTCGGCGCCGCACAGGACCATCCCGCCGCGCGGGCCGCGCAGCACCTTGTGGGTCGTCGCACAGACGATGTCGGCGTACGGGACGGGGCTGGGCGCGGCGCCGCCGGCGACGAGCCCGATCGGATGGGCGGCGTCCGCGATGAGGTACGCCCCGACCTCGTCGGCGATCTCCCGGAACACCGAGTACTCCGGGTGCCGCGAGTAGGAGATCGACCCGCAGACGATCGCCTTGGGGCGGTGCGTCCGCGCCAGCTCCTGCACCTGCCGGTAGTCGATGAGGCCGCTCTCGGCGTCGACCCCGTACCCGACGAAGTCGAACCAGCGTCCGGAGAAGTTGGCCGGCGAACCGTGGGTGAGGTGCCCCCCGTACTGGAGCCCCATCGCCAGCACGGTGTCCCCGGGCCGCAGCAGCGCGGCGTACGCGGCCAGCACGGCAGCGGAACCGGAATGCGGCTGCACGTTGGCGTGCTCGACCCCGAACAGCGCGCGGGCCCGCTCGACGGCCAGCCCTTCGGCGAGGTCGGCGTACTCGCAGCCGCCGTGGTAGCGATGGCCGGGATAGCCCTCGGCGTACTTGTTGGCGAGCGCCGAGCCGAGCGCTGCGAGCACGGCGGGCGAGGTGAAGTTCTCGGCGGCGCTCAGCTGCAGGGTGGTGGCCTGGCGGTGCGCCTCCCCAGCGAGCACGTCGGCCATCTGCGGATCCTGCTGCCGCAGCAGGTCCGTGGGCGGGGTGATGACGCTCATGGCGCGACTCCAGTGGGCTGTCCCGGTACCCGCCACTCTAGGCCTGCGCCCCCGATCCCGCCCTGCGAGCGGCTGCCGGGTGTCGGCGCCGGTGTCGGGGGCCGGCCCCGAACCGTCGCGCCTCGAACGCCGGCGTGGCCGGATCTGCCCGTCAGTGCGGAGTGGTGACGCCCGTCAGGGCCGTGACCACCGGGTCGAGCGCCTGGTTGATCTCGTCGCCGATCGAGCGGAAGAAGGTGATCGGCGCCCCGTACGGGTCGTACACCTCGTCCGCGTCGGGCGAAGGCGCCAGCAGCCACCCGCGAAGTGCGGCCGCAGCCCGCACCAGGGCACGGGCCCGCTCGGCGACGCCGTCGTCCAGCGGCGGCAGCGTGGCCGGATCTATGGCCCGCACCAGCCGCGTGAACTCCTTCAGTGTGAACGTCCGCAGCCCCGCCGAATGCCCCATCGAGATGACCTGCGCACGGTGGTCGCGCGTGGCGGTCAGCACCAGGTCGGCGCGTATGACGTGCTCGTCGAGCAGCTCCCGCCCGGTGAAACCGGAGGCGTCCGCACCGAAGTCCGCGAGCACGGCCGCCGCGTTCGCCTCCATCGGGGCACCCTCGTGGCCCCAGGTCCCCGCGCTCTCCACGATCAGGTCGCTCGCCGGGATTCCCCCCAGCCGGTGCGCCAGTGCATGCCGGGTCAGCCGCTCGGTGATGGGTGAGCGGCACACGTTGCCGGTGCTGACGTGGAGGATGCGGAACGTGTCCCCGCCGGCGCCCGCCGGGTGGGGGTCCCCCCAGCCGTGGCTGCCGCCGGAGGTGTGCCCGCTTGCTATGCCACGCCCCTGAGGGCTCACGGGGCCACCTCGAGGTCGGGTACGACCTCCCGCAGCTGCGCGGCGGTCAGCGCCCCCTCGCGCAGCAGGACGGGAACCTTCCCGGTGACGTCGACGATCGACGAGGGCTGGATCCCGGGCGTCGGACCGCCGTCCAGGTACACGGACACGGAGTCGCCCAGCATCTCGCGCGCCGCGTCGCAGTCCTCCGGCGCCGGGTGCCCGGTCAGGTTCGCCGAGGACACGGCCATCGGGCCGACCTCGGTGAGCAGCTCGATGGCGACGGGGTGCAGCGGCATGCGGACGGCGACGGTGCCGCGGGTCTCCCCCAGGTCCCAGGCGAGCGAGGGCTGGTGCTTGGCGACCAGCGTCAGCGCGCCCGGCCAGAAGGCGTCGACCAGCTCCCAGGCCTGCTCGGAGAAGTCCGTGACGAGGCCGTGCAGCGTGTTCGGGGAGCCGATGAGCACCGGGGTCGGCATGTTGCGGCCGCGCCCCTTGGCGGCGAGCAGGTCACCGACGGCCTCTGCGCTGAAGGCGTCCGCGCCGATCCCGTAGAGGGTGTCGGTGGGCAGCACGACAAGCTCGCCGCGGCGCACGGCGGATGCGGCTTCACGCAGACCCGTCTTGCGGTCCGTCGCGTCGTTGCAGTCGTATCGCCGGGCCATCAGCGGGACTCCTCGTGCAGCAGGGGGGTGGCGGGGTGGGTCGCGCCCGTCACGGCAGGGCCTTGCGGGCGGTGGCGAAGCGCGGGCGGTTGTTCAGGTCGGGATGGTCGGCGGCGTCGGCCCAGCCGCGCTCCTCCGCGAAGATCCACGGGACCTGGCCGCCCTGGGTGTCGGCGTGCTCGATGACGACGATGCCGCCGGGCCGCAGCAGCCGGTGCGCGGTGCGCTCGATGCCGCGGATGGTGTCGAGGCCGTCCTCGCCGGAGAAGAGGGCCATCTCCGGGTCGTGGTCGCGGGCCTCGGGGGCCACGTACTCCCACTCGGTGAGCGGGATGTACGGCGGGTTCGAGATCACCAGGTCGACCTGGCCGTCCAGCTCGGGCAGCGCGCTCAGCGCGTCGCCCTGGTGGACGGTGACCCGGGAGCCCTCGGCGTTCTTGCGGGTCCACCGCAGGGCGTCCTCGGACAGCTCGACCGCGTGCACGCGCGAGCGCGGCACCTCCTGCGCCATGGCCAGCGCGATGGCGCCGGACCCGGTGCACAGGTCCACGATCAGCGGCTCGACGACGTCCATCGCCCGGACGGCCTGTATGGCCCAGTCCACGACCGACTCGGTCTCGGGCCGGGGCACGAAGACCCCGGGCCCGACCTGGAGCTCCAGGTACCGGAAGAAGGCGCGGCCGGTGATGTGCTGGAGCGGCTCGCGCGCCTCGCGGCGGGCGACGGCCTCCCAGTAGCGGGCGTCGAAGTCCGCGTCCTTGACGTGGTGCAGTTCCCCCCGCTTGACGCCGTGCACGAAGGCCGCGAGCTCCTCCGCGTCGAAGCGTGGTGAGGGCACGCCGGCGGCGGCCAGCCGCTGGGTGGCCTGGGCCACCTCGGCAAGCAGCAAGTTCACGCTGGTCCTCCGGGCTGCTGTCGTACGGGGGTGGAGCGGGGGTGGAGCAGGTCGGGCGGGATCAGTGCGCGGACGCCAGCTTGGCGGCCGAGTCCGCGTCGACGCAGGCCTGGATCATCGAATCGAGGTCGCCGTCGAGCACCTGGTCCAAGTTGTACGCCTTGAATCCGGTCCGGTGGTCCGAGATCCGGTTTTCCGGGAAGTTGTACGTACGGATCTTCTCGGAGCGGTCCACCGAGCGCACCTGGCTGCGGCGCACGTCGGAGGCCTCCTGCTCGGCGGCCTCCTGGGCCGCGGCCAGCAGGCGCGACCGGAGGATGCGCATCGCCTGCTCCTTGTTCTGGAGCTGGCTCTTCTCGTTCTGGCAGGAGGCGACCACACCGGTCGGCATGTGCGTGATGCGCACGGCCGAGTCGGTGGTGTTGACGGACTGGCCGCCGGGGCCCGACGAGCGGTACACGTCGATGCGGAGGTCGTTGGGGTTGATCTCGACCTCGACCTCCTCGGCCTCCGGGGTGACGAGCACGCCGGCGGCGGAGGTGTGGATGCGGCCCTGGGACTCGGTGGCCGGAACACGCTGGACGCGGTGCACGCCGCCCTCGTACTTCATGCGGGCCCAGACGCCCTGGCCGGGCTCGGTGGCACCGTTGCCGCCCTTGGTGCGGACGGAGACCTGGACGTCCTTGTAGCCGCCGAGCTCTGACTCGGTGGAGTCGATGATCTCGGTCTTCCAGCCCACGCGCTCTGCGTAGCGCAGGTACATGCGCAGCAGATCGCCGGCGAACAGGGCGGACTCGTCGCCGCCCGCGCCCGCCTTGATCTCCAGGAGCACGTCCTTGTCGTCGCTGGGGTCGCGCGGGACGAGCAGCAGGCGGAGCTTCTCGGTGAGCTCATCGCGCTGCGCGCTCAGTTCCTTCACCTCGGCAATGAAGTCCGGGTCGTCGGCCGCGAACTCCTTGGCCGTCTCGATGTCCTCGGCGGACTGCTTCCAGGCGCGGAAGGTCGCGACGATCGGGGTCAGCTCCGCATAGCGCTTGTTGAGCTTGCGCGCGTTGGCCTGATCCGAGTGGACCGAAGGGTCGGCGAGCTTCTTCTCAAGATCGGCGTGCTCGCCGACCAGTTCCTCGACCGCCTCGAACATCGGGGGCTCCTGGGGTGAAAAGTACGAAAAAGGGCTGCGGGACGACAAAGGCGCCGGTCCGGCTGCCCCCGTGTGGACAGGGTGCAGCCGGGGTCCGGCGCCGGGGGCTCGCTACTTCGAGCCGGCAGCCTTGCCGAAGCGGGCCTCGAAGCGGGCGACACGGCCACCGGTGTCGAGGATCTTCTGCTTGCCCGTGTAGAACGGGTGGCACTCGGAGCAGACCTCGGCACGGATGGTGCCCTCGGTCAGGGTGCTACGGGTGGTGAACGACGCGCCACAGGTGCAGCTGACCTGGGTCTCGACGTACTCGGGGTGAACATCGCGCTTCAAGGTGTCTCCTAGATTCGGGAGGGCGCCGGGTCGCAGGAGCCGAATTGCGCACTGCGTGAACCGGGGCCGACAGACCAGTCTGCCAGGACCGGGCTGCCTGTCAAAATTCTGAGGACGCCTCCCTCAACCAGGGGGGTCCGGCATCTATTCCGCTCTCCGGCGAGAGCCGTGTGACCAGGCGTTCTGCGGTCTACTTCACGATCTCGCCGGCCGTGCCCTTGTCGCCCATGGAGTTCGCGGTGGCCTCGGCGGGGACCGGCTGCTCGGCCAGCAGGGCGTCCCAGACCATCTTGGACTCCTTGGCCAGCGGGGCGACCCGGTCGGAGTCGCGGGGGTCCGGACCCACGGGCAGGGTGATCATCTTCATGTCCTGGGCGTCGATGCCCTGGAGGCTCTGGGCGAAGCCCATCAGGGACTTCACGTCGCCGAGCGACTTGTCGGTGGTGAGCGCCTTGGTGCCGGTGTCGGCGAGGTCGAGCAGCCGCTTGGGGTTGTCGAAGACGCCTATGCCCTTGACCTGCTTGATCAGGGCCTTCATGAACGCCTGCTGCAGCTGTATTCGGCCCAGGTCGGAGCCGTCGCCGACCGTCTTGCGGGTCCGTACGAGGCCGAGGGCCTGCTCGCCGTTCAGCTTGTTCGGGCCGGCCGGGAGGTCGAGGTGGCTCCCGTAGTCCTTGATCGGCTTGGTGGTGGTCAGCTCGACGCCGCCGAGGTTGTCGATGATCTTCTTGAAGCCCGTGAAGTCGACCTCGATGTAGTGGTCCATGCGGATCCCCGACATCTTCTCGACGGTCTTGACCGCGCAGGCGGCCCCGCCGATGGTGAACGACTCGTTGAACTGCGAGCGCGAGCTGCCGCGGTCGGTCTTGCCGTTGCTCAGCGTGCACGCCGGCCGGTTGACCATGGTGTCGCGCGGGATCGAGACGACGGTGGCCTTCTTGTGGCCGTCGTACAGGTGGACGATCATCGCCGTGTCGGAGCGGGCCGAGCCGCCGTCGTCCGGGCCGTACTCGGAATTCGCGCCGCCGCGGGAGTCCGAGCCGAGGACGAGGATGTCCATCGAGCCGTTGTCCACGTTCTGCGGGCGGTCGGTGCCGAGCGCCTGGTCGATGTCGACCGTCTTCAGGTTCCCGTTCAGGTGGAAGTAGAACCAGCCGAGACCCGCCCCGCCCAGGAGGACCACACCGGCGGCGCTCCACGCGGCGATGACGAGGGCCCTGCGCCCCTTCGCGGGTTTCCGTCGGCGCCGGCCCGCGGCACGCCGGCCGCTGCCACTGCTGTCCTCGCTCATGCTCTCCTCAGTCCTGAATGCGTTCCCGGCCGGATGCCCGGCCCAGTGGCCTCCCTGCACCGCCCCCTGACACAGACGGCCGAACGCCGTCCAGGGTTCCACGGCCGGCACGGGCCCCGTGCCGGGTGCACTCCGGTGGCCGGGGCGGGAGGAGCACGCCGTGGCACCCCGCCCACCTGCGGTTTCCCGGAGGGACGCACGCCACGGCTGCGAGGTTCACGAAAACCGCGAGTGTGGCGAAACTCGCACCTGCGGAAAAGGCGCCGAGACGCCCGAAAACACACCGAAAACGCGGAACCGCCCCCACCGCGAGTGCGGTGGGGGCGGCCTCGGTGATGCGGTGCGGCGACGGTCAGTCGTCGTTCTTGCCCGACGGGGTCGTCTTGGCGATCTGCATCAGGAACTCGGCGTTCGACTTCGTCTGCTTCATCTTGTCGAGCAGGAGCTCGATGGCCTGCTGCGAGTCGAGCGCGTGCAGCACCCGGCGCAGCTTCCAGACGATGGCGAGCTCCTCGCTGTTGAGGAGGATCTCCTCCTTGCGGGTGCCCGACGGGTCGACGTCGACGGCCGGGAAGATGCGCTTGTCGGCGAGCTTGCGGTCGAGCTTGAGCTCCATGTTGCCGGTGCCCTTGAACTCCTCGAAGATCACCTCGTCCATGCGCGAGCCGGTGTCGACCAGCGCGGTGGCCAGGATGGTCAGCGAGCCGCCGTCCTCGATGTTGCGCGCGGCACCGAAGAAGCGCTTCGGCGGGTACAGCGCGGTCGAGTCGACACCACCGGACAGGATGCGGCCGGAGGCGGGCGCCGCGAGGTTGTACGCGCGGCCCAGACGGGTGATGGAGTCCAGCAGGACGACCACGTCGTGACCCAGCTCGACGAGGCGCTTGGCGCGCTCGATGGCCAGCTCGGCGACGGTGGTGTGGTCCTCGGCCGGGCGGTCGAAGGTCGAGGAGATGACCTCGCCCTTGACCGACCGCTGCATGTCGGTGACCTCTTCCGGACGCTCGTCGACCAGGACGACCATCAGGTGGCACTCGGGGTTGTTCGTGGTGATCGCGTTGGCGATCGCCTGCATGATCATCGTCTTGCCGGTCTTCGGCGGGGCCACGATCAGGCCTCGCTGGCCCTTGCCGATCGGCGACACGAGGTCGATGATGCGGGTCGTCAGCACGCCCGGGTCGGTCTCCAGACGGAGCCGGTCCTGGGGGTACAGCGGGGTCAGCTTCTGGAACTCCGGTCGGCCGCGGCCGGATTCGGGCGCCATGCCGTTCACCGAGTCCAGACGCACGAGGGCGTTGAACTTCTCGCGGCGCTCGCCGTCCTTGGGCTGGCGCACGGCACCGGTGGTGTGGTCGCCCTTGCGCAGACCCGCCTTGCGGACCTGGGCGAGGGAGACGTACACGTCGTTGGGGCCGGGCAGGTAGCCCGAGGTCCGGATGAACGCGTAGTTGTCGAGGATGTCCAGGATGCCCGCGACGGGGATCAGGACGTCGTCGTCGGCGACCTGCGGCTCGTTCGGCGCGAACTCGTCGCGGCCACGACGGCCACGGCGGTCGCGGTAGCGGCCGCGCCGGCCGCGACGACCGCCCTCGTCGTCGAAGTCGTCCTGCGGGCCGTTGTCCTGGCGGCCCTGCTGGCCCTGCTGCTGACGGTCCTGACGGCCGCCCTGCTGCTGGCGGTCAGGGCGGTCGCCCTGCTGCTGGCGGTCCTGACGGTCACCGCGGCCACCGCCCTGACCGGCCTGGCCCTGGCCCTGGGCGCCCTGGCCCGGCTCGTCGGCCTTGGCACCGCGGTCGCGGCGGTCGCGCTGGCGGTCGCCGCGCTCGGCACGGTCCCCGCGGTCGCGGCGGTCACGCCGGCCGCGGCCCTCGCCCTCCTGGGCGGGCGCGGAGACGGCGGTCGCGGCCTCGGCCTTGACCTCGGCCGGCGCGGTCGCGGTGGTGGTGGTGGCGGTCTCGGCCTTCGCCTCGACCTGCACGGCGGCGGGGGCCGCGGTCTCCGGGCTGCCGGAGGGGGCCGTGGCCCGACGGCGGCGGCGCTCGCCGGCCGGGGCGTCGTCAGAGGCCGGCTGGCCCGGGATCTCGATCTGCGCCTGCGCGGCAGGCTTCTCGGCGGGCGCCTCGGCAGCGGCCTCACCCGTACGGGCCTTGCTGGTGGCGCGGCGCTTCGGCTTGGCCTCGGCGGCGTCGGCGGCGGGGGCCGCGGCCTTGGGGGCACCACTGCCCGCCTGCGCCTCCTTGATGACCTCGATCAGCTGGCTCTTGCGCATCCGCGCGGTGCCCCTGATTCCGAGGCCCGACGCGACCTGCTGCAGCTCGGCCAGGACCATGCCCTCGAGGCCGGTGCCGGAGCGGCGCCGACGTCCGGCAGTGGTCGCCGCGGCGCCCGCGGCGGGGGCACTGGTGTCGACATTGGTGTCGGCAGCGCCCATCAGATCGGTGGTGTCGCTCACGAAGGGTCCTTCCCTGGAGCGGACGTCGGCCTGTCTGGCTCGGCGACCGGTTGTGCTGTCCGACAACGGGCCATGACTTGATGGGTCGTGGACCGCGGCCGGGGCGGTGGTCCGCCGGTAGAGATACGGCGGAGAGAAACGTGCATGGGTGGTTCCGGCGAGAAGCCCCCGAGCTGGAAGCGTGGGAATGTCACGCCGATTCCGGAGCGTGCTCGAAACTGCTGGAAGCGATCAAAGCAGTCGGGGAGGCTCCCGGAAGAAAGGTGGTCCCGGATGGGGACACTGAGCACCGAGCCATGGCGGCTTCGGCTGCACACTTGAGAGTAACACTACCGGATCCAACGAATATTCCCCCTCTCAATCACCGGCAATCGCGCCTTCCGCGCTGGCGGCCTGCCCTGACCGCCCGCCCTGGCGGGTATGCCCATACGGCCTAGCCGCCCTGGGTGCCCAACGGAAGTACGCTCGCGCCCGCAGCGTCGAGGGCGAGCCGGTTCGCCGCCCACCCTTCGCCCGCGAGCTGCGCGACCTTGTCGGCCGCGCCGTTGTCGACCAGCGCGAGGACCGTGGGGCCCGCACCGGAGATGACCGCGGGGATGCCGTCCGCCCGCAGCCGGTTGACGAGTGCCACGCTCTCGGGCATCGCCGGGGACCGGTACTCCTGGTGGAGCCGGTCTTCGGTGGCCGGCAGCAGCAACTCGGGACGCCTGGTCAGGGCTTCGACGAGCAGGGCTGCACGACCTGCGTTGACGGCCGCGTCCACGTGCGGGACGTTGCGCGGCAGCAGGCCGCGCGCGGTCTCCGTCAGGACGGGCTTGGAGGGGACGAAGACCACCGGAACGATGGAATCGGCGGGCTCCATGCGGATCGCCTTGGCGCTGCCGCCGTCCATCCAGGCGAGGGTGAAGCCGCCGAGGAGACAGGCGGCGACGTTGTCGGGGTGGCCCTCGATCTCGGTGGCGAGTTCGAGCAGGGCCGCGTCGTCGAGCTTGGCCTCTCCGCCTATGGTCACGGCGCGGGCGGCGACGATGCCTGCGCAGATGGCGGCCGAGGAGGACCCGAGGCCGCGGCCGTGCGGGATGCGGTTGGCGCAGACGACCTCGAGGCCGCGCGGCTGCCCGCCCAGCAGGTCGAAGGCGGTGCGCATGGAGCGTACGAGCAGGTGGCTCTCGTCGCGCGGGAGGGTGTCGGCGCCCTCGCCCGCGATGTCGATGTTCAGGCCGGAGTCGGCCACCCGGACGACTACGTCGTCGTAGAGCCCCAGGGCCAGGCCGAGGGCGTCGAAGCCCGGGCCGAGGTTGGCACTGCTGGCGGGGACGCGCACCCGTACGGCGGCGGCGCGGAACGCTGGACCGGCCATCGTCCGATGACACTCCTTGTGACTGTGCGAGACGAGATCTTCGCTGGCTCGCTGCGAATGTACTGGAGAACGTACGACACCCGAAGGCCCTCTGGGCAGCACCACGGTCATATGCGCGGTGGCGGATGTAAGTACAGCGTATCGAAGGAAGGTTCTCTCGCGACATAGGGCGCACAGGAGGCGCACGATGCGTGTCGGTGTCTTCCGGTGGATTCCGCTGAATGCCGTTGACTTTTGTGCCGTACGGCCTGAGTTGCCGGGTTCCGGAGGCCCTCCGGAACCCGGCAACTCAGTTCGCCGCCACGGCGCCGGGCCGGATCAGACCAGGCCGAGGCGGACGGCTGCGGCCTCTGCGTCGACCGGGATGGTGACCGGCTGCGGGGCGCCGGCGACCGCCCAGTCGGGGTCCTTGAGTCCGTTTCCGGTGACGGTGCATACGATCGTCTGGCCGGGGTCGACCAGGCCCAGCTCGGCGGCCTTGAGCAGGCCGGCGACGGACGCGGCCGAGGCGGGCTCGACGAAGACGCCCTCCTGCGCGGCCAACAGGCGGTAGGCGGCGAGGATCTGGCGGTCCGTCACCTCGTCGATGAAGCCGCCCGACTCGTCGCGCGCGGCGAGCGCGTAGTCCCACGAGGCCGGGTTGCCGATGCGGATCGCGGTCGCGATGGTGTGCGGCTCCTTGACGATCTCGCCGCGCACGATGGGCGCGGAACCGGAGGCCTGGAAACCCCACACGCGGGGCGTACGGGAGGCCAGGCCGTCGGCCTTGTACTCCTTGAAGCCCTTCCAGTACGCGGTGATGTTGCCGGCGTTGCCGACGGGCAGCACGTGGATGTCGGGGGCGTCGCCGAGCGCGTCGACGATCTCGAACGCGGCGGTCTTCTGGCCCTCGATGCGCACCGGGTTGACGGAATTGACCAGCGCGACCGGGTAGTTGTCGGACAGCGCGCGGGCCAGGTCCAGGCAGTCGTCGAAGTTGCCGTCCACCTGGAGGATCTTGGCGCCGTGCACGAGGGCCTGGCCCATCTTGCCGAGCGCGATCTTGCCACGGGGCACGAGGACGGCCGAGACCATCCCGGCGCGCACCGCGTACGCGGCGGCGGAGGCCGAGGTGTTGCCCGTGGAGGCGCAGATGACGGCCTTGGCGCCGTCCTCCTTGGCCTTGGTGATGGCCATGGTCATGCCGCGGTCCTTGAAGGACCCGGTCGGGTTCGCGCCCTCGACCTTCAGGTGCACCTCGCAGCCGGTGCGCTCGGAGAGCACCTGCGCGGGGACGAGGGGAGTGCCGCCCTCGCGGAGCGTGACCACGGGAGTCGTGTCCGTCACCGGCAGGCGGTCCCGGTACTCCTCGATGATGCCGCGCCACTGGTGGGTGCGATTGCTGCTCATGGGTCCTTACTCCCCTTCAACACGCATGATGCTGGCGACACCGCGCACGGTGTCCAGCTTCCGCAGCGCCTCGACGGTCCCGGAGAGGGCGGCGTCGGGTGCGCGGTGGGTGACGACGACGAGGGAGGCCTCGCCGTCCTTTCCCTGCTGGCGGACGGTGTCGATGGACACACCGTGCTCCGCGAACGTCGTCGCCACCTGGGCGAGGACGCCCGGCTTGTCGGCCACATCGAGGCTGATGTGGTACCGCGTGACGACGTCGCCCATGGGGCTGACCGGCAGCTGGGTGTACGCCGACTCGCCGGGCCCCGTTGCCTCGGCGAGCTTGTTGCGGCAGACGGCGACGAGGTCGCCCAGGACCGCCGAGGCGGTCGGAGAACCGCCCGCGCCGGGCCCGTAGAACATGAGCCGCCCGGCGGCCTCCGCCTCGACGAAGACGGCGTTGTACGCCTCGCGGACGGACGACAGCGGGTGGCTGAGCGGAATCATCGCCGGGTGCACTCGAGCGGTGACGGACTGCCCGTCCGCGGCCCGCTCCAGGATCGCGAGGAGCTTGATGGTGCAGCCCATGCGCTTGGCGGAGGCGAAGTCCGCGGCGCTGACCTCGGTCATGCCCTCGCGGTAGACGTCGTCGAGACGGACCCGGGTGTGGAAGGCGATGCCGGCCAGGATCGCGGCCTTGGCGGCGGCGTCGTAGCCCTCGACGTCGGCGGTCGGGTCGGCCTCGGCGTACCCGAGGGCGGTGGCCTCGTCGAGCGCCTCCTGGTACCCGGCGCCGGTGGAGTCCATCTTGTCGAGGATGAAGTTCGTCGTGCCGTTGACGATGCCCATCACCCGGTTGATCTTGTCGCCGGCGAGGGACTCGCGCATGGGGCGGACCAGCGGGATGGCGCCGGCGACGGCGGCCTCGTAGTACAGGTCCAGCCCGTGCTGCTCGGCCGCGGCGTGCAGCGCGGCGCCGTCCTGGGCGAGCAGTGCCTTGTTCGCCGAGACGACGGAGATGCCGTGCTCGAAGGCGGTGGTGATGAGGGTGCGGGCCGGCTCGATGCCGCCGATGACCTCGATGGCGATGTCGATGTCGCCGCGTTTGAGGAGGGCGGTCGCATCGGTGGTGATCAGCGCCGGGTCGATGCCCTCGCGCACCTTGGAGGGACGGCGCACGGCCACTCCGGCGAGCTCGACGGGCGCGCCGATCCTGGCCGTCAGATCGTCGGCGTGCGTCGTCATGATGCGCGCCACCTCTGAGCCGACCACTCCACAGCCCAGCAGCGCCACCTTCAGCGGACGCGTACGCATCATTCGACCTACGCCTTTCGATCTTCCATCACCACCCGGCGCGCGGGTTGCGCGCCAGGTCTCAACCAGTCTCACTCAATGGACAGCACTTTCCATCCTCGGTCCATTGAGTGAGACACCTATCGGCACCTATTTTGGGGGTCTGGGGGCTTCCCCCGGAAATATGCGGTTCATCCGAGGTCGAGACGCAGGAGATCTTCCTCCGTCTCGCGCCGGACGATCACTCGGGCCTCCCCGTCGCGCACGGCCACGACGGGCGGTCGCAGCGCGTGGTTGTAGTTGCTGGCCATGGAGCGGCAGTACGCCCCGGTGGCGGGTACGGCGAGGAGGTCCCCCGGGGCCAGGTCGGCCGGCAGGAAGGCGTCCTTCACCACGATGTCACCGCTCTCGCAGTGCTTGCCGACGACGCGGACGAGCATGGGCTCGGCGTCGGAGACGCGGGAGACGAGGGTGACCGCGTACTCGGCGTCGTAGAGGGCGGTGCGGATGTTGTCGGACATGCCGCCGTCCACGGAGACGTACGTACGCAGCCCCTCGAGCGGCTTGATCGTGCCGACCTCGTACAGCGTGAAGGCGGTGGGCCCGACGATGGCCCGGCCGGGCTCGACGGAGATGCGGGGCGCGCGCAGCCCGGCGGACTCGCATTCGCGGGCGACGATCTCGTGCAGGGCCTTGGCGATCTCGTGGGGCTCGCGCGGGTCGTCGGAGGACGTGTACGCGATGCCGAGGCCGCCGCCGAGGTCGATCTCGGGCAGCTCGACGCCGTGCTCGTCGCGTACGGCGGCCAGCAGCCGGACCACGCGCTTGGCGGACACCTCGAAGCCGGCCATGTCGAAGATCTGCGAGCCGATGTGGGAGTGGACGCCGAGCAGCTCGAGGCTGTCGTGCCCGAGCGCGCGCCGGACCGCCTCCGCCGCGGAGCCGTCGGCGACGGCGATGCCGAACTTCTGGTCCTCGTGCGCGGTCGCGATGAACTCGTGCGTGTGCGCCTCGACGCCCACGGTCACGCGGATCTGGACGGGCTGGCGTACGCCGAGCTCCCGGGCGATGTGCGCGACTCGAGCGATCTCCTGGAAGGAGTCGAGCACGATGCGACCGACTCCGGCCTCGACGGCCCGGGTGATCTCCCGGACGGACTTGTTGTTGCCGTGGAAGGCGATCCGCTCGGCGGGCATCCCGGCGGCGAGTGCGGTGGCCAGCTCCCCGGCGGAACACACGTCGAGGTTCAGCCCCTCTTCCCGCAGCCACTTCACGACGGCCTTGGAGAGGAACGCCTTCCCGGCGTAGAAGACGTCGGCGTCCGGCCCGAAGGCGTGCGCCCAGGCCCGGCACCGGGCCCGGAAGTCCTCCTCGTCGAGGAAGTAGGCGGGCGTCCCGAACTCCTGGGCGAGGGTGGTGACGGGGATGCCGCCCACCGTCACGACACCGTCGGGGTTCCGTCGTACGGTCCGGGCCCAGACCTTCTCGTCGAGCGCGTTGAGGTCGGCGGGCGGCGGGGAGTAGTGCCCCTCGGGCAGGACGTCGGCGTGGCGGGGCCCGGCGGGGTGCGCGGAACGGCTCATCGGTATCTCTCTTCGCAGATCACAGGCAGTCAGGTGCGTCTATGCCGAGCAGGGCCAGGCCACCGGCCAGCACCGTCCCGGCGGCTTCGGCAAGAGCCAGCCGGGCACGGTGGGCGGCCGAGGGTTTCTCGTCCCCCTTGGGCAGGACGCAGTGCTGGAAATCGAGCAGCTCGTCGGCCAGCTCCACGAGGTGCCGGGTGAGCCGCTCGGGCGCGCGGTGGTGCGCGGCGGCCTCCAGGACGAGGTCGTGGTCGGCGACGAGGCGCAGCAGGGCGGGCACGTCGACGTCGCCCGGCTCCGGGTGGAAGCCCAGCTGATCGGCGTTCCGTACGAGGGCCCGGCTGCGCGCGTGGGCGTACCGCACGCGGAAGAACTCGCTGGCCTCGCCCTGAACGAGCAAAGCGTCGGAGACGACCGGGGTCTCCCGGGCGGGCACGGCGAGCATCGCCCAGTGGGCGGCGTCGCGGCCGTAACGGGCGACGACGTCGCCGTCCCGCCTGGCAAGGGGCGCGACGGGCAGGTCCTCGGGCAGGTCCTCGGGCAGGCCGCGCCCGGTGCCGCCCTGGGCGCACACGAGCCGCAGGACACTGCGCCGCACGACGCCCTCGCGCAGCCCGGTCCCGCTCTCGTCGGCGGGGGCGGGGGCGGCGAACATGGCCCCGCCCCGCACGTCCCGGATCACGATGTCGCGGACGATGGCGTCGCGGACGACGGAGGGGGCGGAGGGGGGCGGCAGCACGAAGTTGAGGAACCCGGCTCCGGTGACCTCGACATGCTCGATGCCGGGCTCCGAGCCGAGCCGGCGGGCCAGTACGTCCGCCACGCCCCGGGGCGGGCGTCCGGCCGTCTTGGCGACCTGAAAGGCCACGGGGGTGGCGTAGTCCCCCACCCCACCGGGGCGGGTCCGCTCGACGACGACCCGCTCGGGCACACCTGCCTCGGCGGGCAGCTCCCCCTCCTCGACGGCGCAGCGCACGGCGCGCACGACGGTACGGGAGAGGTCTGCGGGGGTCACGGGACCAGCCTAGGCGAGAAGCCCGCCCATCCCGCGAATGGTTTCGCCATGTGAACAGCCGACGCCCGCTACCCTC
The DNA here is from genome assembly GCF_055579465.1 of Streptomyces sp. NPDC032745. Taxonomy (NCBI): domain Bacteria; kingdom Bacillati; phylum Actinomycetota; class Actinomycetes; order Kitasatosporales; family Streptomycetaceae; genus Streptomyces; species Streptomyces sp. NPDC032745. The sequence continues at coordinate 587,841 of NZ_JBVING010000001.1, read as the reverse complement.
TCCCGCGCCCTGCGGGGGCTCCCTTCCGCTCCCGCCGGTCCTTGCGCTCGATGAGCCGGCGTACGAGCCGCACGAGCTCGACGGGCTCGAAGGGCTTGGCGAGGAACGCATCCACCCCGGCCTCGATCCCGGCCTCCACCTCGTGCTGCGTACAGGCGCTCACGATGGCGACGGGCACGTGCCGCGTCCGCGGGTCGGCGCGCAGCTGCGCCGCCGTCCCGAACCCGTCCAGCCGGGGCATGACCACATCAAGGGTGATCACGTCGGGGCACACGCGGTGCACGACGTCCAGACACTCGGCACCATCGTTCGCGGTCACTACCTCGAAGCCCTCCAGCTCGAGATTGACCTTGATCAGCTGCCGGATGACCTTGTTGTCGTCGACAACAAGCACCCGGCCCGAGGCGCCTGACACAACTCGAGAGTAGGTCCGCCTAAGCCCCCGCGTCCGGGTTTTTGCCACTTCCACCCCCTCCGGGCGACCCACGTCCCCCTCCCCCGGAACTCGTTTCTGATCACCCGGGGGAAGCTGGTAGTGTTCAACCCGTCGCCGCAACGCGAATGACACGCCCCCGTAGCTCAGGGGATAGAGCAACGGCCTCCGGAGCCGTGTGCGCAGGTTCGAATCCTGCCGGGGGCACTCCAGCCAGACCAGCGCGGAACACCCGCTGACCTGCTGAAGTGCCAAGCATGAAGACCTGGACCCAGTCCCACTGAGTCCAGGTCTTTGTCGTTGTTACGCACGGGTCGCGAAAGACCTGCGATAGCGGCCCTCCCGTCACCTGCCGCCGCTCGCGAGGCACCGCAGCCCTCCGCCCTGATCCACCATCACCACGCAGTCGGTGCGGGGCCGGCCGTAGCTCATCGCGGGCCGCTGGAGTGCGCGGCCATCATCCACTGCCGACGCGCCACCCGCCGTGGAGGCAAATGCAGCCCAGACAGTCCACTGTCCGTGAAGATCGTGACCCATGGAGAGTGGACGACGTCAGCGTCGGTTCTACATGCGCCTGGCGCTCAGCAGCACTGCGCTGTTCGTCGCGACAGCAGTATGGACAGTCGTCCTAGTCAGGCGAGGTGCGACGGCAAGTGACACCGCAAAGAACGTGGGTCTCCTGGTAGCAATCGCTTCTCTAGCGATTGCTCTCGCCTCGTGGTACGCGAGGATCTCACCACCCCCTGGAATTGATGACGATACCTTCGATCTGGCTCGCCGCATCCTCGACGATGAGACATCTGAATGGAAACGACTGGTGGGCAAAAATGATCCAGAGTCCATTAACCTCCACTTCACCGCGATTCAAGAAAGTCCGGTGGATTCGGCGACGCAATACATCGAGGGTGCATTAGCCCATCGAGATCCCACAACTGTGCCCGATATCGCCGACTTCTACAACGGAGTTCACTCCTCACGGTTGGTCATCACCGGTGCTCCTGGAGCCGGAAAGACGGTTTTGGCCCTTGAGCTCATCACGACCCTCATCAAAAACCGCAAATCGACCGACCGCGTTCCCGTACGTCTCTCCATGGCCGATTGGGATATCGAGGCATGTCCCACCCTGGGGGACTACATCACCACCCGTCTCGTTCAGCTTGGGTGGCGTATCGGCGCGGCTCAACGCTTGGTCGCCAATGACAGGATCCTGCCAATCCTCGACGGGCTTGACGAAATGGACAACACTTTCGATGAGTCAAATAGTGAAAATTATCCCGATGTAGGCCAGCAAGCATCACGCGCTCGGTCGGCACTCCGCATCCTAAATGATGAACAATACGGTTCGAGTCGTACACCTTTGGTCTTGACCTGCCGGGACTCCCAGTACGATTCCGTGCCGCCCAGAGACCGATTGCGCAGCGCGGCTAGGGTTCGCATTTCCCCAGTGGACACCGAAGAATCCCACACGTATCTAGCTACCCGGAATGTTGGAGACCCCCGCTGGTCGGACGTTCTAGCCAGCCTCGAATCGAGGAAGGAGGGGGGGCTCGCTCAAGTCTTTTCCACTCCTTGGCGGCTATGCCTCGCGGCCACCGTCTACCACAGTGACGGCAACCCTTCCGATCTCCTCGACTCCAACCGTTTCCCAACTCTCGGCGATCTCGAAAACCACCTCCTAAGCCTCCTAATCCCAGCGGCCACCGCGCAAACGACCAACCGTCGTCATTACACATCGGAGCGTGTACAGATCTGGCTGGGCCGTCTGTCCAGGGCGCCCCAACCTGGATCCACCATCAGCGCCAACACTGCCGCCCCGCAGGGTTCTGACCTCCTCCTCCACGAACTTTGGCCTATCGCCGGACGCAGGAGGGTTATTGCCACCGACGCGATCCTCGCTTCCTTCGTAGCACTTGCACCTCTCCCTCTCGCCTGGACAACCTCCTCCCCTGCCCCCTGGATCGGCCTGATCATCGGCGTCGCGGCCCTAAGCGCCCTAATGGCTATTCGCTCTAATCCGAATCCTCAGCGGATTCATTGGAGAGGCAGCCCCGCAGGGAAGCGCAAAACAACGAGCGGACCTATCGTGAGCAAATCGGTCAAGCTGAAGAAAATGGCCCTCAGGGTAATCCTCAGCGGACTTGCCGGCATGCTGATTAGCGCCTCGCTCGCTTTTTTGCTCGGCCGCACGACCTCACACTGGGTACTGTTCGGGTTCTTCGGTTGCGTCCTCGTCCTCGCTCTGTGGGCGACAGACCGGCCAGAGGAGGCCGTCGGCCCTCGCGACCTGATCCGCGGCAACCTTCGCAGCGGGCTAATCTACGGGGTCCAGGCTGGACTCATTGTCGGACTTGGCGCCGAAATCATTACGGGGGTTTCCGCAAGTATCGTGCTCGGGACTACCGTAGGAATTTTCTCCGCTTCATGGGTTGCCCGCATCTCCCGAAGGTACTTGGCATTCCTGCTCTGGTCCTGGCGCCGACTCCCGTTTCGCCTTGGAAGGTTCCTTGACTGGTGTCACAAGGCTGGCCTCTTGCGTCTATCCGGACCCGCCTACCAATATCGCCATCGCGAACTCCAGGACTGGCTCTCCCGCACTATGCCTCCGTGATACGGCATGCAGAAGATCAACACCAATCTGGTAGAGATCTGTCACAAGCCGAGCCACCGCACGTACAATCTACATCGTTCGGATATGACAGTCGTCGGCTATTCTTCGATCACTCTTCAGGCCAGAGCTGGTCGACGTGCCGCTCAGGATGGCCCTGTGGCGTCGTGGCCACGAGGGCACCCCGGTCGGGCGGGACCAGCTCATATGTCACTCGGATGCGGGCTCGCAATATACGAGCGTGCGTTTCACCGAACATCTTCGGCTCGAGGGCATCAGCCCCTCGGTCGGGAGCGTCGGTGACGCCTACGACAACGCCCTGATGGAGACCATCAACGGCCTCTACAAGTCCGAATGCATCTGCACCAGCGTCTTCCACGAAGGCCCATGGAAAACCATCTCCGACGTCGAGTACGCCACCGCCTCCTGGATTGAGTGGTACAACAACCGGCGCCTGCACTCAAGTCTGGGCATGATCAGCCCCACCGAGTTCGAGGCAGCCCACTACGCTGACACAGAACCACGAGCCGACTGATCACCGGCCAGCAAAACACCGGCAGGAAAGTCGGAACGGTTCAGGTGGAATCACAGGCGACACAGATCAGCCTTCGTGCGCTCCAGAGCACCTCGGACGCGACAGGCCATCTGCCCCTGGCTCGGATCGACGAGCCTAGCCAGCACAGCCGCCGCCAGGTGGGGACCGGTCGTTCGGCCTCGAGGTAGGAGTGCTCGATCTACCGGTATCTCAGGCCATCCAGCGCGCCCTGGGCAGCAGTACAGCGATGGCACCGCTGAGTCCGAAGAGAATCGGGGAGACGAACTCGCCGGGTGCACCGGCCCAGGTGAACAGGCCCGCGAGCGCGATAAGGATCGTGACGGCCGCCGCTGTCTGCCAGACGGTCTGCCGCCGTGTCCCATGGCTCGGCGCTGTTCGCCGCTCCTCGGGAAGGTCTTCCCAGTCGAGCACCGGAACGATCAGCCGGTCCTGGCAGATATCCGCCAGCACACCGGAGACGAGGGACAGCACACGGCTGTGAGCGTCCCGCACCGCGGCACTCGGTTCGGCGCCGCGGGCCGGTGCGCCAGCTGCGGAATCGGCCGCGGCAGAATGCGCCACGGCCGCCAGACGGTGCCGCTCAAGAGCCTCCTGCACATGCGCCGCGTACACGTGGACCTGTGCCTCCCTCCGCACTCTGCCCACCCTGTCCCCGCTGAGCACCGCGTAGCGCGCCAACCGTTCCAGTGCGAGACAGAACTCCTCGACGGTGCGGAACGACCAGTCCACGGGGAAGTACGCCGTCGGCCGCCGGTCTCTGCCTCGGAGGGACTCCAGTGGAGTCCTGACCCTGCTCTCCGCGCTGTCCGGCAACAGCAGTGCCTCCAGGGCCACGACACCTCGACACACGGCTTCTCCATAGGGATCCGCCCGGCGCCGCGAGACGGCCTCCGCGGCTGTAGCCGCGGCCGCCAGGGCAAACAGGCCGGCGCTGATGGCGGCGGCGGTCGGTCGCAGAGGCCCGCCCCATCCTCCCAACGCTCCGTAGAGCATGAGACCTGCCGCCAGGTTGGCCGGGCCGTACAGCCACAGCCGTGCGACTGCCCAGCGCCTGGACGCGCATACCCGCACAGCGAGCGCGGCAGCGTCCGGTAGGCCGGCCCGGGCTCCGTCCGCGGCCGAAAGTGCCGTACACAGCTCGTCGATACGCCTCCGGGCCGACCGGCTCCGGCGCAGTGGGCCGGAGGTCAGCCACCCCCCGGGACGTCTGCGGGTGCAGAGAACGAGACACGCCGTACCGATCAGGAGGAAGGGTATCCACACGGTGCTGAGGTTCAGGAGGAACATGATCAGCCAGGCGGATGTCTCGGGCTCCCCCTGTGCGAGTTCCTCGTGCCCCGGGAGGGCGATGGTCGCGGAGTGCGTCATGCGCCCCAGGCTCACACGCCCTACTGACAGTGCCGGTTCGGGGGCCGGGGCACCAGGAGTGCGCTCCGACTGCGGGGCACCTCCACCCTTACCCGGCCGCGGTGAGCGCCGCGGCCAGCGCACGGGCGCTCGCCGGGACACCGTGGACCGGTTCGCCGTACAGCGGGTGGGCCTGGTCCAGGGTCGGCAGGAGGTTCGGGGCGCGGTCGGTGGGGGCGCGGTCCAGGACGGTGGTGCCCGTTTCGGCTTCCTGGGTGGGGGCGTAGCCGGCCGTGCGGAGGGCTGACAGCGTCTCCTCCGGCGGGGCTGTGGAGATCAGGACCGTGGGGGCGATCCGGCGGAGGCGGAGCTTGGCCAGGCCGCGGGCCTGGGCCACCTCGGCAATCAGCCCGGTGTCGTCCGAGCGGATGCAGCAGGCGGAGCGGACGACCTTGAGTTGTCCGTGGGTGCGGGCGGTGTCCTTGATCGTGTAGGCGAGCGGTTGTGGCAGCGGGGTGCCGCGCTCGCTGGCGGTAGTGAGGCGGTCGAGGAGTTCATCTGCGCTCCAGCCGGCGTCCAGGGCCCGGCGTACGGAGGTCGCGGTGATCCGCCAGACCACGGCGTGCCCTTCGGACTCGATGTCGCCGACAGCAGAGAGCAGGTCTGCGAGGGCAGGCGCGGGCGCACCGGTGACGGTTGCGGTCAGGTCGCTCTGGAACCGGGCCGTGTCGCTGGGCTCGGGCAGCGCTGCGTACAGGTCCTCGCGCAGGGCGGTCACCGCCTTCGCCAGGGTGGGGCGGAGGGAGAGGTCCTCGCTCAGGCCCTCGGAGCCGCGGGCCGACGGGTCCGTGTCCGCGCCGGGTACGGCCGGGTAGTGGTGAGCAGCGCCCGCCTCCAGCAGGCGGCACAGGGACCGGCCGGCGGGGGTGAGCGCGCCGTGAGCGACCACGCCGAGCAGGGCCGCCTCTGTCAGGGTGGCCGCCAGGCGGTCGAGCAGTCCGTCCAGGCCGGTCAGCTCCCCGGCGCCGTCTGCGGCCAGGTGACCGCGCAGGGCGGGCTGGAACCACGCGGCCAGGGATAGCAGTTCGGTGTATCCCAGCGCGTCCCCGGTCAACCCGTGTCCGTCGGGGAGGACGGCGAGCGCTCGTAAGGCCCCGGTGCGCAGGGTCACGGCGTCCTCGTCCTGCGGGCTGATGAGCGCGACCGGGGTCTCGTCGGGGTCCGGCCAGTGGCTGAGAACTGCGGGGACCACAGCCCAGGCGGCCAGCAGCGGCAGCAGCTTGCCCGCTGCTGGAGCGGCCACCCAAGCGTCGTAGCGGTCGCTCGGCAGCAGCCGGGCGGAGGGCTTGGGGCCCTTGGAGTTCCGGCGGCCGCGGGGAGCGGGGGCCGGTTCGGCGTCCTGAGGTGCGGTCAGGCCGGCGTTCACCGCGAGGTCCAGCCACAGCCGGGTGCCGGCCTCATCGGCCCCGGCCGCCTTGGCCAGCCGCCGGGTGTCCCGTACGGCGATCCCGCCCGCCTTGCGAATCGCGACCGGCTCGGCGGCCAGGGCCCGCAGTACCAGTTCGGCCCGCCAGGCGGCCGCCGCTGCGGCCGTGCCTCCCTCGCCCTCCCAGCCGGACGGCAGCGGCGCGGTGGCGGTGAACAGCTCTGGTTCCAGCCGGGGGCTGGGTGCCGCGCCCCCATCGCGGAGCGCACGGGCGACCTCGTACGGAAGCTCCACCAGGTCGAGACCGACGGGGACCAGCAGTCCGCGCGCGGCCAGCCAGTCGGTGCCCTCGTCACCGCTGCCGCCGTCCCGGAAGAGGTACTTGGCGTCCGGGCCCGCATACTGTGCCCCGTACCGGCCGACGAAGCAGCGGGTTCGCAGCAGCGGCGGGCCGGGTACCAGGTGGTCCAGCAGCTCCAGCGCCCGGACAGGGGCGTCCGCCACCAGTGCCCGCACGCGGGCGGGATCGGTGAGCAGAGCGGTGATCAGCTCCTGGGCCTGGTCGCGGGTACGGGCCGCGCCCTCGCCGAAGAGGTTTGCGGCGATCCGCTTGACCTCGGGGGCGTTGTAGGCGTGGGTCAGCAGCCTGGTGGCGGTGCGCCCGTAACCGTCGAACCCAGTGGCCCGGACATGCAACAGCGGCGGCAGCGCCAGTTTTCCCTTGGGCGCGGGGAGCAACAGCGCGCGCTCCCGCAGTCGGGCGAGCGTGTGCTCCGCCCGCCGCCGCTTCTCCCCCGGCTCGAACCAGGCCAGTACGTCCCGCTCGGACACCAGTCGGTCCGCGGGCTCCACCGCGGCAACGGGCTTCCGCTGTTGCCAGGGATACCGGGGCCCGTCCTCGGCCTCGCCACCGGCTACGGGACCGTGCCGCTCCAGGGCAAGGGCGGCAATGGAAGCGAGCAATTCCAGTTCTCCCGCGGTGCCCGCCATCAGGCCTTGGCCCACCGACTCGTCGGTGAGCAGGTGTTCGGCGAGCTCGCGGAGGGTGGTGATCCGCCGGTACTCGGCGGCGAGCGGCAGATCCCGCTCCTCCAGCAATGCGGTCAGCCGCTCAGGCTCCAGGGTGCCCAGCCATTCCACAAGGGCAGTACGCGCATTCACCCGGCCAGGCTAGCGCCGTCCGGTCACCCCGCAGGGGTGAACCGGCCGCGTCCCCTCAGACCGCCGTGCTCAGTGCCGGCGCAGGCTCCCGCCTCCGGGCCCGTCACCTTGCCGCCGCGCACATGGGCTTCGATGCCCGGAAGGGTCTCAGAGGACGGTCGATGCCTACTGCCACTGGGCGCCCGAGGCAGATCCATCACCATGACCACCCTGGCGGTTTCCCTGACTACCGCCAGGCACGAACAAGGTCTTCCGGACCCCAGTGCGCCGCAAGAGGCAGATCGTCCTCAACACCACAACGGGACACCGCCACCAGCGCCGTGCCCGGCTCGGCGCCGGGCACGGCGAGCATGTCCCGCACCAGGGCGTCGTACTCACGTCGGCCGAACGGCTGCGACTCGAGCCACTTCACCGAGCCGATGAAGTGGACCTGCCCTGCGACGGGTTCACGATCGGCTCCGATCAGGTCGATCTCAGGGTTGTTCTGCCGGTTCCACCAACCCCCGACCGCCTCCGTCTGCGGCCACCTCTCATCGGGCAGCAGGCGCAGCAGCGACTCGCGGACGACCGGCTCGACGGCCCGGCCCCGCCAGGTCGTCCACGACCGCTCAATGCGCTCCAGCGCCAGATCACCGCGACCGCGCTCGATGAGCGGGATCCCGCGCTGCAGGAAAGCCAGCCAGAACCGGAGATACGGATCGGCGATGCGATAGCGCTTGTTCTTGCCGTCCGCCTTGGCCGAGAGCGGCAGGTCAGCGGCCAGGACCCGCTTGGCCAGCAGCGTGGTCAACAGCGGAGACAACGTGCCCGAGGGCAGCGCGCCCGCACCACCGGCCTGTGCGGCAATGGTGGAGAAGGTCCGCTCGCCACTGCCGACCGCTTCCAGGATCGCGCGCGAGTGGGACGTCTCGGGAAACTCCCCCAGCAGCGACAGTTCGCCCGCCACCAACAGCGGCGCAAGCGGGTTGGACACAGCCTCCCGCAGGAAGTCTCTGCGGCCCATCCCCGGCCGCCAGGACTGAACGATCTCCGGGAACCCTCCGGTGATCAGCAGCGCATCCACCGCTTCCGCCGCGTCAAGACCGGTCATCGCCTGCACATCGGCCAGATGCAGTGGTTGTACGGTCATCTTGGCCGCCCGGCCGAAGAACGGGCGGCCATAGGACTGCAGCGCCTCCATCACCGACATGTCACTGCCGACCAGGATCAACAGGACCGGCTTGGCGGACAGGTGCCGGTCCCAGACCGTCTGCAGCGCTCCCTCGAACTCCCCGTCCTGTTCCACCAGCCACGGCACCTCGTCGACCACCGCAATGCTCGGGGCATCGTCCGGAACCGCGACCGCCAGGGAACGCAGTGCCTGGTTCCAGTCGGCGGCCTGCAGCCCGGCCACCAGCTCGGCCCCGGGCAGAGCGGAATGTGCCAGCGTCGCGGCGAAGTCCGCCCGCTCGGCCACGGCGTTGCGTCCCCGGGTCGCCTGGAAGACCACATATGGAAGCCCGGAACGGTCGCAGAACTCCTGGACCAGACGAGACTTGCCCACCCGGCGCCGCCCCGTCACGATCACAGCCTGACCACGGGTGGCGCCCGTACCATCGGCTACCAGGCCCAGCTGCCGAGCCAGCTGATCCAGGTCAGCAGACCTGCCCTTGAACTCCATCAGCGTCACATTCCCAGCATCCATGAAACATAGATTCGATATTACTTAGATTGAATCTTACTTAGATGGTAGCTCCTTTCTGACGTCCACGTCGGCGGCGCCGGGACGGCGAGGAAGGCGTCGCGCGCCGACGCCCCAGCCCCACGCTCACCCACGCGCGCCGCCGCAGATTCGCCCCCGGGGGCTCGGACAGCCCACCCCGAAGGCCAGTAACGCAGAGTGTCCAAACAGTTACTCTCACGCTCACCCGGGCCGATGACGTACGGGTCATCACCTCCACGCCCCCCCCTTGCGGAAGTGGCGCTCCCAGAATCAACCGGGAAGACCTCACCGCGCTACGCGGCGGCCGGGTCGCCGTCATCAAGATCCGACACTTCGCATTGCGGAGCATCGAGGACATTTCCGAGCCATGGGAAATGCGTGGGACGACAAGCCTGACAAATCATCAGTTGCGCGTCTGACCTGGGCAAATACCTGGGTACTGTCCGGCCTCCGGAGCCGTGTGCGCAGGTTCGAGTCCTGCCGGGGGCACTCCTGCCGGACCAACGTGAAACATCCGCTGACCTGCACGAGTGCCAAGCAGGAAGACCTGGACCCAGTCCCACTGAGTCCAGGTCTTTGTCGCTGTTGTGCACCGGTCGCGATAGACCCGCATCAGACGTCGACCCGAGTCGGACCGGGTCGGTGTCAGGGACCCGCCGTCAGGCCGTCGGCTTCTTGATGGGGGCGTCACTGCCGGCCCAGATGTAGACGCATGTGATACCGGGCTGGAACTCGTGCGCGTGGATCCTCGCACACAGCCGAAGCCGTCACTGCGGGTGTAGCCCGGCGGCCGGCGACGACGGTCTTACCGAGGCCAGGCACTGGGCGGGCCGGGCAATGAGTTGCCGGCATCCAACCGCCTTATGCTGGCGGAGAATTCGTGAAATTCTTTCCGGTGGACCGGTTCTTTCATGCGTACATTCGAGTGGTCTTGCATCCCAATTGCCTGCCATACGGCGGCATCACGCGGGCGGGCTCGTAACGTCGGCGGAAATGATGGGGGTTCGACCTTCGGCGCTGTCGGGGGTTGCTGCCCGCATCTCCGTCCCTCCCGATTCCACGAGATGTGACAGAGTGAAACGAAGGCGATGGTGGGCCGGAATCGCCGGCGTGGCTGCGGCTTGTGCCGGGGTGGCCGTCTGGGCGGTTCAGTCCCATTCGGCAGCCGCCCCGGAATCCAAGAGCCCGTCGGTGAACCTGAAGGCCCAAGAGGCAAATGCACTGCTACAGGGCGCCCTTGTCCAGGCGAGCCGACAAGACTCCGAAGGGGCGGCCCGTACCTTCCGGCGCGTGGTGGAGCTGGATCCCCACAACAAGCTCGCCTGGTACAACCTGGGGGTCATCGCGCAGCAGGACGGCAAGGCTGCCGACGCCCTCGCCTCCTACGACAAGGCCCTGAAGATCGACCCGTCTTTCACGTCGGCTCTCTTCAACGAGGCGATCCTGCTGAAGCCGACCGAGCCCGACCGGGCCGCCGGACTCCTGAAGCGCGCGGTCGCCGCCGATCCGGAGGCGGCCACGGCCCATCTGCAACTCGGATACCTCCTGGCGGACCGGGGCCGTACCGGCGAGGCCGGCGGCGCGTTCCGTCGCGCCGTCGCGGCCGATCCCTCGCTCCGTTCCCAAGTACCGGAGCAGTTCCGGGAATTCGCAAGCCCCTCACCGACATCGACCCCAGCAGGGAGCACCAGATGACGTCGACCGCGACCCCGAGGTTCTCCGTTTTCACCCCCAGCCACCGGCCCCGTTTCCTCGACGAGTGCCTGGCTACCCTGCAGGCGCAGACCTGTCCGGACTGGGAGTGGGTCGTCCTGCTCAACAACGGCGCCCGGTGGCGGCCGGAGCAACCCGACGAGAGGGTCCGCGTGGAGATCGCGGACGGCCTCCGGGGCGTCGGGGCCGCGAAGCGCAGGGCCTGCGAACTGGCGCGCGGCGAGATCCTCGTGGAACTCGACCACGACGACCTGCTGGCGAAGACGTGTCTGGCGGAGCTCGGCACGGTGTTCGACGAGAACCCGGAGGCCGTCTTCGTCTACAGCAACACCGCGCAGATCACCGAGGACGGGGGCCGGGACGACTCTCGGTGGGACGAGGCGTGCGGCTGGCAGTACGAGGAGGTGGACGTCGACGGCCGCAAGCTGCAGCAGATCGTCTCCATGGCTCCGACCCCGCACAACGTCTCCTACATCTGGTACGCGCCCAACCACGTGCGGGCCTTCCGCAAGGACGCCTACGAAAGGGCGGGCGGGTACGACGCCGCGCGTACTGTCCTGGACGACCAGGACCTGATGTGCCGCCTGTTCCACATCGGCGACTTCCACCACATCAACCGCTGCCTGTACCTCCAGCGGGTGCACCCCGCGAACACCCAGAGCGACCCGGAGATCAATGCGCACATCCAGCGCGAGACGGTCGTCCTGTACGACAAGTACATCGAGGCGAACGCCCTCGCCTGGACCCACCGGCGCGGCCTGCTCGCGCTGGACCTCGGCGCGGCCCACCGCAAGCCCCCCGGCTACCTCGGCGTCGACCAGTACCCGGGGAAGGGCGTCGACATCGTCGCGACGCTGCCCGGGAAACTGGATCTGCCCGACGGTTCCGTCGGCCTGATGCGGGCGGTGGACTTCCTCGAGCACGTGCCCGCGAAGGTGCCGCTGATCAACGAGATGTACCGGCTGCTGGCGCCCGGCGGGATGCTCCTCACCATGACGCCCAGCTCGGACGGCCGCGGCGCGTACCAGGACCCGACCCACGTGGCGTACTACAACGAGAACTCGTTCTGGTACTACACGGACGAGCAGTACCGGGCCTTCGTGCCCAGCATCGAGGCCCGGTTCCAGTCGTCGCGGCTGGTCACGTACTTCCCCTCCGACTGGCACTCCAAGAACGACATCTCGTACGTGGTCGCCAACCTCATCGCGATGAAGGAAGGCGCCGCGCGGTGCGGCGGACCGCTGCTGGTGTAGGCGTGTACGCCGAACGGCGGTGCCCCGGGGCCGAGGCCCAGGGGCACCGCCGTTCGGCGAAGGGACTTACGGCGCCTGGCGGACGCACACCACAAAGGCGGTGATCGGCTGGTTGGCCGTGATGCTGGCCTGCCATCCGTTGGGAGGGGTGCCGACGGGGAAGCTCTGGTCCGGGTTGCCCTGGAAGCCTTGGAATCCGCCGCCGGTAGCGAGGTCGCCCGGCGCGCAGAATGCGGTCGCGATCCGGGTGCCGTTAGCGGGGACGACGTACGTGGTGAACCTGCCCGTCGCGCCCGGGGTGCCCTGGAAGCCCTGCGGGCCCCGCACTCCCTGCTCACCCTGCTCACCCTGGTAGCCCTGGAAGCCCTGCGGGCCCCGCGCTCCACGCTCGCCCGGGTCACCCTGGAAGCCCTGCGGGCCCCGCACTCCCTGCTCGCCCCGCTCACCCTGGTAGCCCTGGGGGCCCTGGCGGCCCTGGGGGCCCTGGCGGCCCTCGCGGCCCGGGTGGCCCTGGGGCCCCTGGCGGCCCTCGCGGCCATCGTGGCCCTCGTGGCCCCGCTCACCCTGGAAGCCCTGGAAGCCCTGGAAGCCCTGGAAGCCCTGGGGCCCCTGGCGGCCCTCGCGGCCCTCGCGGCCCGGGTGGCCCGGGGTGCCCTGGGTGCCCTGGAAGCCCTGGGTGCCCTGGAAGCCCTGGGCGCCCGGGCGGCCCTCGCGGCCCTCGTGGCCCGGCCGGCCCGGCTTGCCCTGGGGGCCCTGGGAGCCGCGCTTGCCGCCGTGGTCGCCGTCGCTCATGACGCCGGACGGGCCGGGCAGCGCGACGGCGGTGTCGGTGCCGGACCGGTGGATCGCGTCGGCGATGGCCGTCGTGGCCGGGACGACGTTGAGCGCCACGGCGAGCACGCCGGCCGAAACCAGCGTGGCCGACTTCAGGCGTGTACTTCGGGTCGTTCGCTGACTCAAGAGAATCTTCCTCACGAGCTCGGAGGGGTCACGCCCGAGCGCGCACTTTGCGCGCCCCATGTGAATGCGCGGCACCTCGCCTATGGCTACGGACGAAGCCATTGTTGACTCTCGGCGATCGATTGATCACACCACGGCGCATGTCCCGCCGAGGATCACTCGGGCGGCCTCAATACATTTCATTGGGGCGGGCTCGGCCTTTAGGGGAATCGTCCGGTGGAAAACTGAGGGAAACAGAGAGCTGCCCGTCCGGTGAATTCCGCTCGGCTGCAATAAATACGGCGAGCCGCTCCTCAGCGCGCAGGGGCCGCCGGCCGGTGGGTGATGAACCAGCGTTCCGCGAGGGCCGACACCGCGTGAAGGGCTCCCGGTTCCTCGAAGAGATGGGTGGCGCCCTCGATGATTTCCAGGCGGTTCTCGCACCGGAGCCGGGCCTGCGCCTCGCGGTTGAGGGTGAGGACCAGGGAGTCCTCCGAGCCGACCACGAGCAGGGTGGGGGCCCGGACCGCGGCGAGGTGCGGGCCCGCCAGGTCCGGGCGGCCGCCGCGGGAGACCACCGCGTAGACGGGTGAATCCGGGGACGCCGCCGCGGCAAGGGCGGCTGCTGCGCCCGTGCTCGCGCCGAAGTAGGCGACCGGGGCCGAGGTGCGGGTTGCGAGCCAGGCGGTGGCCTCGGAGAGGCGGGCGGCCAGGGTCTCGATGTCGAAGACGTTGGCGCGGTCCCCTTCCTCGCCGGGGGTGAGCAGGTCGAACAGCAGGGTGCCCAGGCCGGCCCGGTTCAGGGTCGTGGCCACCTGGCGGTTGCGGGGGCTGTGGCGGCTGCTGCCCGAGCCGTGCGCGAAGACGACCACCGCCCTCGCCGCCGGGGGGAGGGTGAGGTCGCCGGGGAGGTGCAGGCCCGCCGCGGAGACCGAGACTTCCTCCGTCGTGGCGGGTGGTTGCCGGACGGCCTGCACGAGGAGGGAGACGACCTCTTCGTCCGGGGTCTGGGAGAAGTCCCGGTACCACTGGCCGACCGAGGAGAAGCCCGGCGGCGTGGAGAGGCAGACCACCTCGTCGGCCACCGCGGCCACCCGGGCCAGCGCGTCCGGCGGGGCCACCGGGGCCGCCATGACGACCCGGGCCGCGCCCTGCGCCCGTACGACCTGGCAGGCGGCCGCAGCGGTGGCGCCGGTCGCGATGCCGTCGTCCACCACGATCACCGTCCGGCCGTGGAGGTCCTGCTGCGGCCGGCCCGCGCGGTAGCGGGCGGCACGGCGGGTGAGTTCCGACTGCTCCGCCTGCTCGACGGAGGCGATGTCCTGCGGGCTGAGCCGGCCGCGGCGGACGATGTCGTCGCTGATCACGCGTACGCCGCCTTCCCCGATGGCGCCGAACGCCAGCTCGGGCTGGTACGGGACCCCGAGCTTGCGGACGACGATCACGTCGAGCGGGGCGCCGAGGGCGTGCGCCACGTGGAAGGCCACCGGGACCCCGCCCCGGGGCAGCCCCAGGACGACGGGCCCGTCCGCCGCGTACGTCCGCAGCGCCGTGCCGAGTCGTCGTCCTGCGTCGTCGCGGTCCGTGAAGAGCATTCCGGGTCATCCCCAACGTTCTCTGCCGTACTTCACGTTCTCTGTCGTACTTCGAAACAACGCCTCCCGGCGCCCGCGTGCAAGTCGGCAGCGGGTGGTCCGGTCCGGTGGTCTGTACGAGGGAGGTGGGTCCGGGTCTGTGGGTTTTGAGGGATGGGTAGGGGTGGGGTGCGTGCGTAGGTTGGCCGTGAGGCCGCGTTGCGCCGCTGACCAGGTGCTTTGGGGCGGGCTCTGACGACGAGGATGGGGCGGCGCGATGCGTGAGCTGGTGGAGACGGCGCGGCAGTGGGTGGCCGAGGGGCGGGCCGGGTTCCTGGCCCGGCCGGTGGCCGAGCAGGGGTTCGGGCCGCGGGATCCCGCCGGGGCCCTGCTCGTCGATGCACGCGGAGAGTGCGTCGGGGCCCTGTACCGCGGGGTCTTCGACGCCGAGCTGGTGGCGGAGGCCGGAGCCATGGCCACCGGGGCCACCGCCCGGGTGTGCGAAGTCTCGGTGGGGGCCGACGAGGCGGTCGAGGCGAAGCTGACCTGCGGCGGCCGGGCCGAGATCCTGCTGCAGCCGCTGAAGGCCGTACCCGCCGAATGGTGGGACCTGCTCGGGGAGGGCGTCGGGGTGGCGCTCGTGACCCGGCTCGACGAGCCGGCGCAGCAGGCCGTGAGCGAGGTCGTACGGGCCGTCGACGCGCCCTCCAACGACGCCGAGCGCCGGGCCGGCGAGCTGCTGGCCACGCGCCGGCCGGGGCGGGACGCGCTGTACGGGGAGCACGGGCTGGTGTTCGTGGAGGCGTACCCCTCCGCGCCGTACGTCGTCATCGGCGGAGGCGGCGAGCTCGCCGAGATCATCGAGGCGCAGGCCCTGCTGCTCGGGTGGGGCGCCGGGCTCGTCGGCTCGGTCACGGAGGCCGAGAAGCTGCTGGCCGCGCGCCGGGACGCCGCCTGCCTGGTGATGCTGAGCCACGACCCGGAGTTCGACGTGCCGACCGTACGCAGCGCGCTCGCGCTCGGGATTCCGTACGTCGGCGCCCTCGGGTCCCGCAAGACCACCGCGCGGCGGCGCGAGGGGCTGATCGCCTCCGGGGTGTCCGAGGCGGAGCTGGCGCGGGTGCACGGGCCCATCGGGCTGGACCTGGGGGCCCGGACACCCGCGGAGACGGCGCTGGCCATCTGTGCGGAGATCCTGGCCGTGCTCGGGGGCCACGAGGTCCGGGCGCTGCGGGATTCCGACGGGCCGCTCCGCTAGGACTCGGCCTCCTTGCCGCCTACTTGCCGAGCGCGCGCTTGAGCTGGGTCTTGTTCATGTCGGAGCGGCCGTGGATGTTGCGGCGCCTGGCCTCCGCGTAGAGCTGTTCGTACGTCGGCCCCTGTGCGCCCGAGTGGGAGTGCAGGCCGCCGCGCCGGGCGGAGGACATGTCCACCAGTGACTCCCTGCTCGCGGTCTTGGACTCGCCGGCCCGGGCCCGTTCCTTGTTGACGGTCCGGGCGGCGATCTCCTTGGCCCGCTGCTCGGACTCGCCGCGCTGCTCGGCGCTCTCCTTGATGTGCTCGTACTGGCGTTCTCGTTCGGGTGAAGATCCGCGGGGCATTTTCGGGCTCCTTCCGGGGCGCCTCTCGGGGCGGTCGTCCCTGCGCCTGCCCCTGATTCGGCACGGTAGTCGCCCGGTACGCAGGGAGGGGGGTCTTCCTGGCTTTCGGGTGAAATCGGTACCAATGCGGGAAAATAGCACGTATGGACATGACTCTTAGTCTGGACCAGACACTGGCCCACACCGTGTGGTTCCTGGTCGTCGGGATTGCCGTGGTCGGCTTCCTGCTCGGCGCCTTCAAGCTGGGCCAGCGGGTCCGGGCCAAGGAGCCCCCGCCGCCGACCGCCGAGAGCCAACCCCACCTGCCGAACGGCGGCGCGGTCTACGAGGTGCGCGAGGAGCGCGAGGCCGTGGAGATCCCCGAGGGCGGGCTGCGCCCGCACGAGATGCAGGGCTACGGGAACTTCGGCTCCACCACGAACAGCCATCAGGAAGACGCCAGGGCCGAGCGGGAGTCCGGGTACCGGAACCCGCCGCAGTACCCGGGGCCGCAGCAGCCCCCGTACGGTGAACCGCCGCAGTACAAGCCGAGCGGGAACGCGTAGCACCGTCCGACAGCCGTCATGACGACCTCCTGCGACCTGCGCCGTCCCTCGGTGCAGGTCGCGGGTCGCAGGTCGCAGGTGTCAGAGGTCTGTCCGCAGCCTGAGCACCTCGGGCGGCGGGTGCCGGGCGGTCGAGGGGTGCCGGACCTCCGCCGTGAGCGGCGGGTCGAGCGGGCGGAACGGGACCTCGCCGAGTCCGATCGCGGTGACCGTGGCCCCGCCCGACGGCGCCCCGGCCCGGGTGGCCCCGGTGGGCGGGGCTTCGCGCGAGGCCAGGGCCGCCACCACGTCCGCGCGCAGCGCGGCCGTCAGCGGGCTCGACACCAGCGGGGTCTCGTCCCCGACCGGCAGCACCAGGACCAGCGCGAGGGGGCGGCGCGGGGTGCCGGTGTAGCCGACCACCGCCGCGTCCCGCACCTCCGTGTGCCGGAGCTTCTGCCAGCCGCGCCGGCCCGCCGGGTACGTCTGGTCCAGCCGTTTGACGACCAGGCCCTCGATCCCGCTGGCGGGCAGGGTCTCGTACCAGGTGGCGGCCAGTTCCGGGTCGGTCGTCATCGGGACCGGCTGCAGCGGCGGGCCCAGCGGGAGCAGCAGGTCGACCAGGAGCGCGCGGCGCCGCTCGTACGTGCGCCCGCGCAGGTCCAGCCCGGCCAGTTCCAGCACGTCGAACGCCGCGTACGAGGCCGGCAGGCTCTGGGCGAGTACGGCGGCCCGCGCGGCCGTGGCCGCCGCCCGCCGCTGGACGAGCGCGAAGTCCGTACGGCCCCCGTGCCAGACCACCACCTCGCCGTCGAGGACGGTCTCGGCGGGCAACTGCCGGGCCGCGGCGGCCAGATCGGGGAAGGCGGCGGTCACGATGCGGCCGGAGCGTGCCTGCAGTACGACGTCCTCGGCGGTGCGCACCACCACGAGGCGGTGGCCGTCGAACTTCGGCTCGTACGCCAGGCCCGCCGCACGCGGCAGGGTGCGGACGGTGGCGGCGAGGGCCACGCGGATCACGGCCCGGCCTTCCCCGGCAGCCGGCGGGCCCGGCCGGGGTCGGTCAGCGGGCCGAAGAGGTCTCCGTCGCGCTCGAGCCGGGGCGGGATGTCGTCGGCGAGGAACACCAGGTCGGAGGGGGTACGGCAGGCCGCGACCTCCTCCCAGGACACGGGGGCGGAGACCGTCGGCCGGGCCCGCGCGCGCAGGGTGTAGGGGGCGGCGGTGGTCTTGGCGGCGGCGTTCTGGCTGTGGTCGACGAAGACCTTGCCGGGGCGCAGGGCCTTGGCCATGCGGTGCAGGACGAGGTCGGGGAGCTCGCGCTCGGCCTCCTGGGCGAGGCCCTTCGCGTACGCCGACACCCGGTCGGACGGGGTCGGCTCCAGGGGGACGGCCAGGTGCATGCCCTTGGAGCCGGAGGTCTTGGCGTACGCGGACAGGCCGTCGGCGGCGAGGCGCTCGCGCAGCCACAGGGCGACGGCGCAGCACTCGACGACGGTGGCGGGCGCGCCGGGGTCGAGGTCGATGATCAGCCGGTCGGCGACGGCCGGACTGCCCGCCGGCCACTGGGGGGTGTGGAACTCGACGACGAGGTTGGCGGCCCACATGAGGGACGGCAGGTCCGCGACGACCACCTGTTCGGCCGAGAGGTCCTCGGAGCGGGGCACCGGGGTGGTCTTCACCCAGGCGGGCGCGCCGGGCGGCGGATTCTTCGTGAAGAAGAGCTGGCCGTCCGGGCCGTCGGGATAGCGCAGGAACGACACCGGCCGGTTGTGGATGTGGGCCAGCAGCGCACCCGCGACGGTGGCGTAGTAGTGCAGCACCTCGCCCTTGGTGAAGCCGGTCTCGGGGTACAGGACCTTGTCGAGATGGGAGAGCGGGATGCGACGCCCCTCCACCATGGTGATCGGCGTCATACGATGAGACTGCCATGAAACGGGAGGAACCGTGCGATCCATCTGGAACGGGGCAATCTCCTTCGGCTTGGTCAGCATTCCGATCAAGCTCGTGAACGCCACCGAGAGCCACTCGATCTCCTTTCGCCAGATCCACCTGAGCGACGGCGGGCGGATCCGCTACCGCAAGGTGTGCGAGCTGGACGGGGAGGAGGTGGCGACCGCCGAGATCGGCAAGGGGTACGAGGAGGCGGACGGGGCGATCATCCCGATCACGGACGAGGACCTGGCGCAGCTGCCGATCGCGACGGCGAAGACGATCGAGATCGTGTCGTTCGTGCCGGCGGACGAGATCGATCCGCTGCAGATGGACGCGGCGTACTACCTCGCGGCGAACGGGCCGACGGCGGCGAAGCCGTACACGCTGCTGCGGGAGGCGCTGAAGCGGAGCCGACGGGTCGCGGTCGCCAAGTACGCGCTGCGGGGGCGGGAGCGGCTGGGCATGCTGCGGGTCGTCGACGATGTGATCGCGATGCACGGGCTGTTGTGGCCGGACGAGATCCGGGTGCCGGAGGGGGTGGCTCCGGAGGGGAAGGTGTCGGTGCGGGAGGCCGAGCTGGACCTGGCGGACGCGCTGATGGCGACGTTGGGGGAGGTGGAGATGTCCTCGCTGACGGACGAGTACCGGGAGGCCGTGGAGGCGATGATCTCGGCGAAGTCGCAGGGGGCGTTCGAACCTCCGGCGGAGGCGGAAGTGGAGCCGGCCGGCGGGAAGGTGATCGACCTGATGGCGGCGCTGGAGAAGAGCGTGCGGGCCGCGAAGGCGTCTCGGGGGGAGGCGGGGGCGGCCGGGGCCGCCGAGGACGCGGAGGCGGGGGCGGAGGTTACGCCGATCCGGCGAAGCGGCGGGAGCCGGAAGACGGCGGCCGCGCCGAAGGCGGTGGGCGGGAAGAAGTCGACAGCGTCGACGACTGCGGCGAAGAAGACGGCGGCGGGTACGAAGAAGACGGCGTCGCGCAAGTCGGCTGCGACCAAGTCCACTTCGAAGACGGCTTCGGCGAAGAAGGCGGCCGGGGCCGGGGCTTCGACGAAGAAGTCGACCGCGACGACGGCGTCGGCGAAGAAGGCGGCTCCACGGAAGCGGACGTCGGCCTGAGGGGTGGGGCGGGGCCTGCGGCGCCACTCCCCGCCCCGCCCTTTCTCCGTTTCCCGAGGCTCCGCCCCGGGCCCCCGGTCCTCAAACGTCGGACGGGCTCGGGGGAGCCCCGCTACGTGCCGTTTCTGCGGGGCAGCGGGTCGGAGCGCCGGCCCGCCGGTGCGGTGCGGCGGCGGGTTCGGGAGGGGCCGTAGAGGTGTGGGGGGAGCCAGGTCGGGGTGGCGCGGGCCTGGGTGAAGAGGGCTTCGATGTCCGGGGGTTTGAGGGTGGCGGGGGCCGCGGCGAGGTGCGCCGCGGCGGTCGCCGGTTCGAGGATGCGGATGTCGCGGACCGTCGGGGCCACCTCGATGCGGGAGGCGTCGACCAGCGCCAGCGCCGGGAGCACCGGGGCCGCCAGGGCCCGGGTGGCCGCGACGGCGGCACGGCGGATCCAGCGCGGGTCCGGGCGCGGCTCGGCTCGGCCCACCGTCAGCAGCAGGTCGCCGACGGCCGCCCGCTGCCGGCGCCCCGGGAGCGTACGGATGCAGAAGATCCCCGCGGGGCCTATGAGCAGGTGGTCGATGCCGCCCAGGCCCGGGAGCGGCACGGAGTGCAGGACCCGCCAGCCTTCCGGCTCGAGGGAGTCCAGCAGGTCGCCCATGCGCTGCTGGGCCGTCAGGTCCTGGCGCAGCCGGTGCCGGGCCCGGCTGCCCGCCGAGCCGTGTTCCAGTTCGCCCAGCAGGGTTTCGCCGGGGCGGTTCGGGGCCAGGTCCTCGTCCGGCGGGAGGGCGAGTCTGCGCAGGTCCGCGGGCGTGGGCACCGGCGGTGGGCCGACCGTGTACGGGCCGGCCAGGTACGGGCGTAACGCCGCCAGGACCGCCTCGCGGTGCTGGTCGGCGAGCACGCTGATCCGGTTGGTCTGCCGGTCGTACCAGGCCACCGCCTGGCCGTCGGGCAGGTTGACGTAGAGCCGGCCGCGGCCGGGGCGGCCGCTCGGCAGCACCTTGAGTCCCCGCATGGACCTCACCCCCCGCCGTACATGGGAGCAGCCCGGGCGCCTCGCGGCAATCCCCCGGTGGAGTTCTCGGTCACGTAACAGCTTCTACGGGACTCCGCCGGGTTCCTGTTACACGCTCATCGCTGTACTGACACAGCGGGCTCCTAGGTTTGTCGCACCTGGACCGGACCTAAGGATTTCCCGTGAGCACCGTCAACCGCCGCACTCTCGTACGAGCCGCCGCAGTGACCGTCTGCGCCGGAACCCTCCTTGGGCTGCCCGCCGCGGCCGCCCTCGCCGAAGGGGTGCCCGCCGCGTCGGCCGCGCACTCCGCGGGTGCGCCCCGGACCCTGGTCAAGAGCCTCGCCCTCGCGGACGGCATGTCCAAGGCGAACGTCTACCGCATCGCCGAGGGCGGCTTCCAGGCCGACATCCTGGCCGCCGACGGCGCCAAGGCGGCCACCCTGACCAGCCGGGACGGCGGCGCCGCCTTCGGCGGCTCCGGCCCGCTGCACGTGGCGCTCCAGCCCGACGGCCGGCTGTCCTCCTGGGCCGGCGACACGAACGGGACCGGCGCCCACGGCGGTACGCCCGTCGCCGACGGGTACAAGACCGGGGCCCGGGACGGACGTGTCGTCCAGGCCTCGGCTTCGCATGCCCGCTCGGTCGCCTCCGGGACCCTGGACACGCTGGCCGACGGACCGGGTGACGGCGTGCTGCTGCTCGCCGCGGGCGGCGGTATCGCGGCCGTGGGCGCCGCCGGGCTCGGCTTCGCCATGCTGCGCCGCGGGCGCACCGAGGGCTGATCCGCCGGTATCCCCTCAAGAACCCGTCGAAAAAACGGGCAAATCTCCGCATAAGGTTGGGTGACGTCAGGAGGCGTCGCACGGACCCTTGGGAGAGGAGGCCCGGTCGGCTTGCGTGTGTTCTCCTTCCCGGCCGCCGCTTCCCGCGCCGGCCTGCCCGCCCTGCTCGGCCTGCTCGGCCTGGCGCTGGTGCCCCTGCTCGCGGGCTGCGGCGACACCGGCGGCCCGGTGGGCGCCGGTGCGACCCCGACCGCGAGCGGCCCCGTACACCTGTGGCCGGACCGCAAGGGGGCCTCCGTACCGCCCGCCGATCCGGAGGGTGCGCCGCCGGTGTACGTACAGGGGCTGGCGCCCGTGCGGGACCAGAACGTGCACGGGGTCGACCCGGTGGCCCTCGTCCAGGCGGAGCTGCGCGCGGGCCCGGACACCGGCGTCGGCCCCGACGGGATGCCCCCGGAGACCGCCGCCGCGATCAAGGCGTGCGGGCAGGAGGGACGGCCGCCGGGGAAGTGCCCGGTGCTGACGCCGTACTACCGGGACCTGACGGGCAACGGCCGGGACGAGCTCGTCGTCGGCATCGAGATGCCAGACCGGATGATGTCCGTACGGGTGTACACGGCGGACCCGGACGGGCGCCTCAACCGGATCATGGCGACGACGCAGAAGGTGGTCGGTGCCGAGCTGGCGGGGCGGGACGTGATCCTGCGGGTGCCGAGCGGCAATCCGGGGTACGAGCTGATCACCGCGTGGTCCTGGGACGGGAAGCAGCGCACGATGCTGCCGACGCGCGAGCAGATCGTACGGCTGCCGACGACAGCCCCCTCCGCCTCCCCGTCCGCGCCGCAGCCGCTGAAGCCCTCCCTTGAGGGGGCGCCGTGAAGGGGCGGCTGCCCGCCTGGACGGCCACGCTGACGTGGAAGGCGGGGTGCTTCATCGTCGTGATGTGCTGCTCCCTCGCGGCCGTGCTGGGTGCGCTGGTGCACGTGGAGGTGACCCGGCAGACGGTGGCGACGGCGCGCGCCAAGGCCCTCGACAAACTGCACGACGTCGCACGGGAGTACGAGGCCGGCGAGGCCCTCCCGCCCGACTCGGGGCTCGACCCGGCGGGCCTGCCGCCGGCGCTGCGGGCGCTGGCGGTGTCCGGGCAGCGCGCGACGATGGTGGCCGAGTACGAGGGCCGCCCGACGATGTGGGCGGCGGCCCCGGCGGACGGGAAGGCCCTGGCCACGGCCGTCGACTACGCGCAGAGCGCGCGGACGATCCACGGCCTGGACAACGCGATCATCGGCTCGTCCGTGCTGGCGATCGGCGGGACGCTGCTGGTGGGCGCCTTCGCGGTGACCCGGGTGACGCGGCGGCTGCACCAGACGGCGACCGTGGCCCGGCGGATCACGCAGGGCGATCTGGACGCGCGCGTGGACGATCCACGGACCAAGGACCCCTCGCGGCACCAGGACGAGGTGGCGACCGTGGCGGGCGCTCTCGACACGATGGCCGGGACCCTGCAGGCGAAGCTGCTGAGCGAGCAGCGGTTCACGGCGGACGTCGCGCACGAGCTGCGCACGCCGCTGACCGGGTTGCAGGCGGCCTCGGAGCTGCTGCCGCAGGGGCGGGCGACAGAGCTGGTGCAGGAGCGGGTACGGACGATGCGGGGGCTGACGGAGGACCTGCTGGAGATCTCGCGGCTGGACTCGGGGCGCGAGGTGGTGGAGACGGATCTGCACCAGCTGGGCCGGCTGGCGCGGCGGGTGGTGCGCGCGTCCGGGACGGAGACGGAGGTGGTGATCGTCCGGGACGCGCACGTGGAGACGGACCGGCGCAGGCTCGAGCGGGTGCTGGGGAACCTGGTGGCCAACGCGCACAAGCACGGGCGGCCGCCGGTGGTGCTGACGGTGGACGGGCCGGTCGTGACCGTGCGGGACCACGGGGACGGGTTCCCGGAGTACCTGATGGCGCACGGCCCGCAGCGGTTCCGGACCGGGGGCGTGGGGGCGGGCAAGGGGCACGGGCTGGGGCTGACCATCGCGGTGGGGCAGGCGGAGGTCATCGGCGCACGGCTGGTGTTCCGGGGCGCGGAGGGCGGCGGGGCGCTGGCCGTCCTGACCCTCCCGGAGCCCCCGGAACCGGTACCGGTACCGGCCCCGGCGCCGCCCCCGGACCCGGACCCGCCCGCGCCCCCGGTGGCCTAAGGGGCCTCGGGGAAGTGGGGTGGCGGGGTCGGCTTGGTCCAGGGCCAGCGGAGCCTGGGCTTCTGGCCCGACGGGGCGTACGTGTACTTCCAGCCCTTCTGGAGGTGCAGCCGCTTCGAATAGCCCGACGGGACCCGCTCGTACAGCAGGACCGTGTCAGGGCCGCCGTCGGCCGACGGGACCGGGATCTCGTACCACTTCGGCGGGTGGCCGGTGGGGCCGACGAGGATCGCCAGGACCCGGCCGTCCATCGGGCCGCCCTCGAAGGGGGTGGGTTCGCTTCTCACCCCACCAGTGTCACAGCAGGTGGGCGGCCTCGGAGACCACGGGGATCACACGTCGGGCCAGGACCCCGACCGGGCCGTCCGCCGATTCGAGGGCCAGCGCGGCCCGCGCCGCAGCAGCGGTCTCCGGGTCGGTGGCGGCCGTCGCGGTCAGGAGGGCTATGAACTGGTCGACCAGCCAGTCGCGCAGGGACGAGACGTCCGGCTGCTTGCCCTCGTCGATCCAGATGAGGGAGGCCGCCTCGACGGCCGTGATCCAGGTGCGGACCATCATCCGCAGCCGCGGGCCGGGGGCTGGGACCGCCAGGTGGTAGAGGATCTGCTGCGCCGCCGCCCGGCGGATGCCGTCCACGGTCGCCGTCGTACGGGAGGTCTCGACGACGCTGCCGCCCTGGAGGAGCGCCGAGAAGCCCGCGTCGTGCTCGTCCACGAAGGCCAGGTAGCGATCCAGCGCCCGGGACAGGCGCTGGGTCAGGGGGCCGGCCTGCGGTTCGGCGAAGCACTGCTCGAGGAGGTCCGCCGCCGAGCGCAGGGCCGCCTCGTACAGCTGCTGCTTGCCGCCCGGGAAGTAGCGGTAGACCAGGGGCCGCGAGACGCCCGCCGCCTCGGCGACGTCGTCGAGCGAGACCTCCTCCGGGGCCCGGTGCGCGAACAGCGACAAGGCGGCGTCGAGGAGCTGGGCCCGCCGCTCCTCGACGCTCAGCCTGCGGTACGCGCGTACGGTCGTCATGCCCGCAGGGTAGCCCCGAAACAGCCGGTTCAGGGGAGGAGTCCCGAGCTCTTCCAGAGCCTGCGGCCGACCCCGCGCAGCACGCCGATGTCGTCGAGGAAGTCCGTGAGCCGCTTGGCGCCCGTCTGCATGACCTCGCGGCGGTGGCCGCTCGCCCGGACCTGGGCGACGGCTTCGTGCCGGTCGAGGCCGATGTTCTCGTAGACCCGGGGGTTGACGAAGGCCAGGGAGAAGACGCGGGCGGCCTCGCCGCAGCTGATGCGCGTGAGTTCCCGTTCCCAGCGCGGGGCGGTCAGCATCTGGCGGCGCAGTTCCTCGCGGGCGTAGCGGACGTGCCGGGCCTCCTCGATGACGTGGATGCGGGTGACGCCGCGTACGAGGGGCTGGATGCGCTCGTCGGGGAAGGTCAGGCGCTGCATCCAGTCGAGGATCTCCTCGCCGAGCAGGGTGCAGGCGAAGGAACCCGGGGTCGTGGAGACGGTCTTGAGGACGCGGGCGAGGTTGTGGTTGAGGCGGGAGACCGGGTAGGCGGGGGCGCCGGCCTTCTGGATCATGCGGGCGAACATCATCGAGTGACGGCACTCGTCGGCTATCTCGGTGAGTGCGTAGCGGACGTGGTTGCTGGTCAGGGACTTGTCGTAGATGTGCCGGACCATCAGCTGCATCAGGATGATCTCGAACCAGATGCCGAGCGAGCCGAGCGCCGCCGCCTCGTGGCGGGAGAGGTCGATGCGCTGCTCCTCGCCCATCTTCTTCCACAGCGGGGTGTCGTAGAGGGAGAGCAGCTCGGGCGGCCAGTAGTACTTCCCGTCGATGGGCGGGGCGTCCCAGTCGAGTTCCCGGTCGGGGTCGAAGGAGTGCTTGGCCGAGGATTCGAGCAGTCGTGCGGCGATCTCTTCGCGGTCCTTGAGGAGGCCGAGCGCGTCCTGCAGCGCGCCTCGATCGGTCACGGTCGTCATGGCTTCGGATACCTCGCTCATCGGGTTACCGGCGGTCATCACTTATGAGACTGCTTGTCAGCAAGACCGTCAATCCCCTGCGCACGACTTGTTGACCCCGCGTCTACCAACGTGTGACGCTGCCAACCATCCAGTCCTGTACGGAAGTACACGAGCCGAGGGGGCGTCAGTGTCGACGCACGAGCTCTACACCAAGGACCCGGGGGCGGACGTCTGGCAGGTTCCGGCCTCCGGCGCAGCCCGCTTCAGCTGGGAATACGCCAACGGCCGCGAGCGGCTCCTCGCCCTGTACCAGAAGGGCAAGGACAAGCAGTGGGACGGCGCCAAGCGCATCGACTGGGAGCTGGAGGTGGACCCGTACAACCCGCTCGGCACCCCGGACGAGGCGCTGACCCTCTACGGCACCCGGCACTGGTCCGGACTCACGGAGAAGGACAAGGGCGAGCTGCGCCGGCACTACACCGCCTGGAACTTCAGCCAGTTCCTGCACGGCGAGCAGGGTGCGATGGTGTGCGCGGCGCGGATCGTGGAGTCGGTGCCGGACCTGGACGCGAAGTTCTACTCCGCCACCCAGACGATGGACGAGGCCCGGCACGCCGAGATCTTCGGCCGCTTCCTGCACGAGAAGGTCGGGATGCTCTACCCGGTCAACGACAGCCTCCAGGGGCTGCTCGGCGACACCTTGCGCGACTCCCGCTGGGACATGCCGTACCTGGGCATGCAGGTGCTCATCGAGGGGCTGGCGCTGGCCGCCTTCGGGATGATCCGCGACACGACCGACAAGCCGCTGCCCAAGCAGATCCTGGCGTACGTCATGCAGGACGAGGCCCGGCACGTGGCGTTCGGGCGGATGGCGCTGCGCGACTACTACAAGCAGTTGACGGACGCCGAGCTGCGCGAGCGCGAGGAGTTCGTGATCGAGGGCTGCTACCTGATGCGGGACCGGCTGCGCGGGGTGGAGGTGCTGGAGAACTTCGGCATCCCGCGCAAGGAGGCAGAGCAGTTCAGCGAGCAGTCGGAGTTCCTGCACCTGTTCCGGAAGCTGCTGTTCAGCCGGATCGTGCCGTGCGTGAAGGACATCGGGCTGTGGGGCGAGCGGCTGCAGAAGGCGTACCTGGACATGGGCGTCTTCGAGATGGGCGACTCGAATCTGGACCTGCTGATGACGCAGGACGAGGAGATCGCCGAGGCGCTGGACCGCGAACGGTTCGCGGCGGAGGAGGCGGACCGGGTGGCGGAGGTGGAGGCGGCGATCGCAGAGGGCGCGGATCCCGCCTAGGAGGGGTCGGGTCAGGGGGACACCGGAGCGGCGAGCGCGGCCTCCATCACCGCCCGGGCGATCGGCGCCGCCGCGCCGTTGCCGCTGATGTCCCCGCGGTGCGCCTCCGCATCCTCGACCACCACGGCGACCGCGACCCCCGGCAGCGGTGCGTCCTCGGCCTTGGCCCAGCCGATGAACCAGGCGTACGGGGTCCCCGCGTTGCCGACGCCGTGCTGGGCGGTGCCGGTCTTGCCGCCGACCACCGCGCCCGGGATCGCGGCATTGCGCCCGGTGCCGTTCTCCACCACCTGCACCATCAGCTCCTGCAGGCGCAGCGCCGTCGCCGGGTTCGTCGCCCGGCCCAGGCTGCGCTGCTGCCCGCGCCGGACCTGGTCCCCGTCGTCCTGGGTGGTCCGGTCAATGAGGTAGGGGGACTTGAGTTCGCCGCCGTTCGCGACCGCCGCCGCCACCATCGCCATCTGCAGCGGCGTCGCCGTCGTGTTGAACTGCCCGATGGAGGACAGCGCCAGCTGGTCCGGGCTCATGTCGGTGTCGAAGTTCGACCGCGACACCCAGGCCGGCACCCGCAGCCCGTCGTCGTCGAACCCGAACCGGCGGGCCGCGTCCACCATCCCGCGCAACCCGACCCGGACCCCGATCTTCGCCATCACCGTGTTGCAGGACCACTGCACCGCCTCCGCCATCGAGGCGTCCCGGCAGCCGGTGCCCGCGTTCGGCAGCAGGGTGCTGGTGCCCGGCAGCGGGTAGGGGTCGGGGGTCTGCGTGGGCGCGTCCACATCGGTGACCACGCCTGCGTCCAGGGCCGCGGCCGCCGTCACGATCTTGAAGGTGGAGCCCGGCGGGTACGTCTCGCGCAGCGCCCGGTTCAGCATCGGCCTGGCGGGATCCGCGTTCAGCCGCGCCCAGGCCGCCTTGACTCCCGCGCCCGTACCGGACAGCACCGCCGGGTCGTACGAGGGGCTGCTGACCAGCGCGAGGATCTTCCCGGTGGCGGGGTCGAGCGCGGCCACCGCGCCGCGCCGGCCCGCCAGCCCGGTGTACGCGGCCAGCTGCAGGCCGGACCGGACGGTGGTCGCCGCGTTGCCGCCGGACGGGCGGCCGCGGGCCAGGTCGTACCAGAGCGGGAAGGCCGAGAGCCCCGGGTCGGTGCCCGAGAGGATCGCGTCCTCGGCGCGCTCGACGAGGCTGGTCCCGTACGTCTGCGAGGAGAACCCGGTGACCGGCGCGAACAGCGGCCCGTTCGCGTACGTCCGCTCGTAGCGCAGGAGCTGGCCGCTGTCCCGGGAGCCGGTGACGGGCCGGCCGTCGACCAGGATGTCCCCGCGGGGCCGGGCGTAGCGCTCGATGGCGGGGCGCTTGTTGGCCGGGTTCGCCCCGTACGCGGCGGCCTCCCAGACCTGCACCCGGGCCACGTTGACGAGCAGGGCGGCGAGCAGCAGCGCGCAGAAGTACGCGCACCAGCGGATGTACCGGATCACGCGCCGCCCCCTGCGGCCGGGCGGGGGCTGCCGGCGCTGTCGCCGAGCCGGACGAGCAGCGCGACGATGACCCAGTTGGTGACGACGGAGGAGCCGCCCTGGGCCAGGAAGGGCATGGCCATGCCGGTGAGCGGGATCAGCCCGGTGACTCCCCCGGCGATGACGAACACCTGGAGGGCGACGATCGAGGCGAGCCCGGTGGCGAGGAGGCGGCCGAAGGGGTCGCGCAGGGCGAGCCCGGCGCGGAATCCGCGGTCCACGAGGAGTCCGTAGAGGAGCAGGATCGCGGTGAGGCCGACGAGGCCGAGCTCCTCGCCGGCGGTGGCGAGGATGAAGTCGGACTTGGCGGCGAAGCCGATGAGGAAGGACTGCCCGTGGCCGAGTCCGGAGCCGAGCAGCCCACCGGCGGCGAAGGCGAAGAGGGCTTGGGCGAGCTGGCCCGGCCCTTCCCCCCTGTCGATGGAGGCGAAGGGATTCAGCCAGTCCTCGACGCGGCTGTGCACATGCGGCTCCAGGGTGCCGACGGCGTACGCGCCCAGCGCGGCGAGCAACAGCCCGATCGCGATCCAGCCGATCCGGCCGGTGGCGGTGAACAGCATGACGACGAAGAGCCCGAAGAAGAGCAGCGAGGTCCCGAGGTCGCGCTCCAGGACCAGCACGCCGACGCTGAGCAGCCAGATCGCGAGGATCGGTCCGAGGACCCGGCCGGGCAGCAGGCGCAGCTTCCAGAACAGCCGGCGGCCGGTGAGGGCGAGGGCGGTGCGGTTCGCGGCGAGGTAGGCGGCGAAGAAGACGGCGAGCAGGATCTTGGCGAACTCGCCGGGCTGGAAGGAGAGTCCGGCGAACCGGATCCAGATGTGCGCGCCGTTGACCGCAGGGAAGAAGACGGGGACGAGCATCAGCGCGAGGGCGGCGGCCACGGAGAGGTACGCGTACTTCTGGAGCACGCGGTGGTCGCGCAGCAGCACGACGACGAGGACGAACAGCAGCACGCCCAGCGCCGACCAGCGCAGTTGGTCACCGGCGGTGAGGTGGGCGGGAGTGGTGAGGTCGAGGCGCTGGATCAGGACCAGGCCGAGTCCGTTGAGCAGGACGGCGATGGGCAGGACGAGCGGATCGGCGTACGGGGCCCGGAAGCGGACGGCGAGGTGCGCGATCAGGGCCGCGCCCCCGAGCCCGGCGGCGTAGCGGCCGGCGGACCCGGGGGCGCGGCCGGTGGTGGCGAGGCCGACGTAGAGGTGGCCGAGGACGCAGATGAGGACGGCTCCGGCGAGGAGCGTCAGCTCGACGCCTCTGCGCATGGACGCGGAGCCGTCGGGAGGCGGGGGCGGCGCGGGCTCCGCCACCTCTGCCGTCAGAGCGGTCATACGGGAAACGTAGCAAGCGGGCGGATGGTATGTCCGCTTATGTCATAGAGTGCCGAAGAGTCGTCAGAAACGGTCACGAGGGCACGAACGGGAGCCGCGGCACATGGGACCAGTGGAATTCATCGTCCTCGCCTTCCCGGAGGAGCAGCTGCGCGTGCCGGCGGTCGAGGCCGTGATGGGACTGCGCAAGGCGGGAGTGGTCCGGCTCATCGACGGGCTCGTGGTCTCGAAGACGGCGGCGGGTGAGGTGCTGGCGGCGGAGTTCGACGAGTTCATGGAGCTCCAGGGTCTGCTGAGGCACCGTGAGGCCGCCCAGCTGATCGGGGCGGAGGACGTCCGGGAGGCGGCGGAGCTGCTGGAGCGGGGCAGCTGCGCGCTGCTGCTGCTGGTGGAACACGTGTGGGCCGAGGACGCGGCGATCGCCGTACGCGCGGCGGGCGGGCGGATCGTGGGCTCGGTCCGGATCCCGCCGGAGCGGGTGCAGGCTGGGTCCGGCGGGGCGGGGGTGGCGTGATGTTCATCCGCCCGATCGGCACGAGAGTGGAACCGGCCCGCCGCCCGTCGGGCCGCCCCCTCCTCCGCGGCCTCCTCTCCCGAGCAGCGGGCCCCCCGAATCCCCCGTCCCGGCAGGACCGGCCCCTGGAGCCGGACGCCGAACCGGCGGAGCCGGGCGGCGAGCCGAGCGCGATGGCCGGCGCCGGGCCGGGGGCCGGGCCGGGGGCCGGGCCGGGGGCCGGGCCGGGGGCCGGGCCGGGGGCCGGGCCCGTTGCCGAGCCGGGGGCCAGACCAGGGGCCGGGCCGGGGGCCGGGGCCGGGGGCCTGACCACCGAGCCGGGGGCGCCCACCGGCGGGCTGGCCGCCGAGCTGGCGGAGCTGGCGAAGCTGGCCCGGGAGGGCCTCCTGACCCCGCAGGAGTTCAAGGAGGCCAAGGGCCGCCTGCTCCACCCCTGAGCGGGTGCACGGCCGGGCCCTGGCCGACCGCCGCCGGCTCGCGCTCCGGCCGGTGCGGGCCCGCTGCGCGGAGCCGCCTCCCCGCCCCGCGCAGCGGCAACGGCAACGGCAACGGGGACCGTGTTCAGGCGCAGAGGTTCGGGGGCGGCGTACCCCGGCAACGGCGGGCGGGTGCTGGGCCGGAGGGGTGAGAGTCGGGAACTGGCCGCCCCGGGTCGGGGATTTGTCATACCGGGCGTGGCAGCATCGGCCGCCTGGAGGTGATCACATGTCACGCCGCCTGCTCCGCGCCGCCTGCATCGCCGCCGTGGTCGTCACGGCCGGGCCGTTCCCCGCCACCCACGCCAAGCCCTCCCCCGACACCCCGTCGGCCCCGGCCACCGCCCGGCAGTCCCCCGCTGCGGCGGACGCCACCCGCCACGCCACCCGGCGCAACCTCGATTCGGCGGATGCACCCTCCCGGCAGAACCCGGGCTCCAGAGGCCGCACCGCCTCACAGGGACTCGAGGCGACCGCCCCGCAGGCCGCCGGTGCGGCCGGTGCCACGGCCCGCCGGAGTGCCGACGCCACAGACGCCACCCCGCGGCAGTCCCCGGACACCACCGGAAGCACCGGCACCGGCGCCGCCGCCCGGCGGGGCCTCGGCTCGGCGGATGCCACTGCTCCGGCGAGCCCCGGCGCCGCAGACGCCACCGCTCCGCAGACCGCCGGCGCGCCGGACACCACCGCCCCCCGGGCAAGCGGCTCGGCGGATGCCGGCGCCCCGGCGAGCCCCGGCGCCGCAGACGCCACCGCTCCGCAGACCACCGGCGCGGCGCACACCACCGCCCCCCGGGCAAGCGGCTCGGCGGATGCCGGCGCCCCGGCGAGCCCCGGCGCCGCAGACGCCACCGCTCCGCAGACCACCGGCGCGCCGGACACCACCGCCCCCCGGGCGAGCGGCTCGGCGGATGCCGCTGCCCCGGCGGGCCCCGGGGCAGCGGGGGCCGCCACCCCGGACGCCGGCGCCGGGGGAGCCCCCGCGGGGCTCGGGGTCGGGGCGTTGCTGACGCAGCTGCAAGGGCTCTACCGGCAAGCCGAAGAGGCCGCCGAGGCCTACAACGCCACCGACGTCGCGCTCAAGGCCGGCCAGGACGAGGAGCGGCGGCTCAGTGCCGCGCTCGGGAAGGCCCGTACCGCCCTCGGGGCGGAGAAGGCCGCCGCCGGGCGGATGGCCCGGGAGCAGTACCAGGGGGCCCGCGGCTTCTCCCCGTACGCACGGATGCTGCTCACCGGCGACCCGCAGGCCGCCCAGGACCAGCGCCGGCTCACCGCCCGCGAGGGCGCCCGCCGGGCGGGAGTGCTGGCCCGCCTCACCCGCGGCGAGCACCGGGCCGACGCCCTCGCCACCGCCGCCCGCAAGTCCCTCGACGCCCAGCAGTCCCTGACCGCACAGCGCAGGCAGCACAAGCAGCAGGTCGACCTCAAGCTCAAACAGGTCGAGCGGATGCTCGCCTCGCTCAGCCCCGAGCAGCTCGCCCGGCTCGGCGCCCGCGAGGCTGCCGACACCGCCACCGCGCAGCGGAAGCTGCTGGACTCCGGCCGGCTCGCCACCACCCCCCGTACGCCCACGGCCGCGGGCGGCGCAGCCCTGACCTACGCCACCGAGCAGATCGGCAAACCCTACGTCTGGGGCGCCGAGGGGCCGGGGTCCTTCGACTGCTCCGGGCTCACCTCACAGGCCTGGGCGCACGCCGGCCGCTCCATCCCCCGCACCAGCCAGGAGCAGTGGGCGCAGCTCCCCAAGGTGCCCCTGGACGAGCTGCGCCCCGGCGATCTGGTGGTCTACTTCCCCACCGCCACCCATGTGGCCCTGTACGTCGGCGACGGAAAGGTGATCCAGGCCCCGCGGCCCGGCGCGAAGGTCAAGGTCTCCCCCATCGCCGCCAATCCGCTGCTCGGAGCCGTACGGCCCGATCCGGACGGGGCCCCGCTCACCGAGTTCACCGCGCCGCCGATCCCCGAGGCCTCGGGCGGCGACGACAGCGGCTACTCCGCCGAGGCGGCGCCGGCCGACGACGCGACCGACGCGACCTCCGCCACGTAGTCCGCCGCGTCCTGCGGGTCGTAGAAGTACGCGTCGAAGTCGGCCGGGTTGTCGAAGCCGTTGGCGAAACGGTCCGCCACCGGCTGCAGCTGCCCGGCCGCGCCGATCAGGTTCAGTACGTGCTCCGGCGGGACGCCCAGCATCGCGTTCGTCCACTGGGTGACCGGCTTGCCCGTCGTGAACCAGAACTTGTCGAAGGTGGCCTTCATCCACGCCTCGTCGAACGGCTTGTCCCCGTGCATCAGGATCGACGACAGGTACGAGGCCGCGCACTTCGCCGCCGAGTTCGAACCCTGGCCGGTGATCGGGTCGTTCGCGACGACCACGTCAGCGACGCCCAGCACCACCCCGCCGCCCGGCAGCCGCCCGATCGGGTTGCGGACGACCGGCGCGTACCGGCCGGCCAGCGTGCCGCCCGCGTCCGTCAGCTCCGCCTTCTTCGCCCGCGCGTACTCCCAGGGCGTGAACTTCTCCATCAGCTCCAGCGTGAGCGCGAGGTGCTCCGCCGGGTCGTTCACCCCGCGGAACACGTCGAGCGGTCCGCCCGGGAGCCCCTCCCAGAACAGGATGTCCGCGCGCCCCGAGGCGGTCAGCGCGGGCATCACGAACAGCTCGCCCACCCCCGGGACCAGGTTGCAGCGCACCGCCTCCGTCTCCGGGTGTTCGGGGCGCGGCTCGAGCCCGTGCACGTACGAGACGGCCAGCGCGCGCTGCGGCGCGTCGTACGGGGAGCGCGCCGCGTCCCGCCCGAACATCGACACCAGCTCGCCCTTGCCCGCGGCGACCAGCACCAGGTCGTACGTACGGGAGAAGTAGTCCAGGTCGGCGACGGACGCGCCGTGGATCACCAGCTGCCCGCCGCGCTGCACGAAGACGTCGAGCCAGCCGGCCATCTTCACGCGCTGGTCCACGGACTGCGCGTAGCCCTTGAGGCGGCCGAGCCAGTCGATGGGGCGGGAACCGTCCGGGGCGGCCACCGAGACGCCGATGCCCTCGATCCGCGGGGCCTGCCGCTCCCAGAAGTTCAGCCCGAGGTCGCGCTCGTGCTGGAGCGCCGTGTCGAACATGACCTGCGTGGACATGATCCGCCCGGTGCGGATCTCATCCGCCGTCCGGTTGGACATGAGGGTGATCTCGTACCCCTTGGCCTGGAGGCCGAGGGCGAGCTGGAGACCGGACTGGCCGGCCCCCACGACGAGTATCTTGCGCATCTCACGTTCTCGATTCGGGTGAGCGGTTCGGCGGTACTACGAGGCTTTGCGAGGAGCTTTGCGAGGAGCCGGGGGAGCTATTCGGGGGTCGCGTCCAGCGCGTGGCCCACCAGCGTCAGCAGGGAGGCGACGACCGTGTCCCGGCGTCGCGCGTCCATGATCACCACCGGCACGTGCGGCGGGACGGTCAGCGCCTCGCGCACGTCCTGCGGCTCGTACGCGTGCGAGCCCTCGAAGTGGTTGACGGCGACGGCGTACGGCAGCCCGCAGCTCTCGAAGTAGTCGAGGGCCGGGAAGCAGTCGCGCAGCCGGCGCGTGTCGGCCAGCACGATCCCGCCGATGGCGCCGCGCACCAGGTCGTCCCACATGAACCAGAAGCGCTCCTGGCCCGGGGTCCCGTACACGTACAGCACGAGGTCGTCGTCGAGGGTGATGCGGCCGAAGTCCATCGCGACGGTGGTGGTGCTCTTGTCCGGCGTGGCCGACAGGTCGTCCGTCGGGAGGCTGGCCTGGGTCATCACCGCCTCGGTGCGCAGCGGGGTGATCTCGGAGACGGAGGACACGAAGGTGGTCTTGCCGACGCCGAAGCCGCCCGCGACCAGCACCTTGACGGCGACGGGTGCGCGGGAGCGGTCGTACTGCCAGGGCTGGACGGGCTCGTCGTCCACCGAGGTGACCGGGTCAGAGACGGCGAAGACCACTGAGCACCCTTTCCAGCAGCGCGCGTTCGGGGCGCCCGGGGCCGTGCCCCGTCCCGTAGACGCGTATCCGCCCCTGGTCGGCGAGGTCGCTGACCAGGACACGGACCACCCCGAGCGGCAGCTTCAGCAGCGCGGATATCTCGGCGATGGTGCGCATGCGGCGGCAGACCTCGACGATGGCCGGCATCTCGGGCATGCGGTCGTCGGGCATGTGGTCGTCGGGCGCGCCGTCGTCGGGTATCTGCGGCTGCGATGCCCGGGTGTCGAGGGCGGCGACGAACGTCTCCACGTGCAGGACCTGCGTGAAGCGGGTGCGGCCGCCCGTGAGGGAGTACGGGCGGACGCGGGCGGGCCGGCGGTCGGCTCCGCGTATCGGCAGCCGGTCGGACGCGGACGCCGACACCGAGGCCGTACTCCTCACGGGGTCTTCTCCATCGACTGGCGCAGCTCGCTGCGGACTTCGGGGGTCAGGACGTGGCCGGCGCGGCCGACGAACAGGGCCATGTGGTACGCCACCACGCTCATGTCGCAGTCGGGGGTGGCGTGCACGCCGAGGAGCGAGCCGTCGCTGATGGCCATGACGAAGACGGAGCCGTACTCCATCGCGACCATCGTCTGCTTGACCGCGCCGCCGTCCATGAGCTCGGCGGCACCGGTGGTGAGACTGCCGAGGCCGGAGACGATGGTGGCCAGGTCTGCGGAGGCGCCGCGCGGGCCCTTGGTGCGCGCGGGGCTCTCGCCGGCGGCTCCTCCGGGGTCGGAGGACAGCAGCAGGAGCCCGTCCGAGGACACGACGGCGACGGAGTTGACGCCGGGCACCTCCTCGACCAGGTCGGTCAGCAGCCACTGCAGGTTGCGGGCCTGGGTGCTCAGTCCGTACGTACTGGGCGCGGTCATGTGCGTGCCTCCTGTGCGGTGTCCCCCTGGTCGGTTTCCTGTGCGAGCTCGGCGGCCACGACGCGCCGTCCGTCCCGCGTCCCCTGGTAGAAACCGCCGAGCCGGCGGCGCAGTTCCTCCGCGTCGACGCGGCGCGGCGGCTCGGGCCGTACTGCGTCGGCACGGGCGGGCCGTCCGGCGGCCACCGTGCGCGGGGTCCGCTTGGGCAGCCCCTTGTCGGTGACGGCCTCGGGTCCCGCGTCGGGGTGGCTCCCCTGGCGGGGGACCCAGTCGGCCTCGTCGGGTGCGTGCCGGTGGGGCTCCGCCGGGCCGTCGGGG
This sequence comes from Streptomyces sp. NPDC032745, assembly GCF_055579465.1. Taxonomy (NCBI): domain Bacteria; kingdom Bacillati; phylum Actinomycetota; class Actinomycetes; order Kitasatosporales; family Streptomycetaceae; genus Streptomyces; species Streptomyces sp. NPDC032745. Next base: position 551,721 of record NZ_JBVING010000001.1, on the reverse strand, counting down.
GCGACGGCGGTGGCGGTCTGCCCGGGGAGCGGCAGTCCTTGTTCCGGTACGTCGGCCCGCGGGCCGGCATCGGGCAGCCGGTCGGCGGGCGCCGGGCCGGGGTCGGACCCCGCGAAGGCCTCCGGTCCCGCGTCGGGGACGACCCGCGCGAGGAGCTCGTCGCCGGGATCCCGCTCGACCGGGACCTCTGCCTCTGCAGCCCGGTCCGCCACGGTGGGCACCTGCTCGGCGGTCGGCGACTCGGGCTCCGCCTCCGCCGGAACGACCCGGGCCAGCAGCTCGTCGGCCGATCCGCTCGCCGCGGTGAACACCTGGTCGGCGGGCGGGAGCCCACCCTCCACGGCCGGCGCGTGCGCATCCCCGTCGGGCTCGAGCCCCCCGGCCAGATCCGGACCGAAGTCCGGGGCCAGGTCCGCGCCCGAAACCTCGGTGGCGGCCGTGGCCTCGTCAAGCGGCACACCGGGGTCGTCACCGGGCCCCGCAGCCGGATCCTGGCCGCCGAAGTCCGGGGCCGGGTCCGGGAGCACGTCCGATTCCGGGGTGAAGTCCGGGAGCTGGGCCAGGTCCGGGCCCAGGGGCTCGTCCGTGGCGGCCGGCGCGGTGGTGTCCCACTCCATGCTCCGCAGGAGCTCCGCGTCCGCCTCCGGGCCCGGGTCCTGGAAGGGGTCGGGCGTGGGCTCGGGGGCGGAGACGGCGGCCTCGGCCTGGGGCTCCGCGTCCCGCTCCACCGCCGGAGGCACCCGGCGGGGCGGGATGGTGTTCTCGTTCGCCTCGGCGATCACGCCCGGCAGCCGGAGCTCCGGCACGCCTGGCGTGGCGAAGGTGTGCACCGGCGAGCTCGGCGGGGTGTCCGGGAGCAGCGACGCCGGCACGACCACCAGGGCCTCCGTGCCGCCGTGCCGCCCCGCGCGCAGCTCCGCGGTGACCCCGTGCCGGGCCGCGAGGCGCCCCGCCACGTACAGGCCGAGGCCCAGGCCGTGTTCCGCTTCGGGCTCCTCGTCGTACGCCTCGGGCGTGGCCAGCCGGGCGTTCAGCGCCTCCAGCCGGTCGGCGGTGACGCCGATGCCCTCGTCCACGACGGACAGCACCACGTCACCCGAGTCGAGCAGCCATCCGGAGACCCTCACCTTGGCCTCGGGCGGCGAGAACGTCGTCGCGTTCTCCAGCAGCTCGGCGAGCACGTGCGAGATGTCGTCGGCCGCGTGCCCCGCGACCTGGGTGAACGGGGGCAGCGCCGCCAGCTCGACGCGCTCGTAGCGCTCGATCTCGCTGACCGCGGCCCTCATGACGTCGACCAGCGGGACCGGGGCGCCGGCGCCGTGGCCGTGCTCCTGTCCGGCCAGGACCAGCAGGTTCTCGTTGTGGCGGCGCATGACCGTCGCCAGGTGGTCCATCTTGAACAGGGTCGCCAGCCGGTCCGGGTCCTGTTCCTTGGACTCCAGCTCCTCGATGACCGCGAGCTGGCGCTCGACCAGCCCCAGCGTGCGCAGCGACAGCGAGACCGACGTCGTCGACATGACGCGGCGGTGCTCTTCGAGGCCGGCCCGCAGCTGTGTCAGCTCCGCCTCCAGCGCTTCCCGGCCCGAGCTCAGCGCCTCGTTGCGGCCGATGAGCCGGCGCGCGTCGGCGTCGAGGCCGGCGATCCGGGTGTGCAGGGAGACCGTCTGGTCGCGGACCGCGTTGAGGTGGCGTACGACCTCGGCGAACTCGTCGTTGCGGCCGGTGAAGCGGACCGGCTCCACCGAGCCCTCGGGGGTAGCCAGCCGGGCCGCCCCGCGGCGCAGGACGGACAGCGGCCGGGTCAGCGAGCGCGCCACGGCCGTCGAGAAGCCGACGGCGACCAGGAACAGCAGGCCGAGGGCCGCGACCAGCATCTCCAGCCGGGTCACGTCGTCGTCGCGCAGGGTGGCGAGCGCGGTGGCCCGCTGCCCGGCGAGGGTGGACTCCACGGACCGCATGCGGTCGATGCGGGCGGTGAGCGCGGGGGCGACGCTGGCGCCGTCGAGTTTGCGGTCGGCGGAGGACAGCGTGGGCCGCTCCGTGAGCCGCTTGAGGTAGTCGTCGGCCGTCTTGACCTCGGGACCGGTGACGGTGGCGGCGAGGGTCTGGCGTACGTCGGGCCGCGCGACCCGGGTGAAGTCGTCGAGGGCGGCCTGCTCCCGTACGCGGGCCCGCTGGGCGGCGGTGGTCAGTTCGTCCACGACCGCGGAGTTGGGGGGCTGCTCGCCGCGGGGGACGGCCAGCGCGGCAAGCAGGAGTCCACGGGTGGCCGAGGCCTGTTCCACGGCCTGGCCGAGGGGGGCCAGCGGGCGGTTGGTGGCGAGGGCGGCGCCTGCCCGCGGCGGGGTCAGCTCGGCGAGCCGGTCGCCCGGGGCGAGCAGTTCCGCGATGACGCCCGCGTACGCCTGGTGGGCGGCGAGGGCGCTGCCCTTGCCGTCGACGGCCTCGCTGCGGACGGCCTGGACCCGGCCGAGGGCCAGGGCGAGCGCCTCGTCGGCCTCGTTCCGGACCTCGGCGAGCTGGCGGTCGGTGAGCGCGGTGCGCTCCTGGACGACGCCCTTCGCCTGTGCGCCGGGGCGGCCCTTGGCCACGTACTCGACGACGGCGTCGCGCTCGTCGCCGAGGAGGTGCGCGAGGGTGAGGGTGTGCTGGGTCTGCTCGGCGAGCGTGACCAGCTGCTGGGAGTCGTTCAGCTCCCGTGTCGCGGAGACCACGGCTGGTGTGCCGGCCGCGAGGACGGTGAGGCCGGCGACGGCGACGCCGAGGACGAGCCTGCTGCGCACGCGGACGCGGCGTCCTGCGGGGGCGGGTCCGTCGGTGGCGGTGCCGTTCTTCCGAGACCGCTTCTTCTGCACCGGTGCTCGCAATCCTGTACGTGTGCTCGTGCTCGTCTACTCGTGTGGCCGAGGTAACGGCCGGTCAACAAGTAAACGCCCCCTGCCCCCTCGTACCGCCTCAGACCTTTGCAGCGTGTTGGGGAGAGAGCCTGACATCGCCCACCCGGCCACTCGAACGAGTGAACATCACGGATGAGTTGGCAACCAACTCGGCAGGGCGCCGTCAGAGGGCCGTCACGGCCGGGTGGTTGAAAGATCGATGGGGGCTTTGGCAATATGCCCGCCCACATCCCGCCGGGGGGCCGCGGAGCGCCTCGGCGGACGGCCGGGCGGCGGCCGTCCCGCCGGTTGCGCATTGGTACGGACTTTTCGGCGCATCACGGCCACCCCGTACATGCGGGGCGGGCAGAATGTCCGCATGCGCATCGACCTCGCCTCGGCCCCCGGCAACCCGGAACGCCCCAACGAGGACTGGCTATCGGCGGCGATGCCCGCTGCGGGCGGCGGAGTCCTGGTCGCCCTGGACGGGGTCACTCCGCCGAGCGGCGAGGTGGGGTGCACGCACGGCGTGCCCTGGTTCACGGCCCGGCTCGGGGGCCGATTGACCGAACTGTCCGGATCGCGACGGGACATGCCGCTGGACCGGATCCTGGCGGAGGCGATCCGCGACACCGCCGACGCACACCGCGACACCTGTGACCTTTCTCACGTACGGACCCCGCAGGCGACCGTGGTGATGGTGCGCTGGGACGAGGCGTCCGTGGAGCACCTCGTGCTCTCGGACTCCGTACTGCTCCTCGAGACGCCCGGGGGCGAGGTGACGCCGGTGCTCGACGACCGGCTGGAACGGATCCCGCGCGAGCTGCTGCGCACGCAGACCTCGGCGGACGCGCTGCGCAATGCGGAGGGCGGGTTCTTCACGGCGGCCGCGGACCCGGCGGTGGCCGCCCGCGCGGTGACGGGCCGGACCCCGCGCGAGCGGGTGCGGGCACTGGCGGCGCTCACGGACGGGGCGAGCCGGTGGACGGACACGTTCCGGGAGGGCGACTGGGCGCAGTGCCTGGCGGTGCTCCGGAAGGAGGGCGCGGAGGGCCTGATCGGCCGGGTCCGCACCCTGGAATCCGATGCGTCCCGCCCCCTCACCCGGGGCAAACGCCACGACGACGCCTCGGCGGCGTACGCGGAGCTGTAGCGAATCCGGCCCCGGGGGCTATTCCTCGCCCTGGTTCAACTGGTTCAGAAGTCGCGCGAGTTCCGCGACCTCCCCCCGGTCCCAGTCGGCGAGCTTGCGCATGTACTGCTCGCGCCGGGCCCCGCGCACCCGCAGGAACCGCTCCCGCCCCTCGTTCGTGAGCCCGACCAGGAACGCCCGGCCATCCGCCGGGTCCGGTTCCCGCGCCACCAGCCCCAGGACCTCCAGCGCCCGCAGCTGCCGGCTCATGGTGGCCTTGCCCACCCCGAAGTACGCGGCGAGCTCGGTGGCCCGCTGGCGGCCCGCGGCCTCCAGGCGGACGAGCAGCCCGTACGCGGCGGGCTCCAGCTCGGGGTGCAGGGCGCGCGCCATCTCCCCGGAGGAGGCCCTGGCGCGCCGGAGGAAGACGGACAGCTCCCGCTCCAGGGCAAGGAACTCCTGGTCTTCACTACCGTGCACGTCCGCTCCCATCGGTGGTGTCCTGAGGCACCAGTATTTCGCAGCGGGTACGGCGACGGCCCGGGGCCCCGCCTGCAGGTCCCCCCGGACGGAGTCCGGGGGGAGGAGGGGTCCCGGGCCGTACACACGCCGGCCGGTGCCGGGCCCGGATCAGGCGGCCGCGGTGACCACGGCCTCCGCCCGGCTGAGCGCCAGTTCCAGGACCTGGCGCACGTCCGTCACCGGGTGCACCTCCAGCCCCTCCAGCACCTCGGACGGGACGTCGTCCAGGTCGGCCTCGTTCCGCTTCGGGATGATCACGGTGGTCAGGCCCGCCCGGTGCGCGGCGAGCAGCTTCTGCTTGACCCCGCCGATGGGCAGGACCCGCCCGGTCAGCGAGACCTCGCCGGTCATGGCCACGTCTGTCCGGACCTGCCGCCCCGACAGCAGCGAGGCCAGCGCCGTCGTCATCGTGATGCCCGCGCTCGGCCCGTCCTTCGGGACGGCGCCGGCCGGGAAGTGGATGTGCACGCCCCGGTCCTTCAGATCGGCGACCGGGAGCTCGAGCTCCGCGCCGTGCGAGCGCAGGAAGCTGAGCGCGATCTGCGCGGACTCCTTCATCACGTCGCCGAGCTGCCCGGTCAGGGTGAGCCCGGCCGCCCCCGTCTCGGGATCGGCCAGCGAGGCCTCGACGAACAGGACGTCGCCGCCCGCGCCGGTCACCGCGAGCCCGGTGGCCACGCCGGGGACGGCGGTGCGCCGCTCGGCGGGGTCCTGTGCGGACTCCGGGACGTGGTGCGGGCGCCCGATGAGCCCCCGCAGGTCGTCGGCGCCGATGCGCAACGGCAACTCCCGCTCCCCCAGCTCGTGCTGGGAGGTCACCTTGCGCAGCAGCCGGGCGATGGACCGCTCCAGGGTGCGTACGCCGGCCTCGCGGGTGTACTCCCCCGCCAGCCTGCGCAGCGCGTCCTCCTCCAGGACGACTTCCTCGGCGCCGAGTCCGGCGCGCTCCAGCTGGCGGGGCAGCAGGTGGTCGCGGGCGATGACGACCTTCTCGTCCTCGGTGTAGCCGTCGAGGCGGACGAGCTCCATGCGGTCGGCGAGCGCCTCCGGGATGGCTTCCAGGACATTGGCGGTGGCCAGGAAGACGACGTCGCTCAGGTCCAGCTCCACCTCCAGGTAGTGGTCCCGGAAGGTGTGGTTCTGGGCGGGGTCGAGCACCTCCAGCAGTGCGGCCGCCGGGTCGCCCCGGAAGTCGGACCCGACCTTGTCGATCTCGTCGAGCAGGACGACGGGGTTCATGGACCCGGCTTCCTTGATGGCCCGCACGATCCGGCCGGGCAGCGCGCCGACGTACGTACGCCGGTGGCCGCGGATCTCGGCCTCGTCCCGGACGCCGCCGAGGGCGACGCGTACGAACTTGCGCCCCATGGCGTGGGCGACGGACTCCCCGAGGGAGGTCTTGCCGACGCCGGGAGGCCCGACGAGCGCCAGTACGGCTCCGCCGCGGCGGCCGCCGATGACGCCCATGCCGCGCTCGGTACGCCGCTTGCGCACGGCGAGGTACTCGGTGATGCGGTCCTTCACGTCGCTCAGCCCGGCGTGCTCGGCGTCCAGGATCGCCCGGGCGCCGCGGATGTCGTACTCGTCCTCGGTCCGCTCGTTCCAGGGCAGTTCGAGCACGGTGTCCAGCCATGTGCGGATCCAGGAGCCCTCCGGGGACTGGTCGCTGGACCGCTCCAGCTTGTCGACCTCCTTGAGCGCGGCCTCCCGTACCTTCTCGGGGAGGTCGGCGCCCTCGACGCGGGCCCGGTAGTCGTCGGACTCCTCGCCGTCCTTCTCTCCGTTGAGCTCGCGCAATTCCTTGCGCACGGCCTCCAGCTGGCGGCGCAGCAGGAACTCGCGCTGCTGCTTCTCGACGCCGTCCTGCACGTCCTTGGCGATGGACTCGGCGACGTCCTGCTCGGCGAGGTGGTCGCGGAGCCAGGAGATGGCCAGCTTGAGGCGCGCGACGGGGTCGGCGGTCTCCAGCAGCTCGACCTTCTGGGCGACGGTCAGGAACGGCGAGTAGCCGGAATTGTCGGCGAGGGCCGAGACGCCCTCGATCTGCTGGACGCGGTCGACGACCTGCCAGGCCCCGCGCTTCTTGAGCCAGCTGGTGGCGAGCGCCTTGTACTCCTTGACGAGCTCGGTGACCGACCCCGGCAGCGGATCGGGCAGTCTCTCGTCGACGCTCTCGCCCTCGACCCAGAGCGCTGCCCCGGGCCCGGTGGTCCCGGCCCCGATCCGGACGCGGCCGACACCGCGGATGAGTGCCCCGGGATCCCCGTCGGAGAGCCGCCCCACCTGCTCGACGGTCCCGAGCACACCGGTGCCGGCGTACTTCCCGTCGACCCGCGGCACGAGCAGCACCCGGGGCTTCCCGCTCCGGACCGCCGCCTGGGCGGCCTCGACGGCCCCCCGTACCTCGGCATCGGACAGGTCCAGCGGAACGACCATCCCAGGCAGCACGACCTCGTCGTCAAGCGGCAGCACGGGCAGGGTGAGCGTTACGGACGTCGAAGCCATGATCTTCCCTCCGGCAGTGAAGTTGAGCTATGCCGACTCAATGCATGTGCGCCCCCCAATGTTCCCCAACACCCGTTCGCCCCCGGCGAACACGGATTCCGACGAGCTCAGGCCGCGGGGGTGATGCGGATGTCGCCCGAGGCCGTGTGGACCGAGAGGCGGGACGGGGCCTTGGGGGTCGCGGGGAGGATGTCCTGCTTGCCTGACGTCGTCACTGTCGTGATCTCGTACGGGGCTTGCGGGACGGTCAGCGTGACGTCGCCCGAGCTCGTCTGCGCCGTCACCGACACCGGGGGCTTCGCGAAGGCCAGGCGGGCGTCGCCCGAGGAGGCCCGGAGCTCCGCGGTCGGGCCGGTCAGGGCGGTGGCGGTGATGGAACCCGACGAGGTGCGGACCCTCAGGGGGCCGGCGATGCGGTCCGCCGTGACGTCGCCGGAGGAGGACGAGAGGTCCGCCGCTGCCACCCCGGCCACCGTGATGCGGCCGCTGCTGCTCTCCAGCCTGACCGTCGCCGAGGCCGGGACCTCGAGGCGGTAGTCGATGTAGCAGGTGTCCGCGCAGTCGTTCGTGAAGGTGAGGACGCCCGCCGAGACCTGCTGGGCCGGCTTCGGTGTCCCGTCGCCCCGGTAGTGGACCGTCCGGTGGATCGTGACCCCCGGGCCCGTGCCGGGGGTGACCTCGATGGAGCCGCGCCGGGTCTCCTTCACCTCGACCGCCGTGACTGCCTCGGCGACCGTCGCGTCGGCGGTCGCCGTCTTCTGCTCGGTGTCCTCGAAGGAGCAGCCGCAGAGCAGCAGTCCGGCGGCAAGGGCGGCAACCGCCGTCCGGCCGAGGCGGGATGACGTGATGTGAGAAGGCATGCGCATCACTTTGGTGCGTCGCGGGCCGCCTGCCGATGGGGGCCGTACCCGGCCTCGGGGTGGGGTTATCCCCCGTCGGCCGGACTCAGATGCCGATCGCTCCGTCGATCCGCTCGCGCAGCAGGTCCGCGTGGCCGTTGTGGCGGGCGTACTCCTCGATCATGTGGATCAGCACCCACCGCAGTGACACCTTCCCGCGCCACCCGTCCTCGCCCTCCACGTCCAGGTCGGGCGCGGCGGCCGTGAACGACTCCGCGAACGCCACCTCCTCCCGCCAGGTCTCCCACGCCGCCGCGACGGCCCCCGGGCCGGACACCGCACCGTCGAAGTCGCCGTCCGGGTTCGCCACCGACGAGAACAGGGCCGGCGCCTCCTGCCCGGCCAGGACCTGGCGGAACCAGCGGCGCTCCACGTCCGCGAGGTGCCGGACCAGGCCGAGCAGCGAGAGCGTGGACGGCTCCACGGACCTGAGGGCCATGGGCTCCGCGCCCAGACCGGTGCACTTCAGCTCCAGCGTCGTGCGCTGCGCCGCCAGGACGTCCGTGAGCAGTACCCGCTCGTCGCCCGTCGCGGGTCCGCTGAACCGGGCCTCCGACGCCCCGAAGAACTCCCCGCGCCGGCCCGTCACCGCGGGCCGCTCCGGGCGCACGGCCCAGTCCGTCCACGAGCCGTCGTACACCGCGAGGGAGGAGTAGCCGGCCAGCGTGGCGCCCAGGGCCAGGACGCAGGCCGTCACGCCCGAGCCGCAGCTGAAGTACAGCCGCTCCCGGTCACCGGCCAACGCGGCGAAGGCCTCGCGGAGTTCCCCGGCGGGCCGCATCAGGCCGCCCTCCCGCTGGAGGTCCCCGAACGGCAGGTTCACCGCGCCCGGCATGTGGCCCCCGCGCAGCCCCGCCCGCGGTTCCGGTGCGGTGCCCGTGAAGCGTTCGCGCGTACGGGCGTCCAGTACGACCGCCGCCGGATCGGCGAGGGCCGCCCCGACCGCATCGGCGTCCACCAGCAGCTCCGTCCGCGGCCGGGCCGTGAACGAGCCGCGCGGGCCCTCGTACGCGGGACCGCACGCCTCGACGGGCAGCCCGGCGGCGGTCCACGCAGGCAGCCCGCCGTCCAGGACGGCGGCCCGGTCGAAGCCCATGGCGCGCAGCATCCACCAGGCCCGCGCACTGGAGTAGATGCCGGCGCCGTCGTAGACGACGACGGTGCTGGTGTCGTCGACGCCGAGCGCGCGTATCGCCTCCTCGAACGCGGCGGCACCGGGCATGGCGTGGGGGGCGGGGGCGTCGTGGTCGGACAGGGCGCCGTCGAGGTCGAAGGGCCGCGCGCCCGGGATCCGCCGGTCCGCGCCGCGGTGGGCGCCGACGGAGGCGTCGAACACGACGAGCCCAGGCGCGCCGAGCCGGCCGGCCAGCCAGTCCACCCCTGCCAACGGTCCGGGCACGGCGACGGGGGCGTCGCCGGCGGCGGGGCGGGACGGGGTCATACGGCACCTCCGGGTGAGTCGGCGGGCCGACAAGCAGGAAGCGGCCCGCACGCATCCCCCCAGGATGCCGAACGCCCTTGCAAAGTGCCTTGCTGGGAGGGGAGTTCGCGAGGATCCTGTGCCCTACATCAGGGCATAGGGGGAGAGACCGTATGGCCAAGAGCGTCGTCACCGATGTCATCGTCAGCCGAAGAGTCCTCTGGATCGGTGCGGAGGCATATCCCCTGAACAACATCGCCCGGGCGACCACCGTCAAGGTCGAGCCGCCGCGCAAGCAGGCGATCTCTCGCTTCGTCAAATCCGCCGTGACCGTGATCATCCTGGCGGTCGCCGCCCTCGCCGCGATCCAGGCCGCCGATCTGACCGGCGACGACCGGTCGACGTACCAGGACGCGGTGCCGGTCGTCGCGCTCGTACTGGTCGGTCTCTTCGTGCTGCAACTCGTCAGCGTCCTGCTGAGGAAGACGTACTACGCGCTGGTGATCGAGACGGCGGGCACCCCGAACACCGCACTCGTCACCACCGACCGGGCGCTCGTCCACGACCTCGTCCGCATGATCATGGAGGCGATCGACAACCCGCAGGCCAGCTTCCACCAGCAGGTCACCAACTACATCGGCCAGGTCGGCGACAACTTCAAGGTGTTCGGCAGCGGCAACGTCGGGAAGGTGGGCAATTGACCGGCAACGAGGACTTCCGGATCGGGCAGGTCGGGGACAACTTCCAGGTCTACGGGACGAACAACATCGGCAAGATCGGCACGCAGAACAACGCGCCGCAGGACCCGCAGGCGGCCCTCCAGGAGCTGATCAGCCTGGTCCAGGTCCTGCGGGGACGCGTACAGGAGGACGACCGCACGGACCTGGACGAGTCCCTGGACACCCTCACCGAGGACGACGTGGAGCGCGGGGCGTTCCGCCGGGCGCTGGGGCGCATCTCCGGCGTCGCCCAGCTGGCCGGCGATGTCGGACTCCCGGTGGCCGAGGCCGTCCGGCGGGTGCTGGCGCTCTTCGGCACGTAGGAATCGGCATGTGGGAAACCGCCGCATCCGCTTAGGGTGCGGCGATGGATCCGGAAACGATCACTGTCCTGGACGGCCGCGAGTGGACCCTCGATCCGGAGCCGGTCCACCGGATCCTCGCGGACCTGGTCGCCGGCGGCGCGGCGCTCGGCTGGGTGGACCCGCCCTCCCCGGAGGAGGTCGCGCAGCTGCTCGAGCAGGTGCTGTCGGCGGCCCGGTCCGGGGATGCGGCCTTGCGCGTCGCCTGCCTGGGCGGCCGCCTCGTCGGGCTGGGCTACTGGCTGCGCTACGCCCGGCCGACGCACCGGCCGCATGCCGATCTGGAGAAGGTCGCGGTGGACGCGGCGGCCCACGGGCGCGGCATCGGCCGGGCGCTGACCGCCGCGCTGCTCGAGGACGCCCGGTCCGCGGGCATCGAGGTCCTCACCCTGGACGCCCGGGGCGACAACGCCCACGCCCTGGGGCTCTACCGCTCACTGGGCTTCACCGAGTACGGCCGCCTCCGCGACTTCGTCGCCGTCGGGGACCGCCGCTACGACAAGGTGTTCTGCATGCAGGACTTGCGCGGTGGGCACGCGGCCGAGGCCCACCGGAAGGCGGCACCTCACGGGCAGCGCCCCGGCTGCGCGTAGACCGCGATCCGGGCCCCCCGGACCTCGTCCACCGAGCAGAGGTCGAAGTGCGAGGCCAGCGTCTGGCGTTTGACCGCTTCCCGGGGGTACGGGTCCAGCGGCTGGCCCGCCGGGTCCAGCAGGGCCACCACCCGGGGGGCGTCCACCAGGCGGGCCCAGATCTCCGCGGTCGCCAGCTCCGTGCCCTGCAGGCCGTGCGAAGCCGCCGGGGTACGGGCCAGGGCCAGGTCTCGCAGGCTCCCGTACACCTCCGGCGAGGACAGCAGCCACTCGCGCCGCCGCGACGGCATGAACAGCACCGCGTCCCCCGGCCGGGCCCGTTCCCGGACCGCGGCGGCCACCGCGAGCACGTCGTCCTTGCGGCTGTCCGGGGTCCGCAGCCACACCGACCACCACCCGAACGGCACCAGCAGGGCGGCCACCAGCAGCCAGGGCCACCACCCCCGCGCCGCCGCCAGCCGGGTCCCCGCGAGCAGGGCGAGCCCGGCCAGCGCGTAGAGCACGTACCGGTCGACGTACCAGGGGTGGACGAGGGAGACCGCCATCAGCAGCCCCGGCGGCAGCAGGGCCAGCGGCGCCGCCACCCGTACGAGCTCCCGCGGGACCGAGGGGCCCCGCGCGAGGAGCAGCACCGCGACCGCGACCACCCCGTACGCCGCCCAGTCCTGCCAGCCCGGCCGCCCGAGCCAGCCCAGCTGCTGCTCCGCCTGCCGGGCGCTCACCACGGCCAGCGGCAGCAGCAGGACCACGACCACCGCGGCGCTCCACCGCCAGCCGCGCGAGCGCCGGGCGCTCACCCCGTGCGCGAGCAGGGCCAGTACGGCGAACTCGTGCAGCCAGCAGCCGAGCAGCAGGACCACGGCGTACGCGACCCACCGCTCGCGCAGCATCAGGTACGTCGCCCACACCACGGCCGCCGCGACGAGGGCGTACGAGCGGCCCTCCTGGGCGTACATCTGCACGGGCGGCAGCACGGCGTAGGCCACGCCGGAGCAGAGTGCGGCCCGCTCCCCCGCGAGCCGGTGGGCGACGGCGGCCACCCCGGCGGCCGCGAGGGCGGTGGCGGCGACGGAGGGCAGGCGCAGCGCCCACAGGCCGCCGGCCGCCGGCCCGCCGCCGTCCCAGACCTCGAAGACCGCGTGCATCAGCAGGTAGTACAGCCCGTGCACGGCGTCGACCTGCCCGAGCAGTTCCCAGATCCCGCCGAGCGGCCGGTGCGCGACCTGCCAGGTGACGGACTCGTCGCGCCACATGCTGCCGCGGCCGCCCGCGCCGGCGCGCTCCAGGCCCCAGAGGCCGAGGAGGACGGCGAGCAGCGGCGGCAGCCAGCGCCAGGCGGCGATGCGGCGGATGTCGTCCTCCTGGTGCTTTCGGTACGGGGGGTGCCGACTCCATACTCGGGGTCGGTCCGGAAACCTGCGGGGGTGGGGTGTGCGCGCGTTACGAGCGGTGGCGGCGGTGCTGCTGGGTGCGGTGGTCCTGAGCGGATGCGGTTCGGGGGGTGGCGGGTCGGCCGACAAGCCGACCACGGGTGCCCCGGCCGGCGGCGGGAGCAGCGGCAATGGTGCGTCCGCTTCTGCGCAGCCGTCTCCCGGACCCGGTTCGAGCGCGACCGCCGAGCCGCCGGGGCAGCCGACGAGTACGCCGACGGCCTCGTCCGCGCCCGTCCCCCCGGCGCCCTCCTCGGCGCTGGAGCGCCTGGTCACGGTCACGCGGACCGGGGGGCTCGCCGGGAGGACGAGCACTCTGCTGGTCAAGGGCGACGGCTCGTGGACCCGGCTGGACGGGCAGGCGCACCCGGCCGGCACCGGGAAGCTGTCGGCGGACGGGGTGGAGAAGCTGCGCGCCGCGCTCCGGCAGGCGGACTTCGCGCACCTGCCCCGGGTCCCGAAGGGCGGGGCGACGATCTTCGACGGGTTCTACTACGCCTTCGTGCACGGCGGTTACGAGGTGGCCGCCGAGCAGGGGTCGCTGACGCCGGGCCTGCAGGGCGTGCTGGACGGGCTGCCCCCGTTCGAGGCGGGGTAGTCCGGCCCGGGGTGGTCGCCCGGGGTGGTCCGGCCCGGGCGGGCTGCTTTGACTTTCCCCAGGTCACGGCATTGACTGAAGGAAGAGCGACTACGGCAACAGAGGTCTGCCGGGACGCCCCGCGAGAAAGGTGGCGGCCCATGTATCGCAGACGTTCGAACGTGGTCGCGCGCACGCTCCCCGTCCTCGCCGCGGCTGCGTTGTCCCAGGTTCTCGTCGTGGGGGGATTCACCGCCCAGGCCTCACCGCTTCCGGCCAGGGCCGCGGTGGCGGCTGCTCCGGATTTCACCTGCCCCGCCGGTCATGACCCTCACGGGCAGGACTGCCGCAAGGGACACGGCGAGGGTTGTCCTCCGCTACGGCCGATCCCCGACGACCCGCCGGCACCGCAAGTGCCGCCCGCACCGCAGGTGCCGCCCGGCGCACGCGCGCACCAGCACACCTGATGACGCAGCAGCCGGGGCAACCGGAGCAGCCCTAGGGGGTGTCCGGCAGGCCCGTTCCCGACGTCGAGATCCCGCGCAGCTGCCGGTCGAGGTATCCGTGCAGCCGGGTCGGCATGTCCACGGCCTCGGGGGCCAGGACCCACTGGATCTGCAGGCCGTCCATGACGGCGAGGGTCTCGCGGGCGACGGCCTCGCAGTCGGTGCCGGGCCGGAGCTCACCCCGGGCGACACCCGCCTCCAGCAGCCGGACGTTGTGGGCGAGCACCCGGGCGTAGCGCTGCGTGAAGTACTCGTGCGCGGGGTGGCCGGGGTTGCCGGACTCGCCGACCAGCGTGTTGTACATCCGTACGAGTCCGGGCCGGCGGGCGTTGTCCGCGGCCAGGGCGACGACGGTGGCGTAGTACGCGGCCACGGACTCCTCCGGCCCGCTGAACAGGCGCTCCACGTCGCGCTGCTCGCTCTGCGCCAGCACCGCCAGGAGCAGGTCCTCCTTGCTGCGGAAGTGGTGCAGCAGCCCGCCCTGGGTGATCCCGCAGTCGTTGGCGATGCGGGCGAGCGAGGAGGCGTGGAAGCCCCATTGCGCGAAGTGCTCCACCGCGGTGTCGAGGATCTTCGCGCGGCGGGCGTCGCCCACCGCGTAGGTCCCCCGGCCGGTGGCCTTCGGGGCGGTCCGCTCCTTGTCCTGTGCCATGCGACCCACCCTAGGTCGTGTCGTTTCCGGCCTCGCGAGGGCGTGATTCAGGTCACTTTTCCAAAACCTAGTGGGTACATGGTTTTCGCGTTTACGGTGAGCACCCTCCGCCGGACCGCACCCAGGAGCCGTACGCCGATGAACGCCACGCCCGACGCCATCCCCCCGTACAAGGACGCCGCTCTCCCGGTGGACGTGCGCGTGGCGGACCTGCTCTCCCGGATGACGCTGGAGGAGAAGGCCGGCCAGCTCTTCCACTCCATGCTGATGATGAATCCGGACGGCACCCCGGTCACCGAGACCGACGGCTCGATGCTTCCGTTCACCACGCCCGAGCTGGTCGGGGACCGCTTCCTCAGCCACTTCAACCTGCTCGGCACGTACGGCGCCCGCGAGATGGCGCAGTGGCAGAACGCGGTGCAGGAGATGGCCGCGGCCACCCGGCTCGGCATCCCGGTCACGGTCTCTACCGACCCGCGGCACGCCTTCACCGACAACGTCGGCGCCTCCTTCAACGCCGGCGCCTTCTCCGCCTGGCCGGAGGCGCTGGGCCTGGCCGCGATCGGCGACCCGGAGCTGGTCTTCCGCTTCGCGGACACCGTCCGCCGCGAGTACCTCGCCGTCGGCTTCCGGGTCGCCCTGCACCCGCAGATCGACCTGGCGAGCGAGCCGCGCTGGGCCCGCCAGACGGGCACGTTCGGCTCGGACGCACGGCTGACGGGCGAGTTGGTGCGGGCGTACATCCGCGGGCTCCAGGGCCCGGAGCTCGGCCCCGGGTCCGTCTCGGCGATGGTCAAGCACTTCCCCGGCGGCGGCCCGCAGAAGGACGGCGAAGACCCCCACTTCGCGCACGGCAAGGAGCAGGTCTACCCGGGCGGGATGCGCGAGCACCACCTGGAGCCGTTCCGGGCGGCCGTCGCGGCGGGCTGCGCGCAGATGATGCCGTACTACGGCCAGCCGATCGGGACGGACTGGGAGGAGGTCGGCTTCGGCTTCAACAAGGGCGTGGTCACGGGCCTGCTCCGCGAGGAGCTCGGTTTCGAGGGGATCGTCTGCACCGACTGGGGGCTGCTCAACGACGCGGCGATCTTCGGCGAGGTCCACCCGGCGCGGGCCTGGGGCCTGGAGCACCTGACGGTCGCCGAGCGGGCGGCCCGGGCGCTGGACGCCGGGGCCGACCAGTTCGGCGGGGAACAGTGTCCGGAGGTGATCGTGGATCTGGTCCGCTCGGGCCGGATCCCGGAGTCCCGGATCGACGCGTCGGTGGCCCGGCTGCTGCGGGAGAAGTTCGTGCTGGGCCTGTTCGAGAACCCGTACGTGGACCCGGACGTGGCGGCGCAGACGGTGGGCCGGGCCGATTTCGCGGCGGCGGGGGCGGCGGCCCAGCGCCGCTCGCTCACGGTGCTGACCAACCGCGGCGGGCTGCTGCCGGCCCCCGGGCGCCCGAAGCTGTACGTGCAGGGCGTGGACGAGGCGGTCGCGGCGGGGTACGGCGAGGTGGTCTCCGACCCGGGGGCGGCGGACCTGGCCGTACTGCGGCTGCGCACCCCGTACGAGCCGCGGGAGAACATCTTCGAGTCGTACTTCCACTCGGGCTCGCTGGCCTTCGCGGAGCCGGAGCTGTCCCGGATCCTGGCGCTCCTGGACGCCGTCCCGACGCTGGTCTGCATCAACCTGGAGCGGGCGGCGGTCATCCCGGAGATCGCCGAGCGGGCGGCGGCGCTGATCGCGGACTACGGCGCCGAGGACGCCGCGCTGCTGGACGTGGCGTTCGGCCGGGCCGTGCCCGAGGGGCGGCTCCCCTTCGAGCTGCCGCGGTCGATGGCGGCCGTGGAGGCCTCGCGGCCCGATGTGCCGAACGACACCCTCGACCCCGTGTTCGAGCACGGACACGGGCTGGCCCTGTAGGGGGTCGACAAAAGCGCGCGGTGGCCGACGATCACCGCGCACCGGGTGGCCGTGCCGTGGGGGGACGGCCACCCGGCATCACCGCCCATATCCCCATTCCCGCCATAATCGGAACCGTTGCCTCCGCTGTTTTCCCTGTCTGAACCCCGCATAGCCGCAGGCCGGTGGCTCCTCTACGCTGCACCCCTACCACGCGGATCTTCAGGGGCGGGAAATGGAACAGACACACACCACCCACAGCGGCGCCGCGGCCACCCCCGGCGCTCAGCGGCGCGTGCTCGTGGTCGAGGACGACCGCACGATCGCCGACGCCATCGCTGCCCGGCTGCGCGCCGAGGGCTTCCAGGTGCAGGCCGCCTTCGACGGCCCGGCCGCCGTCGCCGCGGCCGAGAGCTGGCAGCCCGAGCTGCTGGTCCTCGACGTGATGCTGCCCGGCTTCGACGGCCTCGAGGTCTGCCGCCGGGTCCAGGCGCAGCGGCCGGTGCCGGTGCTGATGCTCACCGCGCGCGACGACGAGACCGACATGCTGGTCGGGCTCGGGGTCGGCGCGGACGACTACATGACGAAGCCGTTCTCGATGCGCGAGCTCGCGGCGCGGGTCCACGTCCTGCTGCGCCGCGTGGAGCGGGCCACCCTGGCCGCCACCGCCCCGCGCGGGGCCACGCTGCGCCTGGGAGATCTGGAGATCGACCACGCGCAGCGCCGGGTCCGGGTTCAGGCCGAGGACGTACACCTGACGCCGACCGAGTTCGACCTGCTGGTGTGCCTGGCCGGCACCCCGCGGGCGGTGCTCTCCCGGGAGCAGCTGCTCGCGGAGGTGTGGGACTGGGCCGACGCGTCCGGGACCCGTACGGTCGACAGCCACATCAAGGCCCTGCGCCGCAAGATCGGGGCGGAGCGGATCCGTACGGTCCACGGCGTCGGGTACGCCCTGGAGACCCCGGCCCAGGCATGAGCGGCGGACGCCCCGGCCGGGGGCACGGCGCCGGCCGCTCCGGTGGAGCCGGTGCCCGCACCGGGGGGCTGAGGCCGTTCTCCCCGTTCTCGATCAAGACCAAGCTGGGCACGCTCGTCGTGGTCTCGGTCTTCATCACGACGGGGCTGCTGATGGTGGCGCTGCGCACGGACACCGAGCTGCGGTTCATCACGGTGTTCTCGGTGATCGCCTCGATGCTGATCACCCAGTTCGTGGCGCACAGCCTGACGGCGCCGCTGGACGACATGACCCGGGTGGCCCGGGCGATCTCCCACGGGGACTACACGCGCCGGGTGCGCGGGGCCGGGCGCCGCGACGAGCTGGGCGACCTGGCCTCCACGATCAACCTGATGGCCGACGACCTGGAAGCCGTGGACCGGCACCGCAAGGAGCTGGTCGCCAACGTCTCGCACGAGCTGCGCACGCCGATCGCGGCGCTGCGGGCGGTGCTGGAGAACGTGGTGGACGGGGTCTCCGAGGCCGACCCGGAGACCATGCGGACGATGCTGAAGCAGACCGAACGCCTCGGCCGGCTCGTGGAGACCCTGCTGGACCTGTCCCGGGTGGACAACGGGGTGGTCCCGCTGAAGGCCCGCCGCTTCGAGGTGTGGCCGTACCTGTCGGGGGTCCTGAAGGAATCGGGCCTCGCGGCCGCCGGCCGGCCGGGCCTGCTCTCCGGCTCCGGCGGGCACACCCGCAACGACGTGCACCTGCATCTGGACGTGTTCCCGCCCGAGCTCACGGCGTACGCGGACGCCGAGCGCCTGCACCAGGTGGTGGCGAACCTGATCGACAACGCGGTCAAGCACAGCCCGCCGCACGGCAGGGTCACCGTCCGTGCCCGGGTCGGAGACGCACCCGGCAGCCTCGCGCTGGAGGTACGGGACGAAGGCCCCGGCATCCCGGAGGCGGAGCGGCACCGGGTCTTCGAGCGGTTCAACCGGGGCAGCGCGAACGGTGGCGACGGCGGTACCGGGCTGGGCCTGGCCATCGCCCGCTGGGCCGTCGGCCTGCACGGAGGGCATATCGGGGTGGCCGAATCGTCACGCGGCTGCCGGATCCTCGTCACGCTTCCGGGCAGCTCCCAGGCGTCACATTGACGTAGGGTTCGAGTGCGTAGGACATGATCTCGGCCACACGTGCCCGGGGTCCGTCAGGGGTGCGAAGCCATGGGGGCCGCAACCACGGTGCCCCCTACCCGAACCAGGCTGGTTTCCCGCCATTCAGAGCGGCGAAACCCGCCGTTCGGTGTGACCTACATGACGTAAGTCCCGCCCGGTCTGCATCCAGCGGCCAGGGAGGCGTAGCCTTTATTCCCGCTGTCCATACCTTGTGAAGCGGAAGAGGGCGGTTGCCGCCGTGTCGCCACAGTCCCCCAGTAACTCGAGCACCACGACCGAAGCAGCAGAGGGCGGGAAGACCCCTGCCTCAGGCTTCGGCGCCAATGAGTGGCTCGTCGACGAGATCTATCAGCAGTACCTCCAGGACCCGAATTCGGTCGATCGGGCCTGGTGGGACTTCTTCGCCGACTACAAGCCGGGGGGCACTGCGTCTCCGGTGAAGCCGGACGAGCCCAAGAAGTCCCCGACGACGGACGGCGCCTCCGCACAGGCCGCCCCTGCCGTCGCCCCACAGGTCTCCGACGCCGCCGCCACGGGGGCGGCGAGCGCCGCCGCGCCCTCTCTTGCCGCCGCGCCCACGCCTGTGTCAGCTCCTGCCCCTGCTCCTGCCACCCCCTCTGGTGCCCCTGCTGTGACTGTCACCTCCCAGGCCCAGGCCGCCGCACCGGCCGCCGCCGCCCCTCAGGCCCCGGCTCCGGCTCCGGCTCCGGCCGCCGCCCCCGTCGCCGCCCAGAAGCCCGCGCCCGCTGCCGCGCCCACCACCGGGGCCCCTGCGGGCCCCGAGCTGGTGACGCTCCGCGGCCCGGCCGCCGCGGTCGCCAAGAACATGAACGCCTCCCTCGACGTCCCGACGGCCACGTCCGTCCGCGCCGTCCCGGTGAAGCTGCTGTTCGACAACCGCATCGTCATCAACAACCACCTGAAGCGCGCCCGGGGCGGGAAGATCTCCTTCACCCACCTCATCGGCTACGCGATGGTGCAGGCCATCAAGGCCATGCCGTCGATGAACTACTCCTTCGCGGAGAAGGACGGCAAGCCCACCCTGGTCAAGCCGGAGCACGTGAACTTCGGCCTCGCGATCGACCTGGTGAAGCCGAACGGCGACCGCCAGCTCGTCGTCGCCGGCATCAAGAAGGCCGAGACCCTCAACTTCTTCGAGTTCTGGCAGGCGTACGAGGACATCGTCCGCCGCGCCCGCGTCGGCAAGCTGACGATGGACGACTTCACCGGCGTCACCGTCTCGCTGACCAACCCCGGCGGCCTGGGCACCGTCCACTCCGTGCCCCGCCTGATGCCCGGACAGTCGGTCATCATGGGCGTCGGCTCCATGGACTACCCCGCCGAGTTCCAGGGCACCTCGCAGGACACCCTGAACAAGCTGGGCATCTCCAAGGTCATGACCCTGACCTCGACCTACGACCACCGGGTCATCCAGGGCGCGGCCTCCGGCGAGTTCCTGCGCATCGTCGCGAACATGCTGCTCGGCGAGAGCGGCTTCTACGACGACGTCTTCGAGGCCCTGCGCATCCCGTACGAGCCGGTCCGCTGGCTCCGGGACATCGACGCCTCGCACGACGACGACGTCACGAAGGCCGCCCGCGTCTTCGAGCTGATCCACTCCTACCGGGTCCGCGGCCACGTCATGGCCGACACCGACCCGCTGGAGTACAAGCAGCGCAAGCACCCCGACCTCGACATCACCGAGCACGGCCTCACCCTGTGGGACCTGGAGCGCGAGTTCGCGGTCGGCGGCTTCTCCGGCAAGTCGATGATGAAGCTCCGCGACATCCTCGGCGTGCTGCGCGACTCGTACTGCCGCACCACCGGCGTCGAGTTCATGCACATCCAGGACCCGAAGCAGCGCCGCTGGATCCAGGACCGCATCGAGCGCCCGCACTCCAAGCCGGAGCGCGAGGAGCAGCTGCGCATCCTGCGCCGCCTGAACGCGGCGGAGGCGTTCGAGACCTTCCTGCAGACGAAGTACGTCGGCCAGAAGCGCTTCTCCCTGGAGGGCGGCGAGTCCGTCATCCCGCTGCTCGACGCGGTCATCGACTCGGCCGCCGAGGCCCGCCTCGACGAGGTCGCGATCGGCATGGCCCACCGCGGCCGCCTGAACGTCCTCGCGAACATCGTCGGCAAGTCGTACGCGCAGATCTTCCGCGAGTTCGAGGGCAACCTCGACCCGAAGTCCATGCACGGCTCCGGCGACGTCAAGTACCACCTGGGCGCCGAGGGCACCTTCACGGGCCTGGACGGGGAGCAGATCAAGGTCTCGCTCGTCGCCAACCCCTCGCACCTGGAGGCGGTGGACCCGGTCCTGGAGGGCGTCGTCCGCGCCAAGCAGGACGTCATCAACAAGGGCGGCACGGACTTCACCGTCCTGCCCGTCGCCCTGCACGGTGACGCGGCCTTCGCCGGCCAGGGCGTCGTCGCCGAGACGCTGAACATGTCGCAGCTGCGCGGCTACCGCACCGGCGGCACCGTCCACGTCGTCATCAACAACCAGGTCGGCTTCACCGCCGCCCCGGAGTCCTCGCGTTCCTCGATGTACGCGACCGACGTGGCCCGCATGATCGAGGCGCCGATCTTCCACGTGAACGGTGACGACCCGGAGGCCGTGGTCCGCATCGCGCGGCTCGCCTTCGAGTTCCGCCAGGCGTTCAACAAGGACGTCGTCATCGACCTCATCTGCTACCGCCGCCGCGGTCACAACGAGTCGGACAACCCGGCGTTCACGCAGCCGCTGATGTACGACCTGATCGACAAGAAGCGCTCGGTGCGCAAGCTGTACACCGAGTCCCTCATCGGTCGCGGCGACATCACCCTGGAAGAGGCGGAGCAGGCGCTCCAGGACTTCCAGGGCCAGCTGGAGAAGGTCTTCGCGGAGGTCCGCGAGGCCGCCACGCAGCCCGCGATCGCCCCGCCGGTCGCCCCCTCGCAGGCCGACTTCCCGGTACCGGTGACCACCGCGATCTCGCAGGACGTCGTCAAGCGCATCGCCGAGTCCCAGGTCAACGTCCCGGACCACGTCACCGTGCACCCGCGTCTGCAGCCGCAGCTGCAGCGCCGCGCGGCGATGATCGACGAGGGCACCATCGACTGGGGCATGGGCGAGACCCTCGCCTTCGGCTCGCTGCTGATGGAGGGCACCCCGGTCCGGCTGTCCGGCCAGGACTCCCGCCGCGGCACGTTCGGCCAGCGCCACGCGGTGCTGATCGACCGGGAGACCGGCGAGGACTACACCCCGCTGCAGTACCTGTCGGACGACCAGGCCCGCTTCAACGTCTACGACTCGCTGCTCTCCGAGTACGCGGCCATGGGCTTCGAGTACGGCTACTCGCTGGCCCGCCCGGACGCGCTGGTCCTCTGGGAGGCCCAGTTCGGTGACTTCGTCAACGGCGCGCAGACCGTCGTCGACGAGTTCATCTCCTCCGCGGAGCAGAAGTGGGGCCAGACCAGCGGTGTCACGCTGCTCCTGCCGCACGGCTACGAGGGCCAGGGCCCGGACCACTCGTCCGCGCGTCCCGAGCGCTTCCTCCAGATGTGCGCGCAGGACAACATGACGGTCGCGATGCCGACCCTGCCGTCGAACTACTTCCACCTGCTGCGCTGGCAGGTCCACAACCCGCACCACAAGCCGCTCATCGTCTTCACCCCGAAGTCGATGCTGCGTCTGAAGGCGGCGGCGTCGAAGGCGGAGGAGTTCACCACCGGTTCGTTCCGTCCGGTCATCGGTGACACCACGGTGGACGCGAACGCGGTCCGCAAGGTCGTCTTCTGCGCCGGCAAGGTCTACTACGACCTGGAGGCCGAGCGCGAGAAGCGCGGCATCACGGACACCGCGATCATCCGCATCGAGCGGCTGTACCCGCTGGCGGGCGCGGAACTCCAGGCGGAGATCGCCAAGTTCCCGAACGCCGCGAAGTACATCTGGGCGCAGGAGGAGCCGGCGAACCAGGGTGCGTGGCCGTTCATCGCGCTGAACCTGATCGACCACCTCGACCTGGCGGTCGGCGCGGACGTCCCGGCGGGCGAGCGCCTGCGGCGCATCTCGCGCCCGCACGGCTCCTCCCCCGCGGTGGGCTCGGCGAAGCGCCACCAGGCGGAGCAGCAGCTCCTGCTGAACGAGGTCTTCGAGGCGTAAGCCTCGCCGTACCGACGGAAGGCCCGGCACCCCTGGGGGGTGCCGGGCCTTCCGGCTGTCGGGTTGTCGGGTGTCCGGGTGTCGGGTGTCCGGGTGTCGGGTGTCCGGGTGTCGGGTGTCCGGGTGTCGGGTGTCGGGTGTCCGGCTTCCGGCTGTCCGCCGGGCTTTGCTTTGCTCGGGGCCTTCACCCCACCACCGCCTGACGGTGGCTGCCCACCCGCCCCCATCGACGGCGAGGTGGGGCGGAGCAGTGGATCGCCCGGACGGGGCCGCGAGCAGCGGCATTCCGCTGAGCCGAGTCGGCCGGCGAGGGGCGGTGGCTTCGGGGGTGCGGCACCCAATCACCCGGAATCAGAGAGGGTTTGGGGGTTTCCCGTCAGTCTCATCGTCTCTCCGGGCCGAGCCGCCCTGTCAAGGGCGCTCCCTGCGGTCGCGTCGCTACGCGATGGCCTTCGGCCACCCTGGACAGACCGTCCCGGCCCGGACATACGAAGACTGCCGGGAAGCCCCCAAAAGAACGGCACGGGTCAGAGTGCAATGAGCGGGGAGATCAGGGAGGGACTGCCGTGTTCCCGGGCCCGGCCGAGGCCCACCACCCCGGCCGGGCAGGGTCGAGGCCCAGGCATCGGGCAGGCTTCCGCCCGGGGCCCATCGGCAGGCACATTCCGGGTCGGGGGCGGCTCTGCCTGCACGAAACAGCGACCAGCAGCCCATCGGGAGCCGCTGATCGCGTCAAATCGCTACGCGCTCCTCATCGACGGCGTCCGCCGGTCGTCTGGGGCTGGGCATAGGCCGCCACAGATCGCTACGCGGCTGAGGTGCCCTGGCGGCGATCAGCCCGCCAGGGCTGGGCGCTCAGCGGCGGGCCCGGAGTTCGGGGTGGTGCCTCATGATCAGCACGTTCATGTCGCTGACGCGGGAGCGGTCACGATCCACCTGGGCCTGGAAGCGGGCCAAGACGTGAGCGGCGCACTCGGCGCAGGAGTCCGGAGGTACCGGCAACCTCGGAAACAGGTCGGCGGCCTCCATTACACGGCCTCGATGTTGGCCACGGCCATGGAGATCTCCCGGCCGGACGGTCCCCGGACGTACGCCAGCTTTACCCAGTGCTCACGGACCGGCGTGTCGGAGACGTCCTCCCGGACCACGGCCATCAGCTCGCCCTCGAGACCGGAGGCGATGTCGCGGACCCGGCGGCGCAGGAGACGGTGGGGTACGTATGCGTACTGCTCACTACTCATCGGACGTTCCCTGCAAGGTGTCGAGGAAGCGCTCCCAGCCAGCCAGCGCCCGTTCCAGTAGACCCGCGCTGGGCTCATGTGCCGCCGCCACCCTCACCGAAACGACGTCCCCCGAGTCGGCGCTGGGTGCATCACGATCTTGCGACATCCAGATCACTCCTCTCTAGAGATGTATCCACTACAGCTGGTGCGCACTGCAGCCGTCAAGAGATCTCTAGAGATCTCAGCCGAAGGGGGTGGACGGTCTGGTGCGTGCGGCGGCCCACTGGTGGCCCTAGGGTGTCTAGAGAGGAGAAGGAGTGATCGGTTTCATGACCAGCCAGGGCAGCGCCCGCCGGCCGAAGTACCAGCGGATCGCTGATGCGCTGAGGACCGCCATCCAGGCAGGCGAGTACGGCCCGGGCGACCGACTGCCAGGGGAGAACGACCTCATGGCCACCTACGAGGTCGCCCGGATGACCGCACGCCAGGCCCTCGGCGTACTGCAGAACGAAGGCCTCGCGGAAGCGCGGAAAGGTGCCGGCGTCTTCGTCCGCGCGTTCAGGCCCCTGCGGCGGCGCGGTATCCAGCGACTGGCGCACGAGCTGTGGGGCTCAGGCCGCTCGATCTGGTCCGCCGATTCCGAGGATCGAGAGCTGGTCGTCGATCAGATCGAAGTACGTGAAGAAGAGGCGAACAACCGGATCTCCGACGCCCTTGCCGTGCCTACAGGGGCTCACGTGTGGGTACGTAGGCGCCGGTTCGTCCTCGAGGGCAAACCCGTGCTTCTCGCGACGTCGTTTCTGCCGTCGGACATCGTTGCGGACTCTGCCGTCACTCAGATCGACACGGGACCCGGCGGTACGTACGCGCGACTGACCGAGCTGGGGCATGGCCCCGTCCACTTCCGAGAGGAAATCCGGTCCCGGATGCCTTCGGCCGACGAAGCCGAGCGACTTTCGCTCGCCATGGGCACACCGGTGATCCAGATCGTCCGTACCGCGTTCGCCGAAGGCGGGCGGCCCATTGAGATCAACGAGATGACTCTGGACTCCGCTTCCTACGTCCTTGAGTACGACTTCGACGCGTGATCCACGGTGGGTCGAGCCACCGGACAGCTTTCATCCCCGAGCGGCCGTCGGCCGCCGTCGTGGAGGAGCGCGTAGCGATCTGCTGCGCTCCTGCCTCCGATGGGCTGCTGAGCGCTGTTTGGTGCAGGTTAGAACCACCACCGACCCGGAACATGCCTGCGTATCCGCCCCGGGCGGAAGGTTGCCTGATGCCCGCGTCCTCGCCCCTGCCCGGCTGGGTGGTGGGCCTTGGCTGGGGAGCTCAGGGAGCGGGCAGTCGGTCCCTGATCTGCCTGCTCATTGCTCTCTGACCCGTGCCGTTCTTTTGGGGGCTTCCCGTCAGTCCTTTGTCTTTCCGGGGTGGGACGGTCGGTCAAGGGTGGCCGTAGGCCATCGCGGAGCGACGTGACCGCAGGGAGCGCCCTTGACGGGCCGACCCGCACCGGAAGGACTATGGGACTGACGGGAAACCCCCAAACCCTCCCTGATGCCGGGTGATGGGGTGCCGCCTCCCGCCGACCCTGCCCGACAGGCCGCCGGGCCCCGGCTTCCGCGCCGGTGGGGGCGCCTAAGGCTGGGGTTCGAAGTCCCAGTACGGGCGGTTCTGCTGGCGGGCCGAGA
This sequence comes from Streptomyces sp. NPDC032745, assembly GCF_055579465.1. Classification (NCBI taxonomy): domain Bacteria; kingdom Bacillati; phylum Actinomycetota; class Actinomycetes; order Kitasatosporales; family Streptomycetaceae; genus Streptomyces; species Streptomyces sp. NPDC032745. The sequence continues at coordinate 526,468 of NZ_JBVING010000001.1, read as the reverse complement.
CCGTGTGGACGTGTTGGGGGCCCAGGGTGCGGGTCAGGGCCTTGAGGCCGGCGTCCTCGTGTTTCTGGGCCTCGGTGTCCTCGCGGACCGAGCGGAGGTCGGCCGCCAGGGCGATCTGGGCGCTCAGGGTCATCGGGTGGTCCGGGCCCAGGATCTGTTCGCAGGAGCGCAACGTTTCGCGGCTCAGGTCCAGGGCGTCCGCCAGGCGGCCCGTGATGTTGCGGTGGCCCGTGGCGTTGAGGGCGCAGCCCAGGGTCCACGGGTGGCGGTCCCCGACCGCGCCGCGCATGCCGACCAGGGCCTGTTCGGCCAGGTTGAGGGCCTCGGTGCGCTCGCCCTGGGCGCGCAGGACGAGGCCGAGGTTGCCTACCGTGCCGATGCTGTACGGGTGGGCCAGCCCCAGCTGCGTCTGGTAGCCGCGGACGACCTCCTCCGAGATCCGGCGGGCCTCGCCGATGTCCCCGTACTCCCGCAGGTACGTCGCGTAGTCCGAGGCCACCATCAGCGTCCACGGGAACTCCGCGCCGAACACCCTCGTGGAGCGCTCCAGGACGCTGCGCAGCCGGGCCCCGGCGCCGGGGATGTCCCCGGAGCGGCGCAGGCACATGCCGAGGTTGTGCTCGGCGCGCAGGGTCTGGGGGTGGTTGAGGCCGAGGACCTGGGAGTTGAGCTTGAGGCCCTGTTCCTGCCGGGCGAGGGCTTCGCGGTAGCGGCCCATCAGCCGCAGTCCCATGGCGCAGCCGATGCCGGAGGACAGGGTCGCGATGTGCCGTACGCGCAGTACCCGCTCGCGCCGCCGCAGGGTGTCGAGGTCGGCTTCGTACGCCTCCTGGTAGCGGCCCAGCAGCCTCAGCGCGACGGCGACGTTGTTCTCGGCGTTGAGGGTGGTGGAGTCGTCCTCGCCGAGCAGCTCGCGGTAGCGGGCGAAGGCGTGCTCCAGCAGTTCGCGGGCCTGGTCGAACTTGGCGGTGCTGAGCAGCACCCCGGCGTACGTGCTGGTGGCGCGCAGCGTCTCCAGGTCACGGTCGCCCCGCTCGGCCAGCAGCCGGTCGGCGACCGATTTGGCGAGGGTCTCGGCGCGCTTGAAGTGCCCGAGCATCCGCAGGGCGCCGCCGTAGTGGTAGCTGAGCTCGCGGACCTGGTCGTGGTCGTCGCCGAGCATCGTGCGCCACACCGCGTCGGTCTGCTCGGCGAGCCGCAGGCAGGTGCGGTACTCCCCGGCGAGGATCAGGTAGCGCAGGCAGTGCAGCAGGAAGGTCTGGATCCGCGGGTTGCTGCTGGTCAGCACGCCGGCGGTCTCCAGGTGCGGGATCAGTTCGGCGTAGCGGGGCCACAGCCGGGAGTCGGACGGGCGGCCCGGGTCGGCGGCGGCGAGGACCTGCCGGACGGCGCGGGAGAGGGGCTCGGCCTCGTCCTCGGAGAGGTTCTCGCGGACGATCCCGTGCACCATGCGGTGCAGCTGTACGGTCTCCAGCCCGCCGCCCTCCTCCACGGACAGGTCGGAGTACTCGAGGCGGACGACGGAGAACTGGACGAGCTTGTTGAGAGCGGCGTTCCACCGGATCTGGTCGTTGATCAGCCCGGCGAGCTGCTCGGGCACGTCGTCGGCGGGGAACTCGCGCAGCAGCCGCAGCGGCACCGGCCCGGGGGCGAAGAACACGAACAGCCGCAGCAGGGAGAGCGCGTCGGGGAAGTTCTCCCGGACGTTGTTCAGCAGTATCGCGAGGGCGGTCGGGAAGGGCAGCGGGTAGTCGTCGGAGACGGTGACGGCCTCCCGGGAGTCCAGTCTGCGCTGGAGCAGGGCCAGGTAGTCGCCCACCGTCAGCGGTGAGTCGGCGAGCCAGCCGGCGGTCTGGTCGAGGGCGAGGGGGTAGTCCTCCAGGGCCTCGGCGAGCTGGTCGGCCTCCTCGCCGGTGAGCCGGCGGGCCCGGCGGCGGATGAAGGTGATGGACTCGGGCCGGGCGTACAGCGGGACTTCGAGGAGGCTGGTGTGCCGGGAGGCCCATTCGCGGTTGCGGGAGGTGATGATGACGTCGCCCGCGCCGGACGGCAGCAGGTCGGTGAGGTCGTCGGGGTTGTCGCAGCCGTCGAAGACCACCAGCCAGCGGCTGTACGGGGATCCGCGCCGCAGCGCCTCGAGGACGGCCCGGATCTGCTCGCCGTAGCTGCCGGCGCCGCGCGGCAGGCCCATCGCGGGGGCCAGGTCGGCGAGCCGCTCGCGCAGGGTGGGCCGGTCCTCGGCGGGGACCCACCACACCACGTCGTACTCGGAGGCGAAGCGGTATGCGTACTCGGTGGCGACCTGCGTCTTGCCCACCCCGGACAGCCCGAGCAGGGTGACGGTCGAGGCGCCGGGCGGGGCGTCGGCGAGGGCGGCGCGCAGCCGGCCGATGACGTCGTTGCGGCCGGTGAAGCGCGGGTTGCGGCGCGGGACCCGGCCCCAGATCTCGGGCGGGTCGTTGGGGAAGCGGGGGCCGCGGCGGCCGGTCTCGGCGCCGATCCGGTCGGTGGGCAGTTCGAGCCGGCGCAGCACCCGGTACTCCGCCTCGTACGCGTCCAGCCCCCACAGGTCGGTCTTCTCCAGCACGGCGACGGCGCTGGGCAGCGGCGCGTCCGTGAGGCAGACGGCCGCGAACCGGTCGGGGTGGTGGTCGGTGACGGTGCGCAGTGCGGTGTTCCACTCCTCGTCGGTGTGGGTGCCGGCGGAGAAGTAGCGCTCGCTGAGGATGAGCAGGACCCGGCTGCCGCTGCGGGCCAGGTCGTCGAGGGCGGGGGCGAGGCCGGGGCTGGACTGCGGGTCCCAGCGCGCGAGGGCGACCCGGTGGCCGTGCTCCTCGAGGCGGTGGGCGATCCACACGGCCCAGGGCCGGTTGAACCCCGCGAAGCTGATGACGAAGCGCTGCGGCTGCGCGGCTCCGTCGCGGTCTCGGTCCTGCCGAAGTCCGGTGGTCATGCGGCCGTCTCCCTGGAATCCGGGCGGTGGACGGGGTTGAAACGGTAGCGCAGCGGACGGTCCGTCACCCCTGTGCGAACGGGGCGAGTTCGGGGTGCTGCGCGCACCAGGCGCGGCGTTCCCGGTCGACGGCGCGACGGGCGACGGCGTGCTGGTCCCCCGGCGGCGGCAGGTCGTCCATGGCGCGTTCGGCTGCGGCCATGCCGGCGGTGAACTCCCGGCCGGTGGCGGTGAGTTGCGGATGCCGTTGGAGCACGGGGAGGACGGCGGCGACCTGGGCGCGGATCCGGGCGTGCTGGGCCCAGGCGCCGCGGGCGCCGTAGAGGGCGGCGCGCTGCCAGTATCCGGCCAGGGCCAGGTGGGCGTACGCGCCGTGCAGGAGTCCCTCGAGCGGGCGGGGGTCGCTGCGCCAGGGGGCCCAGTGCCGGGGTGTGCGGTCGGCGGTGTGCAGGGTCAGGACGTCGGCGAGGGCGGTGAGCTTGCCGTGCTGGACCTCGTGGACGAGGGTCGCGGCGAGCGCGGGCGGGGCCTGGGTGCGGGCGAGCACGGACCCGGCGGCCGCGGGCAGCGTGGCGCCGCTGGAGCGGGAGCCGCCGCCCAGCGGGACGACGGAGCGCAGCAGCAGGCCGATCTCCTCGGCGCGGGCGGTGTCGTACCGGTCGAGCAGGGTGAGCGCGCCGGACCACTGGGTGTCCCAGCGCTTGTGGCCCTTGGGCGTGAGCCGGCGGGCGGGGCGCACGGGCGCCGGGTGGGCGGGGCCGGGGGCCCGGTAGGGGTCGAGGTCGTCGAGGGCGGTGCGGCCGCCGGGCAGGGTGTGCAGGGCGAGGGTGGCGGGGTCGTCGGGGTCCCAGGAGCACTCGGTGAGGGCGAGCGGGCCGGGCCGGGCGGGGCGCAGCAGCCCGAGGGTGGGCAGGACGAGCCGGCCGTTGACGGGCCGCAGGGTGGCTTTGAAGGCGATCCCGGAGCGCAGGGCCGCGGCGACGGCGAGGGCGCCGAGGTGGCCGAGGTCGGCCGGGGGCCCGTACGGGGCGTGAAGCCGGCGCAGGGTCTCCTCGGCCCACACCCCGGTGGCCGGGTAGTGCAGTACGTCGCGGACGGCGTCGGGATCGTGCCGTTCGGCCTCCTCCAGCAGGGCCCAGTGGTCGGCGGCCTCCCCTGCCCGCCCGCCGGGGGCGGCGTCGAGCACTCCGCGCAGCAGGACGAGCCGCTTGGAGCGGCGGATGTCGCGGACCAGGCGGGTGCCGCCGACGGAGGGCTCGGTGGAGGCGAGGGCGCTCAGGGTGGCCGAGGTGACGGTGAATCCGGTCAGAGGGGCGCTCATGAGGCGGCTGCCCGCGCGTTCGCCTCGCCGGCGGTGAACGGGCCGAGGGGGCCGACGCCTGGGACGGCGGTACGCCGGGGCGCCTGGCCGACGCCTGAGGCGGCGCTGTGCCGGGGCGTCTGGCCTGCGGCAGCCGGGGCGGATGCCTGCCGGTCTCCCGGCGAGGCCACGGCCTGCCCGCCGGCCGGCGGCCTGGGGACGGCCTGCCGGGGCGCCAGGCCTGCGGCAGCCGGGCCGGACGCCTGCCGGGCTCCCGGCGGGGCCACGGCCTGCCCGCCGGCCGGCGGGCAGGGGACGGCCTGCCGGGGCGCCAGGCCTGCGGCAGCCGGGCCGGACGTCTGCCGGGCTCCCGGCGGGGCCACGGCCTGCCCGCCTCCCGGCGGCCTGGAGACAGCCTGGCGGGGCGCCAGGCCTGCGGCAGCCGGGCCGGACGCCTGCCGGGCTCCCGGCGGGGCCGCGACCTGCCCGCCGGCCGGCGGCCTGGGGACGGACTGCCGGGGCGCCAGGCCTGCGGCAGCCGGGCCGGACGCCTGCCGGGCTCCCGGCGGGGCCACGGCCTGCCCGCCGGCCGGCGGGCTGGGGACGGCCTGGCGGGGCGTCTGGCCTGCGGCAGCCGGGGCGGATGCCTGCCGGTCTCCCGGCAGGGCGGCGGCCCGGCCGTCGGCCGGCGGCCCGGCGGTGGACTGTCCGGGGGCGGTCTTTGCGGGGACCGGCTGCCCGGCCGCGGCCTGCTCGGGCAGGGCCCCGGTGGCGGCAGCGTGCAGCGCCGCCGCGATGTGGCGGATGACGACCTGGAGGTCGGCGCAGTACACGGAGGGCCGGCGGAAGCCCTCGCCGGCGCGGTAGCGGTGCGGGTAGTGGCCGCCGCCGCAGACCTCGACGAGCTCGCACGAGCGGCAGCCGTCGGCGAGCGCCTCCCGGCCGAGCTGGCGAGCGGCGAGCCCGGGGTGGTCGAGGAACGCGTCGAAGCTGTGGTGCTCCAGGGTCATTCCGGTGGCGGCGGCGCCCTCGTAGGCGGATTTGAGCGAGTCGGCCTGTTCGATGGCGCCGTCGGTCTCGATCACGGCGGTGGTGGCGGGGGCGAGGCCGAGGGTCTCGGTGGCGGCGGGCAGTCCGAGCAGCAGGGCGATGATCTCCTCGAAGATCCGGATCCGGGTCGGCAGGACCGCGTCGTGCCACCAGCGTTCGAAGACGGCGAGGAGCCAGTCGGCGTACGGGGTGCCGGGCGGGTGGTGGCCGGGCGGCGGGGTGCTCCAGTTGGCCAGCGGCAGCAGCAGCCCGATGACCGGCGGGGCGAAGGCGAGCAGGGACTCGTACGTCTCCACCGGGTCCTGGTCGAGATCGACGACGCATAGCACGCCGGCGTAGCTCTCGGGGTGCCGGGCCAGGAGGCGCAGGCCCCGGGCGGCGGCGCCGAACCCGGGGCGCCCGGTGTGGTCCACGCGGCGCGTGTTGTGCGCGGGCAGACCGCCGTCGAGGCTGACGCCGATGCGTATGCCGGCGGCGGCGAGCGCCGCGAGCCGGCTGCGGGTGAGCAGGGTGCCGTTGGTCTGGACGGTGGCGGTGACCCGGGTCCGCGGCGAGGTCCGGGCGAGGGCGGCACGTACGGCGTCGACGGGGGCGGCCAGTTCGGCGGGGGCGGTGAGCAGGGGTTCGCCGCCGTGCAGGACGAGGTCGACGCGGGCCAGGTCGTGGGCGGCGGCGTGCTCGGCGATGCGGTCGGCGGCGCGGGCGGTGGTGGCCGGGGACATCGCGGCCGGCTGGCCGCGCCAGCCCTGGTCGGCCATCTCGTACACGTAGCAGTAGGTGCAGGCGAGGTTGCAGCGGCTGCGGGTCTTGAGCACGAACTGCCGTATCGGGTGCGGCCGGTGGCCTGCGGCGCGCAGCGCGGCCACGTCGAGCCGGGCGTACGGCCACGGCGCGTGGATCCGATGGGAGGGCAGCACGGCATCGCTCGTGTCGGTCTGCCTCATCGTTCGTACCTCCCGCGCCGCGGACGGTGCATCCCTGCCCGGCGGACGGCACCGGCTAACGGCGGAAACGGGTCAACTGTGGCTGCTCTGCGTATCCTTGGGAATGCGGTGCGTGAGGGGGCCGCGTCAGGCCACTCCGGAGTCGAACGCGTTGAGGATCTCGGCGGGGTGGGTGACCCGCTGCACCATGCCTTCGATGACCCGGGCCAGCACGGGATGGTCGATCCCGCGCAGTGCGGCCAGGTCGAACCCGGAGAGGTCCGGTAACTGCCCGGAACAGGCGGAGCCCGCCGTTTCCGCTTCCTGCTGCCGCGTCACCATGGGCTGCCCGTCCCCCTGTTGAGTCGCACGTCTGATGGTCCACTACCCAAATCCAGGGGTCACAGCCCCGCCTCCAGGGTGCGGACCCGGGACCCCAGGGCGTCCCGCCGGTCCGCGGCCGGCGGACCGAGCCGGGTCCAGAGCTCCAGCGCCGAGCGGTACGCGTCCAGCGCCGCCCGGGGCCGCGCCAAGCGCTCGAGCACCTCCCCCCGCAGCTCCTGCACCCTCGCCCCCAGTTCCACCGCCACGTCCCGCCGCTCCTCCCGGTCGGCGGCCAGCGCGGACCGCCACGCCCGGCGGTAGGAGTCCGCGGCCCGGTCGAGCCGGTCCAGCGCCCGGGTGTGTGCGTGGATCTCCTGCTGGACGTCGCCGTGCTCGCGCCAGGCGCCGGCCTGCTCCAGCGGGCTGCGGCTCTGCCGGACGGCCAGCTCCAGCAGGTACTCCGCCTCCCGCAGGTCCACCACGTCGCCCTCGTAGCCGTGCCGCAGCCGCAGCCCCGCCGCGAGCCGCATCAGCCGCTGCGCGGAGCGGGGGTCGGACTGCGGGACCGCCGCCCGGCTGTCGCGCAGCACCCGTACGGCCGTCGAGGTGAACCGCCGCCCGTCGGCGGCCCGCGCCCGGTCCAGGAGTACGTCGCCCCACTCGGGCAGCAGCTCCCCGTAGGCCTCCCCGTCGCGGGGGATCAGCCGGCGGGCCCTGCCGTACGCCTCGGCCGCGTCCTCCAGCGCCGCCGGGTCCGCATCCCGCGCGTACCGGGCCCGGTGCACCCGCGCCAGGCAGACCAGCCCGGCCAGCCGCAGCTCCGCGTCGCCGGTGGACTCGGCCAGGGCCAGGTCCAGCTGCCCGGCCGCCTCCTCCAGCCGCGCGGGCAGGTACCGCAGGGCCGTGGCCAGCTCCACCCGTACGCGGGCGGCCGCCGCTCCCGACGGCTCGGCGGCCAGCCCGGCCGCCAGGTGCTCGGCGGCCTGCCCGGCCAGGGCGGTGCGCTCCTGCGGGTCGGGCGTGCGGGGCAGCAGGGCCAGCAGGACCCGGCCGAGGGCCGGCCGCACCGCCGGGTCGGAGGCCGGGCCGCCGGTCACCGCCTCCAGCGCGGACCGTGCCTCGTGCAGCGCGCCCGTGTCCTCGCGGAGCTCGCCGAGGCGGACCAGGGTCTGCGCCCGCCGCAGCACGCAGTCGAGGCGCAGCCGCGGGTCCAGGTCGCCGTCGGCGGCGCCGCCGACGGCCGCGAACTCCCGTTCCGCCGCGGCCAGCAGTTCCGCGTCCGGCTCGGCCGCCAGGGCCTGCTCGTACAGCACCCGGCCGAGCACGGCCCGGGCCGACGGCGTCCCGATCCCGGTCACCGCCCGCTCGGCCTCCGCGAGCAGTTCCGGGTCCCGCTGCCCGGTCCACAGCCGCAGCAGTACCCCGGCCAGCTCGCACTCCGCCTCGCCCGGCGGGTCCTCGGGCCCGGCGGGTGCGGCCACGGCCCGGCGCAGTACGGCGACGGCCTCGTACAGTCCGCGCTGCCCGCCGTCGCCCCCCTGCCGGTCCTGTGCGGCGAGCCGGTCGCGGGCCGTGCGCACCGCCCAGGCCCGGCCGGGCGGGGGCGGTGCGGGCTCGGCGACGGCCGGGTCCCCGGCGGGCGGCCCGGGCAGGTAGCGCCGTACGACGCGTGCCGAGACCTCGGCGAAGGCCTGCGGGAGCCGCCCGGCCGGGACCCGCTCCTCGCCGCCCTCCTCGACCACGGGCGCCCCGGTGAGCTGGGAGACGGCCAGGGCGGGGAAGTTCCGTACGCCCCGCCCGAAGTGCGCGAGCACGTACTCCGAGCAGTGCTTGAGCACCAGCGCGGCCTCGTCCCGGCCGAGCGGACCGAGCAGGACGTCCTGGACGCCGGGCACGAACTCGTACCACTGCCCGGCGGACCGGCCGCGCCGCAGCAGCCCGCTCAGCAGGACCTCCGCCAGGTCGGAGGGTTCGGAGTCCGGCAGCATCGTGCGCTGCACCAGCCGCATCACGGGCAGGGTCAGCGGCGCCGCCGACAGGTACACGGCGAGCTGTACGGCGCGGGGCGAGGCGGAGGCGCGGAAGCGGCGCACGAGCTCGCGCGGCGGGCGGACGGCGCGCGGCGGCGGGACGGGCGCCGCGGGGTGGTCGGCGAGCACCCGGCCCACCTCGGCGGGGACCGGTCCGGTGCCGAGTCCGGCGACGAGACGGGCCCAGGCGCCGAGCGCGGTGGCGCTGGGCGGCAGGACGGGGACGGTCAGCCCGCCGGTGGGCCGCCCGTGGCGGGCCGGCCGGTCGGGCCGGAACCGCAGCTTCCCGGCGCTGCCCTCGGCGCGGGTGAGGGCGCCCCGCTCGGTCGGCAGCCAGCTGCGGCTCCACAGCCGCTGCGGCAGCGGCTGGACGACGACGCAGGGGGTGCACTCGGCCCAGCGGTGCAGCAGCCGCTGGGCCTCGCCCTCGCGCCAGAGCGGTCCGGCGCAGTCGGAGACGACCATGGTCAGGGCTCGCCCGGTCGGGTCCCGCAGCTGGTCCCCGGAGCGGAGCCGGGTGCCGGGGCCGGGTCCGCGTCCGACGGCGGCCCGGCCGTCGCCGAGCCGGTGCAGGTAGTGCACCTGTACGTCCCGGAAGGCGCCGAGGCGCTCGCACACGGACCGCAGTTCCTCGAACATGTCGTGCCACACGGCCATCGACGGCGAGGCGTCCATGACCAGCCGTACGGTCGCCTCGCGCCGGCTCTCGGGCCGCAGCACCGGGATGACCAGCCCGAGGGCCCGGGCGCTGGCCTCGGCGGTGGCCGGCTCGTCGAGGACCAGGCGGGTGGGCGGGCCGGGCGGGCGGTGCCGCTGGAGGGCGCGCAGGGCCCGCTGGATCTCCAGGATCCGGGGCAGCGCGGCGGCTCCGGGTACCCGTACGGGCACTCCGGCGCCGGCCGGGAACTCGGCACCCTCCTCCGCGACGGTTCCCAGGACCCGGGAGGCGTAGAGCCTGACCGGGTCTTCGGGCTCGGGCCCGGGCCGTACGCGCTCCTCCTCCGGCGGCGGTGCATCGCCCGCGGTCCGCGGCCGCCGGGGCGGGGCCGTCCGGTCCCGGTCCGGGGCGGCGGGGCCGGGCGGGCCGATCCGCCCGGCCAGCCACAGCGCGTCGGCGAGCTCCTCGGCGGTGGGGTCGAGCCCGGCGGCGCGCAGCAGCCCGGCGAGGTCGCGGAGGGCGGCGGGGACGGGTGGCGGGCCGAAGGAGCCGGGAACGGGGCCGGGGGAGCCGGGGACGGGGCCGGGGGAGCCGGGGACGGGGCCGGGGGAGCCGGGGCCGGGAGGCCGGTCGGGGGCGGAAGGCCGGTCAGGGACCGGAGGCTGCTCGGGGACGGTTGGCCGGTCGGGGGACACGGGCGCTCACCTCGGGCGGTCGAGGCGCTGGATGAGCAGGTCGGCGAGGTCCTCCCGGGTGGGCGGGGCGGCGTAATGGGTGAGGTAGATGGCGTTCAGCAGCTGGTCGGCCGCGACGAGTTCGGACTGGGACCGGCTGAGGAACTCCCGGATCAGGTCGGCGCCGAGCTGGGCCGCCTCCTCGCCGAGGTGCGCGCGGACCATGGTGGCGAGCCGTTTCTCGCCGGGCTGCCCGAGCTTGAGCTGGATGCACCGGCGCAGCAGGGCGGCCGGGAAGTCCCGCTCGCCGTTGCTGGTCAGGATGATGAAGGGGAAGGCCCGGCAGCGCACCCGGCCGCCCCGGACGGTGACCTTCGCCCCGTCGTCGGTGAGCACCTGCACCTCGGGCTCGGTGTCGGCGACCCGTTCCAGCTCGGGCAGGGCGAACTCGCCCTCCTCCAGGACGTTCAGGAGGTCGTTGGGCAGGTCGATGTCGCTCTTGTCGAGCTCGTCGATGAGCAGCACGCGGGGCCGTTCGGTGGGCAGCAGGGCCGTCCCCAGCGGTCCGAGCCGGATGTATTTCCCAATGCCCGGGGCCTTGCCGATGCCGGGCGGCGTGCCGGCTCCGGCTGCGGGGGCCGCGCCGGGGAAACCCCCGCTCGCCGCGATCTGGACGTCCTGGAGCCGGGCGATGGCGTCGTAGCGGTACAGGCCCTCCTGGAGCACGGTCCGCGAGACCACGGGCCAGCGCAGCACCCGGCCGAGTTTCAGTTCGTGGGCGACGGCGTGGGCGAGGGTGGACTTCCCGGTTCCGGGGTAGCCGGTCACGAGCAGCGGCCGCCGCAGGTACAGGGCCGCGTTGATGGCCTCGAGCTCCTCGGGCTCGGGCCGGTGCAGCTCGGCGGCCTGCCGGTGCGCCCCGAGTCGGCGCGCCACGTTCCCGTCGGCCGTGTCGGCGAGTCCTCCGGGCTCGCCGACGGGGCCGCCGTCGAAGTCCCGCCACGGCGGCGGATCGGGCAGGGCCCGGATCCCGTCGTGGGGTTCGCCGACCCCCCGGTATATGAGCCATTCCTCGTTCACGGCTGCTCCCTCCCCCTCCCGCCCGTCACAGGTCGCCCTGCAGCGGCTCGTCTTCGGGCAGCGCGCGGGCCGGGTCGTCCCATACGAGGGCCATCCCGTCCGCCCAGTACGCGTCGGGGTCGGCCCCGTGCGCGCGGGCCCGTAGTGCCTGGAGCCTGACCGGCAGCGGCGCTCCCCGCCCCGCCTCGGTCAGCTCCTCGCGCAGTCCGCGGTGGAACGGCGCGCAGTCGGCCGCCGGATCGGCCGGGGGCCGGCGGGTGACGGCCACCCCGTATCCGGCGTCGTGGACCGCGTGGAGGGAGCCGCGGGTGGGCTCCGCGTCGGCGGCCCGGCAGTGCACGGGCACGGTGTTGTCCGGCAGGGCGTCGAGCCATTCCGGGGCCGGGGTGCGGGGGCGACCGCGCGCGCAGTCGGCCCGCTCGTCGGCCAGCGGCCCGGCCTGGACGCGCGCCCAGCGGTCGGCCCGGCGGTGGACGGCCTCGTCGTCGGGCGGGGTGTCGCCGCTGCCGGGCGGATAGCGGAACACCACCGGCCGCTGGACGCCCAGCGGCACCCGGCCCGCCACGGTCCAGGTGTCCACGGGCAGGCCGAACAGCTCGGGCGCCACGGCGACTTCGAGGAGGGCTGCCGCCTCGTGGGTGTCGCAGCGCCGGAAGGCCTCGGCGAGCGGGACCCGCAGCGCCTCCGCGAGGCCCGCGCGGGTGACCCGTACGCCGGAGTCCACCGGGGTCAGCCGCCCCGGGTGGGCGGGACCGGCCAGCACCGAGACGCGCCAGTCGTAGACGTCCTCCCAGCCGTGCGCCCACGCCTCCAGCAGCACCGACGGCCCGCGGGTCAGCCCGTCGGCCGGGCGGGCGTGCCCGTTCGTCTGACCGGCCGCCCGGGCCCGCCGGCGCCGGTCCCGCTGCGCCAGGCCCTGTTCGTGGCGCTCGCCCAACTCCCGCCGCAGGGGCCGCCACAGCCGCTCGGCCGTCGCCCGTACCCAGTCCCACAGCTCTTCGTCGGAGCCCGGGGAGGGCGGCTCGCGGTGGTCGGCCACGCTCACGTCGGTCGCGTACCGGAGCATCGCGGCGGCCTCGCCGGCGCCGGCCGGCGGGTCGTGCAGCATGCCGAGCCCGTCGCGCCAGCTGAGCGGGGCCGGCAGGCCCGGGTCGGGTTCCTCGCCGCGGGCCGCCTCGACCAGGGCGCGGACGGCCTCCGAGGAGCGCGGCGGGGGCAGTTCGGCGAGCAGCCCGCACAAGGTGGTGCGCTCGGCGGCGGTGAGCCGTCTGCGGCCCTCGTACGGGTCGCCGGGGGCCGGGAGCTCGTCGTGGACGTCGGTCCAGGTGCGGCGGCTGCCCAGATCGCTCAGGTGCTGGTCGTAGTGGTAGAGGTCGTGGGCCTGCATGACGCGGCGGTAGAGCCCGACCTGGCCGGTGGCGGCCAGCGGCAGGGTGCGTAACTGGACGACGGACACGGCGAGTCCGCCGCCGCCGGTGTGCCGACGGGCCTTGACCACGCCGACGACCTCGCCGCGGGCCAGGTCCACGACCGGGCCGCCGGACATGCCGGGCTCGATCTCGTCGTCGCCGCCGAGGCGCAGGGCGGCACCGCCGGCGGCGGTGCCGCGCAGGCGGGTGGTGCGGCCGGTGATCTCGGGGGTGCCGAGGTCCTCGGTGCAGCCGAAGTACGCGACCTCGTCGAGGCGGGGTCTGGCGCGGTCGGTGAGCCGTACGCAGGCGTGGGTGATCGGTGCGAGGACCCGGACCAGCGCCAGGTCGGGCAGGTCCCACAGGGCGTGCCGGGCGGGCCGGCGCTCCTCGAGCCGCTCGGGCAGGACGCACTCGACGCGGCCGGTGACGGTCCCGGTGGCGCCGTCGGCGCCGGAGGAGAAGGTGATGCCGAGCTCACGCCCCACGAGACGCACCGCTGCACCCCCTTCACCGACGACGTGCGCGCACGTCAGGACCCAGCCCGGGGCGATGAAGAAGCCACTCCCCCAGGTGGGACCGGTCCCATGGGGTGCATACCCGTCCGGGGCCGCGTGGACGCGCACGGTGGCCGCCTGGACGAGGGGTTCGAGGAGCTCGTAGGCGCGCGCGGTGCCGCCCGTGCGCCCGTCCTGCATCCCCTGCCCCCTCAGGTGTCTGGCAGTCCAGGCTAGCGCCGGGTCCGGTAGGGCGGGAGGTCTCGCCGGGCATGCGGATTATCCTGGCGGGAAACATCCCCTGCACACCTTCATCACGGCACGGAGCCCGACTTGTACTTCACCGATCGCGGCATCGAGGAGCTGGAGAAGCGGCGCGGCGAGGAGGAGGTCACCTTCGAGTGGCTCGCCGAGCAGCTGCGCACCTTCGTCGACCTGAACCCGGACTTCGAGGTCCCGGTGGAGCGCCTGGCCACGTGGCTGGCGCGGCTGGACGACGAGGACGACGAGGACGAGTAGTCCCACCAGTGGACGAGTGGTCCACGAGCAGTCCCTGCACGGCGAAGGGGCCCGACCGGTGACGGTCGGGCCCCTTCGTGCCGGAGGGCAGGCCTGGATCAGGCGGCCTTGGTCTCCCAGAAGATGCGGTCGATCTCGGCGATGAGCTCGAGGGCCTTCTGGCCGGTCGCCGGGTCGTTCGACGCCTTGGCGGCCGAGAGGGCCTTCAGGGTGTCGTTGACCAGGGTGTGCAGCTGCGGGTACTTCTCGAAGTGCGGGGGCTTGAAGTAGTCGCTCCACAGCACCGAGACGTGGTGCTTGGCGAGCTCGGCGCGCTGCTCCTTGATGGTGATGGCGCGCGCGCGGAAGTCGGCGTCCTCGTTGGCCTGGTACTTCTCCTGTACGGCCTTGACGGACTCGGCCTCGATGCGGGCCTGGGCAGGGTCGTACACGCCGCACGGAAGATCGCAGTGGGCGGAGACCTTCGCCTTGGGGGCGAAGAGGCGGGAAAGCATGGAGTTTGTCCTCCTCGTGATCGTCTTCTCAAGGGGGAGATTACTCCGTGGGAAGGGGGTTTTCGCGAGCGGCCCCGTGGGCTTGGGACAAAAGTCCAGGGTGGCGTGCAGACCGGTGAGCGAACGTACGGGAGTGTGCGGCAGCATGCGCAGTGGGGCGAGAGCGGGCGAGGAGGTCGGGCACGGTGGAGAGTAGGCGCTCGCGGGCGGCGTTCGAGGTGCTGGAGGTGGCGGGGCCCTCGATGGTGCCGACGCTGCTGCACGGCGACCGGCTGGTGGTCCGGTACGGGGCCGCCGTGCGCCCGGGTGACGTGGTGGTGCTGCGGCACCCGTTCCAGCAGGACCTGCTGGTGGTCAAGCGGGCGGTGGAGCGGCGGCCGGGCGGCTGGTGGGTGCTCGGGGACAACCCGTACAACGAGACCGGCGACAGCACCGACTACGGGACGGTGCCCGAGGAGCTGGTGCTGGCGACGGCGGTGCTGCGCTTCCGGCCGCGCGCGGCGGATCAGAGTTCGCTGAGGGCGCGGCTGTCCTGGGCGGTGTCGGCGCTGCGGCCGCTCTGGCCGGACGCCTCGGCTTCCAGCCGTTTGCGGGCCCGGTAGGCGGCGACGTTGGCCCGGGTGGCGCAGCGGTCGGAGCAGTAGCGCCGGGAGCGGTTGGTGGAGGTGTCGAGGTAGGCATTGCGGCAGGGCGCGGCCTGGCACAGGCCGAGGCGGTCGGGGCCGTGCTCGGTGAGGTGGAAGGCCAGGCCGAAGGACGCGAGCGCGGCGTAGCCGGCGGAGGCGTTCGAGGGGTGGTCGGCGAGGTGGATGTGCCAGTTCGGGCGGCCCTCGTCGTCGAGGTACTCGTGGCCGGAGACCTGCGGGCTGACCGGGAACTCCATGAGCAGCGAGTTCAGCAGGTCGACCGCGAGGACGTGGTCGCCGCCATCGGCGGCCTCGAAGACGGCGCGCAGCCGGCCGCGGACGTTGCGGAAGCGGGTGACGTCGGCGTCGGTGACCCGGCGGGCGGCCTGGACCCCGGTGCCGAAGAGGCCCCGGACGGCATCCACCGAGGTGAGCGAATCCTTGTTGCGGGCCGGCTCCTCGGTGTTGACCAGGCGCACGGCATAGTCCGAGTAATGGGCCAGTTCCACTTGTAGTCCTTACGGCTGCGGCTTAGTGTCTCGGGTAACAGCTGAGACGTATTCGAGGGTATTACGACTGGAGGGGTCAGCGATGGCGGAGACCACGACCGACTGGCAGGCCTGGCAGGAGAGCTGGGACCGGCAGCAGGAGTGGTACATGCCCGACCGCGAGGAGCGCTTCCGGGTCATGCTGGACATGGTCGAGGCACTGGTGGGCCCCACCCCCCGGGTGCTCGATCTGGCGTGCGGTACGGGAAGTATTACGGACCGCGTCCTCGGGCGGTTCCCGGAATCCACCACTACGGGCGTCGATCTCGACCCGGCGCTGTTGACCATCGCCCGGGGCCACTTCGACGGCGACCGGCGCGTCACGTTCGTCACCGCCGACCTCAAGGACCCCGGCTGGACCTCGGCGCTCCCGTACGACACGTACGACGCCGTGCTCACGGCCACGGCGCTGCACTGGCTGCACAGCCCGGACCTCGCGGTGCTCTACGGGCAGCTCGCCCCGCTGGTGCGGCCGGGCGGGGTGTTCATGAACGCCGACCACATGCCCGACCCGGCGACCCCGCGGATCAATGCCGCCGAGCGCGCCCACCGGCACGCCGGGATGGACCGGGCGCGGGCGGCCGGCGCACTGGACTGGGCCGACTGGTGGGCCCTCGCGGCCGCCGACCCGGTGCTCGCCGAGCCGACGAGGCGCCGGTTCGAGATCTACGGCGAGCACGCCGACGGCGACACCCCCGACGACGCCTGGCACGCCCGGACCCTGCGCGAGGCTGGCTTCGCGGAGGCCCGGACGATCTGGCGCTCGCCCTCCGACGGGCTGGTCCTGGCCCTGAAGTAGCGCACTTGTAGGAAAGTGAGAACTTCAGCACGTGCGAGAGGGGCGGTACGGGATTCCCGTACCGCCCCTCTCACGCGTTCGGCGCGGTTACAGCACCTTGGACAGGAACGCCTTCGTCCGGTCGTGCTGCGGGTTGCCCAGCACCTCGCGCGGGTGGCCGGACTCGACCACGACGCCGCCGTCCATGAAGACGAGGTTGTCGCCGACCTCGCGGGCGAAGCCCATCTCGTGGGTCACCACGATCATGGTCATGCCCGACTCGGCCAGGTCCCGCATGACGTCGAGGACGTCGCCGACGAGCTCCGGGTCGAGCGCCGAGGTGGGCTCGTCGAAGAGCATCAGCTTCGGTTCCATGGCCAGCGCGCGGGCGATCGCCACACGCTGCTGCTGGCCGCCGGAGAGCTGCGTGGGGTAGTTCCCGCCCTTGTCGCCCAGGCCCACGCGGTCGAGCAGGCGCACCGCGCGCTCGCGCGCCACGGCCTTGCTCTCGCCCTTGACCATGACGGGGGCTTCCATGACGTTCTCTATGGCCGTCATGTGCGGGAACAGGTTGAAGCGCTGGAAGACCATGCCGATCTCGCGGCGCTGGGCCGCGACCTCGCTGTCCTTCAGCTCGTAGAGCTTGTCGCCCTTCTGGCGGTAGCCCACCAGCTGGCCGTCCACCGAGAGCCGCCCGGAGTTGATCCGCTCCAGGTGGTTGATGCACCGCAGGAAGGTCGACTTGCCGGAGCCGGACGGGCCGACCAGGCAGAAGACCTCGCGCGGGGCGACCTCGAGGTCGATGCCCCGGAGGATGTGGGCGGCGCCGTACGACTTGTGGACGCCCTCGGCCTTGACCATCGGCTGAGTGGTCATCGCGCGACCTCCGTACGGCGGAACATGTTCAGGTTGGCACGCAGGCGCTGGAACGGCGTCGGCGGCAGGTTCCGCGTGGAACCACGGGCGAAACGGCGCTCCAGGTAGTACTGGCCGACGCTGAACACACTGGTCAGAGCCAGGTACCAGAAGGAGGCCACGAACAGCATCTCCATGATGGCACCGGCCGTGTTGCCGATGTTCGACGAGGCCCGCAGGAGTTCCGTGTACTGCACCGCCGAGACCAGGGAGGAGGTCTTCAGCATGTTGATGAACTCGTTGCCCGTGGGCGGGATGATCACGCGCATCGCCTGCGGCAGCACGATCCGGCGCATGGTCTTCGTCTGCGGCATGCCGAGCGCGTGCGCGGCCTCGGTCTGGCCCTCGTCGACCGACTGGATGCCGGCCCGGACGATCTCCGCCATGTACGCGCCCTCGTTCAGGCCGAGGCCCAGGAGGGCGACCATGAACGGGGTCATGACGTCGACGGTCTCGTTCTTGTAGATCGGACCGAGGTTGATGTACTGGAAGATCAGCGACAGGTTGAACCACACCAGCAGCTGCACGTACACCGGGGTACCGCGGAAGAACCAGATGTAGAGCCAGGAGACGGCGCCGGTCACCGGGTTCTTGGAGAGGCGCATCACCGCGAACAGGATGCCGAGCACGAGGCCCAGCGCCATGGCCGAGACGCTGATGATCACGGTGTTGCCGAGACCGCTCAGAACCGCCGGGTCGAACAGCTTGTCGCGGACCGTCGCCCAGATGACGTTGCCGTTGGCGAACGCGTAGACGAGCCAGACGAGCAGCGCGACGACGACGACGCCGCTGACCCAGCGGCCGTAGTGCCGCACCGGGATTGCCTTGATGGCCTCGTACGGGAGGCCCGAGGCGCCGGGTCCGGCCGGCGGGTTCTCGGCCGGACCCTTTTCGATCTTGTCAGTCACAATGACTGCCCTTCAGTGGAGCGTGGAGCGCGGGACTTACTGACCTGCGTTGACCGTCGCGGACTTGACGGCGCTGTCCTGCACGTTCCACTTCTCCAGCGCCTTGGCGTAGGAGCCGTCCTTGATCGCGGCGTCGAGGGCCTGCTTCAGGGCGTCGCGGAGCTGGGTGTTCTCCTTGCTCACGCCGATGCCGAAGAGGCCGACGTCGCTCTGCTGGCCGGCGATCTCGAAGTCGTTGCCGCCACCGGAGGTCTTCACCGTGTAGGCGGCGACCGGGTAGTCGTTCAGGTCGGCGACGGCGCCGCCGGCCTTGACGCGGGTCTGCGCCTCGGCGTCGGTGTCGAAGGCCTGGATGGTGAGCTTCTTGTCACCGCACTTCTCGGCCTGGGCCTTGAAGGTGTCCTCGTAGATCGTGCCGCGCTGGACGGCCACGGTCTTGCCGCAGAGGTCGTCCATCGACTTGATGCCCTCGGGGTTGCCCTTCTTGACGAGGAGCGAGAGGCCGGAGGAGAAGTAGTCGACGAAGTCGATCCCCTTGCCGATCTTCTGACCCTTGTCGTCCAGGCCCTCCTGGCGCTTCTTATTGTCGGTGATCGACGACATGATCGCGTCTTCGCGGCCGGTGTAGATCGAGGTGATCAGGCCGTCGAAGGTGCCCGCGGTGAACTGGAACTTCACACCGAGCTGCTTGCCGAGCGCCTCGGCGATGTCGGGGTCGACACCGACGATCTTGCCACCCTCGACGAATTCCATCGGGGCGTAGGCGGAGTCCGTGCCGACCTTGATGACACCGGCGTCCTGGATCTTCTTCGGCAGGGCCGAGAAGAGCGGGGCGGAGCTGTCCTTCGACGTACCACCGGAGGGCGTCGACGAGGAGCCCTTCTCCGTCTGGTCGCCACAGCCGGTGAGGATCAGGGCTCCGGCGACCGCGATCGCGCCGACCGCGGCGATCCGGGACCGGGCGGCGGTCGTACGACGGGTGGTGCTTGCGGTCATGAGCTGGTTCCTCCGGCTGGCTGGTGGAGCATCCGAGAACGGTCGGGCACGCACCTTCGAGTGTCGCGACCTCGTGTGATTACGGCATCTTGCCATTCGGACTGACGCATTCAGGCAGTTCGTCAGGTCAAAATCGGATAACGGGTGGGTGGGGGTACCCAACAGGACTGCGGAATGGGGGCTTCCCGGCCGCAGGAACCGCTGTGACCTGGCCCTTTTGACGGACTATTTGCGGTCCGTCTCGCCCATCGGACACAGGTGTTTGGACCTTTCGCCAAAAACAGGACAAGAGGTCTGCAGTCGAGCTGGAATCGACTCGTCTGGGTGAGCGTTCTTCGGGTACAACGGATCCTTACACCCCTCATCCGGGGCTCAGGGCGCGCGTGCGGCGCGCCCGCGCGTACGAACCTCCCCTTCGCGGAGACGGGCCAACCGTCGATGCGGAGTACGGACGCGGTGCCCGCCCACCCCTTAACCAGGTGTGGTCACCCTCAACGATTCAAAGACTTAAGGGGCCAAGAAAGTGGCAGCGGAGATCGTCAATCCTCGCAGCGACAGCGCGACGGACAACAACCCGGACGCGGTGTTCGCGCTGCACCGGGGCGGCAAGATGGCCATCCAGGCCACGGTGCCGGTCCAGAACAAGGACGACCTGTCCCTCGCGTACACGCCCGGCGTGGCAAAGGTCTGCAGCGCCATCGCAGAGCAGCCCGAGCTGGTGAACGAGTACACCTGGAAGTCCAACGTGGTCGCCGTCGTCACCGACGGTACGGCCGTGCTCGGACTCGGTGACATCGGTCCCGAGGCCTCCCTCCCCGTGATGGAGGGCAAGGCCATCCTGTTCAAGCAGTTCGGTGGTGTGGACGCGGTGCCGATCGCGCTCGCCACCAAGGACACGGACGAGATCATCGAGACGGTCATCCGCCTCGCGCCGTCCTTCGGCGGGGTCAACCTGGAGGACATCTCCGCCCCCCGCTGCTTCGAGATCGAGCGCCGGCTCCAGGAAGCCCTGGACATCCCGATCTTCCACGACGACCAGCACGGCACGGCGATCGTGACCCTGGCCGCCCTGCGCAACGCCGCGAAGCTGACCGGGCGCACGCTCGGCGACCTGCGCGCCGTGATCTCGGGTGCGGGCGCGGCGGGCATCGCCATCGCCAAGATCCTCGTGGACGCGGGCATCGGCGACGTGTGCGTCACCGACCGCAAGGGCGTCGTCTCCGCGGACCGCTCGGACCTGACGGACGTCAAGGCGGAGATCGCGGGCCTGACCAACAAGACCGGCCAGACCGGCTCGCTGGAAGCGGCCCTGAACGGCGCGGACGTGTTCATCGGCGTCTCCGGCGGCACGGTGCCCGAGGAGGCGGTGGCCTCGATGGCGAAGGACGCCTTCGTCTTCGCCATGGCCAACCCGAACCCGGAGGTCCACCCGGACGTCGCGCACAAGTACGCGGCGGTCGTGGCCACGGGCCGCTCGGACTTCCCGAACCAGATCAACAACGTGCTGGCGTTCCCGGGCATCTTCGCGGGCGCCCTGAAGGTCCGCGCCAGCCGGATCACCGAGGGCATGAAGATCGCCGCCGCCGACGCCATCGCCGGTGTCGTCGGTGACGAGCTCGCCGCCGACTACGTGATCCCGTCGCCGTTCGACGCGCGCGTCGCCGAGGCCGTTGCGGCCGCGGTCGCCGCGGCCGCCAAGGCCGACGGCGTGGCCCGCCTGGTCTGACCCGGCAGCAGAAGCGCGGAAGAGGGGCCCGGCCGGATGTTCATCCGGCCGGGCCCCTCTTCCGTTGGGCACACCCTCCCCGCCCCCGAACCGGGAGGGGATGCTCCGCCTCAGCGCCTCGTCGAAGCTGACGCTCCGTCAATGAGAATGCGGCCACAAGGTGGCAGGCTCATGACGAGCCGGGCGGCATGGCGTGAATATTACCGCCACCTGAGGCTTGATTCTTACGCTCCGCTTCCAACTCCCGGTCACACAAGACCGCACGTGGCGCGCTTAGTTGAGTGCGCAACGAACGATTCCGCTCGCCCCCCGGACGGCCCAGCACAGACGCAGGAACACCCCCGTCCGGTTCCCGCCGACGGCCACCGGTCCGTACGGGCGGCCGTGCGACGAAGGCCTCACCCACAGAGCCCCGACAGGGCTGGTCCACCGCGCTACCGGGCGGTAGCGTCGCGGCATGTTCGCTGCCTACGCCGCCCGAATCGACCGTGACCAGCCGCTGAGCGGCCTTGTGCTGGGCGAGCGCCCGGCCCCCGAGGCCCGCCCCGGCTGGGTGACCGTGAACGTCAAGGCCGCCTCCCTCAACCACCACGACCTGTGGTCGCTGCGCGGGGTCGGCCTCGGCGAGGACAAACTCCCGATGATCCTCGGCTGCGACGCCGCCGGCATCGACCAGGACGGCAACGAGGTCGTCCTGCACTCCGTGATCGGCCAGAGCGGCCACGGAGTCGGCCCCGACGAACCGCGCTCGATCCTGACCGAGCGTTACCAGGGCACCTTCGCGGAGCAGGTGACCGTCCCCGCCTGGAACGTGCTGCGCAAGCCCGCCGAGCTGTCGTTCGAGGAGGCCGCCTGCCTGCCGACGGCGTGGCTGACGGCGTACCGGATGCTGTTCACGAACGCGGGCGTGCGACCCGGCGACTCGGTACTGGTGCAGGGCGCCGGCGGCGGGGTCGCGACGGCCGCGATCGTCCTCGGCAAGGCGGCGGGCCTGCGGGTCTTCGCCACCAGCCGGGACGAGGCCAAGCGCAAGCGGGCGGTGGAGCTGGGCGCGGTGGAGGCGTACGAGCCGGGGGCGCGGCTCCCACAGCGGGTGGACGCGGTGATCGAGACGGTCGGCGCGGCCACCTGGTCGCACTCGGTCAAGTCCCTGCGTCCGGGCGGCACCCTGGTCATCTCGGGCGCCACGAGCGGGGACCGCCCGGCGCACGCCGAGCTGACCCGGATCTTCTTCCTGGAGCTCAAGGTGGTCGGCTCGACGATGGGATCGAAGGACGAGCTGGAGGACCTCCTCGCGTTCTGCGCGGCGACCGGGGTGCGTCCGGTGATCGACGAGGTCCTGCCGCTCGACCGGGCGCGGGAGGGCTTCGAGAAGCTGGAGGCCGGAGACCTGTTCGGGAAGATCGTCCTGACGGTCTAGCCGGGGACCCTCCCGCCGCGTCAACGGTGGTTGACATCGCATGCCTGTCAATCTAAATTGACAGGCATGACAGAAGCAACCGATCTCGCCGAGCGGGCCGGGGACCGCGACCCGCGCGTGGGCCTGCGCGCCGTGGCCGCGCTCCGGAGGCTGCTGGAGCAGCTGGAGGCCGTACAGGTACGCAGCGCCCGTGCACAGGGGTGGTCCTGGCAGGAGATCGCGGCCGAACTGGGCGTCAGCCGTCAGGCCGTACACAAGAAGCACGGGAGGGTCTGATGTTCGAACGCTTCACGCAGGACGCCCGGGACACCGTGACGGGCGCCGCGGGCGAGGCTCGCCGGGCCGGCGCCGCCACCGTCACCGAGGAGCACCTGCTCCTGGCCCTGCTGGACCGGGGCGCACTGGACCCGCTGGGCGTGGACCGCGCCGCGGTGACGGCCGACCTCGCCGCGGCCCGCCGCCGGGGCGGCATGTCCCGGGCGGACGAGGAGGCCCTCGCGGGCCTCGGCATCGACCTCACCGAGATCGTCTCCCGGGTCGAGGAGACCCACGGCGAGGGCGCACTGGCCTCGGCGGCCCCGCGGCGCCGGACCCTGGGTTCCTCGCTCCGCTCCGCACTGGGCCGCCCTGAACCGGAGAGCCGCCACGTCCCCTTCGCCCAGGGCGCGAAGAAGGCCCTGGAGCAGTCCCTGCGCATCGCGCTGGGCCGGCGCGACCGTCACATCGCCACCCTGCACCTGTTGCTCGCGCTGCTCTCCCGCCCAGGCACGGCCGCCGAGGTCCTGGCGGACCACGGCGTCACGTACGCGGCGGCCGAGGCGGGCCTGGCGGCCTGATCCGCGATCGGATCCCCCAGGCCGATCCGCGACCTATCGCGACGGCCGGAGCGTCTCCGCGAGGCGGTCCGCCGCCGCCGCGAGGTGGGCCCGGGCCTCGGCCAGCCCGGCCGGGGTGACGCCGTGGTCGCGGGCCGCGTCGCGGACGTCGTCGCGGAAGCGGTCCAGCAGGCGGTCCAGGTCGCGGGCCGGGTCGCCGGTGGGGGCGAGGTCCTCGGCCCAGTGCGGGTCCGCCGCCGGGGCGCCGGTGCTGCCCGCGCCGGCGCCCGTACTGCCCGTACTGCCCGTGCCGCCCGCGCTGCTCGTGCCCTCCGTACCGGCGCCGCCCGTACCGCTCGCGCCGCCCGCGCTTCCGCCGAGCCAGGTGCCGGCCAGATTGCCCAGCACCCCGCCGGACTTCGCGAACTGCTCCTGCAGCTGGCCCGCGATGCGCATGACCTCCTCGCGCGCCCGCTCCTGCGCCTCCTTGGCCTGGCGGCGGGCCTGCTGTGCCTCCTCGCGGGCCCGGCGGCTCTCGTCCTTCGCCCGGCGCGCCTGCTCCTTCCACTCCTGCCTGGCCTTGCGCAGCTCCTCCTTGGCCGCCGCCCAGGACGCGTCCTCGACCGGGGTCGCCGTCGCAGAGGCCGCGGCCCGCATCTCGCGCCGCAGGGCACCCGCCGCGCCCCGCACGTCGTCACGGATCTCGGCGGCCAGCTCGGAGACCGAGTCGCGGATCTCCAGCTCCAGGTCGGCGAGTTCACCGCCGCGGTCGGCCAGTTCGGCGCGGCCCGCCTCGGTGATGGAGTACACCTTGCGCCCGCCTTCGGTGGCGTGCGTGACCAGGCCCTCGGCCTCCAGCTTGGCCAGCCGGGGGTAGACCGTGCCCGCGGAGGGCGCGTACAGGCCCTGGAAACGCTCCTCCAGCAGCCGGATCACCTCGTAGCCGTGACGCGGAGCCTCGTCCAGCAGCTTGAGCAGGTAGAGGCGGAGGCGGCCGTGGGCGAAGACGGGCGGCATGTCAGAGCACCTTCTTGTCGAGCACGAGGGGGGCGGCCGGGGCGTCGGCGGCCGGGCGGCGCAGCAGGGCGATGGAGCCCGAGACGGTCGTGGCCCGCAGGGTGCCGGTGCCGGCGCCGAGCGTGCCGGTGATCCTCTTGGCGGCGAACTGGCCGGAGACGAGCAGGTCCTCGAAGGCGTTGGAGACGCCGCCGGTGGCCGTGTTGGCCTCCACCCGCGCGTCTGCCGGGTGCGGAAGGCGGATCGCGACCTGCCCGGACACGGAGTTGAGAGAGATGTCCACCGGCCGCGGATCGGCCGCGTCGAGGGCCAGGTCGATGAGCATGTCACCGCTGACGGAGTCGGCGCGTACGGTGCCGCCGGCGCCGTCGACCACGGTCAGGCCGCCGGAGACGGAGTGGAAGCCGAGCCCGCCGGTCAGGGACTGGGCCTCGACGCTGCCGGAGACGGTCTTCGCGTTGGCCTTGCCGGACAGGCCGACCAGCGTGACGTCGCCGGAGACCCCGTGGACGTCGGTGTCGGCTCCGATGCCGGAGACGACGGAGGTGGCGCTGACCGTAGCCAGCTGCACGTGGGTGGCGGCGGGGACGGTGAGGGTGACGGTGGCCCTGCGCTCCCAGGCCTTGCGGCCCTTGCCGGAGCGGGACCAGGCCTTCCAGGGCTTGCCCTCGAACCACTTCTTGAGGTCCTGGGAACCGTTCCAGGGCAGGTCTTCGTAGGACACGGTGAGGGTGCCGCCCTCCTGGACGACGTACAGCGGCGGTCCGTCGACGGCGGCCACCTCGAGGCGGGCCGGACCCTCGTCGGCGACGACGTTCACCGTGCCGCCGACGAGGCGGACGCGGAGCTCGGTCACCGGCTCCTCGAAGGTGAGCTTCTGCGGTTCGGCGACCGACCACGTCTTCTGCTCTGCCATGGTGCTGATCCTCCTCGGCGTACGGACACGGCACGCAACATATCGCGTCTTCTGGATAACACGATATATCGCGGATGCCCGAAGTCAAGCCTGCTTCGGAGCTCGGGTCCGCTCCATGTCGAGGAGGTGGCCCGCGCCGTCGACGACGTACTCCTCCACGTCGGGCACGTTCGAGCGAAGGAACTCGGCGACTTCGACCCACAGCGGCCGGGTGTCGCCGCCGAGGGCCGGTGCCGCGTGCACCGGGCGGGAATCCTGCGCCTGCGGGCTCGCTGCGCGGCCGCCGAGCAGCAGGTGCTCCTCGCCTTCGACGAGCCGCGTCCCCACGTACGGCGAGAGCCGGGCCGGCCGCTGGCGGAGCCGGGCCGCATCCGGCTGCGGCGCGGGGATCCGACCGGTGCGGAAGCGGCGCTGCTCGCCGCCCACCGCCTCGGCCGGGACCCCGGGCCCGGGCTCTCACTCGTCCGGCTCGCCGACGGCGGCGTCGGCGCGGCGGCCGCCACGATCCGGGAGGCATTGATCCGGCATCTGCCGGTTCCGCCGAAGGAGCTTCCCCCCACCACCGGGCTGCGCCGGGCGCCGCTGCCGGCCGCGCAGGCCGAGATCGCCGTGGCCGGCGCGGACCTGGAGACGGCGCGGGAGGCGGCCCGCGAGCTCGAGGAAGTGGCCGACCGCTTCGCGAGCAGCGCGCTCAGCGCCTCGCACGGCAGGCGCGCGGTGCGGTCCTGCTCGCGACGGGCGACGCGGTCGGCGCGTCTGCGCTGCTCGCCGATGCCGTCCGCTCCTGGAGCGAGGCCGGGGCGCCGTACGAGGCGGCCCAGTGCCGGATCCGGCCGGCGGACGCCCACCGCGCCCTCGGTCACCGCCCGGCCGAGACCCTCGAGCGGGAAGCAGCGCGCATCGAGTGCGAGCGGACCGCCGGACACGTTCGCCCGGGAAGGGGACCACTGGAGGGTCGTCTTCGACGGCAGGTGCATGAACATCCGCGACAGCAAGGGCATGCACCATCTCGCCCGCCTGCTCGCCGTGCCGGGACGGGAGTTCCACGTCCTCGACATCGAGGAGGCCCGGTCCGACAACGACAACGACATCGGCAGGCGGGCGGGCGGGCGGGCGGGCGCAAGCTTCCCCGTGGTCCGCTTGACGCGCAGGGGCGCAGGGGGCGCAGGGGCGCAGGTCTCCCCGCCACCGGCGGCTACGCCGCCAGGAGGGGGCTGGCGTGGTGGTGGAGCCAGGCCCGGTACGGCGGCGTGCGGAGGGCGGCTTCGCGGTAGGCCGCCCGGAGGTCCTCGAAGACCTCGGCATGCGCACCGGGCCGCGTGGCCAGCAGCAGCCGCACCGCCAGGGGGTCGCCGGACAGCGGCCGTATCGCCATGTCGTCGCGCGGCCCGGAGGTCGGCTGGCAGGGGGCCACCGCCTCGCCGGAGACGATCAGCGAGGTCGCGGTGTGGTAGTCGGCGTGCAGGACGGGCGGGTCCAGTCCGGCGCCGGCGAACACCCGCCGCAGGCCGTCCCATTCACCGTCCACGGAGGGGTCGACCGTCCACCGGTCGGCCGCCAGGTCCTGTAACTCCACCACCGGCCGGCGGGCCGCCGGATGGTCCCGGGACATCGACACGAACTGCGGCTCCCGCTCCATCAGGACCCGTAGCTCCAGCCCGGCCGGAACCCGCAGCGGGCTGCCCTCCACCTCGTGGACGAACGCCACGTCCAGCTGCCCCGAAGCCACCATCCTCAGCAGGGCGTTGGCGGACACGTCCACCACCAGCGAGGTCTCGAAGTCCGGCATCCGGCGGTGGATCCGGCGCAGCCACCCCGGGATCGCGCGGCTGGCGGTGGAGCCGATGTTCAGCCGCGGCCCGCGGGCCAGCGCCCGGGCCTCGGCCACGAGCGCGGCCATCTCGGCCAGCAGCGGGCGGGCCCGTCCCAGGACCGCGCGGCCGAACGGGGTGGGCCGGCAACCGGTGCGCTCACGCAGGAACAGCTCGCCGTCCAGGGCGCGTTCGATGCGGCGCAGCTGGGTCGTCAGGGAGGGCTGGCTCACGCCGAGCTGCCGCGCGGCTTTGTGCAGACTGCCGGCGTCGGCAATGGCGCACAGTGCGCGCAGGTGCCTCACCTCGAGCTCCATGACCCGAGAGTAGGCCGGTCCCGGCGGACCGCACCAGCCACTGATACCCCACCGAATCCCGCCATTCTCACGGAAGTTGACCTTCCGAAATCTCCCCGATAGGCCGGCGCTATCGGTGGCTGACATCATCCGCCGGCCGTTCCCGCTCCCGCAGACTCCGGTACCGAACGACCCACCCCCCACCGGATCGAGTAGGAGCCCCCCACATGCGCCACTCCCGTATGTCCCGAAAGGCCGTACTGGCCACCACCGTCGGCCTCGGCCTCGCGGCCGCCCTCGGCGTGGTCCCCACCGCCAGCGCCGCCTCCGCCCCCGCCCCCGCCCCCGCCGGCAATGCCGCCAGCTACGCCGCGTACGAGCACTCGCAGGAGAACCAGGACGCCAACCGCGCCTTCTTCGAGGCCGTGCAGCGCTCGGTCGCCGAGCAGCGCGCCGCGAACCCGGGCGTCCTCGCGGTGACCGTCACCTACAACACGCGCAACGCGCCCAGCTTCCGCAGCCAGATATCCCGCTCCACGCAGATATGGAACAGCTCGGTCTCGAACGTGAAGCTGCAGGAGGTCTCCTCCGGCGGGAACTTCTCGTACTACGAGGGCAACGACTCGCGCGGTTCGTACGCGAGCACGGACGGCCACGGCCGGGGCTACATCTTCCTCGACTACCGGCAGAACCAGCAGTACAACTCCACCCGGGTGACCGCGCACGAGACCGGCCACGTGCTGGGGCTGCCGGACCACTACTCGGGCCCCTGCTCCGAGCTGATGTCGGGCGGCGGCCCGGGCACCTCGTGCCAGAACGCCAACCCGAACAGCGCGGAGCGCTCGCGCGTGGACCAGCTGTGGCGCAACGGGCTGGCCGCATCGGGGCTGGGCACCAAGAGCTAGGGCGCCGGGAGCCGGGGAACCAGGGGCCGGGGCGCGGGGAAGCGAGGGATTCGCAGAGCTAGTGCAGCTTCCCCACCTCGGGTACGTACTCCGCGCACTCCGGGTTCCGGCAGGGACCCGGCACCCACTCCGGAATGAAGATCCCCAACGACTTGCGCCGCCGGACGACGGTGTCGACGGGGCGCCCGCAGACCGGGCACGCGAGCTGTTCGTGCGCGGTCTGCGGGGCCACGGCCTCCGGCGGATGCGGGTGGCGCCGATCCTGCTGTTTGTGCTGTTCGCCGGCCATACCTCCACGGTAGGCCGGTTCTGCGCGTTCGGCCGGTTTCAGCGCTTGCGGGGCGTTCGCCGCGACGCCGAAATCGCCCGGGCGGAGCACTGCGCATGCAGTGGTCAGTCCGTACGGGACGAGGTCGTCCCCTGCGGCTTGCGCCACATCGGCCACATCAGCGGCCCCTGCGGCAGCTGCACCGCCGCGCCCGTGAACTCCCAGCCGAGCCGCTCGTACAGGCCCTTGCTGCGCTCGCTGCTCGCCTCCAGGTACGCGGGCACGCCCTCCCGGTCGCAGCGCTCGAGCACCGGCCGCATCAGCTCGGTCCCGAGCCCCTCGCCCTGCCGGCCCGGGGCGACCGCGATCATCAGCAGGTACTCGTGCTCCTCGGCGGTCGGGTGCACCGCGCCCGTCAGCCTGCCGACCAGCTCGCACCGCTCGTTGTCGGGGTCGGCGACCGCGCGCATCCTCGCCGGGACGTCGTCCTCGGCGGCTTCCCCCTCCGGATCCCCGGCCGGGATCCGCAGCCACAGCGCCGCCGCCGAGCCGTCCACCGCGTAGTCGATCCGGCCCTCGGCCAGCGCCACGTCCACGAAGACGCCCAGGAACCTGCCGTGCACCGCGGCCCGGTGCTCCGGATCCGGGAAGACCCAGCTGCTCACCGGGTCGGTGCGGAAGGCCTCGTCGAGCAGCCGCGCCACCGCGTCCCGGTCCGACTGATCCGCCTGACGTATCTCCAGCGCCACTGGTCACACCCTTCGCTCACGTTTCAACTGCCGCGGGCGATCCTAGAGTTGGCCCGGAACAGCGGAAAGCCCCGTTCCGGCACGATGCAGTGCCGGAACAGGGCTTGCGCACGGGCTCGGGTACGGCCTTCTCCGCGCTACGGGCTCACCGCGTACGCCGCGTGACGAACTCCGCCAGCGCCAGCAGCCCGCCCGCCGCCCCGAGGTCCGGCACGGCCCGGGACAGCAGCTGCACCGCCCGGCCCATCCGGTCCGCGGCATGGGCCTGCGCCCAGTCGCGCCCGCCGGCCCGGTCCACCGCGTCGGCCGCCTTCCGCACGTCGTCCTCGGCCATGGGACCCGCGTACAGGGCCGCCAGCTCCTCGCCGGCCGCGGTGCCCGAGGTGAGGGCGGCCACGACCGGGAGGGACTTCTTGCGGGCGATCAGATCGGCCCCGGCGGGTTTGCCGGTGTGCCCCGGATCCCCCCAGATGCCGATCAGGTCGTCGATCAGCTGGAAGGCCAGCCCGGCCTCCCGCCCGAAGGCGTCCATCGCGTCGACCTCGTCCGGCCCGGCGCCCGCGTAGAGCGCGCCGAGCGCACAGGCGCAGCCCAGCAGGGCTCCGGTCTTGGCCGTCGCCATGGTCAGGCACTCGTCGAGCGAGACGTACGGCCGCTGCTCGAAGGCGCAGTCCGCCTGCTGGCCGGCGCACAGCTCGATGACACAGGCCGCGAGCCGCGCCGAGGCCCGCGCCGAGGCGGGGTGCGGATCCTCCGCCAGCAGCCGCAGCGCGAGCGCCATCATGGCGTCGCCGGTGATGATCGCGTCCGGTAGCCCGAAGACGGTCCAGGCCGTGGGCCGGCCCCGGCGCTTCGTGTCCTTGTCGATGACGTCGTCGTGCAGCAGCGTGAAGTTGTGCGCGAGCTCCACGGCCACCGCCGCCCGTACCGCGCTTTCGGCCGTCTTGGCGTCCGGGCCCCGCAGGGCCTGGGCCGCGGCGAGCACGAGGGCGGGGCGGATGGCCTTGCCGGCGTTGCCCGCGGCCGGGGTGCCGTCCGCGTGCTCCCAGCCGAAGTGGTACATCGCCACGCGCCGCATCGCCCCCGGGAGGTTCTCGACGGTGCGGCGCAGTTCCGGGTTGACCGTTTCTCTTGTCCGCTCCAGCAGGGCCGCGGCCTCCTGCCCCTCGCCGGTCGTGATCGCCTCAGTGGTCCCCATGGCGTGTCCTCGATCCCCGGTTGTGCTGCTCGGCCGGCCGCTCAGC
This sequence comes from Streptomyces sp. NPDC032745, assembly GCF_055579465.1. Taxonomy (NCBI): domain Bacteria; kingdom Bacillati; phylum Actinomycetota; class Actinomycetes; order Kitasatosporales; family Streptomycetaceae; genus Streptomyces; species Streptomyces sp. NPDC032745. The sequence goes on along the minus strand of NZ_JBVING010000001.1, from coordinate 496,619 downwards.
GCCAGCGGGCGATCTCGACGTTCTCCAGGATGCCGAGCGCGTCCGGCACGAGCACCGCGGCGGAGAAGTAGGCGGTGACCAGGTACGAGATGATCGCCTGCTCGCTGATGCCCATGAAGCGCACCGACATGCTCGGCTCGATCTCGTCCGGGATCCCCGGCTGGTGGAGGCCGATGACGCCGGACTCGTCCTCGCCGGTGCGCATGCAGAGGATGGACGTGGTGCGGGCGTCGCTGATCGGGATCTTGTTGGACGGGAAGATCGGCACCCCGCGCCAGGACGGCACCCGGTGCCCGTCGACGTCGATCGACTCCGGGTACAGGCCGCGCTTGTTGCATTCGCGGCCGAAGGCGGCGATGGCCTTGGGGTGGGCGAGGAACAGCTTGGAGCCGCGCCGCATGCTGAGCAGCTGGTCCATGTCGTCGGGGCTGGGCCCGCCGTCGTGCGGCTGGATGCGCTGGTCGTAGTCGGCGTTGTGGAGCAGGCCGAAGTCGCGGTTGTTGAGCATCTCGTGCTCCTGGCGCTCGCGCAGCGCCTCGACCGTGAGCCGCAACTGCTGCTCGGTCTGGTTCATCGGCTGGTTGTAGAGGTCGGCGACGCGCGTGTGCACCCGCAGGACCGTTTGTGCAATGGAGAGTTCGTACTCGCGCGGCTTGGCCTCGTAGTCCACGAAGGTGCCGGGGAGGACGGCCTCGCCCCGGTGGCCGGCGGAGAGGTCGATCGCGGCCTCGCCGTACTTGTTGGTGCGCTGGGCCGGCAGGGACCGCTGGGCCTCCACGTGCGCGCGCAGCGAGTCGACCCGGTCGGCGAGGAGCTGGAAGTCCTGGCGGGACAGGACGAGCGCGGTGCCGGAGGTGGCGGCGCGGGCGGTGTACTCCCAGATCGCCTCCTCGTCGACGAGGGAGTCCTCACCGAAGTAGGCGCCGTCCGCGACGGTCCGCAGGACCGCGTCCTCGCCGTACGGGCCGGGGCCGACCTGGTCGATGCGTCCATGGGCGAGCAGGAACACCTGGTCGGAGGCGCTCCCGAAGGAGGTCAGTTCCTGGCCCGCCTCGAAGTCGACCTGCCGGCACCGCTGGGCGAGCTCGGAGAGCACGTCCAGGTCCTCGTAGGTGCGCAGCAGCGGGAGCTCGCCGAGCTCGGCCGGGATGACCTGGACCTGGGTCCCGGTCTTGATGAACTCCACGCGTCCGTCGCCGACCGAGTAGCTCAGCCGCCGGTTCACCCGGTACGTGCCGCCCTGGACGGACACCCACGGGAGCATCTTCAGGAGCCACCGCGAGGTGATCTCCTGCATCTGCGGGGCGGACTTGGTCGTGGTTGCCAAGTTCCGCGCGGCCGATGTCGCAAGACTCCGCTGTGGTGTCTGGACCTCGGGTTCGGAACCTGCCTGGACCGACATGTGTTTCCCTTTCGATCACTCCATGGATCTGCGGGATGCAGCCTTCCAGTACGGAACGTGGTGGGACCATTACACAAAAGGGTGGGACTACTCCGTCCGGGCGTGGGCACTCTTTGGAGTTCACCTCCTTCACTCGAGACCTCTCTCATCCCACCGGTTCCAGCCATCCGGCCCCTCGGAGCGCCTGTTTAATTTGCATCCAGGATGCGAGTTTTCTAGGGTGAGGCCATGCGGCTGACCCGATTCACCGACCTGGCGCTGCGCGTCCTGATGCGCCTGGCGGTTGCGGAGGCGGACCTCCCGACCACGCGCGACGTGGCGGCGACCATGGAGGTCCCCTACACGCACACGGCGAAGGTGGTCGCCAGGCTGCAGCACCTCGGCCTGGTCGAGGCGCGGCGCGGCCGCGGCGGCGGGCTCGTCCTGACCGCCGCCGGGCGGGCCGCCTCGGTGGGCGGGGTGGTCCGCGAACTGGAGGGTGCGGGCGACGTCGTGGACTGCGACGGCACCACCCCCTGCCCGTTGCGCGGGGCCTGCGTCCTGCGGGGCGCACTGCGCCGGGCCCAGGAGGCCTTCTTCGCCGCACTGGACCCGCTGACGGTGAACGACCTGGTCGCGGCGCCCACCGGCCCGCTGCTGCTGGGCATTGCGGGCGGCCCGCCGGGGCGGACCGGAACCCCGGCCGGAACCCCGGCCGGAAGCCGCTGAGCCGGGGCCGGATGGCCGGTTCCCACCGCGGGACACCAGCGGCCCGAACGGGTGTACCCGTACCCAAAAATACGCATCTCACATACCAATTTACCGAGAACGACCGACGAGGAGCTCCGGATGCTGTCCGAGAAGTCGACCGAGACCGTACGCGCCACCCTGCCCGCCGTCGGCGCGGCCATCGGCGACATCGCGGAGCTCTTCTACGCGAAGCTGTTCGCGGCCCACCCCGAGCTGCTGCGCGACCTGTTCAACCGCGGCAACCAGAACGCCGGCCTCCAGAAGCAGGCCCTCGCCGGCTCCGTCGCGGCCTTCGCGACCCACCTCGTCGCCCACCCGGACACCCGCCCCGACGTGATGCTTCACCGCATCGCGCACAAGCACGCCTCCCTCGGCGTCACCCGCGAGCAGTACCCGGTCGTCCACCGCCACCTCTTCACGGCGATCGCCGAGGTCCTCGGCGAGGCGGTCACCCCGGACGTGGCCGAGGCCTGGGGCGAGGTCTACTGGCTGATGGCCAACGCCCTGACCGCCATCGAGGAGCGGCTCCACGCCGAGCAGCAGGTCCTCGCCGGCGACGTCTGGCGCACCTGGACGGTCGCCGCCCGCGTCGAGGAGACCACCGACTGCGCCACCTTCCACCTGACCCCGGCGGACGGCTCCCCGGCCCCCTCCTTCAAGCCCGGCCAGTACGTCTCGGTCCAGGTCGAACTGGCCGACGGGGCCCGCCAGATACGCCAGTACAGCCTCTCCGGCGCCCCCGGCGCCCCGGTCCGCTCGATCACCGTCAAGCGGGTCCACGGCCCGGCCGCCGCGGGCCCCGGGGGCGCAGGCCCCGACGGCGAGGTCTCGAACCACCTCCACGCCCGGATCACGGCCGGCGACACCCTGCGGGTCTCGGCCCCGTACGGCGACCTGGTCCTGCGCGACTCCGCGGCCCCGGTCCTGCTCGCCTCGGCCGGGATCGGCTGCACCCCGATGCTGTCGATGCTGGCGCACCTCGCCGACACCGGGCACGCGGCCCCGGTGACCGTCCTGCACGCCGACCGCTCCCCCGCCGACCACGCGCTGCGCAGCGACCACCGGGCGCTGACGCACAAGCTGCCCGACGCCTCGGCCCGCTTCTGGTACGAGGCCGACGCCGAGCCGGGCGACGGCGAGGGCCGACTCGACCTCTCGGACGTCCCGGTGGCCCCGGGCACCACGGCGTACCTGTGCGGGCCGCTCCCCTTCATGCGGGCCGTACGCGCGCAGCTGCTCGCCAGGGGGGTCTCCGCCGCGGACATCCACTACGAGGTGTTCGGACCGGACCTGTGGCTGGCGTCCGCGTAACTCCCGTGACGGGTGGGCCGGTCGGGACGAGTGTCCGGATCGGCTCGCTCACTGTACGAAGGCACTAGCCCGGAGGGGCGGCCTCCACTACACCGGAGTGCAACGAGGTGGACACGCAAGGTGACCACCGCGCACCCGGAGAGGAGGCGGCCATGTCCGCACCCATGTCCGCGGACCGGTTCATCCACGCACTGCGGGCCGAGGGTCTGACCGTCGTCGAGGTCGGCGCCTGGCGCACCCACAACCGCAACCACAAGGGCCCGTGGGGCCCGGTGAACGGGGTGATGATCCACCACACCGTCACGCACGGCACGAAGTTCACGGTCGAGCTCTGCCGCGACGGCGACGACGCCCTCCCCGGCCCGCTCTGCCACGGCGTGATCACCAAGGACGGCCGGGTCCACCTCGTCGGCTACGGCCGCGCCAACCACGCCGGACTGGGCGACTCCGACGTCCTGGCGGCGGTGATCGCGGAGAAGCGGCTCCCGCCGGACCGCCACGCGGACACCGACGGCAACCGGCACTTCTACGGCTTCGAGTGCGAAAACCTCGGCGACGGCGAAGACCCCTGGCCGGAGGTCCAACTCGACGCCATGGCCCGCGCGGCGGCAGCCGTCTGCCGCATCCACGGCTGGACCGAACGCTCGGTGATCGGCCACCTCGAATGGCAGCCCGGCAAACCCGACCCGAGGGGCTTTCGGATGGACGACTTCCGCGCCCGCGTAGGCGAACGCCTCAAATAGCCGGCCCACGACCGGCATCCCGCCGACCCTGCCCGCCCCCTGCGGGCAGGAAGTCGCCGATCCACCTGTGAGCAGGGGCACGGCGGACAATGGACGGGTGAAACGCTCCCCCGGCCCCGACCCCGCCGTCGTCCTGCAGCCCCGGCCGCCCTCCCCGCTGCTGGAGGTTCGTGACGAGAGGTTCGGGCAGTACGGGGTACGGCTGCTGCTGAAGCGGGACGACCTCGTACATCCCGAGCTGCCCGGCAACAAGTGGCGCAAGCTCGCGCCGAATCTGCGGGCCGCCGTCGAGGGGGGCTTCGCCGGGGTGGTGACCTTCGGCGGGGCGTACTCGAACCATCTGCGGGCCACCGCGGCGGCCGGGCGGCTGCTGGGGATGCCGACCGTCGGGATCGTCCGCGGGGACGAGCTCGCCGGCCGGCCCCTCAACGACTCCCTGGCCCGGTGCGCGGCGGACGGGATGCGGCTGCACTTCGTCACGCGCTCGGAGTACCGCAGCAAGGGCGAACCCGAGGTGCTGGCCCGGCTGCTGGCGGGGGCCGGCGCGGCCGGCTCGTACGTGGTCCCCGAGGGCGGCAGCAACGCCCTCGCCCTGCAGGGGTGTGCCGAGCTCGGGCGGGAGCTGCGCGGCATGTCCGACGTGGTCGCGGTGGCCTGCGGTACGGGCGGCACCCTGGCCGGCCTGGCGGCGGGGCTGGCCCCGGGCCAGCGGGCGCTGGGCGTTCCCGTCCTGGCGGGTGAGTTCCTCGGGGCGGAGATACGCTCCCTCCAGGAGGCGGCCTTCGGGGGCCCGGCCGGGCTCTGGAACCTGGCGGAGGGCTTCCACCACGGCGGCTACGCGCGCGTCCCGGCAGTACTGGACGAGTTCGCCGCCGACTTCGAGGAGCGGCACGGGTTTCCGGTGGAGCGGATCTACGTGGCCAAGCTGCTGTGGGCCCTGGCGTCCCTGACGGAGTCGGGCGCCTTCCCGCCGGGGACGGCCCTGACCGCCGTCGTCACGGGCCGCCCGTGACGGGGGACGTGCGGCGCCGGTACCGGCGGGCGGCCGGCGACAGGGCCACCCCGTAGCCCGCTCCCCCGTGCGCGGGGATCAGGCCGCGTCCTCGCGGTACGCCGCCGCTTCCTCCAGGTCCAGTCTGCGGAGCAGGCCCCGGAGCATCTCGTCGTCGATCCGGCGGTGGTCCCGGAGGGTCACGAACACCTCGCGTTCGGCCGCGATCATCTCCCGCGCGAGGCGCCGGTAGACGTCGTCCGCCGATTCGCCGGTGACCGGGTTGACCTCCCCCAGCCGCTCCCACACCGCGTTGCGCCGCCGTTCCATGACCGTGCGGAGCCGCTCCGCCAGCGGTGGCGGCAGCGCGTTCTCCGGCTCGGCCAGCAGCTCCGCCAGCCGGTCCTCCGCCGACCGCGAGGCCTCGCTCTGGGCCTGCGCCTCCGCCAGCGTTTCCGCGTGCAGGTCCCGCGGCGGCAGCCGCAGCAGCCGGATCAGCGGCGGCAGCGTCAGGCCCTGCACCACCAGCGTGCCGATCACCGTCGTGAAGGTCAGGAAGAGGATCAGGTTCCGGTGCGGCACGCTGATCGGGACCGAGAAGGCGATCGCCAGCGAGACCACCCCCCGCATCCCGGCCCAGCCCACGATCACGGGCGCCTTCCAGTTGGTGTCCGGCTCCCGGGCCCGGATCCGCTCCGACAGCCGCGGCACGAACGTCGCCGGGAACACCCACACGAAGCGGGCCACCACCACCGCCAGGAACACCGCCAGCGCGTACCAGGCCGCGTCCCAGCCCGCGTACTCCTCGAGCCCCTTCAGGACCACCGGCAGCTGGAGGCCGATCAGCGCGAAGACCACCGACTCGAGGATGAAGGCGACCATCTTCCACACCGCCTCCTCCTGGAGCCGGGTCGCGAAGTCGACCTGCCAGTTGCGGTGCCCGAGGTACAGCGCCACCACGACCACCGCCAGCACGCCCGAGGCGTGCACCCGCTCGGCCGCCGCGTACGCCACGAACGGGATCAGCAGCGACAGCGTGTTCTGGAGCAGCGGCTCCCGCAGCCGCTTGCGCAGGTGGTGGATCGGCACCATCAGCACCAGGCCCACCCCGACGCCCCCCACCGAGGCCAGCAGGAACTCCGCGATCCCGCCCGCCCAGCCGGCGCTCACCCCGACAGCCGCGGCCAGCGCCACCTTGTACGCGGTGATCGCGGTGGCGTCGTTCACCAGGGACTCGCCCTGCAGGATGGTCGTGATCCGGTTCGGCAGCCCGAGCTTGCGGGCGATCGCCGTCGCGGCCACCGCGTCGGGCGGCGCGATCACCGCGCCCAGCACCAGCGCCACCGGCAGCGACAGCCCCGGCACCACCAGGTACGCCGCGTACCCGACCGCGAGCGTCGCGAAGAGCACGTACCCGACCGACAGCAGCGCGACGGGCCGTACGTTCGCCCGCAGGTCCAGGTACGAGCTGTCCACCGCGGCCGTGTACAGCAGCGGCGGGAGCAGCAGCGGCAGCACGATGTGCGGGTCGAGGCCGTACGAGGGCACGCCCGGGACGTACGAGGCCATCAGGCCGGCGGCGACCAGCAGCAGGGGCGCGGGCACCCGGGTCCAGCGGGCGGCCCCCGCAACGATCGCGCTGCCCGCCACCAGCGCCACCAGCGGCAATACCTCCATCGAAGATCCACCCTCGCTCGTCGTCGCTGATCGGCATTCGTCCTGCGGCGCCCGCACGTCAGTACGCTGGCCATCATGAGCGAGTGCACCCACGTTGCCGAACTGCCGCGCCCCGAGCCCGTCCCGACTGCCCTGACCTGCCCCGAATGTCAGGCGCTCGGCAGCCATCCGGTGCAGTTGCGGATGTGCCTGGGGTGCGGGTACGTGGCGTGCTGCGACTCCTCGCCGCACCGGCACGCCACGGCGCACTATCAGAGCACCGGCCATCCGGTCATGCGAAGCTTCGAGCCGGGCGAGACGTGGCGGTGGTGTTTTGTCGACGGTTCGATCGTCTGAACCGGGGTAGGTCAACCCTCCGCCGGTTCCCCTGATTTGGGCCCGCAGACCCCTAGCCACTGTGCGTACCCATGGGCTTACCATCAGTCACTGGCCATGGGCGGGGGTGTCTGGAACGGGCGTCATCAGGGGTGCCGCGACACGATCGCCCGGATCGCGGTAGCGTCACCGGCGAACAGAGCTCGTACCACCTTGGAGGTGAGGGTGTCCCAGATCGCAGGCGAGCCCGGGACCCAGGACTTCGTGGAAGTCCGGCTGCCCGCTGCGGGTGCCTACCTGTCGGTGCTGCGGACGGCCACGGCCGGCCTCGCGGCACGTTTGGACTTCACCCTCGACGAGATCGAGGACCTCCGCATCGCGGTGGACGAGGCCTGCGCGATCCTGCTTCAGCAGGCCGTGCCGGGCTCCGTCCTCAGCTGCGTGTTCCGGCTGGTCGACGACTCGCTCGAGGTGACCGTCTCGGCGCCGACCACGGACGGACGTGCGCCCGAGCGCGACACGTTCGCCTGGACCGTCCTGTCGGCGCTGGCCGGCAAGGTCGAGTCCACCGTCGAGGAGGACAAGACGGTGAGCATCAGCCTCTACAAACAGCGCGGCGCGGGTCCAGGCCCGGCGTGAGCGGCGGGGAGATCCCGGTGCGGGGCGGGGATCGGCCCCGGGTACGGCACGAGGTCGACGGCGGCATCCCGGAGCAGCAGCACGCCCGGCCGCACCCGGCTGACGCGGATGCGGAAGACGGCTTTTTGGACTCGGCGGAGCGACGGGCGGGCCCTATGAGCGAGAACCAGCACGAAGAACCACAATCCTCACAGCCACCCGGGGCCGCTGCCCCGGACACGGAACCGGCACCGGCGCTGCCGGTGCTGCCGGTGTCCACGGCGCTGCCCGATCCGCGCGACCGCAGCGGGGCGCGGGCCCTGTTCATCGAGCTGCGGGCGCTGCCCGACGGCTCGGTGGAGAAGGCGGAGCTGCGCAACCGGCTCGTGCGGATGCACCTGCCGCTGGTCGAGCACCTCGCCCGGCGGTTCCGCAACCGCGGTGAGCCGCTGGACGACCTGACGCAGGTCGCCACGATCGGCCTGATCAAGTCGGTGGACCGGTTCGACCCGGACCGCGGGGTCGAGTTCTCCACGTACGCGACGCCCACCGTGGTCGGCGAGATCAAGCGGCACTTCCGCGACAAGGGCTGGGCCGTGCGCGTGCCGCGGCGCCTGCAGGAGCTGCGGCTCTCGCTGACCACGGCCACGGCGGAGCTGTCCCAGCAGCACGGCCGCTCCCCCACGGTCCACGAGCTCGCGGAACGGCTCGGGATCTCCGAGGAGGAGGTGCTGGAGGGACTGGAATCGGCCAATGCCTACAGCACGCTCTCGCTGGACGTCCCGGACACCGACGACGAGTCGCCGGCCGTCGCGGACACGCTGGGCGCGGAGGACGAGGCGCTGGAAGGCGTCGAGTACCGCGAGTCGCTCAAGCCGCTGCTGGAGGGGCTGCCTCCACGGGAGAAGCGGATCCTGCTGCTGCGGTTCTTCGGCAACATGACCCAGTCGCAGATCGCGCAGGAGGTCGGCATCTCGCAGATGCACGTCTCCCGCCTGCTGGCCCGCACCCTGGCCCAGCTGCGCGAGAAGCTCCTGGTCGAGGAGTAGGAGTACGGGTACGGGCCGCAGCGCTCGTGGAGCTCGTACGGGCTATCGGGTCTGCTCGCCGGGCCCGATTCCCAGCGCCTCGGTCGCCGTCGGGTTCACCAGCAGGGCCACGACGGCCACCGCGGCCACGGCCAGCGCCACGGCGGCGGCGATCATCGCCCCGCCCGTGGAGTACAGGGTCCACGCCACCGGCAGCGCCATCAGCTGGGTGATCAGCGCGGGCCCGCGGCTCCAGCGGCGGCCCAGGCTCAGCCCGCGCGCCGCGATCAAAGGCAGTGCGGCGAGCGCGAGCAGGGTGATCCCGCCCGTCTCGGCCTGCTGCGGGGAGTCGGGGTCGCCGGCGATGCCCACGAACAGCAGGTAGACGCCGAGGCCGGCCAGCGCCAGGCCCTCCAGGGCGGTCAGCGCGGCGGCGGCGGTGAGCCGTCCGGGCAGCGGGGCGGTCGGCTGGGCCGTGGCGGGGGTGGGCTTCGTACTCACCACAGCAGGGTAGCCGCGCGCCCGCGCCCCCGGAGGGGACGGGCAGTATGGGCCGCATATGAACGGGTCGGTAGGCTGGCGGTCATGCGTGCACTTCTCGTGGCCAACCCAGCAGCGACGACCACCAGTGCGCGCACGCGCGATGTCCTGACCCATGCCCTGGCCAGCGAGATGAAGCTGGAGGCGGTGACCACCGAGTACCGCGGGCACGCCCGGGACCTGGGCCGCACGGCGGCCGAGAACGGCATCGATCTCGTCGTGGCGCTCGGCGGCGACGGCACGGTCAACGAAGTGGTCAACGGGCTGCTGCACAACGGGCCGGATCCGGAGCGGCTGCCCCGGCTGGCGGTGGTCCCCGGCGGCTCGACCAATGTGTTCGCCCGCGCGCTCGGGCTGCCCAACGACGCGGTCGAGGCGACCGGTGCCCTGCTGGACGCACTGCGGGAACAGCGCGAGCGGACGGTGGGCCTCGGGCTGGCGGCCGGCACCCCGGGCACGGAGGACGAGTCGGTTCCGGCACGCTGGTTCACGTTCTGCGCGGGCTTCGGTTTCGACGCGGGGGTGGTGGGCCGCGTCGAGCAGCAGCGGGAGCGCGGCAAGCGTTCGACACACGCCCTGTACGTACGACAGCTGATGCGTCAGTTCTGGGACGACCCGAACCGCCGCCACGGCACGGTGACGCTGGAGCGCCCCGGCGCGGATCCCGTCACCGGCCTGGTGCTGTCGATAGTCTGCAACACCTCGCCGTGGACGTATCTGGGCAATCGCCCGCTTTACGCCTCTCCGGAGGCGTCGTTCGATACTGCGCTTGACGTATTGGCACTCAACCGTTTGTCAACTCCGGCCGTCGCCCGCTACGCAACACAGCTCCTGACCTCGACTCCTGAGCGGGGTCCGCAGGGCAAGCACGCAGTGTCTCTGCACGATCTGACCGACTTCACCTTGCATTCGAAGGTTCCCCTTCCGTTCCAGATGGACGGAGACCACCTCGGTCTGCGCACCAGCGTTCGGTTCACAGGCGTACGCCGTGCACTGCGTGTGATTGTGTGAGTAGAAGGGCCCAAAGTCCTTTCACTCGAACGTTTACACGCCGGTCCACCCTCACGATGTAGGGCTGTGACCTAGTAGACACCGACGAATCAAAAAAAACTTTCCGGAAGGGGTTGTATCCCCGTCCGAGGTTTGCGAATCTCTTCATGGCGATCGGGACAGCCCGCAGAACCCGGCACCCACACAGACCGCCAGAACCCCTCCACGAGTCCCTGACTGACCTTCCAGGAAACTGGCTGGTCGCCCTTCCCTCACGGGGGGATTCGTGAAAGCGTTCACATTCACAAGCAACCTGCCCGCAATACAAGGAGATGGAGCAGCCATGGACTGGCGTCACAACGCCGTTTGCCGCGAGGAAGACCCGGAACTCTTCTTCCCCATCGGCAACACCGGTCCTGCGCTGCTGCAGATCGAGGAAGCCAAGGCCGTCTGCCGCCGCTGCCCCGTCATGGAGCAGTGCCTGCAGTGGGCGCTCGAGTCCGGTCAGGACTCCGGCGTCTGGGGCGGTCTCAGCGAGGACGAGCGCCGCGCGATGAAGCGCCGCGCCGCTCGCAATCGGGCGCGCAACGCCACCGCCTGACATCGACTTTCGAGCCTCGAGCCGCAGCGCGTAGCAACACCTGACAAGCGCTCAGCAACGTGCTCTTGAGCCCCGGACCGAGAACCTTCGGTCCGGGGCTCAGTGCTGTCCGGGACACGCTTCGTCACACTGGGTGACGATCACCTTGCCGCTTCGCCGCTACTTCTGCGGGCTGACCGGCACGTCGAGGACGACCTTGGTGCCGCGCGGCTCGGCCCGGAGCATGTCGAACGTGCCGCCGAGCTCGCCCTCCACGAGGGTCCGTACGATCTGCAGCCCGAGGTTTCCGGCGCGCTGCGGGTCGAAGCCCTCGGGCAGACCGCAGCCGTCGTCGAGCACCGTGATCAGCAGCCGGCCGTCGGTACGGCCGGTGCCGGTGCGGGTCGCGGACACCTCCACCCGGCCGCCCTCCCCCTGGGTGAAGGCGTGCTCCAGGGCGTTCTGGAGGATCTCGGTCAGCACCATCGACAGCGGCGTGGCGACCTCCGCGTCCAGGATCCCGAACCGGCCGGTACGCCGGCACTCCACCTTGCCCGGCGAGATCTCGGCGACCATCGCGATGACACGGTCGGCGATCTCGTCGAACTCGACGCGCTCGTCCAGGTTCTGAGAGAGCGTCTCGTGCACGATCGCGATCGAACCGACACGGCGCACGGCTTCGTTGAGCGCCTCGCGGCCGCCCTCGGAATCCATCCGCCGGGCCTGCAGCCGCAGCAGTGCCGCCACGGTCTGCAGGTTGTTCTTCACCCGGTGGTGGATCTCCCGGATGGTCGCGTCCTTGGTGATCAATTCGCGTTCGCGACGGCGCAGTTCCGTGACGTCCCGGCACAGGACGAGGGAGCCGATCCGGGTGCCCTTCGGCTTGAGCGGGATGGCCCGCAGCTGGATGACCCCGCTGTTGCCCTCGATCTCGGTCTCGCGCGGGGCCCAGCCGCTGGCGAGCTTGACGATCGCCTCGTCCACCGGGCCGCGGGAGGGGGCGAGTTCGGCGGTGGTGGTGCCCAGGTGCTGGCCGACGAGGTCGGCGGCGAGGCCGAGCCGGTGGTAGGCGGAGAGCGCGTTCGGGGACGCGTACGTGACCACCCCGTCGGCGTCGAGCCGGATCAGGCCGTCCCCCGCCCGCGGGGAGGCGTCCATGTCCACCTGCTGGCCGGGGTACGGAAAGGTTCCGGCGGCGATCATCTGGGCCAGGTCGGAGGCGGACTGGAGGTAGGTGAGCTCCAGCCGGCTGGGTGTACGCACAGTGAGCAGGTTGGTGTTCCGGGCGATCACTCCGAGTACCCGGCCCTCGCGGCGCACCGGGATGGACTCGACGCGGACGGGCACCTCCTCGCGCCACTCCGGGTCGCCCTCGCGCACGATCCGGCCCTCGTCGAGCGCGGCGTCCAGCAGCGGGCGCCGGCCGCGCGGCACCAGGTGGCCGACCATGTCGTCCTGGTACGAGGTGGGGCCCGTGTTGGGGCGCATCTGTGCGACCGAGACGTACCGGGTGCCGTCGAGGGTGGGAACCCACAGCACGAGGTCGGCGAAGGAGAGGTCGGAGAGCAGCTGCCACTCCGAGACCAGCAGGTGGAGCCACTCCAGGTCGGTTTCACTGAGAGCGGTGTGCTGGCGTACGAGGTCGTTCATGGAGGGCACGTGGCGAGCGTACCCCGGGTAGAGGCCATGACTTTCCCCACGGCGACTACTCAGGAGTATCCAGGAGGGGCTCCGTCCGCGTACTGTTGGAGGAAGTGACGGGGTGGCAGAGCCCGTCATTGGATGGACAGAACAGAATGGTCTAGTCCACAATTGGCGTAAGCTTCCGCCCTCCCCGCACAGGAGGACGGATCGAGGTAAGCCGCGCGCTCTGCCCTGACTGCGCAGGCACCTCCCACCGGCCGCCGGGAACCGCACACCCGCCGGCCGTAAGTACTCCGGGCTACGGTGCCGGACGGGCTGAGGGTCCCGTCCCGGCACCGTGGCCCAGAGGAATTTCCGGGCGGAATTCTTTCGGTGCGCGATCCGCGGGGCGCGTTCGCCCGCTTACCGCGACTGCCTACTGCGGCCAGGCCGCCATCGCCAGTTCCGCCACCGCTTCCAGTTCTTCCCGGCTCGCCCCGTCGCGCGACTGCTGGGACATCCCCACGAGCACCGCCAGCGCGTAGCGGGCCAGCGCCTGCGCGTCCGTACCGGCGGGCAGCGCGCCGGCGGCGACGTCCGCCCGGATCCTGCGCTCGAACACCTCCAGGTTGGCGTTGCGGCGCTCGCGCAGGGCCCGGGCCACCTCCTGGGAGGTGGTGTTGACGGCCGCGCTGATCACCAGGCAGCCCGGGGGGTGGGCCGGGTCGGTGTAGATCTCGGCCGCCTCGCGCAGAACGCGCCGCAGGCCGGCCCGGGCGGTGGGCTCCTCGGCCAGGGCCGCGCGCGCGAAGTCGGTGTAGCGGCCGCCGTAGACCGCCACGACCTCGTCGAACAGCTTGCGCTTGTCGCCGAAGGCCGCGTAGAGGCTGGGCGCGCCGATGCCGAGCGAGGCGGTCAGGTCGGAGATCGAGGTCGCCTCGTACCCGCGCTCCCAGAAGGCGAGCATCGCCTTGTCGAGGGCGGCGTCGCGATCGAAGGAACGGGGCCTGCCGCGCTGTCCGGTCACCATGGGCTCATTCTATAGCGAGCGCTACTTAATCTGGTACGGTCCCTTTCTATAGCGACCACTAGCAAATGCTGAAGGGGGGCGCGTCATGGGCGTGCTCAAGGGGAAGACGGCACTGGTCACGGGCGGCAGCCGGGGCATCGGACGGGCGGTGGCGGAGCGGCTGGCCCGGGACGGGGCACTCGTCGCCGTGCACTACGGGCGCAACGAGGAGGCGGCGAAGGAGACGGTCGCGGCGATCGGGGCGGCCGGCGGCCGGGCGTTCGCGATCGGGGCCGAGCTCGGGGTTCCGGGCGATGCGCAGGCCCTGTGGGCGGCGTACGAGGCGCACCCGCAGCACACCGACGCGGTCGACATCCTGGTGAACAACGCGGGCGCCGCCACGTTCGCCGGCATCGCGGACACCGACGAGGAGACGTACGACCGGGTGCACGCGCTCAACGCGAAGGCGCCGTTCTTCGTGATCAAGCACGGACTGGCGCGCCTGCGGGACGGGGGCCGGATCGTGAACGTGACCGGCACCCCGGAGATCGCCCTGCCCGCGATCCTGGCCACGATCACGGCCAAGGGCGCGGTGAACGCGCTGACCCGGTCCCTGGCCGCCGAACTCGCCCCGCGCGGGATCACCGTGAACTCGGTGGGCCCCGGCATCACGGAGACCGACCTCAACGCGGCCTGGCTGGCGGACCCCGCGGCGCGGGCGCACGCGTCCTCCCGCTCCGTCTTCGGGCGGGTGGGCACGGCGGATGAAGTCGCCGACGTGGTGGCGTTCCTGGCCTCGGCGGACTCCCGCTGGGTGACGGGCCAGCACCTGGACGCGACGGGCGGTCTCCAGCTGTCACTGCTCTGAGCCGGCGCGCGGCCCCGGACGCCGGTTCGACGACACTCCCCAGCGGGTCTCGGTGACCTTGGCCAGTGCTCTCGGGGCGTCCGGGTCCTGGCCGCGGGCGATGGCGACCTCGTACGCGAGGAGCTGCAGCGGGAGGATCTCCAGCAGCGGCTGCAGCTCCTCGGGCACGCCGTCGACGGGCAGCCCGAACCCGGTGGCCGTCTGCTCGACCTGCTCCTTCGACCCGACGGCGAACAGGTCGGCTCCCCTGGCCCGCAGCCTGTCGAGCACGGGCTGCAGCGCCTCGCCGCCGCGGCGGTCGGGCCGGGGCCTGGCGCCGTACGCGGTGATGGTGGACGTGGAGCTGAGCCCGCAGGGCAGTCCGCGCCCGACCTCGAGCAGGTACTTCCCGTAGAGCGCTGCGTGATCGGAACTCCCCCGGGCGGCGAGCAGGACGAACCGCGGCTGCCGCTCGGCGATCGCCCGGGCCGTCCGCGCGATGGGCCCGGCCCCGTCTGCGAGCGTCCGCCGCCACACCTCGGGCTGCTGCGCGATCTCGGCGGCCATGATGCTCCCGTGCCGCTCCACACCGGGCATGTGCGCCACCTCCGCGTACCAGAATCCCGCGGCCGGGGTCGCGCTGCACGTCCTGGCGCCGGGAGGCCGGGGGCGGGGAACCGGATCACCATGAGAGGGAGGGGAGTGGGCGAAGACCGGCCTGGAGCGGCCCCGCCTCTGCTAGATTGGTCTATACCACATCGTCCCACTCCAGATCGGCAGGCCCCGCGTGGAAGTTGTCATCGTCCCGGACGCCAAGGCAGGCGGCGAGCTCATCGCGGAGGCCATGGCCGCCCTGGTCCGCCGCAAGCCCGACGCCCTGCTCGGCGTGGCGACCGGCTCTACCCCGCTGCCCGTCTACGAAGCCCTGGCCGCCAAGGTGAAGGCCGGCGAGCTCGACGCCTCCCGGGCCCGCATCTGCCAGCTCGACGAGTACGTCGGCCTGCCGGCCGGGCACCCGGAGTCGTACCGCGCCGTCGTGCTCCGCGAGGTCGTCGAGCCGCTCGGCCTGTCCGAGGCCGCCTTCATGGGCCCCGACGGCTCCGCCGCGGACGTCGTCGCGGCGTGCGAGGCGTACGACCGCGCGCTGGCGGAGGCCGGCGGCGTGGACCTCCAGCTGCTCGGCATCGGCACCGACGGGCACATCGGCTTCAACGAGCCCTGCTCCTCGCTCGCCTCCCGCACCCGCATCAAGACACTGACCGAGCAGACGCGCGTCGACAACGCGCGCTTCTTCGACGACGACATGGACCAGGTCCCGCACCACGTCATCACCCAGGGCATCGGCACCATCCTCGACGCCCGCCACCTGGTCCTGCTCGCCACCGGCGAGGGCAAGGCAGAGGCCGTCGCGCAGACCGTCGAGGGGCCCTTGTCGGCGCTGGTCCCGGCGTCTGCGCTGCAGTTGCACCGGCATGCGACGGTGGTCGTGGACGAGGCCGCCGCGTCCAAGCTGAAGCTGGCGGACTACTTCCGGCACGCGTACGCCAACAAGCCCGCGTGGCAGGGGCTTTAGGCGGCACCTCCCCCACGCACACGAAGGGCCGGGCTCCCCTGAGGGGGTGCCCGGCCCTTCGTCTTCGTCCGCCGTACGGGTGGCCGCTGCGCGGGGCTCTCCCGCCGCCCCGCCCTTCCCCCTCCCCCGGACTCCGTCCGGGGGACCCCAACCGGGCTCTGCCCGCGCGGGGGTTCGGGGGCAGAGCCGTCGGCAGCCGGCCCGCGCGGGCCTACGCTCCCGCGATGATCTCCGCGGCCGCGCGGCCACAGACGCGCGAGGCTCCGTGCGTCGCGATGTACAACGCGCCGCGGGGCTCGGCCCGGGGGACTCCCATCTCCACCACCACCGTGTCCGGCCGCGCAGTGACCAGCGCGTCCAGGGCCTGCGCCATCCACGGGTGGCGGTGGGCGTCGCGGACCACCGCCACGACGGTGCGTCCGCCTGCCGCCGCCAGGACGTCACCGGCCGTGGCGCCCTCCGGGAACACCCCGGACCCCGTTCCCGGTACCAGCGCGGCCAGTTCGGCGGCCACGCCCCACGGGGTCTCGTCGCCCACCGCGATGTTCGCGACGGGCGCGAGCGTGGCGACGTACGGGGCGGTCACGGGCGCGGCGGTGCCGGAGACGACCACGGCGCGGCGGGCCGCCGCCAGGCCGATGCCGGGCGCGCTCCCCTCCAGCGGCGCGCCCGGCGCGGCGGCGGCCCGGGCCTCCCGGGTCCATGCGGCCAGCGCCCGTACCCGGGCGGCGGCGTCGGCGAGCCGCTCCTGCGCCAGCGCGCCCTCCCGTACGGCCGCGACCAGGGCGTCGCGCAGCCGGAGCACGGTGGCCTCGTCGGCGAGCCCGCCGCCGACGCAGATCGCGTCGGCGCCGGCCGCGATGGCGAGGACCGAGCCGCGCTCGATGCCGTACGTCCCGGCGATGGCGTTCATCTCCATGCCGTCGGTGACGATCAGGCCCTCGTAGCCGAGCTCCTTGCGCAGCAGGCCGGTCAGGATCTGCGGGCTGAGCGTGGCCGGGCGGGTCGGGTCGAGGGCGGGCACCAGGATGTGTGCGCTCATCACGGCCTTGGTGCCGGCCTCGATGGCCGCCCGGAAGGGCACCAGCTCGCGCGCCGCCAGCGTGTCCAGGTCCACGTCGATGCGCGGCAGGGCGTGGTGCGAGTCGACGTTGGTGTCGCCGTGGCCCGGGAAGTGTTTGGTGCACGCGGCGACGCCGGCGGCCTGGAGGCCCTCGACGTAGGCGGCGGTGTGCCGGGCGGCGAGGTGGGTGTCGGCGCCGAAGGACCGTACGCCGATCACCGGGTTGTCCGGGTTGGAGTTGACGTCGGCGGACGGGGCCCAGTTGAGGTTGACGCCGCACTCGGCGAGGCGGCGGCCGAGCTCGCGGGCGACGTCCCGGGTCAGCGCGGTGTCGTCGACGGCGCCGAGGGCCAGGTTGCCCGGGAAGGACGAGCCGCCGCGGACCTCGAGGCGGGTCACGTCGCCGCCCTCCTCGTCGATGGCGACGAGGACGTCGTCGCGCTCGGCGCGCAGTTGCGCGGTGAGCGCGGCGAGCTGCTCGGGCGAGGCGATGTTGCGGCCGAAGAGGCCGACGGCGGTGAGGCCTTCGCCGACCTGGCGGAGCAGCCACGCCGGGGCGGTGGTGCCCTCGAAGCCGGGCTGGAGGACCGCGAGGGCGTCGCGGGTCAGCTGATCGTTCGAATCGGACTCGGTGACGCGGTGCGCAAGGACGGTCATGTGGCGTTATCCCTTCACGGCGCCGGCGGTCATGCCGCCGACGGCCTTGCGCTGGAGGAAGACGAAGATCACCAGGACCGGGACCGCGAACAGCGAGGACGCGGCCATGGTGGCGCCCCAGTCGTTGCCGAAGGCGGTCTGGAACTGGGTCAGCCACAGGGGCAGGGTCTGGGCGGTCTTGTCCTTGTTGAGGATCAGGACCATCGCGAACTCGTTCCAGGCGGTGATGAAGCCGAAGAGCGAGGTGGACATCAGGCCGGGCGCCAGCAGCGGGAAGATCACCTTGCGGAAGGCCTGGCCGCGGGTGCAGCCGTCGATCTGGGCGGCCTCCTCCAGCGTCACCGGGACGGCGGCGATGAAGCCGCGCAGGGTCCAGATGGTGAAGGGCAGGACCATCACGAAGTAGATCGCGGTCAGCAGCGGGAGGCTGTTCAGCATCTCGGCGTCGCGGGCGATCATGTACATCGCGATGACCATGACCTCCCAGGGGGCCATCTGCGCCATCATCACGCCGAGCACGAGGCCCTTGCGGCCCTTGAACTTCATGCGGGCGATGGCGAAGCTCGCGGCGAGGGCGACGGCCAGGGCGAGGACGACGGCGCCGACGGTCACGAGCAGGCTGTTCTGCACGTACGTCCAGAACAACTCGACGCCGGTGGCCTTGGTGAAGTTGTCCAGCGTCGGGGTGAAGACGAAGACGGGGTCCTTGGAGAGGATCTCCCCGGACGGCTTGAGGGCCGAGGAGAACATCCAGTAGACGGGGAAGACGAAGACCACGGCCAGGACGAGGGCGCCCAGGTTCTTCGCCACCGTGCCCGGGCGGAGCGGGCGGCGCGTGCGCAGCCGCTGTGCGGGCTTCGGGTGCTTCGGTGCGGCGGGTGCGGGCTTCGGCGCGGTGGTGGTGCTCACTGCTCCTCCTCCTGCTTCAGGATCAGGCGGAAGTAGAAGGACATGACGATCACGAGCATCACGATCGTCAGGACGGAGATCGCAGCCGCGAGCGCGTAGTGGCCCTGGCTCTGGCCCTCGACGAAGGCGAAGACGGGCAGGGTCTCGGAGGCGCGGTCGGGGCCGCCGCGGTTCATCGCGTAGACCTGGGTGAAGGCCTTGAAGACCCAGATCACCTCGAGGAACGTGGTGACGAGGAAGAACGGCTTGAGGTTCGGGAAGACGACCTGCCAGAACGTCTGCCAGCCGTTCGCGCCGTCCATCCGCGCGGCCTCGTACAGCTCACCGCTGACGGTGGTCAGGCCTGCGTACATGTTGAGGGCGACGAAGGGGACGGAGCCCCAGACCACCAGGACGGTGACGATCACCAGGGTGGAGAAGCCGGACTCGAACCAGTTGTGCTGCTCGTAGCCGGAGAAGCCGAGGGTGCGCATGACCCAGTTCATGACGCCGAACTGCTCGTCGAACAGCCACTGGAAGACGGTGACGGACGCAACGATCGGCATGGCCCAGGCCATCACCAGGGCCATCGAAAGGACCAGGCGCATCCACTTGCCGAGCCGGTTCAGCAGGATGCCGAGGAGGCTGCCGATCACCATGATCAGCGCGACGTTGGCCGCGGTGAAGGCGAAGGTGCGCACGACGACGGTCCAGAAGTGCGCGTCGCCCAGCAGCTGGGTGTAGTTGTCGACCCCGTTGAAGGGCGCCTTCCGCTGGATGAACTCGATCTTGTCGACCTTCTGGAACGACAGGATCACGTTCTTGACCAGCGGGTACAGCAGCAGCGTGGCCAGGCTGAGGACCGCGGGCCCGATCAGGAGGTACGGCAGCCAGCCCGAGGGGAGCGACGTTCTGCCCCGGCGAGGAGACGAGGGAGTGGTCCCGGTGGTGGTGGGCGGCGTCTGCTGCCGTCCGGCGGACTTCGGTGGTGCGTCCTGTGGAGCGGTCGCCGCTCCCTGGGAGTGCACGGTCATGTCTTGGTTACCTCGGCTGCGGTCGGGCGTCGCACAGGTCTGTCGTTGCGCGACCGGGGGTGCGGCGGGCGCGTGGGCGCCGGCCGCACCCCCGGTGCTACGTGCTACTTGTTGATGCGGTTCGCGATTTCCTTGTCCGCGTCCGCGCCCGCCTTGGCGGCGTCCTCACCCTTCAGGACCTTGGTCATGAACTCCTTGAGCGGGTTGGGCTCGGTCTCGACGTTCGCCCAGCCCGGGGTGACCGGGGTGATGCGGCCGTTGACGCCGCCCTTGCCCATGGCCTCGGCGAAGGAGCCCGCGGCGGGGGTGAAGTTCGCGGCGGCCTGGTTCGGGAGCAGCGCGCCCTTGGTCTCGGCGGCGTACTTCGTCATCTGGTCCTTGCCTGCGGCGAGGGCCAGCCACTCCTTGGCGAGCTCCTTGTTCTTGGAGCGCTCGGCGACGGCGAGGTTCGAGCCGCCGAGGAAGACGGTGCCCGGCTTGTCGGCGGTCTTGCCCGGGATCGGGAAGTAGCCGAAGTCGGCCTCCTTGCCCGCCTCCTTCAGAGCCTTCTCCGCGCCGCCGGCCTCCCAGCCGAGACCGATCCAGGACGCCACGCCGCCCTTGGGAACGACGTCGGTGGACTGCTGCGGGGTGGCCTCGTCCTTGTCCTTCGGGGCGGTGGAGTAGGACTGGAGCTTCTTGTAGAACTCCATCGCGGAAGCGGCCTGGGGGGTACCGAGACCGCCCTTCCACTTGCCGCCGTCCTTGACGGCGAGCTCGCCGCCCTCGTCCCAGACGAAGCCGGCGAGGACGTACCAGCTCTGGCCGGGAAGGTAGATCGGCTGCGAGGCGGGGTCCGCGGCCTTGAGCTTGTCGAGGCCGGCGATCCACTCGTCACGGGTGGTCGGCGGGGTGACGCCGGCCTTCGCGTAGGCCTTCTTGTCGTACACGACGACGCGGTTGGCCGCGTACCAGGGAGCGGAGTAGAGCTTGCCCTCGTACTCGGCCGAGGCGAGCATGCTCTTCTGCCAGGCGTCCGCGCCGAGCTTGGACTTGTCCTTGGTCAGGTCGGCGAGGCCGCCGGTGACCGCGTAGCCGGCGGTCTGGGTGTTGCCGAGCTCGAGGACGTCCGGCGGGGTGTTCTCGGAGAGGGCCGTGGTGACCTTCTCCTGGATGCCCTTCCACTGCTGCTCTTCGACCTTGACGGTGACACCGGGGTGCTTGGCCGAGAACTCCGCGTTGACCGCGTCGATCCAGGCCTTCGGCGCGGAACCGTCCATCACCCAGACGGTGATCTCCTTGGCGCCGCCCGCGTCGGTCTTCCCCTTGTCGTCGCCGCCGTTGCCGCACGCCGCGACTCCGACCATCATGCCCGCGACACTGACCGCCGCGATGAGCTTGCGCTTCACGCCACCCTCCTCAGGGATGCTGCCTGCAACTTCCCTCGCCCGCCGCGGTGACATGCACCAAGTACTGCCCGTGGGGCCGGGATCTGATCCATATTGGTTTAGACCAGTAACCGGAGCTTGGCCTAGACCTTTAGGGGTGTCAAGGGTCTAATGAGCGGGTGATCGGTCCGTTACCGGACCGACACCTGGGGGAGGGAGGAGGCCTGCCCTCCCACCCGTGTCACGATGTGACCGCACATATCGGAGGAGCCGGTGACGGCAGCGAAACTGGAGTCGGGAAGGCGGGCGGCGATGTCCACCGAAGGGGCGACCACGGAGCCGGAAGGCGGGGCAGCCACTCGCACGGCGCGTGTGCCCAAGTACTACCGACTCAAGCGGCACTTGCTCGACATGACCGAGACGCTGCCCCCCGGCACGCCGGTACCGCCGGAGCGCACGCTCGCGGCCGAATTCGACACCTCGCGGACCACCGTGCGCCAGGCGCTCCAGGAGCTCGTCGTCGAGGGCCGGCTGGAGCGCATTCAGGGCAAAGGCACCTTTGTCGCGAAACCGAAGGTCTCCCAGCCGCTCCAACTGTCCTCGTACACGGAGGACATGCGGGCCCAGGGGCTGGAGCCCACGTCCCAACTCCTCGACATCGGCTACGTGACGGCCGACGACACCCTGGCCGGGCTGCTCAAGATCGCCACGGGCGGCCGGGTGCTGCGCATCGAGCGGCTGCGCCTCGCCAGCGGCGAGCCGATGGCCATCGAGACCACCCACCTCTCGGCCAAGCGCTTCCCCGCGCTGCGCCGCTCGCTGGCCAAGTACACCTCCCTCTACACCGCCCTCGCCGAGGTGTACGACGTACGGCTCGCGGAGGCCGAGGAGACCATCGAGACCTCCCTGGCCACCCCGCGCGAGGCGGGCCTGCTGGGCACCGACGTCGGCCTGCCGATGCTGATGCTCTCCCGCCACTCCCTGGACGCCGACGGCGAACCCGTGGAGTGGGTCCGGTCGGTGTACCGCGGCGATCGTTACAAGTTCGTCGCCCGACTCCAGCGCCCCGCCGTGTGATTCGTAGTTGACTCTCGTTCCGCTATACGGACGGGGGCTTACGTTCACCGGGCGGCCCCCGTAGATTCCCTGCGCTTAAGCAGATGATCAACGAGGGGACGAGGATCATGCCGGAACCGGAAGCAACAGGTACAGAACGGAACGCGGCGAGTCCGGGCACGGCGGCGGACTCGCCTTCCGCATCAGGGGACATGGCGCCGGGGGGCATGACCCCGAAGGCGATCGCCGTCTGGGTGCTCGTCGGCCTCATCGGGGCCCTCGGCTGGGGCATCCTGGCGCTCTCGCGCGGCGAGGAGATCTCGGCCGCCTGGCTGCTCGCCGCCGCGCTGGGCTCGTACGCCATCGGCTACCGCTTCTATGCGCGGTTCATCTCCCACCGGGTCCTGAAGGTCGACAAGACGCGGGCCACCCCGGCCGAACGCCTTGACAACGGTGTCGACTTCCACCCCACCGACCGCCGGGTGCTCTTCGGCCACCACTTCGCCGCCGTGGCCGGCGCCGGTCCGCTGGTCGGCCCCGTGCTCGCCGCACAGATGGGCTACCTGCCGGGCACCATCTGGATCGTCGCGGGCGTCATCTTCGCGGGTGCCGTCCAGGACATGGTCACCCTCTTCTTCTCCACCCGCCGCGACGGGCGCTCGCTCGGCCAGATGGCCCGGGACGAGATCGGCCCCGTCGGCGGAGCCGCCGCCCTGGTCGCCGTGTTCGCCATCATGATCATCCTGCTGGCCGTGCTCGCACTGGTCATCGTCAACGCGCTGGCGCACTCCCCCTGGGGTGTCTTCTCCATCGGCATGACCATCCCGATCGCCCTCTTCATGGGCTTCTACCTGCGCGTGCTGCGGCCGGGCCGGGTCACCGAGATCTCCGTCATCGGGGTCGCCCTGCTGCTGCTCGCCATCGTCGCGGGCGGCTGGGTCGCCGAGTCCTCGCTGGCGAGCACCTTCACCCTGGAGAAGGAGACCCTCGTCCTCTGGATGGTCGCGTACGGCTTCATCGCCTCGGTGCTGCCGGTGTGGATGCTGCTCGCGCCCCGCGACTACCTCTCCACCTTCATGAAGGTCGGCACCATCGCGCTGATGGCGGTGGGCGTGGTGCTGGCGATGCCGACCCTGAAGATGCCCGCGGTCACCGACTTCGCCGCCCGCGGGGACGGGCCGGTCTTCGCCGGGTCCATGTTCCCCTTCGTCTTCATCACCATCGCCTGCGGAGCCCTGTCCGGCTTCCACGCACTGGTCTCCTCGGGCACCACCCCGAAGATGATCCAGAAGGAGACCCAGGTCCGGGTCATCGGCTACGGCGCCATGCTGACGGAGTCCTTCGTCGCCGTCATGGCGATCATCGCGGCCACCATCATCGAGCCCGGCCTGTTCTTCGCGGTCAACTCCCCCGCCGGCGTCATCGGCACCACCGTCGAGAGCGCCTCGCAGGCCGTGACCAACTTCGGCTTCGCCGTCTCGCCCGAGTTCCTCGCGCAGGCCGCGAAGGACGTCGAGGAGGCCAGCCTGCTGTCCCGTACGGGCGGCGCGCCGACCTTCGCACTCGGAATGTCGGAAATCTTCTCGTCCGTGGTCGGCGGCGCCGGGATGAAGGCGTTCTGGTACCACTTCGCGATCATGTTCGAGGCGCTGTTCATCCTGACGACCCTCGACGCGGGCACCCGCGTCGGCCGGTTCATGCTCCAGGACACCCTCGGCAACGTGCACAAGTCCTTCAAGGACATCAGCTGGAAGCCGGGCGTGTGGCTGGCGAGCGCGCTCGTCGTCGGCGGCTGGGGCTACTTCCTGTGGGTCGGCATCAAGGACCCGCTGGGCGGCATCAACCAGCTGTTCCCGCTGTTCGGGATCGCGAACCAGCTGCTCGCGGCGGTGGCCCTGGCCGTCTGTACCACGCTGCTCGTCAAGTCCGGGCGGCTCAAGTGGGCGTGGGTGACCGGCGTCCCGCTGGCCTGGGACGTGGCCGTCACGCTCACCGCGAGCTACCAGAAGGTGTTCTCCGACGACGTGAAGGTCGGCTTCTTCGCGCAGCGCGACAAGTACCAGACCGGCATCGACGCCGGGAAGGTGCTGCCGCCCGCCAAGAACATGGACGAGATGCACACCGTGGTCACCAACGCCACGGTGGACGGCGCGCTGTCGGCGCTGTTCGCCATCCTGATCATCATCGTGCTGCTGGACGCGGCGCGGACCTGCTTCAAGGCGATCGCCGCCCCGGAGACGGTCCGGCTGTCCGAGGTCCCGTGGACCGAGTCGAAGATCATCGCCCCGGCCGGGCTCATCGCGACGCCCGGGGAGCGGGCGGAGCTCGCCGCCGCCGGCCTGGACTCGGGCGGCGGCCGCGTGAAGGAGCCGGTGGCGTGAGCGGGGTCCGCGCGGCGCTGGCGAAGGCGCGGTACTTCGTACGGGAGTTCTCGGGCGAGGCGGCGTACGACCGCTACGTGGCCCACGCCCGTACGCACGACCCGGACGCGGAGGTCATGACCCGCCGCGCCTTCGAACGCGCCCGCACGGACTCGCGCGAGGCGGATCCCCGCGAGGGCTTCCGCTGCTGCTGAGCCCCTGTAGCCGAACGGCCCCGCCCGGGACACCGGCGGGGCCTTCGGCGCGTTCAGTGCACCCACTCCTTGAGGGGCTCGGTGGGCAGGGTGATGCCGACGGGTTCGGGAAGTTCGACGTCCTTGCCGAAGGGGACAGTGCGGACGCTCTCGTAACGGCTGCCGTCCGGCTCACTGTGGACGGTGACCTCGCAGGTATCCCGGTCGATCAGCAGGTACACCGGAATGCCGGTCTCCGCGTAACCACGGGGCTTCTCGTGTCGGTCGCGGGCGTCCGTGTCAGTGTCGTACGACGTGACCTCCACGACCATCAGCACGGGGTCGGGCTCGGCCCATTCCCCGTGTCCTGCGAGAGAGGCGGTCAACACCAAGACGCCATCGGGCCGAGCACGGCCATTGCGATACCGCTGGACCTTGATCCCCTGCTCAGCGTAGAACCACAGGTCCGGCCGCGACTGCATGCACATACGGGACAACCACACGATGATCGTCCCGTGGTCCCCGTCCGGCACTGCCTTGACCCCCAGCTTCCCGTTGATGAACTCGAACCGCAGCCCCTCGACCTCTCTGGCGGCCATCCGCGCCACGGTCTCGAACTCTTCGGTCAGCATCTGGGGCCGGTCTGTCATCACGGTCATGCCTCGCTCGCCTTCCTCGACGGTGCTGTCTCCGACGATAGCGCCGGGCACCGACACCCGTCCGGCACACTCGACCGCATGGACATCGTGATCAGGGAAGCGCTGGCGGCGGAGTACGGGACGCTCGGGGAGATCACCGCGCAGGCCTACCTCGGGGACGGGCTGCTCACCTTCGGCGAGGAAGACCCGTACCTCGCGCGGCTGCGGGACGTGGCCGGGCGGGCGCGCGACGGGGTGGTACTCGTCGCCGCCGCGAGCGACGGGCAGCTCCTCGGCGGTGTGGCCTTCGCCGCGCCCGGGAGCCCGCTGTGCGACATCGCCCGAGCCGGCGAGGCCGAGTTCCGGATGCTGGCCGTCGCCCGGGCGGGCCGCGGGCGGGGCGCCGGGGAGGCGCTCGTACGGGCCTGCATGGAGCGGGCGAGGGCCATCGAGGGCGTACGGCGCCTCGTCCTGTCCACCACGGACGACATGGTCGGCGCCCATCGGATCTACGAACGGCTCGGCTTCGTCCGTACGCCCGAACGGGACTGGGAGCCCGTCCCCGGCCTCACTCTGCTCACGTACGGTCTCGAACTGTAGCCACGCCGACACAACATCTAGGGGGTCGCACAGGAAGCGGCCCCCACATGTATGCTCATGCTCGCTGTCGTCGCAGGGGAATCCGGTGCGAATCCGGAACTGTCCCGCAACGGTATGAAGTACACCCATTGGTGTCACCGCAAGTCCGAGGACCTGCCGACAGTGCGCCCGGCTCGACCGAACCGGGTGCCGACACGTCCGGGCCCCGCGGTTGGGCCGGTGGACGCCGCGCGGTGCTGCCCCGTCATGCCCGCGCGCGCCCGCTCGCGCCCGCCCCGCAGGTGTCCCGGAGCCGAGCGAGGGAGAGCTCCCCCCGTGACCATCGCGCCTTCCGCACCGCGCGCCGAGTCCGACCCGTCCGACACCGGAATCGAGACCGGGGGACCTGGGGCCGCACTGCTGCGTACCCTCACCGAGCTGACGGCCGACCTCCCCGACACCGACCCGGGCCGGATCGCCGCCGCCGCGCTCCGCGGGCGCAGCGCCGCCGCCGACGAGGCCGAGCTGCGCGGGCTGGCCACGGAGGCCGCCGCCGGTCTCATCTCCGAGGACCCGGCGTACTCCCGGCTCGCCGCCCGGCTGCTGACGCTGGCGGTCGCCGAGGAAGCCGCCGGCCAGGGGGCCACCTCCTTCTCCGCCTCCGTCGCGGTCGGCCACCGCGAGGGCCTGATCGCGGACCGCACCGCCGAGTTCGTGGCGCTGCACGCGAGCCGCCTGGACGCGCTGGTCGAGCACACCCTCGCCGAGGGCGCCGACGACCGCTTCGGCTTCTTCGGCCTGCGCACCCTGCACAGCCGCTACCTGCTGCGCCACCCGATCACCCGCCAGGTCGTCGAGACCCCGCAGCACTTCATGCTGCGCGTGGCCTGCGGCCTCGCCGAGAACGAGAGCGTCCAGGCCGTCGAGGAAGTGGCCTCCCTCTACCGGCTGATGAGCCGCCTCGACTACCTGCCGTCCTCCCCCACGCTCTTCAACTCCGGCACCCGGCACCCGCAGATGTCCTCCTGCTACCTGCTGGACTCCCCGCTGGACGAGCTCGACTCGATCTACGACCGCTACCACCAGGTCGCGCGCCTGTCGAAGCACGCCGGCGGCATCGGCCTCTCGTACTCCCGCATCCGCGCCCGCGGTTCGCTGATCCGCGGTACGAACGGCCACTCCAACGGCATCGTGCCGTTCCTGAAGACCCTCGACGCCTCCGTCGCCGCCGTGAACCAGGGCGGCCGCCGCAAGGGTGCCGCCGCCGTCTACCTGGAGACCTGGCACGCGGACATCGAGGAGTTCCTGGAGCTCCGCGACAACACCGGTGAGGACCAGCGCCGTACGCACAACCTGAACCTGGCGCACTGGGTCCCGGACGAGTTCATGCGCCGCGTGAACGCGGACGCCGACTGGTCGCTGTTCTCCCCGGCCGACGTGCCGGAGCTGGTCGACCTGTGGGGCGACGAGTTCGACGCCGCGTACCGCAAGGCCGAGGCGGACGGCCTGGCCCGCAAGTCCATGCCCGCCCGCGACCTGTACGGCCGGATGATGCGCACCCTCGCGCAGACCGGCCAGGGCTGGATGACCTTCAAGGACGCCTCCAACCGCACGGCGAACCAGACCGCCGAGCCGGGCCGGGTCGTGCACTCCTCCAACCTGTGCACCGAGATCCTCGAGGTCACCAACGACGGCGAGACCGCCGTCTGCAACCTGGGCTCGGTCAACCTGGGCGCGTTCGTCCTCACCGAGACGGGTGAGATGGACTGGGAGCGGCTGGACGAGACCGTCCGCACCGCCGTGACCTTCCTCGACCGCGTCGTGGACATCAACTTCTACCCGACCGAGCAGGCCGAGCGCTCCAACTCCCGCTGGCGCCCGGTCGGCCTGGGCGCGATGGGCCTGCAGGACGTCTTCTTCAAGCTGCGCCTGCCCTTCGACTCCGCCGAGGCGAAGGCCCTCTCCACCAAGATCGCCGAGCGCATCATGCTCGCGGCGTACGAGGCCTCCTGCGACCTGGCCGAGCGCCACGGCGCGCTCCCGGCCTGGTCGGAGACCCGTACGGCCCGCGGTGTCCTGCACCCGGACCACTACGACACCGAGCGCGCCTGGCCCGAGCGCTGGGACGCACTGCGCGCCCGCGTCGCCGAGACCGGCATGCGCAACTCGCTGCTCCTCGCCATCGCCCCGACGGCGACGATCGCCTCGATCGCCGGCGTGTACGAGTGCATCGAGCCGCAGGTCTCGAACCTCTTCAAGCGCGAGACGCTGAGCGGCGAGTTCCTCCAGGTCAACGGCTACCTGGTGGAGGAGCTGAAGAAGCTCGGCGTGTGGGACGCCCAGACCCGCGAGGCCCTGCGCGACTCCAGTGGCTCGGTCCAGGGCTTCGGCTGGATCCCGGCCGAGGTGCGCGAGCTGTACCGCACGGCGTGGGAGATCCCGCAGCGCGGCCTGATCGACATGGCGGCGGCCCGT
The DNA here is from genome assembly GCF_055579465.1 of Streptomyces sp. NPDC032745. Lineage (NCBI taxonomy): Bacteria > Bacillati > Actinomycetota > Actinomycetes > Kitasatosporales > Streptomycetaceae > Streptomyces > Streptomyces sp. NPDC032745. The sequence continues at coordinate 468,332 of NZ_JBVING010000001.1, read as the reverse complement.
ACGCCGTACCTCGACCAGTCGCAGTCGCTGAACCTGTTCCTGGAGACGCCCACCATCGGGAAGCTGTCCTCGATGTACGCGTACGCCTGGAAGCAGGGTCTGAAGACCACGTACTACCTGCGCTCGCGCCCGGCGACGAAGATCGCCCGCGCCGCGCAGGCGGCCACCCCCGTCGCACTGCCCCAGGCGGTCGCCGATGCCGAGGCGCTGGCCTGCTCCCTTGAGAACCCCGAGTCCTGCGAGGCCTGCCAGTAATGAGCTCGACCGACAAGAACCTCCTGGACCCGGGCTTCGAGCTCACGCTCCGCCCCATGCGCTACCCGGACTTCTACGAGCGCTACCGGGACGCGATCAAGAACACCTGGACCGTCGAGGAGGTCGACCTCCACTCGGACGTCGCCGACCTCGCGAAGCTGACGCCCGCCGAGCAGCACATGATCGGCCGCCTCGTCGCGTTCTTCGCGACGGGCGACTCGATCGTCTCGAACAACCTGGTGCTGACGCTCTACAAGCACATCAACTCCCCGGAGGCGCGCCTGTACCTGTCGCGCCAGCTGTTCGAGGAGGCCGTGCACGTCCAGTTCTACCTGACGCTGCTCGACACCTACCTGCCCGACCCGGACGACCGCGCGGCCGCCTTCGACGCGGTCGAGGAGATCCCGTCGATCCGCGAGAAGGCGCAGTTCTGCTTCAAGTGGATGGACTCGGTCGAGAAGATCGACCGGCTGGAGACGCAGGCCGACCGCCGTCGCTTCCTGCTGAACCTGATCTGCTTCGCCGCGTGCATCGAGGGCCTGTTCTTCTACGGCGCCTTCGCGTACGTGTACTGGTTCCGGTCCCGCGGCCTGCTGCACGGCCTGGCCACCGGCACCAACTGGGTGTTCCGCGACGAGACCATGCACATGAACTTCGCGTTCGAGGTCGTGGACACGGTCCGCAAGGAGGAGCCGGAGCTCTTCGACGACGCGCTCCAGCAGCAGGTCACGGACATGCTGAAGGAGGCCGTGGAGGCGGAGCTGCAGTTCGGCCGCGACCTGTGCGGTGACGGCCTGCCGGGCATGAACACCGAGTCGATGCGCGAGTACCTGGAGTGCGTCGCGGACCAGCGCCTGGTCCGCCTCGGCTTCCCCGCGGTGTACGGCTCGCAGAACCCGTTCTCCTTCATGGAGCTGCAGGGCGTCCAGGAGCTGACGAACTTCTTCGAGCGCCGCCCGTCGGCCTACCAGGTCGCGGTCGAGGGCACGGTCGACCTGGACGAGGACTTCTGAGTCGCCTGCTCCGTCGCTTGATGGCGTCCCCGCCCGTGGGGAGGAACATCCCGGTTTCCGGGGTCTCGGGCGGGGGCGCTTCGCCGTGTCCGTGACCGGGTGGGCCGGGCGGGCGCGGTTGCGGCCGGGGGGCGTGGTGTACGGGGGCGCCGTCGGCTCCGCCACCGCGCACGCGCACCACTCCGTGCAGGTCATCGCCGCGCTCGGCGGGGACGAGCTGCTGATGGCCGGGCCGGCCGGGGAGCCGTTCCGGTGCCGGGCCTACGTGGTGCCGGCCGGGGTGCGGCATTCCGTGCTGGGCGGGGTTCCGCACGGGGTGGTGCTGCACTACGACCCGCTCTCCGGCGCCGGGCGCCGGCTCGCGGCGCTGGCGGGGGACGCGGGGGACCTTGTACCGGATGCGCTGCCCGCCGATCCCTTCGAGGCGGCCTGCGCGCTGGACTCCGCACTGTCGCGGGGGCCGCTGCCGACGGCGGATCCGCATCCGGGGCTGGTGCGGGTGCTGGACTGGCTGCCCGGGCGGGAGCACGTACGGCTGTCCGAGGCGGCCGAGGTGGCGTGCCTGTCGGAGAGCCGCCTCGCGCACCTCTTCCGGTCCGAGCTGGGGCTGCCGTTCCGCCCGTACGTGCTGTGGCTGCGGCTGATGCACGCGGTCGAACTCGCCTCCCGGGGGCACTCCCTGACGGATGCGGCGCACGGCGCGGGCTTCGCCGACGGGGCGCATTTCAGCCGGGTGTGGCGGCGGATGTTCGGGATCGCGCCGTCGGACTTCACCCGCACCATCCAGTGGATGTAGCAGGTTCGTTCAAGCGCCGAAGGCCCTGTCGGCCGCACCGTGGACGCATGCGAAACATGATGAGCAAATGCGTCGCCGCCTGCACGGGGAAGGCCATGCCGCCCGCCGTGCGCAAGGCCTTCGAGGCCGAGCTGCGCCGCGCCCGCGACGCCTCGCCCGACACCCGCGCCATGTGGACCGCCCTGGAGCGGGCCCACATCATCTCCCAGGCCTGGGCCTGGCCCCACACCCGTGCGCACTGGCACATGTTCCGGCTCGCGGTGCGCTGCCGGGACCGGGCGGAGACGGTGGGGCAGGTGGTGCGGATCCTGGTCGCGGGGGCCGGGTCAGCGACCGGGCGCGTGCCGTACGGAAACACCGGGCGTACGGCGGCGGGGCTGCTCACTCCCATGCCCGTACCGGATGATCTGCGCGCGCTGCTTGGCCGCGCGTAGCTGCCGGTCGATGCGGCGGTCGCGCAGAGCACCGTAGAGCGCGGGGCCGAGGAGGAAGGCGGCGATGGCGAGGACGACGAGGTGGTCGAGGAAGGTGTTCATGGCTCCACTCTCCTCAGTGCGGCAAAAACCGGACAGTGGCAGGACTGTCATGAAAGAGCGAATTACTGCCACACTGGAGTCATGCTGAACAACGTGGCCGTGGCCCTCGTCAATGGCGTCGCCCCGTTCGAACTGGGGATCTTCTGCGAGGTCTTCGGGATCGACCGCAGCGAGATGGGGCTGCCGGTGTACGACTTCGCCGTGTGCGCGGCGGAGGACCGGCGTTCCCGGACCGGCGACGGGCATTTCGACGTCGTCGTCCCGTACGGGCTGGAGCGGCTGGAGGGCGCGGATCTGATCTGCGTGCCCGCCGACCGCGCGGCGGCGACCCGGGAGTACCCCGAACCGCTGCTGGAGGCGCTGCGCCGGGCCGTCGACCGGGGTGCGCGGGTGCTGAGCGTGTGCAGCGGGGCCTTCGTGCTCGGCGCCGCCGGGCTGCTGGACGGCCGGCGCTGCACCACGCACTGGATGCACTCGCCGGCCCTGGCCCGGCGCTTCCCGGAGGCGAGGGTGGACCCCGACGTGCTGTACGTGGACGAGGGCCCGGTGATCACCGCTGCGGGCACGGCTTCGGGCATCGACGCGTGCCTGCACGTCGTCCGCCAGGAGCACGGCGCCGAGGTGGCCAACACGATCGCCCGGCGGATGGTCGTCCCGCCGCACCGGGACGGCGGCCAGGCGCAGTTCATCCGGCGGCCGCTGCCGCGCACGGCGTGCGACACGGTGGGCGAGGTGATCGGGTGGATGGCCCGCCACCTGGACGAGGAGATCACCGTCGAGCAGCTCGCGGAGCGCGCACACATGTCACCGCGCACCTTCGCCCGCCGCTTCCTCCAGGAGACCGGGACGACCCCGTACCAGTGGGTGCTGCGGCAGCGCGTCCTGCTGGCTCAGGAGCTCCTGGAGGCCACGGACGACACGGTCGACGCGATCGCGGGCCGCAGCGGCTTCGGCAACGCGGCGGCCCTGCGCCACCACTTCCTGCGCGCCCTGGGCACGACCCCGAACGCCTTCCGCCGCACGTTCCGGGGCCCGCAGGCCGTGGCCTAGGCGTACGGCTCAGGCGTTCGGGACCGTCTCGTAGCGCGGGGTGCCCTCTTCCATCTGGCGCAGGGCGTCCTTGCGGTCGCGCTTCGAGAGGCGGTCGATGTACAGGTACCCGTACAGGTGGTCCGTCTCGTGCTGCAGGCAGCGCGCGAAGTAGCCCGTGCCGCGCACCTTGATCGGATTGCCCTGCGCGTCCTGGCCGGTCACCTCGGCGTAGTCCGGGCGGGCCAGCGAGGCGTACGCGGTCGGGACCGACAGGCAGCCCTCGTTGGAGTCGTCGAGCACGCGGGAGCCGGCCGGCAGCTCCACGAGCTCGGGGTTGACCACGACGCCGGTGTGGCGCACGCCGTCGTCGTCGGGGCAGTCGTAGACGAAGACCTTGGCGTCCACGCCGATCTGGTTCGCGGCCAGGCCCACGCCCTCGGCGGCCTTCTGGCTGGCGAACATGTCGTCGATCAGCTGCGCCAGTTCGTCGCCGAACTCGGTGACGTCCTTGCACTCGTGGTGGAGGACCGGGTTGCCGACGACCGTGATCGGGCGGGCGGTGCCGCGCTCGCGGTGGGCGAGCTCGCGCTCCGCACAGTCCTCGGTGTCCACGACGTACCCGTCGTTCACAAGCTCGACGACCTCGTTCTCCTGCTGCGCCATGTCCGCCGTACGCCTTCCGTAAGTCCACCCGTTCACCAATGTGCCGGTACAGCCTACGGTGCCCGGTCAGCAGACTTCCTCGAGATCCCGCCACTCCCGGGTCTCCGGGCTGTCCGCGACCCAGCCGTCGAGCAGTCCGCGCACCAGACCGGCGGGCGCAGCGATGCCGCATTCCCGCTCCGGCACCCACAGCGGGCCGGAACCGTTCGTACGGTGGCCGAGCGGTCCGGGATGCCCCGGCTCGCTGTGGTCGTGCGGGTCCAGGTGCTCGCCGTCGCCCTCGCCGCTCGGCATCACGCTCTCCGAGCAGGTCCGGCACAGCAGCCGCACCGACGACGACCAGTCCTCGGCGGCGAAGCCCGCGTCCGAGGCCAGCTGCTCCAGCGCGTCACGGTCCGCCTCGGTGGCCGCCTCCAGCAGCACCACCCAGGTCGGCACCGGCGAGGGCGCCCACAGCTCGATCTCGTCGAAGACGGGGTACGAGGGCCCGGCCGCCGTGACCCGCTCGCCGTGCGGGACCCCGTCGTGCAGGACGACCTCGCCCCAGCGGCGTCCCGAGGACGGCAGCGGGATCGACAGGACCTCCATGCGGGCCGGGTCCAGCCGGCGGCCCCAGACCACCTCGGCCTCCCCCTCGGGGGAGAGCCGTACGGCGGCGCTGCCGAGCTCCATGCCGACCGGTTCGCCGCTGTTCTTCTTCCCGCCGGCGGCGTCCCCGGGCACCTTCAGCCCGTACGCCTGCCAGGCCCGGCGGGCCAGCGGCCAGTCCTGCAGCGCGGTCGCGGCGATCCCGACGTTCCACCAGTCCGGGGCGCCTGTCTCGCGGTCCAGCAGGGCCACGGCGCGCAGCCCGGCGGCCCGCGCCTGCTCCCAGTCGTGCCGGAACTTGTGCAGCAGGGCGAGGTTGAACCAGGACTCGGACAGCCAGGGCTCCAGGTCCGCTGCTCTGGTCAGCAGCGCACCCGCATCCTCGTACCGCCCGTCGCCGATCAGCGTGAACGCGCGGTCGGTGGCCTGCCGCCACGAAGCGGAGGGCCGATGCCGTACCTTCCCGAAGATCCTCACGATTCCCGCCTGCCGGTCCAACGGTGCAGCCTTGCGGACACCCTCACGGACACTCCTACTGGCATCCAACCATGCCCACTCGGACGGCCGCTCATTACCCATGGGTTACCCAAGTGGGACTTGACCGACTCTGTCACGTCCGCCCCTGGCCAGAACCCTTGCAAGACATTCCACGACCTCTGGCTGATAGTCGCGCCCGGTGCCCAGCCGGAGCTGCTCCAGGGCCACCAGTGAGCCGTCCGGGTGACGGGTCCCGCCCAGCAGGTCGTCGTACGCGTTGACCGCCCGTACGATGCGCGCCGCGACGGGCTGGTCCCGGTACGGGTCCGCCTGCCGCTCCACGACCACGGCCACCTCGGCGGGCACCCCGGTCTGCCGGGCGACCTCCCCGCCGAGCACGGCGATCCGGCGGGCCTCGGCGGCGGGCAGCCCGGCGGTGGCCCCGGCCCGGACCGGGTCGACGAGGGAGAGCTGGCCGATGTCGTGCATGAGGGCGGCGTATTCCAGCACGGTGAGCTCCCGCTCCGACAGCCCGAGCTCCCGGCCGACGGCGCAGCTCAGCGCGGCGACGCGGCGGGAGTGCCCCGGGCGGGTACAGCCGGCGATCTCGGTGGCCCGGGCCAGGGAGGTGATGGTCTGGCGGTAGGTGGTGCGGATCGTGGTGATCCGGTGGAAGGACAGCTGGGTCAGCAGCAGGGGGACGCAGAGGACGGGCAGGGCCCACAGCCCGGCGACGGCCACGCCGAGGGCCATGACGACCCCGGTGGCGCAGATCGCCGAGCCGATGCCGAGCCGGCCGCGCAGCTCGTCGCGCAGCAGCGGCCCGTACGGCCAGCCCGTGCGGGCACCGGCCGGCGCGGCGGCGAGCACGGCGTCGCAGAGGGCGGTGAGGCCGAGCAGGAAGAGCAGGAAGAGGACGAGGTACGGGCCCTGCCCGATGCCGTGCTCGAGCCGGCCGGAGTTGTAGAGCGGCTGGAAGCAGACGGCGGCGAAGGCGACGGTGAGGACCCGGCGCGCCAGGTGGTCGGCGGCGGGGCCACGGCCCCGGGCGATGTGCGGGACGATCCCGGCGAGCGCCGCGGCGACGACGACGGCGACGATCTGGAGCACCCCGTGGTGGGTGGACTGGGCGGCGTTCGGGCCGAGCAGGGCGTACGCGAGGGCGCCGGCGGAGCCCAGCGGCGCGGGCCGGCGCTCCTCGGCCGCGTCCCGGGCGGCGCCGGGCTCGCCGTCCGCCCGGCGGTCACCGGTGTCGCGGCGGGCGAGCTCGCCGCAGGCGATCAGGATGCCGAAGGCCAGGGCGGTGCCCGGCTCGACGACGCCGTACCACAGGGTGTGCCCGAGCCCGGCCAGGGTGAGCGCCCCGGCGGCCCCGCGCACCGTCCACACGACCGCGCCCCTCATGCCCCGCCCCCGCCGTCCGGTTCCTGCCCGGCCCGCGGGTCCACGGTCCGCACGCCCAGGCGGGCGCCCTGGGCCGGGAGCCCGGACAGCCCGGGGCCGCCGGGGTCCGGGACGGCCTCGGCGGGGACGTCCGCGACAGGTGCGGCGGCTGCGGCTGCGGCGACGGCCGTCGGCACACGGCCGGAAGCGGAAGCGGAACCGGCCGGGATCACCTGCACGTCGTCGTCCGCGGTGACCACCGGGTGCCAGCCGTCCCGGCCGATCGCGTCCACCAGCGCGTACACCATCGCCGGGTCGAAGTGCGCCCCCGCACACCGTTCCAGCTCTGCCAGGGCCACCGGCACCGGCCGGGCCCGGCTGTACGAGCGGGTCGAGGTCATCGCGTCGAAGGCGTCGGCAACCGCCACCACCCGGGCCAGCACCGGGATCTGCTCACCGGCCAGCCCGTACGGATAACCGGTGCCGTCGACCCGCTCGTGGTGGTGCAGGATCGCGGACCGGGCCTCCCCCAGGAAGCCGATGCCGCGCACCATCTCGTGCCCGTACTCGGGGTGCAGCTCGATGACCCGGCGCTCCTCGGGCGTCAGCGGCCCGTCCTTGCGCAGCAGCCGGGTCGGGACGCCGAGTTTGCCGACGTCGTGCAGGATCCCGGCGATCCGGACGACCTCGAGCCGGTCCTCGGCCATGCCCAGCTCGCGGGCGATCATCGCCGAGGCCTGGCCGACGCGCTCGCTGTGGCCGCGCGTGTAGCGGTCCTTGAGGTCGACGGCCTGGACGAGCGCCCGGATCGTGGCCTGGTGGGCGGCCTGTTCGCGGTGGTACTGGGCGAAGACCCAGCAGGAGATGTACATCGGCAGCAGGACGAGCAGCGCGGCCGGGAGCCCGTACGGGCTGCGCCACATGACGGCCATCATCAGCCCGGCGAGGCCGTGCACGCAGTGCGGGGCCAGGGAGCGCGTGAACAGTCCGCGCCACGCGGTCCGCGCGGGCCGTCCCCCGGCGGCGGCCAGGATGCCCGCGTCGAGGGCGGTCAGTACGAGGCAGAAGGCGGCGGCCGCGGCCGCCGCGGGGAGCAACGCGTACGGGAAGTCCGCGAGCCGGCCGGCCGCACCGGGCGGCCCGGCCCCCCCGAGGGCCGCGCCGAAGGACCCCTCGAAGGGGCCTGCGCCGAGCGCGGCCGGCCCGCCCAGCAGGGCGAACGTCCATCCCGCGGCCCAGGCTGCCGTGGCCTGCTGCGCCGCGTGCCACACCCGGCGCACCCGGGCGGGGCGCTGGACCACGGCCTGGGCGAACCCGCCGGGCAGCGCGACGAGCGCGGCTGCGGCCGGCGGCAGCAGGAAGACGGCGGCGAGCACCACGGGGAGGAAGGAGCCGATGCCCTCGGGGACCCGGCTGCGGCTGCCCGGCAGCGGGCACAGCTTGACGAGTTCACAGCCCAGGTAGAGGAGGGCGAGCAGCCCGACGACGGGCCAGGAGGTGCCGGAATCGGCGAAGGCCGGGGCGGTGCAGGCGAATGCCGCCAGGACGGCGCACAGGATGACGGCCCACATGAGGGAGGGGCGCGCCGCCGGCGGAAGTACCCGCATGGCGCTCTCCTCCCGTGTGCCGTGCGCACCCGGTGCCGCCGCATCGCACGGGCACCGTCTGGGGAGAATAGGTGGGGCCCCTTGTGGAGCGGGCCACATTTTCGTATTGCGCCGTACGGGCGCCCCCGGATTAGCACCTTCGGGTGAACGAAGTGGGCTTCCAGGGGCGGTTGTTCGATCAGCCGGTGGCGGGATCCGCGGTCACGTCGTGATCGGGGACGGCCTGGCCCGAACGGATCAGCTCGATCCGGCCCATGACCTTCGAGCGCAGATCGGTCGGCACGTCGTCCGAACCGCAGCAGCGCTTCACCAGCTTCTTCACGGCCTGCTCGAGGCCGTACTTCTCCAGACAGGGATTGCACTCGCCGAAGTGCGTCTCGAACTTCGTGCAATCGCTGTCCGGCATCTCGTGGTCCAGGAACTCGTACAGGTGGTCCAGGACCTCAGAGCACTCCGTCTCGTGCGGCTCTCCGCAGCTCATGAGCCCGAGCCTTTCAGGTCGTTCGACTCTCCCGCGCCGGCGGGGACCAGCCCGCGCTCACGGGCATAGTCCTCCAGCATTCCGCGGAGTTGACGGCGGCCACGGTGCAGTCGCGACATGACCGTACCGATGGGTGTACCCATGATGTCCGCGATCTCCTTGTACGCAAAGCCTTCTACGTCGGCAAGATAGACCGCGATGCGGAACTCCTCCGGAATGGCCTGAAGCGCTTCCTTCACATCCGAATCGGGCAGGTGGTCGAGCGCCTGCGATTCGGCGGAACGCAGTCCCGTCGACATGTGCGACTCGGCGCGCGCCAGCTGCCAGTCCTCGATCTCCTCCGCCGCACTGCGCTGCGGTTCACGCTGCTTCTTGCGGTAGGAGTTGATGAACGTGTTGGTCAGAATGCGGTAGAGCCACGCCTTGAGATTGGTGCCCTCGCGGAACTGGTGGAAGGACGCGTATGCCTTCGCGTACGTCTCCTGGACCAGGTCCTCGGCGTCGGCCGGATTGCGCGTCATGCGCAGTGCGGCCGAGTACATCTGGTCGAGGTAGCCGAGGGCGTCCCTCTCGAAGCGCGCATTGCGCTCCGGGGTTGTCTCCTCCGCGTGGCCTTCGTCGGTCCCAGCGACAGGACCCACCTCCTCCGACTGCGTGACGGCTCCGAAAGCGGACCCGCTCGAATCGGAGAATAGTCGACCATCCCGGCCTTCCGCCGCCTGAAGCAGGCCGCGCTTGGGCCCGGGCAGGACCGTCCAGTCCAGGCCTGCCGCCTGCGGACGGTGCTGGCTGATGACCTGGGTCATGCGCTCCCTCTCCTCCGACGATTTCCCGTGCGTTTCCGACATCCGGCACAACAGAAGGGCGGGGCCGTGCATTCCCGGGGTTTGCGGCCTCTGCCGGGCAGGCTCCGAAAGGTGATCGGGATCACGTCAGAGGGGAAGTCCGGCGAGCCATGCGGTGACGGCCCCGGTGATCGCCTCGAGGGTCTCCTCCTGGGTCGGGCCGGCCTTCTTCGGCACCGCGAAGCCGTGATCGGCGTGCGGGACCTCCACCAGTTCGTACGCCGCCTGCGCGGTCGGCGGCGGGAACTCCCCGGGCCGCCCGAAGGGGTCCCGGCCGCCCTGGACGACCAGGGTGGGCCGCCCGGCGCCGGTCAGCTCCTCGGCCCGGGACTTCTCGGGCCGGCCCGGCGGGTGCAGCGGGAACGCCAGCGCCAGCACCCCGGCCGCCCCCAGCTCGGCGGCGGTCCGGCAGGCCACCCGGGCCCCGGCGCTGCGCCCGCCCGCCACGACGGGCAGCCCGGGCCCGGCCAGCGCCGGCCACAGGCCCCGCCAGCCCTCGTCGAGCACCTTGGGCGCGGCGGCCACCTTCTTCCCGGCGACCCGCCACGGCTGCTCGACCAGCGCCACGGTGATCCCCTGCGCGGGCAGGGCGGCGGCCAGGGCCTGGAGGTCGCGGGCCTCGATGCCGCCGCCGGCGCCGTGGCTGACGGCCAGCACGAGGCGGGCCGTGCGGGCGGGGGCGGGATGCCAGGTGATGCGGGCCTCGCCCGCCGGGGTGTCGACGCTCTCGGTACGCGTACGCGTGGTCATGGCCCCATCCTGCACGGGTCAGAACAGCGTGCACTCCTCCGGCGCGGCCAGCTCGTCGAGCAGCTCCGGCCCGTTGTTGCGCACGTTGCTGACCGCCGTGGACACCGGGTACGCGCGCATCAGCCCGCCCGGCGGCGCGAGCAGGGCCCGGAGTTCGTCGGTGTCGGTGCGGGCCGGGTCCAGCCAGGCGTCCCAGCGGTCCGGGGTCAGCATCAGCGGCATCCGGGGGTGGATCTCGGCGAGCGAGGCAGGGCCCTCGGCGGGGGCCACGGCCAGCGGCCCGGTCTCGGCCTCGGCGGTGATCACCGAGCAGGTCGCCCACCAGGCCTGCGGGTGGTCGCCGGGGAGGGCCGGGTCGCGCCAGAACTCGTATATCCCGGCCATGGCGAAGACGGAGCCGTCGGCGGGGAGCACGAAGTAGGGCTGCTTGCGGGCCCGCTTCTTCTTGCCCTCGACCTCGAGCTGCCGCTCGTCGTGGGCGGTGACCCACTCGTAGTAGCCGTCGGCGGGGACGATGCAGCGGCGCTGTGCGAAGGGCCGGCGGAAGGACGGCTTCTCGGCCAGCGTCTCGGACCGGGCGTTGATCATCCGGGCGGCGCCGTCGGGGTTCTTGGCCCAGGAGGGGACGAGCCCCCACTTCAGGGTGCGCAGCTGACGAACCGGACGCGGATCCGGAGCGTCCTTCACAGGACGGTCGAGGACGACGTGGACGTCCTTCGTCGGCGCCACGTTCCAGTCGGGCGCCAGGGTCTCCTCCGGCTCCCACCGCTCGATGCCGAAGGCCTCCACCAGGTCCTCGGGCCTACGACTCGCTGCATACCTTCCGCACATGGCTGCCACACTGCCATCTCACCCGCCCACCACCGCAAGGAGTCCGCCACTCTATGGACAGCACCACGACCGCCGGCCTGTGGGACCGGCTGACCGGCATACAGACCCCGCCGCCCCTGTGGCTGGTGATCGTGACGGGCGTGGTCGCGCTGGCCGCCGTGGGGCCGCGCCCGCTGTGGCGGCTGTCCCGCAACGCCGTGACCATCGCCCACGAGGGGGGCCACGGGCTGGTGGCCCGGCTGACCGGACGGAAGCTCGACGGGATCCGGCTGCACTCCGACACCAGCGGCGTCACCGTCAGCGTCGGCAAGGCGACCGGGCCCGGGATGATCCTGACCGCCGCCGCCGGGTACCCGGCGCCCGCGCTGCTCGGGCTGGGCGGGGCCGCACTGCTGTCGGCCCACCGCATCACGCTGCTGCTGTGGGCGGCCACCGCGCTTCTCCTCGCGATGCTGGTGATGATCCGGAACGCGTACGGGGCCCTGATGGTGGTGCTGGCCGGCGCCGCGTTCGTCCTGGTCTCCTGGCTCGCCACGGCCGAGGTCCAGGCGGCCTTCGCGTACCTGGTGGTGTGGTTCCTGCTGATGGGCGCCGTACGGCCGGTCTTCGAGCTGGGGGCCCAGCGCCGGCACGGCGGGGCGCCGGATTCCGATGCGGACCAGCTGGGGCGGCTCACCCACGTCCACCCGGTGGCCTGGCTGCTCCTCTTCCACGCCGTCGCGCTGTGCTCTCTCATCGGCGGCGGGCGCTGGCTTCTCAACCTCTGAGACGGACCCCGCCCGGCCCCGCTGCGGCGGCGCGATCAAGATCTGCGCCCGGCAGGAGCCACTAAAGTGGGGGCCATGACCGAGACCCCCGCGCTCCACGCCCTCTGGCCCGCTCCGCTCGCCGACGGCACCGTCCACGCCACCGTCACCGTGCCCGGGTCCAAGTCGGTCACCAACCGCGCCCTCGTCCTCGCCGCGCTCGCCGCCGAGCCGGGCTGGGTGCGCCGCCCGCTGCGCTCGCGCGACTCCCGGCTGATGGCGGACGCGCTGCGCGCGCTGGGCGTCGGCATCGAGGAGACCGCGTCCTCCAGCTCCGGTGACGGCTCCGGCGGCGAGGCCTGGCGGATCATCCCGGCCGCCCTGCACGGCCCGGCCACGGTCGACGTCGGCAATGCGGGCACGGTCATGCGCTTCCTGCCGCCCGTCGCCACCCTGGCCGCCGGCGACATCCGCTTCGACGGCGACCCGCGTTCCTACGAACGCCCGCTCGGCCAGGTCATCAGCGCGCTGCGGACCCTCGGCGCCCGGATCGACGACGACGGCCGGGGCGCGCTGCCCCTGACGGTCCAGGGCGGCGGGGCCCTGGAGGGCGGCGTCGTGGAGATCGACGCCTCCAACTCCTCGCAGTTCGTCTCGGCGCTGCTGCTCTCCGGCCCGCGCTTCAACCAGGGCGTCGAGGTCCGGCACGTGGGCACCGCCCTGCCGTCGATGCCGCACATCCGGATGACGGTGGAGATGCTGCGCGCGGCGGGCGCCCAGGTCGACACCCCCGAGGCGGGCGGCGAGCCGAACGTGTGGCGGGTCGCGCCGAGCGCGCTGCTGGGCCGCGACATGGTCGTGGAGCCGGACCTGTCGAACGCGCAGCCGTTCCTGGCGGCTGCCCTGATCACCGGCGGCACGGTCACGATCCCGGACTGGCCGCGCCGCACCACCCAGCCCGGCGACGAGCTGCGCAGGATCTTCACCGAGATGGGCGGCTCCTGCGAGCTGACCGACGCGGGCCTGGTCTTCACCGGCAGCGGCAAGATCCACGGCATCGACGTGGACCTGAGCGAGGTCGGCGAACTGACCCCGGGCATCGCGGCCGTGGCGGCACTGGCCGACTCCCCGTCCACCCTGCGCGGGGTGGCGCACCTGCGGCTGCACGAGACGGACCGGCTGGCGGCACTGACCGCGGAGATCAACGGGCTCGGCGGCGAGGTCACCGAGACCGCCGACGGCCTGCACATCCGCCCGCGCCCGCTGCACGGCGGCGTCTTCCACACGTACGACGACCACCGGATGGCCACCGCGGGTGCGGTGATCGGCCTGGCGGTGGAGGGCGTGCAGATCGAGAACGTGGCGACGACCGCGAAGACCCTGCCGGACTTCCCCAGGATGTGGGCCGGCATGCTCTCGGGAGCGGGAGCGTAGGGCCGTCATGCGCAGGTACGGCAAGCACACCGACGAGGACGACATCCGCCAGCGGCCCAACCCCAAGGGCAACCGGCCCCGGACCACCATCCGGCCCAAGCACGAGGACGCGGCCGAGGGCTTCGTCCTGACCGTCGACCGCGGCCGGCTGACCTGCCTGGTCGACGGCCGCACCATCCACGCGATGAAGGCCCGCGAGCTGGGCCGCAAGGCGGCGGTGGTCGGCGACCGGGTCTGGATCGTGGGCGACCTGACCGGCAAAAAGGACACCCTGGCGCGGATCGTGCGGATCGAGGAGCGCAAGTCCGTCCTGCGGCGCACCGCGGACGACGACGACCCGTACGAGCGGGTGGTCGTCGCCAACGCGGACCAGCTGGCGATCGTCACGGCGCTGGCCGACCCGGAGCCGCGGCCCCGGATGATCGACCGCTGTCTGGTGGCCGCGTACGACGCCGGGCTGGAGCCGCTGCTGGTGCTCACGAAGTCGGACCTGACCTCCCCGGACAAGATCCTGGAGATCTACTCCACGTTCGGCCTGAACTACGTGGTCACCAACCGCGAGGAGCTGGCGAGCGGCGACGCCGCCGACCGGGTGCGCGAGCGCCTGAACGGCCGGATCACCGCCTTCGTCGGCCACTCGGGCGTCGGCAAGACCACCCTGGTGAACTCGCTGGTCGCCGAGGGCCGCCAGCGCGCCACCGGGCACGTCAACGCGGTGACCGGCCGCGGCCGGCACACCACCACCTCGGCGCTGGCACTTCCGCTGCCGGGCGGCGACGGCTGGGTCATCGACACCCCGGGCGTGCGCTCGTTCGGCCTGCACCACGTGGACCCGTCCCGGGTGATCCTGGCCTTCCCGGAACTGGTTCCCGGTACGGAGGGCTGCCCGCGGGCCTGCAGCCACGACGAGCAGGACTGTGCGCTCGACAAGTGGGTGGAGGACGGCCACGCGGACCCGGCGCGCCTGTACTCGCTGCGTCGGCTGCTCCAGACCCGCGAGCGCCGCGAAGGAGACTGATCGTCCGGCGGGGTTTGCCGGGCACCACGGCTGGTAAATGCATAATCGCACCACGTGACATGACGTCACCTGACGCGGGGAGGCATGCGCCATGGCGTGGCTGCTGGTGGTCGTCGCCGGAATCCTGGAGACCGGTTTCGCGGTCTGCCTCAAGCTGTCCCACGGGTTCACCCGGCTGTGGCCGACCATCGCCTTCGCCGCGTTCGCGCTCGGCAGCTTCGGGCTGCTGACCCTGGCCCTGAAGAAACTGGACGTGGGCCCGGCCTACGCGGTGTGGACGGGCATCGGGGCCGCCGGGACGGCCATCTACGGCATGGTCTTCCTCGGCGACCTGGTCTCGACCCTCAAACTCGTCTCGATCTCGCTGGTCATCCTGGGCGTCATCGGCCTCCAGCTGTCCGGTTCGGCTCACTGAGCAGGCGCAGCAGCCGCATCAGCTCACCGAGGCCCGGCTCCTCGCCCGGGGCTATCACGTAGGACAGCGCGAGGCGCACGGCGAGCTCGCACCGCTGCGCCCCCTCCCCCGGGGTGAGCGCCACCGAGGCCCGGTCACGGACGGCCCGGGCCAGCTCCCCGGGCCCCGGGGCCGGTACGCCCGGCCGCACTCCCTGCCCGGGCGGCATCGGTAAGTTCCCGTCCCAGCACCCCGTCAGCAGCGCCCGTACGAGGGGACGCGCACGGGCCGCCCGTACGGTCCACTCCGCGACCGAGGCGAGGCGCTCGGCGGCCCCGGCCGGGGAGCGCAGGACCCGGTCCACCCCTTCGAGGTACCAGTCGGCCTCGCGGCGCACCAGGGCCCGGCCCAGGCCCGCCTTGCCGCCGAACTCGTTGTAGAGGGTCTGCCGGGACACCCCGGCGGTGGCCGCCACGTCGACCATCCGCACGGACGGCCATGGGCGCGCCAAGAGCGCCGCTCCCGCCGCTTCCAGCAAGGACTCCCGGGCTGCCGGCATCCGCGCCTCCCCGCTCGACTCCCCCGCTCGGCTTTCCCGCCAGAGTTGACGGACCGACAGATCCTGTCAAGGGCGCCTGCCGGTCGCACCGTGGACGCCGTTCGCCGGGTCCGGGGAGTCCCGATACTGTTCGGCCATGCCCGAGTATGACGATGACCTCCGCCTTGCCCTTGAGCTCGCCGATGCGGCGGACGCCGCCACGATGCAGCGTTTCCGCGCCCTCGACCTGAAGGTCGAGACGAAGCCGGACATGACCCCGGTGAGCGAGGCGGACAAGGCCGCCGAGGAGATCATCCGGGCCGGGATCGCGGCCGCGCGGCCCGCCGACGCCATCCTGGGCGAGGAGTACGGCCTCAAGGGCAGCGGTCCGCGGCGCTGGGTCGTGGACCCGATCGACGGCACGAAGAACTACGTGCGGGGCGTCCCCGTCTGGGCCACGCTGATCTCGCTGATGGCGGAGGGTGCCGACGGGGTCTTCCGGCCGGTGGTCGGCGTGGTCTCGGCGCCGGCGCTGGGCCGCCGCTGGTGGGCGGCGCAGGGCGGGGGCGCGTACGCCGGCGGTGCGCTGGGCGCTGCGCCCGTTCCGCTCGGGGTCTCGAAGGTGGGCACGCTGGGCGACGCCTCCTTCGCGTACTCCTCGCTGAGCGGCTGGGAGGAGCAGGGCCGGCTCGCCGGGTTCCTGGACCTGACCCGGCAGTGCTGGCGGACCCGCGGCTACGGCGACTTCTGGCCGTACATGATGGTCGCGGAAGGCTCGCTGGACCTGTGCGCCGAGCCGGAGCTGAACCTGTGGGACATGGCGGCCATCGCGGTCGTGGTCCAGGAGGCGGGCGGCCGGTTCACCGGCCTGGACGGCGCGGAGGGCGTGCACGGCGGGAACGCGGCGGCCTCGAACGGGCTGTTGCACGAGGAGATGCTGGGATATCTGCGCCCGCGCGCCTGAGCCGTTCGGGCCCTGCGCCCGGACAACCTGGTGCGCCCTCTTGATGACCCTCCGTGTCCATGGGAATCTGAGGATCCATCCGCTTGTGCGCTTGTGAAGGCCTTCTCTAAGTTCCGTGCCCTTTCGGTGCGGACCTTCACCGGGTGCACCCACCCAAGCGGAGGGACTCTCCCCAGGAGGTGGCTCTCTTCATGCTCGTCCGTGACGCCATGAGCACCGTGATCCTCACCCTCGGACCCGCCCACACCCTCCGGCAGGCGGCCTGCCTGATGTCCGGCCGACGGGTCGGCGCAGCCGTCGTCCTCGATCCCGACCACAGCGGAATCGGCATCCTGACCGAACGCGACATCCTCAACTCCATCGGCGCCGGACACGATCCCGACCGGGAGTCCGTGGGCGCGCACACCACCAACAACGTGGTGTTCTGCACCCCTCAGGCCACCGTCCAGGAGGCCGCCGAGGCGATGGTCCACGGCGGCTTCCGCCATCTGATCGTGCTGGAGCACGGCGGGCCGGTCGGCATCGTGTCCGTACGCGATGTCATCCGCTGCTGGGTGCCGGCGCGGAGGAGCACCGTACCGGCGTAGCACCGTACGCAGCGGCGCAAGCCGGAGGGCCGGACCCCGTCGGGGTCCGGCCCTTCAGCTCTCGGCGAGCGGGGAATCAGCCGCGGAGGGCCTGGACCGCAGCCTCCAGTCGCTTGCCGAAGTCACCGTCCGCCTGACGGAAGTTGTTGATCGCGCGCTCGGCGAGGTCGTCACGGGAGACCTTGGCGATGAAGCCGGACAGGTTCTCGATCAGACGGGACTTCTCGTCCTCGGACATGAGGCGGTAGAGGTTGCCCGCCTGGACGAAGTCGCTGTCCTCGGAGTGCACCGGGGCGGCGTGGTTGCCCGTGCCGCCGGTGACCGCGGTGGACTGCCACAGCGGACGGTCCGTCTGGAAGGGGCCGCCGAAGCTGTTCGGCTCGTAGTTCTTCGCGCCCTTGTGGCGGCCGTCGTACAGGAAGCCGTCACGGGAGTTGGTGCGCGCCTCGGTGGCGTGCGGGCGGTTCACCGGCAGGTGGTCGGCGTTGATGCCGACGCGGTAGCGGTGGGCGTCGCCGTACGCGAAGAGGCGGCCCTGGAGCATCTTGTCCGGGGACGGGCCTATGCCGGGGACGAAGTGCGCCGGACTGAATATGCTCTGCTCGACCTCGGCGAAGACGTTCTCCGGGTTCCGGTTGAGCTCCAGCTTGCCGATCTCGATCGGCGGGTAGTCCTCGTGCGGCCACACCTTGGTGAGGTCGAACGGGTTGAAGCGGTACTCGGCCGCGTCCGCCGCCGGCATGATCTGCACCTGCACGGTCCAGGTCGGGAACTCGCCGCGCTCGATGGACTCGCGCAGGTCGCGCTGGTGCGAGTCGGGGTCCTCGCCGGCGAGCCGGTTGGCCTCGGCCTGGGTGAGGTTCTTGATGCCCTGGTCGGTCTTGAAGTGGTACTTGACCCAGAAGACCTCGCCGGCCTCGTTGTTCCACTGGAACGTGTGCGAGCCGTAGCCGTTCATGTGGCGGTAGGACGCCGGTATGCCGCGGTCACCGAACAGCCAGGTCACCTGGTGGGTGGACTCGGGCGACAGACCCCAGAAGTCCCAGACGTTGTCCGCCTCCTGCGAGCCGGTGTACGGGTCGCGCTTCTGGGTGTGGATGAAGTCGGGGAACTTGATGGCGTCCTTGATGAAGAACACCGGGGTGTTGTTGCCGACGAGGTCGTAGTTGCCCTCTTCGGTGTAGAACTTCAGCGCCCAGCCGCGGGGGTCGCGCACCGCGTCGGCCGCACCGAGGTTGCCCGCGACGGTGGAGAAGCGCAGGAAGGTCTCGGTCTGCTTGCCGACCTCGGACAGGAACCTCGCCCGGGTCCACTGCGAGACGTCACGGGTGAGGGTGAAGGTGCCGTACGCGCCGGCGCCGCGGGCGTGCACCACGCGCTCCGGGATGCGCTCGCGGTTGAAGTGCGCCAGCTTCTCGAGGAGCAGCTGGTCCTGGACCAGAACGGGACCTCCGACGCCGGCCGTCTCGCTGTTCTGGTTGTCGGCGACCGGAGCCCCGGCCTCCGTGGTGAGCGGTCCCTGCGTCACGTGCGCCTCCTGCGTCATTCCTTGCGTGTCCCGTCCTTGGCCTTTGCCGTACTCGATCCTACGATGGACTTTGTCTAAGTCAAGTAAGGATCCAACTCCACACAGGTTCGGGAGTTACACCGAATCCCCTCGCTGTTAGGCTGGTGCCCATGAGTGACCTGCTGGAACGACTTCGCGGACGCGGATGGCGCATGACCGCACAGCGGCGTGTCGTGGCCGAGGTGCTCGACGGTGACCACGTTCACCTGACGGCCGACGAGGTGCACGCCCGGGCGGTGGACAGGCTGCCGGAGATCTCGCGCGCCACCGTCTACAACACGCTGGGCGAGCTCGTGTCCCTCGGCGAGGTCCTGGAGGTCTCCACGGACCGCCGGGCCAAGCGGTACGACCCGAACGCCCACCAGCCCCACCAGCACCTGGTCTGCGCCCAGTGCGGCGCGATCCGCGACGTGCACCCGTCGGGCAACCCGCTGGCCGACCTCCCGGACGCGGAGCGCTTCGGCTTCGTGGTGTCGGCGGTCGAGGTGACGTACCGGGGCCTGTGCCCGTCCTGCGCGGGGGCGTGACGAACGAGGGACGGCGAGGAACGAACACGGGCCCGGGAGCGCTGCTCCCGGGCCCGTGTTTTTGTCGTGAAACGACTGAAGGCCCGGATCCATGGGATCCGGGCCTTCAGCCTTCAGTAGCGGGGACAGGATTTGAACCTGCGACCTCTGGGTTATGAGCCCAGCGAGCTACCGAGCTGCTCCACCCCGCGTCGGTAAACACGACTTTACGCGACGCCCCCCGACAGATGCAAATCGCTTAACTTTCCAGCCCCGCCGGCAGGTGGGGCGCGGGGTCCGGGGTCGGTCCGGGGTCAGGCGGAGAGCTCCTCCGCGAGCGCCTCGCGGAGCCTGGCCGCCCGCTCGGAGACCTCCGCCGGCCCCAGCTCCATGGCCCGGACGCACCACTTCTGGCCCTCCGCCAGGTCCCCGTGCCGCGCAGCGAGGAGCCCCAGCCGCAGCGCCGCCCGGCCGTGGCCGGCGACCGCGGCCCGGGTCCACCACAGCGCCGCCTCCGGCTCGTTCCCCTCGCGGGCGAGCAGCAGTCCGAGGTTGAACGCCCCGTTCCGGGAGCCGGCCTCGGCCGCCTCCCGGTACCACCGCGCCGCGACCGCCAGATCGCCCCGCGCGGCGGCCAGCATCCCGACCCGGACCTGCGCGCGCCGGTGCCCCAGCTCCGCGGCGCGCTCGTACCACTCCTCGCTCTCGGTGCGCTCGGCCCCGCCGACCGGCTCGCCCAGCGCCACCGGCTCCGGCGGCGGAGCCAGCGATTCCAGCAGCGCGGCCAGCCGGAACGCCGCCTCGGCGCTGCCGCCGCCCGCGGCGCAGCGCAGGTGCCGCTCGGCTGCCCGGTCCTCGCCGTCGCGGACGAGCGCGATGCCGACCTGGAGCGCCGCGTCCGTGTGTCCTGCCGACGCGGCCCGCTCGTACCACTTCAGCGCCGTCCGGTCCTCGTCCCGGCTCGCGAACAGGATCCCGAGGTTGAACGCGGCGTCGACGCTGCCCGCCTCGGCCGCCTTCGAGAACCACGGCTCGGCCCCCGCCGCGTCGCCGACCTGCAGCAGCATGATCGCCAGGGCGTTGGCGGCCTCCCGGTGGCCGGCGTAGGCGGCCCGCCGGTACCACTGCTCGGCCTGCGCGGTCCGCTCCTGTGCGGCGCACAGCAAAGCAAGGTTGTACGCCCCGTTCTGGTCTCCCGCGTCCATGGCGGTCCGGTACCACTTCTCCGCGGTCTGGGTCTCCCCCCGCGCGGCGTGCAGCGCGCCCAGCGCATTGGCGGCGTTCCCGTCGCCGTCCTGCGCGGCCCGGTTCCACCACGCGACGGCGCTCTCCTCGTCGCCGGCGTCGCGCAGCAGGAATCCGAGCGCGCACGCGGCCCGTGCCTCGCCCTGCTTGGCGGAGGTCAGGTACCAGCGCCCGGCCTCCTTGAGCTCCCCGCGCGCCTCCAGCAGGGCGCCCAGGTGCAGTGCGGCCCGCCGGTGCCCGCGCGCGGCGGCCTGCCGGTACCACTGCTCGGCTTCGGCGGGGTCGCCCTTGCGCAGGTGCCGGGCCAGCCGGTACGCGGCCTCGCGGTGCCCCTGCTCGGCGGCCTGGCGCAGCCAGCGCTCGACGCCCTTGTCGCCACGGTGCTCCAGCAGGTCGGCGAGCCCGTACGCACCCAGGGCATGGCCGGATTCGGCCGCCTGGCGCAGCCAGTACTCGGCGGCGGGCTCGTCCCCGCGCTCGCGGAAGTGGCGGCCCAGTGCGTGTGCGGCCGGCGCGGATCCGGCGACGGCGGCGACCCGCCACCAGCCGGCGGCCTCCTCGGGGTACCCGCGCTGGAGCAGCAGCACGCCGAGGTTGTTCGCGGCGGCGCGGTCCCCCTCCGCGGTGGCGCCGCGCAGGTACGGCTCGGCGCCGGCCAGGTCGCCGCGGCGCAGCAGCAGCGCCCCGAGCACGCTCATCGCGCCCGGGTCCCCCCGGTCGGCCGCGACCCGGTGCCGTGCTTCCAGCTCGGTGTCGCTCGCCGGGTCGGTCTCGGCGAACATTTCCTCCGCGAAATCCGCATCGGTCAGTGCGGTCTGCGCGTTAACGACCGGAGTCTCCTCGTTGGCCTCTGCGCCCGATTCGACTTCCGCCCTCACAAACCGCCCTGTCTCCAGCAGAGTTGACCTGTCCCCCATAAATCCCATCGTCGCATCACCTGCTACCCGCGTACACCTGGTATGTCGCAGCCTGTGAGGTCACTACAGCGTTTTGTCGACATGCCCACAGAGAGATAAGTCAAACACGCTCCCACCCCAACTCACCCGTCCCAGCTACCTCATGACCCCCGCGTGTCCTCCTGGACATGACGAAGGACGTGCCGAACCTGGACATGACGAAGGCCCGGATCCCATGGATCCGGGCCTTCATCTTCAGTAGCGGGGACAGGATTTGAACCTGCGACCTCTGGGTTATGAGCCCAGCGAGCTACCGAGCTGCTCCACCCCGCGTCGGTGAAACCACAGTATCACGACGCGGGACTGAGCCATTACCGGTTACCCCCCGGGCGGTGGGGTCGCCGGCTTCGCCTCCGCGTCGATCGCCCGCTGCAGAGCCGCCTTGATGTCGTCCTGCGCCTTGCCGAAGGCCGCCCAGTCGCCGGCCTGACGGGCCTTCTCGGCTGCCTCGATCGCCTTCCTCGCATCCTCGAGGGCCGTCTTGACCGTCGGGTTCTGGGAGGCCGGGGGCGTGGTGGTGCCCTCGCCCGGCGGGGTCACCGGAGTCGTCGGCACCGTCGGCGCCTCCGCCCCGAAGACCACGTTCAGCGCCTTCTCCAGGCTGTCCTCGAACGCCGTCTGGTTCCCGTACGTCACCAGCACCTTGCGCAGCAGCGGGTACTTCAGATTCGAACTGCGCACGTACACCGGCTCCACGTACAGCATCCCGCCGTCCAGCGGCACCGCGAGCAGGTTGCCGTACTCGACCTCGGAGTCGCCGCCGCGCAGCAGCCGGATCGACTCGGCGATCTTCGGTTCTGACTGGAACTTGCTCTGCACCTGCTTGGGGCCGTCGACCGGCTTGCTGGTCGGCAGCTTCAGGATTCTGATCTTGCCGTAGTCCGGGGTGCCCGGATCGGCGTTGACCGCCATGAAGGCGCTCAGGTTGTCCCGCTCGTTCGGCGTGAACGTCGTCGTGAGCGAGAAGACCTGGTCCTTCTCCTTCTGGTCCGGCATCTTCATCGACAGGTAGTACGGCGGGACCGCCGTGCCGGCCTTGGTCGTCGGGTCGTCCGGGACGGCCCATGCCTCACTGCCGCTGAGGAAGGTCTGCGGGTCCGTGACGTGGTACCGGGTGAGCAGCTCGCGCTGGACCTTGAAGAGGTCCTGCGGGTAGCGCAGGTGGTCCATGAGCGGCTTGGAGATGTCGCTCTTGGGCTTGACCGTCCCCGGGAACGCCTTCATCCAGGTCTTCAGGACCGGGTCCTCGGTGTCCCACTGGTACAGGCTGACCGTGCCGTCGTACGCGTCGACGGTGGCCTTGACCGAGTTGCGGATGTAGTTGACCTGGTTCTCCTGTGCCACCACCGCGCGCTGGCTGTTGGTGAGCGAGTCCGCGGTGCTCTGGCCCAGCGTGGTGCGCGAGGCGTACGGGTAGCCGTTCGTCGTCGTGTACGCGTCGACGATCCACTTGATCCGGCCGTCGACGACCGCCGGGTACGGGGCGCCGTCGATGGTCAGCCACGGGGCGACGGCCTCGACGCGCTCCTTGGGCGTGCGGTGGTAGAGGATCCGCGAGCCGTCGCCGATGGCGCCGGAGTACAGGATCTGGGGCTCGCTGAACGCGAGCGCGTACGCCGCCCGGTTGACCGGGTTGTCGAGGTTGACGCCGGAGTCGCCCTTGTAGCTCGTCTCCTTCTCGCCCTTGTCGTCCGAGTAGTCGAGCTCCTTCTGCGGTCCGCCGACGATCGAGTACTGCTTCGTCTGCTCGCCGTAGTAGATGCGCTGCTCGAAGTCCGTGCCGAACATCCCCTTGGAGGGCAGGTCGGACTGCGTGAAGTCGGGAGCGCCGTCCTTCACGGTGGTGCCCTTGGCCGCGACCACACCGTAGCCGTGCGTGTACTTGAAGTGGTCGTTGATCCAGTTGTTCTTCGGGATGCCGCCGATGTTCAGCTCGCGCAGCCCGATGACCGTGTCCTGGCCGCTGTACCGGTCCACGGCGAGCGTGGACGGGAAGGCGTAGTAGCCCTTGACCTGCTGGAGCTGCTGGAAGGCCGGGGAGACGATGTTCGGGTCGAGGAGCCGGACGCTGGCGGTGGTGTTGGCCGCCTGCCGCAGCTTGGTCTTGTCCTCGGTCTGCGGGACGCCCGGGTAGTCCTTCACGTCGGACTGGTCGATCCCGTACGCATCACGCGTCGCCTTGATGTTCTTCTCGACGTACGGCGATTCCTTGGCCTGCTCGTTCGGCTGGACCTGGAACTTCTGCACGATCGCCGGGTAGAGCCCGCCGATCAGGATCGCCGAGAGCACCATCAGGCCGAAGCCGATGACGGGCAGCTGCCAGGTGCGGCGCCACAGCGTCGCGAAGAAGAGCACGGCGCAGATGGCGGCGATGGCGACGAGGATCGTCTTCGCCGGCAGGTACGCGTTCGCGTCGACGTAGCGCAGGCCGGTCCAGTTGTCCGCGGCCTTGAAGTCGCTGGACTTCACGGCGAGGCCGTACCGGTCGAGCCAGTACGCGACCGCCTTCAGCGTCACGAAGAGGCCGAGCAGCACCGACAGGTGCCCGGTCGCCGCGGCGGTGGCCCGGGCGCCCGGGCTGGTCACGCGCAGTCCGCCGTACAGGTAGTGGACGACGACCGCGGCGATCACCGACAGTACGACCGCGGCGAAGCCGAAGCCGAGCAGGAAGCGGTACCAGGGCAGGTCGAAGGTGTAGAACGACACGTCCAGGTGGAACTGGGGGTCCTTCTGCCCGAAGGGCACCCCGTTCACGTACATCAGCCAGGTCTTCCACTGGCCCGCCGCCGAGGCTCCCGCGATCATGCCGACGAGCGCCGCGATCCCGAGGAGCAGCCACGTCTTGTACGGGGCGACGCTCATCCTGTAGCGGTCGAGGCTCTGCTGCTCCATCGACATCGCGGACAGCGGCGGCCGCAGCCGGTACGCCAGCCAGATGTTCAGCCCGACGGCACCCGCCATCAGCAGGCCGAAGACGGCGAAGAGGCCGATCTTGGTCCACAGGGTGGTGGTGAAGACGGTGGAGTACTTCACGGAGCGGAACCAGAGCCAGTCCGTCCAGAAGCCCGCGAACATGATGAACGCCATGCCGAGGACGGCCAGTACGCCCAAGGTCATCAGAAGAGTTCGGGCACGCCGGGAGGGGCGGCCGACTCTCATCCGTGGCCCGGAGGGGCCTCCGCCGCGGTCCGGCATCTGGAAAGCCAAGGTGCGCACCTCGAAAGTCGCTGAGTCTCGTTACTGACATTTCTCAAGCTGGGCCCCGATGGTAGGCCCCACTCATGCAACTTACTGAGGCTTTAGTCAGTTCCCGGTATCGGGCGGAAAGGAGGCAGGATGTTGTCCATGTCCAACCTTTCGCCTTCCCCGGGCGGCACGCCGATGGCCGCCACCCCCCTGACGCGTGCCGTCCTCGAGATCGACGAGTACGCCTCCACCCTCGGCTGGGACAAGCCCGCCCGGCTCTTCGCGCTCGTCGACACCTCCAGGCTCCGCAAGTCGGAGCCCCGGCTCGCGGGCCAGCTCGGCCTCGACCAGGACGACGCCGGCAAGAGCCAGCTCACCCCGATCGAGCAGGACGAGGTGCCGAAGGGCACGCCGCTGGACAAGTTCCTGGGAACCATCGCCTGGCCCCCGTCGATCGTCGGCTGCGCGCTGACGGTGGAGCGGCTGATGCTGCCGCCGTCCGCGGAGGCCTCCGTACCGGAGGGGCTGGGCGACAAGCAGCTGGCCAAGTGGGTCGCCGCGCACCCGGACCGGCAGGAGGTGCGCCTCACCGTGGGCGTGCTGCGCGACGGGTCGCGGGAGTCGGCCGTACGCCTGCGCGAAAAGGACTCGTCGACCGAGGTGCTGACCGGCGCGAGCCTGGTCCCGGGCCTGGCCGACGCGCTGGCCGCGACGTTCCTGGACTGAGCGGGGCCGGCCGGCCCGATTCCGGCGGACCGGTCAGGGCTTGCCGCACTGCGGCAGCCCGGCCGTGTCCCCCTTGCTGATCTTCTCCAGTGCCTTCGTGGCGTCGTCGATGGTGGAGACCTTCACGAGGGTCAGGCCGTCGGGGATGTGCTGGGCGGCGGAGGAGCAGTTCTCGGCGGGCGTCAGGAAGTACTCGGCGCCGGCCTGGCGGGCGCCGATCGTCTTCATCTGGATGCCGCCGATGGGGCCGACCTTGCCCGCGTCGTCGATGGTGCCGGTGCCCGCGACGAACTTGCCGCCGGTGAGATCGCCCGGGGTGAGCTTGTCGACGATGCCGAGGGCGAACATCAGGCCCGCGCTCGGGCCGCCGACGTCGGCGAGCTTGATGTCGATCGTGAACGGGAAGGTGTGGTCGGTGCCCGCCCGGATGCCGACGATGGCGTGCCCGTCGCCCTCCGCCTTGGCGGTGGTGATCACGACCTTGGTCGACCCGGTGGGCTCGCGGTGCGCCTTCTCGGCCTCGGCCGCCTCGGCCACGGGAACGATGGTGAATTCGACCGGCTCGCCGGCCTTGCGCTTGGTGACGAGCTTGGCCACGTCCTCGGGGGCGCCCACCGGGCTGCCGTCGACGGCCCGGATCACGTCACCGGCGTGCAGCTTTCCCTCGGCGGGGCTGCCCTTGACGACGGTGGAGACCACGACGCGGGTGGTGACCCCCGGCGTGCCCAGCTGCTTGAGGGCCGCCACCTTGGCGCTCTCCTGCGACTGGCTGAACTCCTCCGCGTTCTCCTGGGTGGACTGCTCCTCCGTCTTCCCGTCCGGGTAGAGGTTCTCGTGCGGGACGACGATGTTGTCGTCGGACAGCCAGCCGTAGACCGCTTCGAGCAGATTCATGTCGTAGTCGGCGCCCGTGACGCGGACCGTCGTCATGTTGAGGTGCCCGCTGGTCGGGTACGTCTTGTGGTCCGCGATGCTGATGACGGGCTCGCCGCGCGAGTCCCCGAGCGTGTTCACCGTCGGGCCCGGGCTCATTTCCGAGTACGGGACCTTGATGAACACCCCTGCGCAGAGCAGCGCGAACAGCATGAGGGTGGAGGCGAGCATCGTCGCAGTGCGGCGTGGCATGGATCGACAGTACGGGACGGCCCTGACGGGCGGCCGCCGGGGCCGGTCCCTACGGGGGCCGTACACGGAACTCTCAGCGGATTCTCAGGGGGCCTCGCCCGGGACGCGTCATACCGCGTCGGAACCGGAATGGGCCGCTGCCTTCGCCCTGGCCTGATCGGTCCTGTCCATCGCTTCGCGGAACCTCGCGTAGCCGGCGAGTTCGGATATGTCGCCTTGAGTGCGGTCGCGCGCCGCCCAGCTGCCCCATATCGCCGCTCCGATCGCGGCGAACAGCGGAATCAGCAACCACGCCAATGACGCCATGGACGTGCCTCCCTGCCCCGAAAGTACGTGTCGTTGGTGGCTTCAACGCTCGTGCCCGGGAGGGGGTTACGCAAATCGAGGGCGTGTTGCGCGGCCGAACGGGTGGGACAGTACCGGTTCGCGAAAACCTCCCAGCGGCCGGGTCCCCCATCTGATCAGCAGGCGCCGACCCACTCCTCCGTACCGTCGGAGAACGTCTGGTGCTTCCAGATCGGCACCTCGTGCTTCAGGTCGTCGATCAGCATCCGGCAGGCCTCGAAGGCCTCGCCGCGGTGCGGGCAGGACACGGCCACGATCACCGCGAGATCGCCGACGGACAGGTCGCCGACGCGGTGGACGGCGGCCAGGGCGCGGACCGGGTACTTGGCCACGACGCGCTCGGCGACGCGGCGCATCTCGGCCTCGGCCGTCGGGTGGCAGGAGTAGCCGAGCGCGTCGACGTCCGCCCCGCTGTCGTGGTTGCGCACCGTGCCGACGAAGAGCGTCGTGCCGCCCGTCGCGTCGTCGCCGACGGCCGTGAAGACCTCGTCGATCGAGAGCGGGGTCTCACGGATCTCGAGCAGCCGGATCGGGTCCGAAGCGGCCTGCTCGCCGGGGTGGTCGAAGTGCGGTGCCATGCAGCCATCGTGCACCACCGCTCTCACATCCCGGAATAGCCAATTCGACCGGCTGTACGGCCTGCAGGTATGGAGCCTCCTACAGGACCCGCGCTCGTCCCGCGAACCGCAACGGCCCCGAGGCACCCAGCGCCCACCGCCGGGGAACCCGGGCCCCGGCGAGGGGCCGCCGGGGCCGGAGCGCAGCCCGGGGCGGAGGCCAGGCCGGAGCCGGAGGCCAGGCCGGGGCCGGAGGCCAGGCCGGGGCCGGAGGCCAGGCCGGGGC